>JAISXH010000030.1 GCA_031270825.1 Bifidobacteriaceae bacterium
GACGGCGACACGCCACCGGACGGCGGCGGCCAGAACACGGCGAGCGGTGATTCAGGCGGCGGCTCCGGCGGCGGCGGTTCGGACGTGTCCGCCAACACCTGCGACGATTTCACCCCCAGATCGGAGTTGGTCGCGCTCTGGCCGGACGCCTTGTGGGCGGACATCCCGGGCAATAAAGACTGCGAGGATGAGATTCCCGGCAACTTGTGGATCGACTTGGCGATCGAACCCGGAATTGGCAACACGCTACAGGTCGCTTCGCGGTTGGAGCAGGTGGAGCCCGCGCATCAGGTCAGCATCACCAATGCCGAGTTGGGCGGGAGTAGCGGCACTGTGGTGCCATTGGCGGACGGCGTGGTCACGGACGCCTCGGTCTACAGCGAATGGCTGGACCTGCAACGCCGCGATTACGATGGCGCGTTAACAGAGCAGATGACGGACTTCGACTACTGGAAGAAGGCCTTCGGCGGCCCAGTGGCGTTCGAAGACATATGGATGGACGTCTCCCGGCTGGGCGAGACATTTGTGATCGGCCCCACCTATGAGGTCGCCAACTACACAAAGGCTGACGCGCAGGGCCGGATGTGGTACTTCATGATCGATGGCGACAAGGCGGGCAATTCTGACGCCGCCTTGAAGTTCGACCTGACTGTGGATGGCGAGACCAAGACCATCGCCTTCGAACTGCGCTGAGACTGGCGGCCCGTGGGGATGATGGTTCCGAACAGGCTTGGTGACCGGAGGGAAGTTTGAGATCGGAGGGGCCGTGAGGCGGATTCGAGTGTTCAAGGGACATGAGGCGATGTTGAGGAGATTGGCGGCTGTGGGGGCTGGGGCGGCGTTGTTGGCTGGCGGCCTGGCGGCTTGCGGGGATGACGGCGACACGCCTCCGAATGGGGGCGGTCAGAACACGGCGACTGGGGATTCAGGTGGCGGCTCCGGCGGCGACGGTTCGGACGTGGCAGCCAACACCTGCGACGATTTCACCCCCAGGCCGGAGTTGGTGGCGCTCTGGCCTGACGCCTTGTGGGCGGACGTGACAGGGGATGGCGACTGCGAAGATGAGATCCCCGGCAACCTGTGGCTCGACTTGGCGATCGAACCCGGAGTTGGCAACACGTTGCAAGTCGGTTCGCGGTGCGAGCAGGTTGAGCCCGCGCATCAGATCAGCATCGCAAATGCCGAGCTGGGCGGGGCTGATGGCACTGTGGTGGCATTGGCGGATGGCGTGGTCACGGACGCCTCCGTCTACAGCGAGTGGTTAGACATGCAACGCCGCGTTTACGATGGCGCGGTAACAGATCGGATGACAGCTTTCGACTACTGGGAGAAGGCCTTCGGCGGCCCGGTAGCTTTCGAGGACATGTGGATGGACGTCTCCCGGCTGGGCGAGACGTTTGAGATTGGACCCACCAATGAAGTTGGCAGCGACACCGACGCCGACCCACGGGGCCGGGTGTGGTATTTCATGATCGATGGCGACAAGGCGGGTAATTCTGACGCCGCCTTGAAGTTCGACCTGACTGTGGATGGCGAGACCAAGACCATCGCCTTCGAACTGCGCTGAGGCCGGCGGCCTGCCAGGGATGACGGTTCCAACACGGAAGGGACGTGAGGCGATGTTGAGGAGATTGGTGGCCTTAGGGGCTGGGGCGGCGTTGTTGGCTGGCGGCCTGGCGGCTTGTGGGGATGACGGCGACACGCCTGTGAATGGCGGCGGCCAGAACACGGCCACCGGGGACTCCGGTGGCGGCTCTGAGGGAGGCAGCTCGGACGTGTCCGCCAACACCTGCGACGACTTCACCCCCAGGCCGGCCTTGGTCGCGCTCTGGCCGGACGCCCTGTGGGCGGACGTCAAAGGCGATGACGATTGCGAGGATGAGATCCCCGGCAACCTAATGCTCGACTTGGCAGACGAATCCAGAATTGGCAACACGCTACGGGTCGCTTCGCGGTTGGAGCAGGTGGAGCCCGCGCATCAGATCAGTATCACGAATGCCGAGCTGGGCGGGGCTAGCGGTACTGTGGTGGCGTTGGCGGATGGCGTGGTCACGGATGCCGCGGTCTACAGCGAGTGGCTGGAGAAGCGACGCCGCGATTACGATGGCGCGATAACAGAGCAGATGACGGACTTCGACTACTGGGAGAAGGCCTTCGGCGGCCCAGTGGCGTTCGAGGACATGTGGATGGATGTCTCCCGGCTGGGCGAGACATTTGTGATCGGCCCCACCTACACACCCGCCGATTCTACTGCGGCCGATGTGTGGGGCCGGGTGTGGTATTTCATGCTCGACAGCGACAAGGTGCCCAATTCTCTCGACGCTTTGAAGTTCGACTTGACTGTGGACGGCGAGACCAAAACGATCGCCTTCGACCTGGCCTGAGACTGGCGGCCTGCGGTGATGATGGTTCCAAACAGGCTTGGTGACTGGAGAGAAGTTTGAGATCGGAGGGGCCGTGAGGCGGATTCGAGTGTTCAAGGGACATGAGGCGATGTTGAGGAGATTGGCGGCTGTGGGGGCCGGGGTGGCGTTGTTGGCTGGCGGCCTGGCGGCTTGCGGGGATGGCGGTTCCAAACAGGCTTGGTGACCGGAAAGACGATTGAGATCGGAGGGGCCGTGAGGCGGATTAGAGAGTTCTCCAAGAGCGAGGCGCGGGGCGAGGGCGGCTCGGCCGTGATCGAGGCGACCATCGCGTTCACGGCCTTCGCCATGGTGATCGTGATTGTCTACTCAGTGATCAACTTCTGCGTGGCGGAGGCGCGGGTTCGGTTCGCGGTCGACGCGACCGCGAAGGAGCTGTCCACCTATGGGTATCTGATGCGGATGGCGGGCCTGGACCAAGCGGCCACCGGTATGGCCCAGGACGCTCAGAACACGCAGAACACCATCGAGTCGGTGACGACGAACTTCGAGAACATGATGGCCGGCTACAACGAGCTGAATGGCGCCCTCCAAAGTGGGAACATCGGCGCGGTCGATCCCTCGAACCTGATTGACGCCATCAGGGCCGGAGGGGATGCCGTCGATGAGATCCGGGAGGTCGCCGGTGATCCGACCGCCTTCGTCATGGGACTGGCCGCCCTGGTGGCCAGGGACGGCCTTGACTGGGCGGCCAGCCAGATGGTGGGCGCGTTGGTGGAGAAACAATTGCGCGGCGAAGAAGGCATTGACGTCAACGCCTACCTGTCCGGGCTCGGGGTGGTCGACGGCTTCGACGGCATCACCTTCTACACGCCAAACTTCCTCGGTCCCGTGCTGGACGGCGAGGCCTCCGACTCTTGGAACATCACCATCCAAGCCTGCTACGACGTGGAGGTGGAGAACTTCCTCAATCTGGACACCAAGGTCCATGTTTGCTCCACCGGCTCCACCCGGGCCTGGATGGGCGACCAAGCCGGTCAGGGCGGCTGAGGCGTGGCCGGACCGGCCCTAGGCCTGGTTTGGTGGGCCGGGCTGACCGTGCTGCTGGTCCGCTACGGGCGCCGTGACCCCAGGCTCAACAACGCGCTCAAGCATTGGGTCTCGAAACTGCGCTGGCGGCCGATCAATCGAATCGTGGTCAAGCTCGGCCCCCTCCAACTGCGCTGGTCCGAGATCGGGATTGTCGTGGTGACGGCCGTCCTGAGCTTGACAGTTTGGCTGGTGCAGGCCGGCATTTGGCACCTCGACCAGCGCTGGGGCATAGGCCATGTGCTGATGTGGCAGGCGATCGCCGTGGCCACAGCCTTCATAGCGGTTGTGGACAGTGTGCTGCAACTGGTGCCGAACGCGCTCTTGGTCATCTTGGCGGCCTTCGCGGGCGTGGCGCTGGTGATCCAATGCGTCCAGGTCTGGGTGGAGATCAATGACGCCGACCAGCTCCCATGGAACGCTGTGGGAACGGTGCTGAGCGGCAAAGCCATGGGTTTCGGGCTGGCCGCTTTGGCGTTTCTAGCCGTTCGAGTGGTCTCCCGCGGCGGCCTGGGCGCCGGCGATGTCAAGCTCTACGCGCTGCTGGGGGCCTGCGCCGGGTTCACCGGCGTGATCGCGCTGATCCTGATCTCGCTTTTCCTTTCCGCAGTGGTCGGACTAGGTTTGGTCGTGTTCCGAAAGCGCAAAGGCAAGGACGCGCTGCCCCTGGCGCCCTTCACATTTGTGGCGGTGCTGGTGGCTTTAGGGCTGGGCTTCTAGGAGGGCGCAGGCAACTTGTTGAGCAGAATTGTGATCTGGGTGGTGACGGCAGCGCTGATCGCCACCAGTTGGTTCATGGCCTTGACCAGGCGTCCGGATGACCACGCCAAGGAATTGGCCCAGTTGCGCACGCAAATCAACGACGCCTTGGAGTTGGACTTGGTCAAGCGGACCGTCCCGCTGTATGGCGAAGCGATCAGTCTGGCCCCGGATCAATCCGAGTGGTACTACGGCCTGGCGGATGCTTTGGAGGAACTGGGCAACGAGAAGGCCTACGAACAGGCGCTGATCAAGGCCGTCGGCCAGTTCCCCGCCGATGTCAAGCTGGGCGTCAGGCTGTTGACCCTGTATGAAGACCAGGACGCCTGCCAGAAGCTGGTCAGGGCCTACAAGGCGGCCTCCAAAACGGTCCAGAAAGACGAAGGCGCGCTGGCGCTCTACGACGGCTGCGCCTGGAAGTCCTTCCCCCGCTCGGACGGGAACTATCAGCGCATTTTCGCCAAGTCCGGCGATCATTTCAAGGTCCAAGAGAACGACAAGTATGGCTACCTGGGCAAGGGCGGCAGGATGGCCATCCCCGTCCAATTCGACCAAGCGCGCGCCTTCATTGACGGCTGGGCGGCGGTCCAAACGGACGGCGAATGGTATTTCATCGACCAGGAGGGCGACCGCATCCAGGCCTTCCCGGAGCAGGCCGCCCAAGAGCTGTATTCGTTCTCGGAGGGTTACGCGGTGGCCAAGATCGACGGGAAGTACGGTTTTGTCGATCAGAACCTGACCCGCTTCGCTTTCGAGTACGATGACGCCCGGCCGTTCCTGGGCGGTGTCGCGCCGGTTAAGAAGGACGGCAAGTGGGGACTGGTCGACTCAGAGTTCAAGATGGTGGTGCAACCAAGCTTCAGTGACGTGGCCTGCGCCGAATCCGATGTCTGCACGGACCAAGATCGGGTCATGTTCAAGAAGGACGGCCGCTGGACGTTGTATGACCTGGCCGGAAAGCGGATCGGCGACGGCTCCTGGGACGAGGTCTCGGTGTTCGCGGCGTCAACGGCGATCGGCCAGCGGGACGGCAAGTGGGAGGCGATCGACCAACAGGGCAAAGTGGTGGCCCGCTCGACCGCGGATGAGGCCCGCGCGCTTGTCGGCGCCGCCATGCCGGTGCGTCACGGCGAGGAATGGACCTACGTTGACAAGGACGGTCGCCAACTGGGCGAGGAATCCTACTTGGACGCCTACCCGCTGACCGATTCAGGCGAGGCCGTTGTGCAGACGGACCGGGGATACACCATCATCCAGTTCACGGGGTTCATCGGATGAATACTGGACGGGAGGAATCGTGCAAGAGCTGACGTACCAATCAAGTGGCGGTGGCAGCTACCTCTGCTTCGATGTGCTGGAGGATGTCCAACTCGATGAGCGTACGCTGAACGCCCAGTTGGCGAATGATGTCCCGGGTCTGGCCAAGCTCAGCCGCTTGGACAAATTCGGCGCCGAACAACTGCGCTTCAACGTCACCTCGCGCATACCGCTGAGCCAGTTCCTGGCCGTGCCGGTGCCGGAAGAGACCTTGGTGTCTGTTGTGCGCGGCATCGTGTCCTGCTGGCAAAGCCTGCGCCGGTTCCAAATCCAGCCCAACTGTGTGGTCCTGAACCCTGACTACGTGTTTGTGTCTGTGGCCGAACAGCGCAGCGAACTGATCTGCTTGCCCATTGTCCGAGCCAACCGATTGGACCTGCTGGCCTTCTTGCGTGACATTCTGGGACGGGCGGTCCTGCGCACCGGCGCCGGCTATCAGCTCTATGGACAGCTGATGAGCCTGCTCAACCAACCTGACGCCACAGTCGAGCAGGTCGCGGCGGTGGTGGGCGCGTCCGATGGCGCCGGCCGGCACCGCGCCGCTCCCGTTTCGCCGCCAGCTCCCGAGCCGGCGCCGCCGGCTGGAAGCGCCGGTCCCGGTTCGCCGCCGCCGGGCGCGACTGCCGCGGCTCCCGGATCGTCCTGGGCGGCGCCCCCTCCCGCGGCCTCCGCGCCGGCGCCGGCCCCGGCCTGGCAGTCGGTTCCGTCCTCCCCGGCCAAGCAGCCGGCCACGCCGCCTCCGGCGCCCACCGGCAGGCCGGCCCAAGGGGCGGATCCCGGGTTCGCGGTGCCTGGCGGACCGGCGTTTCAGCAACCGCCGTCTGGCAAGAAACGCGGGATCGCGGTTCCTCCGGTGGCGGCCGCCCCGCCCAGCGGGGAGAAACAGGTCTCGGCCATGCGGGGCATGTTCGGCTCGAAGGCTGACACTGAGGCCTGGCGGCGCCAAAAGGCCGCCAAGAAGGCCGGCCAGGGGGCGGTTCCGGAAGGAACCGCGCCAACCCCGGCCGCGGGCGGCTTGACCGCTCCGGGCGCGCCGGCGCCGCCTGCGGGCGAAAAGCATGTCTCAGCTATGCGGGGCATGTTCGGTTCGAAGGCTGACACTGAGGCCTGGCGGCGTCAAAAGGCCGCCAAGAAGGCTGGTCAGACGCCGCCTCCCGGACCGCCTCCAGGGGGTGGCCCCGGGGCCGCCCCCACCGGCCCGCCACCCTATCCGCCGCCCCCGCCGCAAGCCCCACCGGCCGGGCCGCCCACCGGCCCGCAGCCCTACCCGCCGCCTCCGGGCGATCCGCGATCGCCTGCGCCGGCGGCCTCGCCGCCGCCGCCCGGATCACCTCAGCCCAGCGGCGCGGGGACTGACTTCGGCGGCACTGTCGACTTCAGCCAATTCCACGGCCAACTTCCCGGCCAGGTCCAAGGCACCACCCTGATCGGGTTGGGTGCGCCGGCCGAGGCCCCGGCCAAGGGGCGGATTGTGATCAATCGCCGCACCGGCCGCCAGGCGGTCATCGAGAAGGCGGAGTTCTCGTTCGGACGCGATCCCAGCTGGGCCGATTTCGCGGTCGAGGACAACTCCAATGTCTCAGCCGCGCACGCCATCATCCGCTGTGTCGACGGCCAGTACTACCTCATGGACACCAACTCCACCAACCACGTGACCCTCAACGGCCAGCGCATCCCCCCCAACCGCGACATCTCACTGAGCCCCGGCTCCGTCTTCACCCTAGGCGACGAAGAATTCGAATTCCGCTAAAAAACACGCAAGGGGACGGTGATCCCGCATATTCCGCAAGGGGACGGTGATTGTGTTGATTCCGCCCGGGGACGCAGGCCTGCGGTTCCAGGCCGACCGGCTCGCCGCGCTAGACCGGCGAAGCTGAGTGCCGAGCGGCGACGCGACCGGACGGCATCGGACCCTTTTTGGGCCTGGGTTCGGGAGGTAATCTTCTTGCGGGGTAACCTCCCCAAGACGGCTCGGCGATTGGAAGCACCGCAATGGCACTTTGGACCCTGCATGGTGACGGCAAGAAAATCCCGCCGGGGGAGGTGGTGGCGCCAGGTGAGCGGCTGGTCTGGTCGCGCACCATCTCGATGGGCATGCAGCATGTGGTGGCGATGTTCGGCGCCACCTTCTTGGTGCCCCTGATCACGCATTTCCCTCCGGCCACGACGCTGTTCTTCAGCGCCGTCGGCACGGCCCTGTTCTTGTTGCTGACCCGCAACCGGCTGCCGTCCTATCTCGGTTCGAGTTTCGCCTTCATCTCGCCCATCATGGCGGCCAACACCGGCGCCGACGGCATGGGCAAGGCTCTGTTCGGCGTGCTGGCCGCCGGCCTGCTGTTGGCGGTGGTCGGTTGGGTTGTGCATGTCGCCGGGGCGGGCTGGCTGAACCTGTTCATGCCGCCGGTGATGACCGGGACCATCGTCATGATGATCGGATTCAATCTGGCCGCGACGGCCTGGAGGACTACCGACAACGACGGCCAGACCAATGGCGGCATGGCCCAGGCCCCCCTCACCGCCTGGATCACCGTCGTGGCGATTGTGCTGATCACGGTCCTGTTCAGAGGCATGATCGGACGGCTGTCGGTGCTGCTGGGCGTGGGCTGCGGCTATATCGCCGCCCTCATCCAAGGCCAGGTCGATTTCGCGGCCATCCGCGAGGCCGCCTGGATCGGTCTGCCTGAGTTCCACGCGCCGACGGTCGACTGGGCCGTCCTGCCCATGTTCTTGCCGGTGGTGCTGGTGCTGATCGCGGAGAACGTGGGCCATGTCAAGTCGGTGGCTCTGATGACCGGCCAGAACTACGACAAGTCGATGGGCCGGGCGCTGATGGCGGACGGCCTGGCTACCGCCCTGGCCGGGGCCGGCGGCGGTTCGGGCACCACCACCTATGCGGAGAACATCGGCGTGATGGCGGCCACCAAGGTCTATTCGACGGCCGTCTATTGGGTCGCCGCGGCCACCGCCCTGGTGCTGTCGCTGATCCCGAAGTTCGGCGAGGCCGTGCACACGGTTCCGCCCGGTGTGATCGGCGGCGCCGGAGTTGTCCTGTACGGCATGATCGGCCTGCTGGGCGCGCGCATTTGGGTGGAGAACAAGGTCGACTTCGCCAGCCCGGTGAATCTGTTCCCGGCCGCCGCGGCGCTGATCCTGGGGATCGCCAACGCCACCTTCAAATTCGGGCGGATCGAAATCACGGGCATCGTGGTTGGAACCATCACGGCCTTCGCGCTCTACCACGCCATGCGGGTCATCGCCAAGTGGCGCGGCACCGACGCGGCGGCGTGACCTAAGCTCTCGCCCCTCCACACACCGGCGCCCACGTCCGCCGCGCTGACGCCTGCCGCGCCGCAGTGGCATGCTGGATCGCGTGTCTATGCCCATGGGCGGCCCGATGTTCCGGTCTTTCCGCCAGGATCCATCTGTCACCAGCCATCAACTGAGCCGGCCGGTGCTGAAGCGCATACTCGGCTTCGCCAAGCCCTATCGGCGGGTGATCGCGCTGTTCCTGGCGCTGATCGCGCTCGATGCCGCCCTCGGCGCCGTCACGCCGCTGATCTACAGCGCCATAATCGACCGGGGAATCACGCCCGGGCGCTTGGGCACGGTGCTGGGCCTGGCCGGCGTGCTGGCGGGGATCGCGCTAGTCTCGGCGGTCCTGAGCTTCGGCGAGCGTTACCTCAGCTCCAGGATTGGCGAGGGACTGATTTATGACCTGCGCACTCGCGTCTTCAGCCACGTCCAGCAGCTGAGCTTGGCGTTCTTCTCGCGCACCCAGACCGGAGCGCTCACCCAGCGCCTGAACGGCGACGTGCTGGGCGCCCAGCGAGCCTTCACCTCGACCTTGTCCTCGGTGGTGTCCAACACGCTGACCGTGGTCTTCGCGATCGCCGCCATGGTCTCGATGTCCTGGAAGGTGACGCTGGTCTCGCTGATCCTGGCGCCGGTCTTCGTGGCGCCGGTGCGCTGGGTGGGCCGCAAGCTGGCGAATATCACCCGCCAGGCGATGGACCTCAACGCCACCATGTCGCAGACCATGACCGAACGCTTCTCGGTGGCCGGGGCGGCGTTGGTCAAGAACTACGGCGAGCCGGCCCGCGAGTCCGCCGCCTACGCCGCCGAGGCCGATGCCGTCCGCCGCATCGGCGTCAAGTCCGCCCTGTACGCCAGCGCTTTCCGCATCGGCATGACCCTGGTCGCGTCGATCGCCGTCGCCGTGGTCTACGCCCTGGGCGGTTGGCTGTCCATCCGAGGCGAGCTCACCGTCGGCGTGGTGGTCGCCTTGGTGACCTTCCTGAACCGCCTCTACGGCCCGATCACAGCCCTGTCAAACGTGCAGGTCGACATCATGACCACGCTGGTGTCTTTCGAGCGGGTGCTGGAGGTGCTGGACCTCGAGCCGTTGGTCCGCGACGCTCCCGAGGCCAAAGATTTGGTCTGGGACGATGCCGCCGTCACAGTCCCAGCCATCCGTTTCGACCGCGTTTGGTTCCGCTACCCCAGCCCCCAAGAGACCTCGCTGGCCTCCCTGGAACCACCCCAGCCGGAGGTCGCCTCCGGGGCTAGCGCGACTGGAAGCGACGGGCGGCGAGCCGCCGGCCGGACCACCGCTTCTGACAGCGACCAGGGCGAGCCGCCGGGCGAAGGCGGCCAAAGCGGCATCGGGCGCGGGGACGATGGCGGCGCCGACGAAGACGGCATCGGGCGCGGGGAAGTCCGCGAAGGCGAGTCGCCGGGCGAAGGCAGCCAAAGCGGAATCGGGCGCGGGGGCGATAGCGGCGCCGACGAGGACGAGCGGTCGGAGTGGACGCTGGCGGACATCTCGTTCGAGGTGCCGCGCGGGGCGCTGCTGGCGCTGGTGGGGCCGTCCGGGGCGGGGAAGTCGACCGCATCGCTGCTGGTGCCCAGGTTGTATGACGCCACCAGGGGTCAGGTCGAACTGTGCGGCGAAGATGTGCGCGGGCTGACCGCCGCTTCGATCAACCGGACCGTGGGGATGGTCAGCCAGGACGCGCACCTGTTCCACACGACGCTGCGCGCCAACCTGTCCTTCGCCCGGCCCGGCGCCAGTGAGGCCGACCTATGGGAGGCGCTGGAACGCGCGCAGGCTGGGTTCGTGCGGGACTTGCCGGAGGGACTGGACACGATCGTGGGCGATCGCGGCTACCGGCTCTCGGGCGGGGAACGCCAGCGCATAGCGATCGCGCGGTTGCTGTTGAAGGCCCCTCAGATCGTGGTCTTGGACGAGGCGACGGCGCACCTCGACTCCGAATCTGAACAGGCAGTCCAACAGGCCCTGGCGGAGGCGTTGCGGGGCCGCACCTCGCTGGTGATAGCGCACCGCCTGTCGACCGTCCGCGGCGCCGACCAGATCCTGGTCCTGGACCAGGGCCGGATAGTCGAGCGCGGCACCCACGCCGAACTCCTGGCCGCAGGCGGCCTCTACGCCAACCTCTATCGAATCCAGTTCGCCCAAGCCCCGGCCTGAGCTCAAATGCGGGCGAAGCTGTAGTAGGCGGCGCAGGCGCCCTCAGGCGAGACCATGCAGGTGCCGATCGGGTTCTCGGGAGTGCAGCCGGTGCCGAAGACGCGGCACTGCCAGGGCTTGAGGAGCCCCTTCAGGACCGAGCCGCATTCACAGGCGGGCGGGTCCGCCACGCGCACGCCGGGCATGTCGAAGCGGACCTCGGCGTCGAATTCGGCGAAGGCGTCCGAGAGCCGATAGCCTGATCGCTCGATGAATCCCAGGCCCCGCCACTCGAAAGCCTCGCGCAGAGTGAAGACCTCGCCCATCAGCTTCAACGCCGCCTGGTTGCCGTCCTCGCGAACCACCCGGGCATACTGGTTCTCCACCAGCCGGCGCCCGTCCGCGTGCTGTTCCAACAGCATCTCCACAGCTTGGAGGATGTCCAGCGGCTCGAAACCGGTGACCACCAGCGGCAAGCCGTAATCGGCGGGGATGAAATCGAAGTGCCTCGCCCCGACCACCGTCGCCACGTGGCCTGGGCCAATGAATCCATCCAGGGCGAGCTCCTGGCCGTCCAGCAGCGCGCGCAGCGGCGGGGCGATGGTGACGTGATTGCAGAAGACTGTGAAATTCGCCAGTCTGGCCGCCGCCGCCCGGGCCAGGGTCACAGCGGTCGAAGGCGCCGTGGTCTCAAATCCGACCGCGAAGAACACCACCTCGCGGTCGGGGTTGTCTCGTGCCACCTTCAAAGCGTCCAGGGGCGAGTAGACGAATCTGATGTCGGCCCCACGCGCCTGGGCCTGGAGCAGGGAGCCGCCGGTGCCGGGGACGCGCATCATGTCGCCGAAAGTGGTGAAGATGACCCCTGGCTGGGAGGCGAGGTAGACGGCATCGTCCACCCGGCCCATCGGGATCACGCACACCGGGCAGCCGGGGCCGTGCACAAACTCGACCGTGTCCGGCAGCAGCCGTTCCAAACCGTAACGGTAAATGGTGTGCGTGTGCCCGCCGCAGACCTCCATCAGCCGGATGGTCCGCCCTAACCGTTCAGATAGCGCGGCGATCGCTTTGAGCAGGCGTTTCGCATCTGCTGGGTCGCGGAACTCGTCTACGTAATCCATCTGGCTAGACGATCTCCGTCTCCATGAAAGCGTCCATTTCGTCGACGTAAGGCTGGCCGAGTTTCTTGATCTGGTCCAACGTTGCCGCCGCCTCGGCCGCGTCGATGGTCGACAGGGCGAATCCGACGTGCACCAGGACCCAATCGCCCACGTCCACGCCCTCGTCCGCGACCAAGCGCAGCGAGATGGTGCGGCGCACGCCGCTGACATCCACGCTGGCCAAGCACTCTTCGGGGTCCACGATCTGGACCACTTGGCCGGGAATCCCTAAGCACATGTCAATCTCCTCATCTCGCCCTGGCCGCGCCGCTTAGCCAGGCGCTGCCAGCGGGGGCGCCTCCCGCAAGGGCGCCGCCCGTTCCAGCCTTCAACAAATCCGCGGCAATGGGTCGCCCACCAGCATGTCGACCAGACGCGCGCCGCCAAAGGCGTTGCGCACCACCACCCGGCCGGCCGGTTCGCCGACCACGGAGCCGATCAGCGCCGCCTGACCGGCGCCCGCCGCGCGCACTGCCGTCAGGGCCGTCTCAGCGGCGGCGGCCGGAACCACCGCCACAAAGCAACCCTCGTTGGCCACATAGAGCGGGTCGATCCCGAGCATGTCGCAGGCGCCGCGGACCAGGGGCAGCACCGGGATGGCCGAATCGTCCAATTCCACCCCGACCGCAGCGGCTTTGGCCAGTTCATTGGCCAGCGTGCCGAGGCCCCCGCGGGTCGGGTCGCGCATCCAGCGGGTGTCGGGGACCGCCGCCAGCAGCGCCTCCACCAGGTCGGTGACCGCCCGCGAATCGGTTCGGATGGCGGCGTCGATGGCCAGATGGCCGCGAGCCATCATCACCGCCATGCCATGGTCCGCTATTGATCCCGAGATCAGGATTCGGTCCCCGACCTGCACCTTTTCGGCGCCCAACTGGCGTCCGCGCGGCACCAGGCCAATCCCGGCGGTGGTGATGAACACGGCATCGGCGGCGCCGCGGGGAACCACCTTGGTGTCCCCGGTGACTATGGCGACCCCCGCCTTGTCGGCGGCAGCCCGCATGTCTTGCGCTATGGCGCGCAGCTCGGCGACCGGGAAACCCTCTTCGATGACGAACGCCGCCGAAATCCACCGCGGGATCGCGCCGCTGACCGCCAGGTCGTTGGCGGTGCCGTTGACCGCCAGATCGCCCACCGAGCCGCCCGGGAAGCGCAGCGGGTTGACAACGTAGGAGTCGGTCGAAAACGCGAGGCGGCCGTCGGCGACGGAGAGCAGGGCCGCGTCGGTCAGTTCCTTGCCCGGTCGGCCGAAGGCCGCCAGGAAGACTGACTCGATCAGCGCCGCCGAGGCCTTGCCGCCCGCGCCGTGAGCCAGGGTGACGGACTGATCGGCCAATTTGGGCCGCCGCGCGCGCGCGGATTCGATTCGCGCCAGCACTTCCGCCTCGGTCGGTCGCCGAGGCTCTTTGCTTCCCGAGGGCCCTTTCGCCGCGCTCGGATCGGCTTTCCCGTCCGCCGATGCCGTGCTCCGGTCGGTTTGCCCGGCCGCCGATGCCGCGCCCGGGTCTTCGCGCCCGCCCGCCGATAACGCGCTCGGGTCAGCGCGCCCGCCCGCCGATGCCGCGCTCGGTTCGGTTAGCCCGCCTGCGGATTCCGCGCTCATGGCTGCGAGGCTCGCTGCTCGGTCGGCCGCTGGGGCGCCCGCTGTTCGGCCGGCCGCTGACGCTCAGAGCGCGGCTGCGGATCGCTGGCCGCCCCGGCCGCGACCCGTCCAATGGCCGCGCCGGCGTGGATTAGCACCAAGTCGCCGGCGGCGACTTCGCCGACCAGAGAGACATCCACCGCTTCAACGCCGCCGGGCACCTTGACCAGCGCGTCTTCCCAGGGCGCCGCAGGCGGTCGGATGACCTCGGCTTCGGTGGCCTGATCGGAACAGGTGATGCAGGTGGGACCGCGGCATTCAGCTGGGGTTGCGGGGCTCACTCGAACATCCTACGGTCCGGGGTCAATGCGGCCACTCCGCCGCCGGTCGGCGGCCCTGCGGCCTGGCTCCAAGGTGTTCATCTGCGCCACCGCCAATCTGGTGAACGCCGTTGGCCTGATCTAGTGAGCGCACGGCCGTTTCAGACCAGGTCAGAAGCCGTCGGCCATATTGGCGAAGCGGGAGAGGTGGCCCTGGAAAGCGACGTTGATCTCACCGGTCGGGCCGTTGCGATGCTTGGCCAGGATCAAAGTGGCTTCGCCCTTGGCCCGGTCGTCTTCCTTCGAGTCCATGCGGCTGATCAGAATCACCACGTCGGCGTCTTGTTCCAGCGAACCTGATTCGCGCAGATCGGACAGCTCGGGGCGCTTGTTCTCGCGCTGTTCGGCGGCGCGGTTCAACTGCGAGACCGCGATCACCGGCACGTCCAGTTCCTTGGCCAGCAGTTTCAGCGCCCGCGAGAACTCAGACACTTCTTGCTGACGCGACTCGACGCGCTTGCCGGAACTCATCAACTGGAGGTAGTCGATGATCACCAGCTTCAGGTTGTGGCGCTGCTTCAACCGCCGGCACTTCGCCCTGATTTCCATCAACGACATATTGGGCGAATCGTCAATGAACATGGGCGCCTGCTTGATCTCCCCGATGCGGGCGGAAATCCTGGGCCACCATTCGTTCTGGACCGACCCGGACCTGAGATGCTTCAGCATCACCCCCGATTCGGCGCTGAGCAGGCGCTGCATGATCTCCTCCCGCGACATTTCGAGGGAGAACAAGACCGATGTCTGGCCGTGCCGGATCGCCGCTGATCGCGCGATGTCCAGGGTCAAGGTCGACTTGCCCTTGCCCGGTCTGGCCGCCACGATCACCATTTGCCCTCCGTGCAATCCGCCGGTCAGGGCGTCCAGGTCGTGGAAACCGGTCGAGATGCCGGTGACGTGGCCGGGCGTTCCGGACATGCGCTCGATCTCGTTGACGACCGGATCGATGATGTCGCGGACATGTAGATAGTCCTCGGCCGCGCCGCGCTCGGTGACCGCGTAGACCTCCGACTGGGCCGAGTTCACCAGGTCCTCCACGGACTGGCCGTCATTGGAGAATCCGAGCTGGGTGATGCGTGTGCCCGCGTCAACCAGTCGGCGCAGAACCGCCCGGTCGCGCACGATCTGCCCGTAGTAGCCCGCGTTCGCGGCGGTCGGCACCGCCGCCATCAGTCCGGCCAGATACTGGGCGCCGCCGATCCGCCCCATTTCGCCGCGTCGGGTCAACTCCGCCGCGACCGTCACCGCGTCGACGGGTTCCCCCCGCGAGTAGATGTCCGTGATGGCGTGGAAGATCATCTCATGCTGCGGGCGGTAAAAGTCCTCGCCTTTGAGCACCGCGATCACGTCCGCGATCGCGTCTTTCGAAAGCAGCATGGCGCCCAGCGCCGATTCTTCTGCCTGAATGTCCTGGGGCGGGAGGCGGTCGAACTGGGGCCGGTCGACCACGTCCGTGTCGAGCTCAGTCACCGACAATGTGTCGCCGCCTTCCTTCAGTGCCGTATCGCATGGTCCACCTCGCGTTCATGGTTGGGCGAGCCCGGTCGCCTGACCCCGCTCCGCGAGGCCCGACAGCCGAACTGCAGGGGTACCGCTGGTTGCCCAGCGGTTCTCCTTGGGCCGGCGGCGAAGGCGCCTGTGGAACCTCGCGGAGGGCCCTGCCGCCCTCCCCGAACGCCCCAATGGCGCTCATTCGCCGTTCATCCGCTTACATGCCCGACCCTAGAACCAGGGTCTGACAGTCAGTAAGCGTCTGCGATACGGCCTGTTGGCTCGATCAGTCTAAGCCAGCCCGACCCTTGTCGCAACAAGTATTGCCGCAGGTCAGAGGCCATTTCTGGGGATAAGGCTGGGGACTGGCTGTGGATTGGCGCCATCGGGCTGTGGATTCGCGGCCAAGGTCGGTGGAACGCCTCTAGCGGCCCGTCAGCATGGGCCCGCGGCCATGCCCGCCCGTCTGCGCATTCGCCGGCCCGATCTCTACAGGTCAATTCACAGGCTGTGGACAAACCTCTGGGTATCCTCTCCAGCTCGCGGATGCCCCTTTCGCCTGATTCCCCGCCGCAGGCGCCAGGGCGCCTTGGAGCCCAGGGTCAGAGATCCTGGTGCTTGGACAGATGGCGGAATGCCACCCAGCCCAGGGGCACGCGCGCCCAATAGGTGATGACCCTGAACAGCACGGCGGCGGAGGCCGCAGTCGCTGTGGCCACGCCGGTTGTGCGCAGGCCGGCGGTCAACGCGATCTCGACGCCGCCCAATCCGCCGGGAGTGGGCGCGGCTGATCCAGCCGCGTTGCCGATCAAGAAGACCAGGGTGACGGCGGCCAAAGACAAGTCGGTCAGGCCGAATGAGACCAGGGCCGCCCAAAACGAAGCCACATAGCCCCCGAACTGAATGAACGTGCCCGCCATGGCGAAGACCATGCGCTTGGGCCGGCCGACCACCCAGACCAGTCGCGGCCAGACCTGCGCCAGAGTCGAACCGATCCGGCCCCAAACCCAATTCCGCAGCTTGGGAATGGCCAGGAGCGAACCGAGCGCCGCGACAACGCACACCACGGCCACTATCCCGGTCACCGGCAGCCGGGACAAAACCCCCATGTCGCCGGTGACCAAGGCGGCCCCGACCAGCAGCACCGCCGTCGAAACCACCAGCGCCACCTGGCTCAGCGCCACAGTGGCCGCGGCCAACGAGGTCTTGACGCCTTGGCGGTTGAGGAACCGCATATTGATCGCGATGGGTCCCACCCCGGCGGGCATGGTGATGGCCGCGAAGGAGCCGGCGACCTGGGTGAGGGTGGCTTTCCAGAAGGACAGCCGCACCGGCAGGAAACCGACCACGGTCATAGCGGCGCCCACATAGGTCACCATCGACAGCGCGAATGACAGGGCCATCCACCAGGGGTTGGCGTGGCTGACCGCGTCCACCATCTGGCTGAAGTTGAACTTCGTCACCACAGCCCAGATCGCCACCAGGGTCATGGCCGCGACTAGGACTGATCGCCAACCGAACCGGACCAATTGGAAGGGCGGCGACACCGTGGCGGTCGGGGTCAGGTCGGCTAGTTCCTGGCGGGTCGCGTCGATCACGTCACGCTCGGCGCGTGCCGCCTCGCGGGTCGCGGACGGGAACACCACCGGCTGCAAGAGGCCCGAAACCACGGTCAAGGTCGAGGCCGGCAGCACGGCCGCCGCCGCCGCCACCGCCCGCTCGGGTCCCACTTTCAGCGCCAGCACCGCCACCATCTGGGCCAGGTCCATCGAGCGGGCCAATTCAGACGAGGCGATGTCGCCGTCTTCCCATCCGATCAGCCAAACCTGTTGGGCTGTCCCCCCGTCTGGCCCGAACAACACCGACGATGACGTGATGTTCCGGTGCGCCAGCCCGGCCCGATGCGCCCGGTCGAGTTGACGCCAGACGTCGATCAGGGCGGCGTCGGAGATCTCACTCGGCCGCATATCGAGGAGCGCCCGCAACCCGGTCGGGTGGCTTTGCATCAACATCATCGAATCGGCGGCCTCGCCCATGCCGAGCAGTTTGGGCGTCCGCACGCCCGCCGCCGCGGCCGCATATGCCAGCAGCGCCGCCCGTTCCGCCGCCTGGCGCAAGGAGCGGACCGCCCGCCGGTCCATGCCGCGCAGCCGCAACGTCCGCCAGGTCGCCTGCAGGAAGCCCAAGACTTGCCGGTCGCCGTCAAGGACGATCGCGTCGTAGCGCCGCCCGGCCGCGTCGTAGACGGCGTAGATCCGGTTGCCGCCTTGGCGTTCCAGCGCCCGCGACGTCGAATCGGACACGCCCGCCGGCGCCCCCGCCGATGCCGTCTTGTCCCGTCCAGCCCCGTCCGCTGGTGGCGTGGTTTCGTCTGACCCGGCCGCTCCCGAGCCGGCTGTCACGCCGTCAGCCCCGCCGGACCCGCTGGTCTTGCCGCCGCCGGCCTCATCCGCCGATGCCGTCTTGTCCCGTCCAGCCCCGCCCGCCGGGACCGGGGCCTCGGAGGCCGGTTCGGCGCCAGGCGTGGAATCGCCAGCGGGCAAACGCAACTTGACCGTTGGCGCGTCGGGGCTGGGGGATGGCCGGACGGCATCGGGCACCGGGGGAGTGTAGGTGGAATCGCGGATCGACCGGACGTCCAGGCGCTCGGTGGGATTCTCGGGATCGGAGATGTCGCGCACGCGCACAATCCGAACGGGCTCCATGCCCGCCCCGCGAATGCCCGCCACCAGGGCGGACCCGGTGGCGCGGTCCGTGGCGACCCCGATTCCGTACCGGATCGCCAGGCCGGACAGACGGCCGAGCAGGACCGTCACAAAAGCGGCCGGCAGGGTGGGACCGCCGCTCAGCACCCAAGCGGCCAAAGCCACCCACAGGACGTTCCAGGAGAACGACACGCTGGGACGCCGGGACCGCGGCCCCATCGCAGTCAGCACACCCGCCATTAGCGAGGCGAGCGGGGCTATCGCCACCATCAGGTGCCCATCGGTGATCATCGACATGCCTTGGATGAGCGGCTGGAAACCGCTCGCGTCAATCGCCCAAGCCGTCGCCCAGGCCGCCAAGAGCCCGCCGATCCCGCCGATCGCCCCCTGGACCACCAGCAGCACTTGGCGCCGGAACAGGGCGGTCACCATGACCACCGCCGGCAGCAGCAATGTGGCCAGGTTCATCAGCACGTTGACGATCGCCTGCAAGATCGCCGCGACAGGATGGGCCAGGGTACGGATGTCCTCGGTCACACCGGCGGCGGTGCCCTGAGCGAAGATCGACAGGCCCAACAACGCGACCAAGGCCAGAAAGGTGAAGACCACGTCGACCAGGTCGCGGGACTGGCGGACGCGCCCGGCCGGCGCGTCGACCACTTCGACCCCCTGGAACCATTGGCGGGCCGAGCGATCGGTGTCTTTACCCATGCCTGGCGCTGCCACGCCGCCCAGCCTAACCGCCCCGACCGGCCCAAGACCGCAAGCCGATGCGGACGGGCCGAGTTTCGCCCGCCGCAGGCCCCGCCGCGCTCAGGTCAGCCAGGACGGATCGAGCAGACTCGGTCCAATGAAGGCGACCACGTCGATCACGGTGTGGGCCACCACCAGCGGCATGACGCGGCCGGTGCGCCTGTAGAACCAAGCGAACACCAGCCCCATGGCGACGTTGCCCAGGAACGGGCCGAAGCCCTGGTACAGGTGGTAGGAGCCGCGCAGCAGCGAGGACGCCGCGATCCACGCCCATGGCCGCCAGCCCAGCTCGGTCAGCCGATCAGCCAGGTAGGCAACGGCGACGACCTCCTCCAAGACCCCGTTCTGGACGGCCGCCAGAACCAGCACCGGAATAGTCCACCAGAACTGGCCCAGCGACTGGGTCGAGATTTGGACCGTCAGCCCGAGTTGCCTCCCCAACAGGTAAAAGCCAATACCGGGGAGTCCGATGCCGCCCGCCAGCGCCAGCCCCCAACTCAAGTCTCGCAGTGGCCGGCCCAGCGTCAGGCCAATGCGCTTCGCCCCGGCCCAGCGGCCGGCGGCCGCCTCCGGTCCGCCTGACGTGCCCGGGCCGCCGGCCAGTAGATACAGCGCTAGCAGAGCCGGAACCACGCCGAAACCGACTCCGGCCAGTTGGTAGAGCAGGTCGAGCCAGGGCTTGGGCGAATCAGAGGTGTTCATGGCGGCGGTCTGTTGCGCCAACGGCGCCGCCTCCGTCAGCCGGTCGATCAGCCGCAGCACCGCGTACACCGCCGACTGGCCCAACGACAGCCCGAGCACTATCAGCACTTCGGCGCGCAAGCGCCCGCGGCCCTGGCGTTGATCGGGGCTGGGGGTGTTGGCCACGGGCCCAGCCTAGGCCCTGTCTGTGAATGAGGCCTGGCTGACCGGCCGGTTTCCATTTCGCCGCAGTCCTTCGGGTGCCCGCCCAACCCTGGACCCATTTTTCCCGCCCGCTTGTCCGCTCTCGCCGCAGTGGTTAAAGGCGGACTGATGCGTAACGGTCTGGTTCTCAAACCCCGGGTGGTCGCGAGGCGTTGCGACCCGGCCAAGAGGCACGCTCAGGCTTGGCGGGTTCTTCTAGGCTTGGTGGCCATGAGCCAACTCTTCACCCCGATCCATGTCGGTCCCCTCACCGTCCGCAACCGGTTGTGGGTCTCGCCGATGTGTCAGTACTCGTCCGATTCGAAGGACGGCCTGGCCCACCCCTGGCATGTGGCCCACTACGGCGCTCTGGCCCAAGGCCGGCCTGGGCTGATCATGTTGGAGGCCACCGCCGTTGTGCCTCAGGGCCGCATCACGCCGTGGGACCTGGGCTTGTGGGAGGACCGCCAGATTGAAGGCCTGGCTGGTTTGGCCGGCTTCATGCGCGGCCAAGGCGTGGTGCCCGCAATCCAACTCGGTCATGCCGGGCGCAAGGGCTCGGTCAGCCAAATGTGGGCCGGAAGCACCCCGGTGCCAGCGGCCGAAGGCGGCTATGAGACCTATGCGCCCTCGGCGATCGGTTTTGGCGATCTGCCCGTTCCCCATGAACTGACGGCGGAGCAGATAGCCGGCTTGGTGGAGGCGTTCGCGGCGGCGGCCGCGCGAGCCGCCGCCGCCGGATTCGAGGCGATCGAGTTGCACGCCGCCCACGGCTATCTGCTGCACCAGTTCTTGTCCCCGTTGTCGAACCAACGCCGTGACCAATACGGCGGGTCGCTGGAAAACCGCTGCCGTTTCCCCCTGGAAGTCGTGGCCGCCGTCAGATGGGCGATCGGCCCGGACCGGGCTTTGCTGATGCGGATTTCGGCGACCGACTGGGCGGAGGGCGGTTGGGACCTCGACCAGTCGGTCGAATTCGTCAGCTGGGCCAAGGAGGCTGGCCTGGACCACATCGACGTGTCGACCGGCGGTCTGGTCGCAGATGCGAAGATACCGGTCGCGCCCGGCTATCAGGCGCCGTTCGCCGCCGCCATCCGTCAGCGCGTTGGGCTCAGCGCCAACACGGTGGCGGTGATCGAAACCGCCGCCCAGGCCGAATCCCTAATCGAGGACGGCGCCGCCGATGCCGTCATGCTCGGCCGCCCCTTCCTGCGCGATCCGAACACGGCCGTCAAATGGGCGACCCAACTCGGCCTTGAGCCGACCGACTGGTGCCCACCCCAATATTCGACCGCCGGTTGGCGCCGGTACCACGCTCCAAGCCAGTGACCGGAGGTGCTGGTTGGGCCGGGTCTAGGCCGCGCCAGGGTCAGACGCTGGCGCGGCACCGGACCCCGGCCGGGCTGATTCCGGGCTCGGGGATCAGCCTAAGAATCAGGCGTCCGCGCCCTTGACCTGCGAGGCCGGGTGCTTTGAGGCGTCTGCGACCGGCTGGAGCTGAGTGATCTCGATTTGCTTGTCCAGCAGGGGTTCCAACGCTTTGACGAGTTTGCCGAGAGCCTTGCCCTCGCCATGGACGTTGAGGTCGTGGACGGATGCCCATTTCTCGATCAACACGAAGCGGTCAGGCGCCTCATGGAGCGAGTAGAGCAAGCAGCCGGGCTCCTGGTAAACATCGGTTTGAGCGGCCTTGATGACGGCGTGCACCGAATCATGCAAGCCCTCGCGCGGGAAAAAGGTGGCCACAACAACTACGGGATCAGCCATAACGCCCTCCTATCAGGATTCAGGATCGCGGTTTCACCGCGACTCCCAACCTAGACCACCGACCGGGCTGGGCGTCTCACCAGCCCATCCCGTCTCAGGCGCCATCCCTGCTTGGCGCGGGTCCGGCGGGGATTGGCGGGTCGGGGCTCAAGGGGCGAGCTGGTAGCCGGCCTCGTCCACGGCGGCCGCCACGGCGGCATCGTCCAAAGGGTTGGCCGATGTGACCGACACAGTTGAAATCCCTTCCGGCACCAGGACGACTTCCACCCCCGTGACGCCAGCCAGGGCTCCGACCTCCTCCTTGACGGCTTTGACACAATGCTGGCAGGTCATGCCCTCGACTGCGTAGATGGCAACGGCCATAACGCCTCTCCTTTCTGGTTGTGCGCCCTGGTTCGGCGCCGCGCCCGCGTCAGGTCCGGCCCCTTTCCAGGTCTGAAAGCGCTGGTCATAAGTAGTCCGCGACCAGCTCAGCGGCTAGTCCGGTGTAGCTGGCCGGCTCGAGGCCGGCCAGTCGCGAAGTCGCGTCCTGCGGCAAGCCGAGGCCGGCGATGAACTCGCGAATCTCGTCCAGCGACACGCGCCGCCCGCGAGTCAATTCCTTCAACCGCTCATAAGGATCGTCCATTCCCGGGACGCCGGCAATCGCCGCCGCCCGCATGGCTGATTGGATCGGTTCTGCCAGCACCTCCGGATTGGCGGCCAGGTCGACCGCGATCGGTTCGGGGTTGACGTCCAGGCCGGCCAGGCCCCGGCGCAGGTTGTCGATCGCCAGCAGCGAATGGCCCACGGCCACGCCGATGTTCCGCTGCGTGGTCGAATCGGTCAGGTCGCGCTGCAACCGCGAGGTCACCAAGGTGGCGGCGAGCGTGTCGAACAGAGCCGCTGAGATCTCCAAATTGGCTTCGGCGTTCTCGAAACGTATCGGATTCACCTTGTGCGGCATGGTTGAAGAGCCAACCGTTCCCTGCCCGCGCGCCTGCGTGAAATAGCCGAGCGAAATATAGGTCCATATGTCGGTCGCCAGGTTGTGGGCGATCCTCCCGAAGCGCGCCAGATCGGAATACAGCTCGGCTTGCCAGTCGTGGGACTCGATCTGGGTGGTGAGTGGATTCCAAGTCAGTCCCAGGCTTTCCACGAACTCGCGGCTGAGCGCCGGCCAGTCGACGCCGGGCACGGCGGCCACATGGGCGCCGAAGGTTCCGCTGGCGCCATTGAGCTTGCCCAGGTAGTCGGTCTGGTCGATCCGGCCCAATTGGCGGCGCAGCCGCGCCACCGTCACCGCCAGTTCTTTGCCCAGCGTGGTCGGCGTGGCAGGCTGCCCATGCGTGCGCGCCAACATGGCGCGGTCTGCATTGGCGCGGGCCATGGCCGCCAGATCCTCATTCAACTGGCGGGCTGAAGGCAGCCAGACTTCCTCAATGCCGCCCTTGATCACCAAGGCGTAGCTCAGCGAGTTGACGTCTTCGCTGGTCAGCGCGAAATGGATGACTGGATTGAGTGCGGGCGTGAGGACGGTTTGGGGCCCTAAGACGCCTGCGGCCCCGGCCAAGCGGCGGCGCAGGAAGTATTCAACGGCTTTGACATCGTGGACGGTCTCCCGCTCGATGCCAGCCAATTCGGCGATCTCGCCCGGGCCGAAGTCCGCCACCAGGCCGCGTAGGTAGGCGCGGTCGCTCTGACCCAGGGCAGGGGCGCCGGGGAGCGCCCGGCCATCGAGCAAGTGTATGAACCATTCCACTTCGACCAGTAGGCGGGCGCGATTCAACGCTGCCTCGGAGAAGAAGTCCAGCAGAGGAGCGGTCGCACCCGCGTAACGTCCGTCCAGCGGGCTGAGGGTCAGGCGCGGTTCAAGCGCGGCAAAAGAGATCGGCACGGCCCAAGTCTAGAGGCCGGGCCGATCCGCCGTCCCGCCTACTTCTTTTCTTTGCGCACCGTCGCCCAGAACTGCAGCCCCAGGAAAAGACCGCACAAGAGCAGGCCAGGCTCCAAGAAGGCGTTGTAGAGCACCGCTGACTTGATCGGCACGTCCACGATGAACGTCACGAACAGGGCGATCAAGCCGATCACCGCGAGCGACCCGCCGAGGGCCAGGAGAATGATTCCCCACAAGCCGCCGGCCAGGCTCGAGGGCTGAGCCGGCGCCTGGTACTGGGGCTGGGGCTGGGCGGCGTAGGACGCATAGCCTTGAGGACCGGTTTGTTGATAGGCCTGCTGGGGGTAGGGGCCTGGGCCCGGGGCGGGCGCCTGCACGGGCGGCGGCGTCTGCGCGGGCGCTGGCGGTTGCCCGGGTGCGGGATAGCTCTGGGGTTGCGAGTACTGGGGCTGATCGGAAGGAGTTGTCATGGCTACAAACATACCCGGTGCCTCTGACGTGCGTCAGGGCCAATGCTCCGAGTCGAAGGAGTGGACGGCGGCCGGCCAGCGTCCTGGCCCCGCCCGGGGGCGGTTCGCCAAGGCCGGCGGCGGCCCTCAGAGATATTCGCGCGCCCGGCTGACCGCCCGCAGCCCGTAAGAGCCCCCGAAGATCATGGCGTGGACCAAGAGGGGGAACAGCTGATGCAGCCCGATCCGTTCGCGCCAACCCGAGGCCAGCGGCGAGACCTCGTTGTACGCGGCCAGCAGAGAAGTCAACCCGGCCAGACCGAACAGGGCCAGCATGGCCAGATCGGTCTCGGCGTGACCGCCATGGGCGGCCGGATCGATCACTGCCGCGCCGGTCCACCGCTGGCCGCGGCGTGACAGGGGATCGGTCCAGATGACGTTGCCGGTCCAGAGGTCGCCGTGCACTCGCGCCGCCGCGTCTTCTTCGAGCAGGCCGGGCTGCGGCGCCTCGAGCGCGCCGTCCGCCAGCCGCCGGGCCACTTCTGTGATCACCGCCAGGCCGTCGGGCGGCAGCGCCCCGGCCCGCTCCGCCGCGCGCGCGTAGGGCAGCACCCGCTCGGTGGCGTAGAACTCGCCCCAGCGCAGACCGCCTTGGGCGACGAAGGACATCGGAGCGTGCCCGATGCCGCCGGGGCCGTCCCAGCCCGGCGGAGCGGCGCCGAAGTGCGGCGCCCCAGCCGCGTGAGTGTGCGCCAGGGCTCGGCCGAACACCTCTGCGGCGCCTTCGGCTGGGGGGATGGTCGGAAGGTACTCCAACTCGAGTTGGCTTTGGCTGACGCCTAGGACCTGAGGCGTGCGCACGCCATCGGGCACCTCGCCGAGCCAGGTCAGCGACAGCGCCTCAAGCTTGGGCGAGCCGGGCTGGCCACGGCGGTAGGTCTTCCTGAAGACGCGCGGCACATCATCTATTGTCCCGCCTCGGCCGGCGGACCGGCCCCACCGCCGGGGGAGGGCGACCGGCCCGGAGCGGCCGGCCGCCACCACCATGTCACCGCGGGTCGGGGACTGGCCCCACCGCCGGGGGAGGGCGATCGGCCCGGAGCGGCCGGCCGCGCCAGTCCACAGGCTTTTGGTTTCCACTGGCCTCGGCTGGAGCGTGGAGGTGAGAATCACCTGCGTGGAGCCAACCGCCGTGGGACCCGGATTGCCAGGCCTGGAGCCGTTTGCCTGTTCGGGCGCGCACACGGTTGAGGTCCTGGATCGCGCTTGCGCGCGCCTCGAGACAACAGCCGGGGCTCTGGGCCGAGCGGCGCCCTTGATTGGACTGGCAGAGCCGGACGGTTGGCGTTCACCGGCGGCCGCCCTCTACTCCGAACGGTTGGAGGACCTGGCCGCCCGCTGCCGGTCCGGACAAAACCATGTCGAAGAGGCCTGGTCCTTGGTTCGCGGCTACCGGGCTTGGGTGGTCGGCAAACTGGGACTGCCGTGAGCGGAGACTCCATCAGCCTGTACGGCGGCGCCGGCGGCGCCATAGCTTGCCTCCAAGACTTGCAAGTCTTGGCCCTGCGTTTGGATGCCGCTAAAGCGGAAGTGACCCAAGCCGATGAGGCCACCTCATGGATGATCTCCGAGCCCATGCCGGGTGTGCTGCTCGCCCCCTTCGGCGCGGTTTGCGATCCGGTCGAGGAACAAGCCTGGCGCTTGGCCGGCCAAGCCTGCCACGGTTTGCGTCAACAGGTTGGAGCGGCCTCCTTGGCAGAGGAATTGGCCGAACTGTCGCAGAGCCTGTTGGCGGCCCAAGCCGGTTATGAGCAGGCCGAGGCGCAGGCCGAGGCCCTATTCGCCTCCCGCAGTCACTCCGGTTTCAGTCTGACGGATTGGTTTGTGCCGTGGCCGGTGAGGGTGATCAATCGTCTTTACCGTTTGGCCTTCAGTGTTGCCCATGACGCGGCGGGGCGGCTGATCATGAACGGCGAATTCCCGTCCTGGGCCGAGCTCTTGCGTTCCCACCATGACGAGGTCCGGAGCCTGATCGGGACCGCCCTGTCTCCGTTGCCGCTGCTCGGCACGCCTTCGACGGCGGAAGTGACGCGAGGTGTCACTGGCGTCGCCACCATGGCTTATGGGCCCGGTCTGGCGGTCACCATCGAACGGGGCAAGACCAGTCAGGACGTTCCGCCAGCCGGCGTGGAAAGCCTGGTCTGGCAGATCGGGGGCCTGGCCGACTATGACAAATCGGACAGCCAAATCGGTGTCACCAAAGTCACGGCCAACGATGGATCGGTCAGTTGGTTGGTCTCGCTGCCGGGCACGCAGTCGATGAGCCTGGGATCGGATTCCAACCCTGGCGACATGGCCACGAATTTCCGAGCCGTCCCAGGCGACACCAACGCCGTTGGC
The DNA here is from genome assembly GCA_031270825.1 of Bifidobacteriaceae bacterium. Lineage (GTDB taxonomy): Bacteria > Actinomycetota > Actinomycetes > Actinomycetales > WQXJ01 > JAIRTF01. The sequence continues at coordinate 26,441 of JAISXH010000030.1, forward strand.
CTGGCGACGGTGGCGGCATTGATCGACGCGGGGGTCAAGACCGGTGAGCCGGTGTTATTGGCGGGACACTCCCAAGGCGGGATAGTCGGCGCGGCGCTGGCGGCCGATCCGGAATTCACCGCGCGGTTCTCAGTGGCGGCCGTGCTGACGCTGGGATCGCCGGTCTCCCAATTGACCCCATCCGGTTCGGCTCAGTGGCTGTCCCTGGAACACACCCAGGACATCATTCCCGCGCTGTCCGCCGGCGGCAACGCGCGCGGACCCAACCAGACCACCGTGGTCCGTGACGTCAACGGGGTCAGCGATCCGGCGATTCGTGGAGACGACCTGCTTTGGGCACACCACCTGCCCATTTACGCGGACACCGCGAAACAGGTCGACCAGTCGACGGACGCTTCCGTCGAAGCCTGGCGTCAGGCCGCGGCCCCTGTTCTCGACCCGGGCGCTCGCGCCCAGACCACTGTCTACCAGGTCAGGCGCGATCAGGACGCCTCTTGAGCGGGATCGACAGGATCGCGGTGACCAGCGCGAGGACCAATCCGGCGCCCACGGCCGTGCCGAACGAGTCGATTTCCAGGCCGAAGCTGGTCAGCGAGGTGATCCAAGACACCAACTCGAGCATGGCCGCGTTTATGACCAGGGAGAACAGGCCCAAAGTGAGGATGTACAAAGGCAGGGACAGCAGCTTTGCCAGAGGTTTGACGACGGTGTTCACGACCGCCAGAATCAGGCCGATCACCAAGTAGCAGGCGATCTGGGCGAGGATCGAGTCGGGATGGGGCACCAGGCGCATCGAATCCCACAGTCCGTCGACGATCCAAAGGCCCACCGCGTTGACCACCACCCGCCAGCCGAAAGGAACCATCGGCCGGCCAACCTGCTGGGGCGGGCGCTGTTCCGGATAGCGGCCCGGCGATTCATAGTATTGAGCCATCTGCCGATCATCCCATAGCCGGCCATCACCGTTGCCTGGCAGGAGCTCTTTGTCTATGGACCCGTGCCGAGTGCGCTCTGGGCTGGCGAACCCGGCGGTGCCCTGCCTGGCCTGAAACAGCGGGGCGGTCCTGGCCGTCAGCCGCGCGGCAGAGGCTCGCGCGAGCCAGGGCGTTCGGTCGCTGGCCGGATCGGACGCGGCAACGGCCAAGGCGCGGGCGTGGCCAGTGCTGGCATGGAACGATGGGAAGTATGACAAAGGTTCCGATCCGGCCCGCTGTCGCCGCTCTGCCGACTTACCAGCCCGGAGCCCGGCCCTCGGCCCGGCTGGTGTACAAACTCTCCTCCAACGAATCGCCTTACCCGCCTTTGCCCGGCGTGATGGCCGCCGTCGCGGATTCGGCGGTCGACCTCAATCGGTACCCGGCCATGCTGGCCGATCAATTGGTCGAGGCCATCGCCGGCTTCCACAACTTGGAGCCGGCACAGGTCGCGGTCGGCGCCGGATCGGTGGCGGTGTTGGCACACGTCCTGACCGCGGTCGCCGGTCAGTCAGATCGGGTGGTCTATCCGTGGCGGTCATTCGAGGCCTATCCGATCCTCACCGGGATCACCGGAGCCAAAGCCGTGCCAGTTCCCCTGGGCGAGGCCGGCCGAATCGACTTGACCGCGCTGGCTCAAGCTGTGGACGCCAAGGCGCGAGCGGTTCTGGTCTGCACGCCGAATAATCCGACTGGCCCGGCAGTCCGCGAAGATGAGTTCGACTCGTTCATGGCGGCGGTGCCGGACGACCTCTTGGTGGTGCTGGACCAGGCGTACGTGGAGTTCGTGACCGACCCAAAGGCCGTGGACGGCATCGGCGCCCTGGCCCGACACCCGAATCTGGTGGTGCTGCGGACTTTCTCGAAGGCTTACGGGCTGGCTGGGCTGAGAGTCGGATACGCGCTGGGACGGCCGCGGCTGATCGAGGCTATCCGCGCGGTGACCACGCCGTTCTCGGTTTCGGCCATGGCCGAGATGGCTGCGGTCAAGTCGCTGGAACTCCAAGACGAGCTCCGTCGCCGAGTGGCTGGCGTGGTGGCGCGCCGAACCTTCATGCAAGAGGGCTTGGCCGCCCAGGGCTGGGACCTGCCTGATCCGCAGGGTAACTTCGTCTGGCTCGACCTGGGGATCGATTCGGCGCCGTTCGCCGGCGCCTGCCGCCGCGCGGGCGTGCTGGTGCGACCCTTTCCGGACGAAGGCGTCCGGGTGTCGGTGGGCGAGCAGGAGGGCGTCGAACGTTTCCTCGAGGTGGCCTCCACCTGGGTTTAGCCCGAACTGCCCCGCCTCATTCGCCCGAACTCCGAAAGTGGGCTTTGGCCGACCCTGGTCTAGAATTCCGGATGAATGAAAACATAGCCCTTCGGATCGACGTTGGAGTGTTTCGTGGGCTTATAGCCAGTCGTGTAATTGAACTCGCCGTTCGGACCGTTGTTCTGATCGATCGTCTCAAATGTCCCGTCCGCGTTCACATCTGTCACCAGGCCGGTGTGTCCGGTTGAACCGAAATCTTTGACGAATATGTCTCCAGGTCGGGGAGCACCGTCTCTGGTCCACCCATTCGGCAAGGTCCAGGTCTTAAGGACTATCGCATCGCCGGCCGGTGGTTTGACCCCGAGGCTCGTGATGTAGGAGTTTGCCAAGTCCTTGCACTGCATGCCCCAAAGGCCGTCGGTGTCAACACCCCCGTCAGGGAGCTCATTGACGAAATCTCTCACGTAGGCCTTAGCCTTTTTCAAGTCCGCCTTGGACACTGCCGCCTGGTTCCCCAAGTCCTCATCGGACGTCGCAGCCTGGTTCTCCGAGCCGGAGTCCCACTCGCAAATGAACGCCCGTCCACCGGTCACGGTCCCGTCGAGTGTGAAGTCGCCATCGTTCCAAGTGCCATCCTCGTACTTCCAATAGAACATCCCGTAAGCCTCTTGGCCGCGCTCGTCGTTGGGTTCGCCTTCATGCCAGTGGATGAACCCAGTCGGCTCAGATGTCGCCCACCGCCAATCCCCGGCAGTCGCCTTGTAAAGTCCGAAGTAGGCGCTGGCGTGCCCTTTCGCAACCATATAGGCGTAGAGCTTGTCGTTTTCTTCTGGGGATTCGATTGTGGCAAGGTGGCCGCCTTGCGCATCGCAATAGTCTCTGGCCGCCTCCCAAGTTTCTTGATTCTCGAAGATCTCATAGGTCGAGGTCTTGGAAGCGGCCGCTGTGGGGGAAGCGGCGACAGTGGGTTGTGAAGATGGCACATCGTTCGTGGGGTCCTCGGGGCCAATGGCGCTCTCTGAACCATTGCCTCCGCATCCCGTTATCAGAAAGGCGGTCGACAGCGCTGCGGCGAACGGTGAAACTAGGCGCTTTCGGCGGCCGAGCTTGCGCGACTCATGTTCCATGACCATGGATGCTACACCTGTGGATAACCGCACCGCCGGAGCGTGGACGCCGCTGCCGGCCGGGGGAGACTTCATCGTGGCCAGATCGGCGGTCCCGGCCGACGCGATCGTGGCGCTCCAGTGGGATCCCTATTCCTTCAGACCCAAGCTCTTGACCAGATTGCCGAGCCCAAAGGTCCCTTCTCCGCTCGACCGGACTCGGCCGTTGACCACCAGGAAAATCCCTTCAACAGGCGAAACAACACTGGCATTCTCTCCACTGTGCAGGGCGATGAACACGACATACTCTTTCCCCGTCTCCAATTCGACGCCGTTGCCCGCGTTCTGCGTTGGAGCCTCAATGACCATCTCAGCCCCGTCGACCGGCGGATCGCTTGCGAGCACCCGGACATGGTATTGGCCGATGCCGTCAAGCTCGTCGGGCTCGACGGTCTCCACGCTCACGTATACCGCTGATCCGGAGGCCTCCTGGATGGCGGCGAGGGAGTCGAACGCGGGCCAATCGGCGAGCGATCCGCCCGTCGGTGCTGAACAGCCAGTGAACCCGGCGACGGGCGCCAACGCCAACATGGCCGCACCGGTGCAGATGGCCGCTTTACGAGCATGCATGATCGCCCCTGTCTGGCTGCTGCGCAGGCCTCAACCAACAACAGTCGGCCTATTGCGTTGGGCCCCGTGCACTCCGGGCCGGAAGCTGAAGCCGCCGCCAGCGCGACTTGCAGTGCGTGGACAGAATCTCGATCATTTCCGCAGATGACGGAGTGGCGGCGTGTCGTGACCTGCTCAACGAGCGGTAGCACATCGAAGATTTCGAGGAAAGCCGGACGTCGTTGACGATGCCGTTCGGTCGCGCGCCTCTCGCCCGTAGGTTTGCGTCGCCACAGCATTGGGACGGTGAAGTCGTGGCCTGTAACCGCCCAACGCGGCGCTCGTGTGCCAGGCCCAGAATGGGCGCTAGCAGTTCCTCTGCGAGCCGACGTCTCGGTCAACCGCGCTGACCCTTAGGCGGTTTCGACTCGGGCGGCCGAGCCCGCCGCGGCGGCGGCGCGGGCGAGCCGCGCGTCGGCGGTCAACAGCGGCGCGTCGAGAAGTTCGGCCAGGGCGATATAGGCCGCATCGTAGGAACTCAATTGGCCCCGGAGGGCCCAGACGCGGTCCGCGACGGCCGCGAACGGCCACAAGTCGATCACCAGCAGCCCGAACCCGTCCAGCGCCAGTTCAGCCTGTCCCAGGCTCAAGACGCCGGCGGACCAGCGCCGCCGCACCACGTTGGCGACCTCGAAGGGCGCCAGGTGCGGCGCCGCCAGATCTGCTCCGGCCATGCGTTCCGCTATTCGGTCGGCATCGGCCGCGAGGATCACGGTCAAGACGGCCGAGGCGTCCACCACCAGGAGACTCACCGGCGGTCCTGGGCGAGATCCGCCAGGATGGCGTCCCTGCTGATGGAGGGGTAGGCCCGGCGGCGCTCGCGGAGCTGGGCGAGGACTTCCCCCTGGTCCGGCCGCTGGGCGAGCTCGCGCAGGGCCGCCAGCGTGAATTCCTGAAGCGACTGCCCAGCCGCCGCGGCCTTGGCGGCCAGCGAGTCGCGCACGTGCTCCGGCACGTTTCTAACGGTGATGGTCTTCATGCAGTCATCTTAGCGGCGTTGCATGCAAAACACATGCATTCGAGTGCTGCAGGGCGGCGAAGCCCTTCCCGGAGCGGCGCGGCGGAGGTGGACCACCGGGGGCAGCCGGTCGGTCCCTATCGCCTGGCTCCTACGACGCCCTAAGCTGACCGGGGGCTTCGACCAGCGCGGCCTGGCGGGCCGCGCCAGACAACCGCAAAGGACACTCGTGGACACCTCCGCCCTCGCGGCGCGGGCGCCGGCGAAAGCCGTGGCCGCCGTGATCGCAGCGGGCTGCATGTGGGGATCGATCGGGATCTTTGTCCGCAGCCTGACCGGCTATGGGTACAACGCGTTGACCATTGTGTTCGTGCGCATGGCGGTCGCGGTGCTGGTGATGGCCGGGCTGCTGGCGGCGACTGGCAAACTCGGCGCCTGCCGCGTGCGCCTGCGCGACCTGTGGTGCTTCGCAGTCGCCGGGGTAGCCAGCGCCGTGGTGCTGAACTGGTTCTACAGCCTCTCGATCGTCATGAACTCGCTCGCCCTGGCCTCGATCCTGTTGGCGGCGGCGCCCGTGTTCGTGGTAATCCTGTCCGCCCCCCTGTTCAAAGAGCGGATCACGGCGGTCAAAGTCCAGGCGCTGGCGATCGTCCTCGCCGGCTGCGTGCTGACCAGCGGTTTCTTCGGGTCGGGAACTGCGGGGCCCGGGTCGTCCGGGCCGCCGTTCTCTTGGCTGGGCCTGGCGGTCGGCCTGGCCGGCGGCTTCGGCTGGGCCCTGTACGGGATCATGACCAGGGTCGGGATCAACCTGGGCTACTCCTCGCTGACCATCACCTTCTACAGCTTCGTCTTCGGGGCCTTGGCGACAATGCCTGTCGCCGACTTCAGCGTGATCGCGGCCAGCCTTGGGACTGCGCCCAGCAAGGTCTCGCTCCTCCTGGTCACCCACACCCTGTTCGCCTCGGTGCTGCCATACATGCTGTTCACCTATGGGATGCGGTTCATGGAGACCGGCACAGCCTCGATCCTCGCCTCGGTGGACCCCGTCTGCGCCGCGGTCTGGGGCCTCTCGCTCTACCACGAGCGCCCGGACTGGGTGATGATCCTCGGCATGCTCCTGGTCTTGGCCGGGGTCGCCGTCCTCAACCTGCCCGGCGGCCTCCGGGTCCTGCCCGCGCTGGTGCGCCGTCTTTGACGGCGACGAAATCGATCTCACCGGACCCGGCCGACCCCGTGAAGACGTCGAAGCCGCGCGCCAGCAACTCGACGCAGACCGCGTTCTCAAGCTTGTCGCCGGGGCCGGGGCCTGACCCGATTCGTTTGGAGGCCAGCAGCCCGAGGTCCGTGGCGTAGTACTTGTCGAGCCGGTACATCACCCGCTTGCCGCGCACGTCATAGCGCCGCAGGCGTTGGAACAGCAGCGACCGTTCCATAGCCCCAAGGTAGGAGTAAACCGTGTCGGTGGACAAGGCCCGGCCACTCGCCCGCAAATAGCCCGCGAGCGACTTGGGCGACAAGACTCGGCTCAGGTTCTCTTGCGCGAACTCGATCACCGCCTCTAGGCCCGCGACAGAGCGCGCCCGGACCCGTTGCACGATGTCGCGCAGCACCACCGAGGCGAACACGTCTCGCAAGTAGGTCATGGTCTCAGGGCCGGGCTCCAAGGCGAACCGCTGCGGCAGCCCTCCCCAATCCAGGTAGTCGCGCAACACCGCCGGATCGCCGGGCGCCAAGCCGCGCAGCGCGAGGGATTCGGCGTAGGACAGCGGCCAGACGCGGAACTGCGCATATCTTCCTGCCAGGTTGGTGGCCAGCTCGTCTGACAGCAACTGGGCGTTGGACCCTGAGATAAACGTGGACAGTCCGCGCGCCCGCCGGTGCGCCCAGGAGGCCACGTAGACCGGGTCGGCCACGTTGGACGCCGACCGCAGGCGGGGGTCCCTGTAGGGCTTGTACGCCGTGCCGGCCGCCCCGGCCGAGAACAGGCCCCGGCGCACCTCCCGGCTGACCGTGGACGGGCCGCGGCCCAGCTCTCGGGCCATCTCCCGGATCGACTTCCCCTCGGATCCCATCTTC
>JAISXH010000005.1 GCA_031270825.1 Bifidobacteriaceae bacterium
TCCCCACCCAATCCTGGATCAACCGGCCAACACCACAACAAACAACCACCAACAAAACGCCTCCAACCAAAACGTCTCAATCAGCTTGACAGGTTCCGGGGCGGCTAATGCCCGCGCTCTGTCCGCCATCGCCCGCGAGTCCCGGACAACTTGGTCGCCCACGAACAACCCCACGCACACAGCCAGGGCGATGGCCGCCACCGCCCATGCGGGCCGTGACCATATCGCGCGCCCGGATTCGGCCACCAGCCGGGCTGCGGACACGTTCACGACGCGACCGCGGCCAGGTCGAGGACCATGTCGGCGCCAGACCAGACGCGATGGTCGTGGGTGGCCACGATCACCAAGGCGCCGCCATCCGCGACCTGCCTCAACGCGGCCGTCACCAGTTCGACACTGGTTGGATCAAGGCCTGCGGTCACCTCATCCGCCAACAGCAGATCCGGTCGCCTGAGAGCCGCCCCGGCCAGGGCCAATCGCTGCCGCTCGCCACCGGATAGGTGCTTGGCGACTACTGCGGCCCGCCGCGTCAAGCCGAACGCGCCGAGGACGTCGTCAACGCCGCCGGCCGCCTGGCCCTGCCCGCCTCTGTGTCCCCGCCACCTGGCCAGCATCGCCACTTCCAGGTTGGCGCGCGCGGTGCGCGAGTCAAGCAACGGCACGTTCTGGGGAACGAACCAGCGAGCAGCGTCGCCGGGATCGGTTACCAGGCGACCCGCCTTCGGCTTGGTCCAACCCATGATTGCGGACAGCAAGGTCGACTTGCCGACGCCCGAGGGTCCTACCACGGCCACCAAACCCGGACTCGCCCAATCGAAGCGCAGACCATCGAACAGGAGCCGGCCGGGCACCGCGACCGCCAGCGATTCGGCTGTCACTCGCAACGGTCAATCCCTGGCGCCACCCGGATTGACGTGATCGCGTCCGCCGCCACGTCCACCACCAAGCCGCTGACCGCAGACGCCAACACCGTCACGGGTGTTGTCTGGGCGCGCCCGCCCGCGTTCACCACGCAAGGTTCTTCACTCAGCGGATTCACCACGGCTGTGGCCGGCACCACGAACTGTGTCGGCTCCAACTCAAGTCGCACGGACACAGAGGTCTCCGGTGATTCGGACTCCGGGTCGAACCGCTCCGACAGGGCCGTCAGCACCTCGGGGCTCGCCAGGTCCGCTGGCCCAACGCCAGTCGCCTCGCCGCCGATCACCAATTCTGCGGCCGCGAAGGCCGTTCCTTCCGCGAGGGCGCCATCCAGCAAAGCCCCGCCCCCATCCGCCGTCAGAACCAATGCCGACAGGACGGGCTGCGCCGACAACACAACTTCGCCCAACGGCGGCGCCGGTGCCCCGACCGTCAGCTCGATCCTTCCGATCACGGCCAGGGGTTCCGGACTGACGGTGACCCAGGCGGGGTCAAAGCACTCCGCCTCGTTGGCATTGGGCGCGCCGATGGCGGCGGCGTACTTCCGAACTGCGGCCACATCGGCCCGGCTGAACTTCTGTCCGGCGCCCACTGCGAAGCCGGCTTGCGCTAGCACCTCGCGGACCTCGCCCACCGACGCGGTGGCGTCGACACACACAGGTTGGTACAGAGGCGAAGGCAACACAAAATGCCGCACTTCGACTCCATTGACACGCGCCACCGGCGCGCCGCTGTCCAGACTGGCGCCGACGGTCGCCAACACCTCGGTCACCAGGCCCTCCCACGGCGGCGCTCGTACCACAACCAGGTCGCGCCACTCGGCGGTGGCGGTGGCGCCCACCGTCACCGAGCGAGCCGAACTCGCCAGCGCATAGACCGACTCGCCCTCGTCGATGGACGCTCCCGCAACGTGATCGCGTTGCCACACCAACAGCGCCGCGACCGGCGGCGCCGTCAACGCCGCCGCCAATAGGCCAATCACCGCCACGAACGCCAAGCGTTCGCGCCAACGGGGGACGCGCTCAGAACCCATAGGCCGCGTCCGCGCGCGGGTACAACTCGCTCATTCCGTCGCTGATGCAACCCATGACGGATTGCTCGGTCAGGCCCTGGCCTGAGGACCCCTCCCACACCTGTCGGTAATTCTTGAGTCCGTCCGCCACGTCGAAGCCCAAGTCCTCGACGCACTTGACGATGTACTCCAGCAAAGCCGGATCGGTCTGCCAATCACCCCACAAACTCATGGCCAAGCCAAGGTCAGCGACCCACTCGTCGAAGCACCGCGACATCTCACGGTCGAAAGCGCTGTCGCTGAGGTCGTTCTGAGCTATGTCGTAAAGCCATTCGTATCCGTCCGGCAGGTTCCGAACTGGTTCGGTGTGGCTCATTCCGGCCTCGGTCAGGCACTCCCGGGTGCGCCGCTGGCCCTCGTCGTATTCCGCCACCGTGATATCGCCGTCCTCCATCAACTCCGCCTGCCACTCATAGCCGCGTGAGCGCGTCTCCGCCGCGATCTGCTCCAGGCTCGGCGGCCCGTCCCCATCCCCCTCAGAAGCCGGCGAACACCCCACGGCCGCGAGGCTCGCCGCCAATACGACGACCACGACCGCGGTCTTCAAAGCCCCGTCACCTAGAGCCATGCCGTCATACCAAACTGCGCCACCAACCGCGTCGCTGTCGTTGGCCGTGGTCTGCGCATCAGCTGTGGAATTCCTGGACTCGTGCCACGACGATCCATGGCGGCTCAATCCTTTCTTCTGAGGTGTCAAGTAGTTTGGTGTCTGCGGCGCTGATTCTGGGCTTAGGGCACGTTTCCGGAAGCGCAGAGGCCGCTGAGCAACTCCAGGGGTGGATTCGGACGCTCGGAATGATCTGCGCAATCGATGGGCTGTGGGCGCTGAGCTATACGATATTCCCCAAGAAGGCGGCGCCACGAGAATCTGTGACGGAAGCAAGCCACCAGGACCGAGGAGGCCCGCGAACGCGGCTTCGCCAGAATCGCGAACCGGTTGAATAAGGATCTAAATCCGATGTAGCAGAAGCACCGCGAGCAAGTGCGATCCGCTGTGGGAACACCTGAAGGCGGATCGGCGCGACCCCTTCCAGTTGACGGGAGTCTTGGAAGGACCGCTGGGAGGGGAGTACGGCAGTGCCCTCAGCGGATCAGTTCGACGCCGTCCAGGCCAGCCCAGCCGAGGTCCGCGGTGACGGCGGGCACGGCCAATCGCTGGCGCAGCGCCAGGCACAACCGGTCGCCCAAGGACAACTCCGGGTGGCTCGGCCAAAGCCGGGCGGCCGCCTCAGCGTCCGCCTGCGTCACCGGGACCACGTTGACCCGGCGGCTCAACAGGCCTTTGGCCAGCGACCAATCCTTGCCCTTCTGACCGACCTTCTGCGCCAACTCCGACCAATTCGCCGCCGAACAGACGGCGCCGCCGCGCCGCAAACGGTCGCGGACGGCGTCTTTGCCGGTCTCACCAAACAGGTAGGCCAGCAGGGCCGACGCATCCACGACGCAGCCGGCGCCGGCGCCCAGCGCGGTCATGCGCGGTCCTTGTCGGCCTGCCGACAGCGCTCCGCCAGGAGTTCGTCAACCACCGAGCCTTCTGTCCGGAACTCGCGTTGGACCAGGGCTTCGATGTCGTCTTCAGTACCCATTAGAACGCCGCTGGCGGTGTCTATCATCAGTAGCTCCGTGCCATCCACCCATTCATGACGCGCGCGCAATGGTGCCGGCAGGACCACTCTTCCTTGGTGCCGGACATGGACCGGATAACTCGTGGCAGCGTTTTGGGAAGCTATGGCACTCACTGGATCAGAGTACCAAAGGGGTGTCGGCCCGGGACAGCGAGGCGGAGGAAAAGGGACCGTGATACTTTGTCCCGGTGACTGTTGCGGGCGCCGGCGGCGCGGGAGATTTCATAGCCGATGTGGTCCGGGAGGACAACGCCAAAGGCACCTTTTCCGGCCGTGTCCAGACCCGTTTCCCGCCCGAGCCGAACGGCTACCTGCACATCGGCCACGCGAAGGCGATAAGCGCGGATTTCGGCATCGCCGAGCAGTTTGACGGCATTTGCAACGTGCGTTTCGACGACACCAACCCAGACGCCGAGGACGACGAGTACGTCCAACCGATCCTGGACGATGTCGCCTGGCTGGGTTTCACCCCGGCCAACGTGTTTTACGCCTCTGACTACTTTGACCAGCTTTATGTGTGGGCCGAACAGCTGACCGCGGCCGGCCTGGCCTACGTGGACCAGCAAGACGCCGAGACCATCTCCGCCCAACGCGGCCTGTTTGGCCGCCCCGGCCTCGACAGCCCCTACCGGGACCGCCCGGCAGAGGAGTCGCTGGACCTGTTCCGGCGAATGAAGGCCGGGGAGTTCGCCGATGGCGCCATGGTGTTGCGCGCGAAGATCGACATGCGCGCGGACAACATGCAAATGCGCGACCCGGTGATGTACCGCATCCGGCGCGGCCACCACATCCGCACCAAGAACCAGTGGGTGATCTACCCGATGTACGACTGGGCGCACGGGCAGTCGGACGCGATCGAGGGGGTCACCCACTCGATGTGCACGTTGGAGTTCGAGGACCACCGGCCGCTCTACGACTGGTATTTGAACCACCTTGAGCTGCCGTTCGACCAGCCGCGCCAATACGAGTTCGCCCGGCTGGAGTTGACCCACACCGTCACCTCCAAGCGCCGCCTGGCCCAGCTGGTGGCCCAGGGCCTGGTCGACGGCTGGGACGATCCGCGGATGCCCACCTTGCGCGGCCTGCGCCGCCGCGGCTACCCGGCCGCCGCGATCCGCAGCTTCTGCGCCTCGATCGGGGTGTCGAAGACCAACTCCCGCCACGCCATCGAAGAGCTGGAGCACCACGTCCGCGTCGAGCTCAACCGCGTGGCGCTGCGCCGCATGGCCGTGCTGCGCCCCCTCCGCCTGGTGATCGACAACTGGCCCGTGGGCCCGGACGGCACGCCGGTGGTCGATTGGGTGGAGGTGGCCAACAACCCCGAAAACGCGGACGATGGCGTGCGCCTCGTGCCGTTCTCCGGCTCCCTTTACATAGAGCAAGACGATTTCCGCGAAGACGCGCCGCCTAAGTACTACCGGCTCGCCCCGGGGCGCGAGGTGCGCCTGCGCGGCGCCTACCTGGTGCGGGCGACCGCCGAAGTCGTCAAAGACCAGGCCGGCCGTGTGGTCGAGGTCCACGCCGTCTACGACCCGGCCACCCGGTCTGGCCAGGCCCCCGACGGCCGCAAGGTCAAGTCCACCATGCACTGGGTCTCGGCGCCCCACGCCGAAGACGCCATCGTGAACCTGTATCGCCACCTCTTCGCCGCCGAGGTGCCGGGCGCCGCGACCGGGGATCCGCTCGACGACATCGACCCGGACTCTCGCGAGACGCTGACCGGCTGCAAAGTGGAGGCCGCCCTGAAAAACGACCGCCCGGGAGCGGCCGTCCAGTTCGAGCGTCTGGGATACTTCGCGCCGGACGCCCGCCAGCCGATGGTCTTCCACCGCACGGTCACCCTGAGAGACGAGTGGGCCAAACTCCAAGCCCGCCAGCAAGCCGACAGCGCAAGGTGATGGCGCAGCGCGGCGACCGCGCTCGGCGCGCGCCCAGCGCCTACGACGCGGGTTGACGTAGCGAAGCGGAGGAAACGCGCGCAGCAAAACGTAGCTCCGACCGGATTCGAACCGGCGCTACCGCCTTGAGAGGGCGGCGTGCTAGGCCACTACACAACGGAGCCAAAGGGCCTGGTCAACCACCGAAACCGAGAAACGGCGCGGTGCTGGGCCAAGCGCTGGGGTACCAGGACTCGAACCTAGACTAAGTGAACCAGAATCACTCGTGCTGCCAATTACACCATACCCCAAGGTGGTCGCGCGGCCCCGAAGGGCAGCCGATCCCGAGCCGATCACCGTGAGGTCAAAGCCCCACCTGACCGGGACCCGCCAAGGCGAGCCGACCTGCAAGGTTACCGAATCAACTGAGTTCAGGCAAAAGCCTAAGCCGTTCGATCCGGGCGATGGAGCTTTCGCGTCCAAGAATCTCCATCGCCTCGAACAGGGGCGGGGAGACGCGCCGTCCGGTCACAGCCACCCTGAGCGGCGTGAACGCGTCGCGCGGCTTGACGCCCAAGCCCTCCACCAGCGCGTGGGTCAGCGAATCATGGAGAGCCGCGGCGTTCCACTCCCCCAGCGCCCGCAGCGTCGCCAAGGCCGCCTCCAGCAGGCTCCTGGCGTTCGGCGCCAACCGGGCCAAGGCTTCAGGCTCGATCACCACGGCGTCATCGGGCACGAAGAAGAATCCCAACCTGCCGGGCGCCTCCCCCAACAACGTCATCCGCAGGTTGACCAGCGGGACCGCCGCCGTCAACACTTCCTGTTCACGGGCGGACAGCTGAGACCACTCCCCCGCCGAGACCAACGACGCGACATGGAGATAGGGCACCAACCGGGACCGGAACTGCGCCGCCGGCAGCGCCCGCATGTGCGCCGCGTTGATCGCCTCGGCCTTCTTCAGGTCGAAGCGGGCCGGATTCGGGTTCACATCGGCCACGTCGAACGCGGCCACCATCTCAGCCGCCGAGAACACATCCCGGTCCGGCGCGATCGACCAGCCCAGCAGAGCCAGGTAGTTGACCAGGCCCTCGGGCAAGAAACCACGGTCGCGGTGGAGGAAGAGGTTGGATTCCGGGTCGCGTTTGGACAGCTTCTTGTTGCCTTGGCCCATGACGTAAGGCAGGTGGCCGAACAGAGGCACGGCATCGGACAAACCCAAAGCGATCAGCGCCCGGTGCAGGACGATCTGCCGCGGCGTCGAGGACAGCAGATCCTCTCCCCGAAGGACGTGGCTGATGCGCATCAGGGCGTCGTCGACCGGGTTGGTCAAGGTGTACAGCGGCCGGCCGCCGGCCCGGGTGATGGCGAAATCCGGCACCGAGCCGGCCCGGAAGACCACCTCGCCGCGCACCAGGTCGTCGAAGGCGATGTCCTCGTCCGGCATGCGGACCCGCAGCATCGGCCGGCGCCCTTCAGCCAGATAGGCCGCCCGCTGCACCTCGCTCAAAGTCCGGTCGAAACCGTCATAGCCCTGTTTGGGCGGCCGCCCCGCCGCCACATGGCGCGCCTCGATCTCTTCGGGTGTGGAGAACGACTCGTAGGCGAATCCGTCTTCGACCAGGCGGCGGGCCACCATGGCGTAAATGTCCATCCGCTCGGACTGCCGGTACGGCCCGTGCGGACCGCCGATCTCGACGCCCTCATCCCAGTCCAGGCCCAGCCAGCGCAGCGCGTCCAGGAGTTGCAGGTATGACTCCTCCGAATCCCGCGCCGGGTCGGTGTCCTCGATCCGAAAAACGAACGTGGCGCCGGTGTGGCGGGCGTAAGCCCAGTTGAACAGAGCCGTGCGGACCATGCCGACGTGGGGGACTCCGGTTGGCGAGGGGCAGAAGCGCAGGCGCCAGGGCGAAGCCGGCGGAGTTGTCACAGCCATGGTCACGCCAACCTACCGCATCACGACCGGGTTGGTGATCGCGCCCAGCGAGCCGACCTCACAGGTGACCCTGTCTCCCGCCGCGATTGGGCCGGCACCCGCCGGGGTTCCAGTCAGGATGACGTCGCCAGGCAGCAAAGTGCACACCGACGATGCCGTCGCCACCAGCTCCGCAATCCCCGTCACCATGTCCCCCGTGGTCCCGTCTTGGCCCTGCCGACCGTCGATCCAGGACCGCACCGGCAAGCCGGCGCCCGGGTCCAGATCAGTCTCAATCCATGGGCCCAGGGGCGTGAAACTGTCGCGATACTTGCCGAAGAAGCCGCGCGGGTCGGGCCGGACGGCATCGTCCGCTTGGTCGTAACGGTAGCCCACGTCATTGGCGACGGTGTACCCGAACACGACTTTGAAGGCCTGGTCGGCGGGAACGTCCTTGGCCAGACGGGAGATCACCACGGCCAGCTCCGCCTCATGGTAGGCCGGCGCGGGCACGCGCGCGTCCAGCACGATCGGGTCGCCGGGACCGCAGACGGAGGTGTTGGGTTTGCCGAACCAGATCGGGCTAGACCCGTTGCCGCCAGACCGACTAGCGCCAGGGCCGCTGCCGCCGGGACTGACGTAATTGCCCGCCACACCGATCACTTTGGAGCGCGGGATGACCGGCGCGAGCAGTCGCACATCGTCAATCGGGTAAGTCTGGCCAGTCGGCCTGATCTGCGTGTAGAGCGGGTCGCCGCCGATCGCGTGAATGACCTCGTCACCCTCCTGGCCTTGGACAACGCCATAGACAGGATCCTGGTCGAGGGTGAAACGGGCGATGCGCATGCCAACTAGGTTAGGGCGGAATCGGGCCATTCAAGGACGGCGGCGATGTCTTTGACCGCTGCGGCCGCGTCGGCGCCGTCGACCAGCCGGTGGTCGAAGGTCAATGTCAGCCGCCCAACCGACCGCAGCTTGATCTTGCCCTTGTGCGCCCACGGCCTGGGTCGGATCGCCCCGAGGGCCAAGATGGCCACCTGCCCCGGCACCAGGATCGGACTGCCGCCGTCCACGCCGAGCGTGCCCACGTTGGTCAGAGTGATGGTGCCGCCGCGCATCGCCTCCGGCGCGGTGGCGCCCGCTCGGGCCGTCTTGGTCAGTTGCCCGATGCCGTCCGCCAATTCGGGCAACCGCAGCCGGTCCGCGTCCGCGACGGTGGGAACCAGCAGGCCGCGCGGCGAATCCACGGCGATGCCCAGGTTGACGTAATGGTGGTAGACGATCTCGCCCGCTTTCTGGTCCCAGCTGGCATTGATAACGGGATGTCGGATAGCGGCCCTGACCAGGGCGAATGCGGTCAGGGCCAGCAGGGAGAGCCCGGTGCGGCGGGCGAATCCGAGCCCGCGGGTGGCGTCGGTCTCAATGAACAGGCTGGCGTGGGGGGCGCTGAAGGCCGATTCGACCATGGCTGCGGCCGTCGCCCGCCTGACCGACCGGATCGGCTGGCGGCTGGTCCGCGGACCGGCTTGGTCGCCTCGCGCCCCTTCGCCATGGGCTTGGGCCAGGTTGTCGGGTCGCCCGCCGCGTTCCGGCCCTGGATTGGCGGCTGACTCGCTCGGCTGCCCGCCGGACCTGTCCGCCGCCGCGGCACGCACGTCTGCCCGGGTCACGGTGTGGCCGGGACCGGTCGGTTGGACCGCCTCGAGCCCGATGCCGAGTTGCCGGGCCAGCGCTCGCACCGGCGGCTTGGCCTTGACTCGCTGGGTCGGTCGGGTCGGCTGGGTCGCCTGGGTCGCCTGGGTTGGCTGGGTCGGTCGGGTCGGTCGGGTCGGCTGGACTGGTCGGGTTGGCTGGGCCGGCTGGGCCGGCTGGGTCGCCTGGGTTGGCTGGGTCGGTCGGGTTGGCTGGGGCGGCCCGGTCGGCTCGGTTGGCTGGGTCGTTTGTGTGGGCCGGGGCGGCCCGGCCGGGCCGTAACCGACCAACGTCCGCTCGGCGGCATTAGCGCGACCAGGGCCGCCGTCGGCCGGCGCCGGTGCGGCCGTCACGCCGGCCTGGCTGGCCGCCATGGGGGCGGGCGCCACTCCAGCAGGGGCCGTCGCCTCAAGATGCGACTTGGCCTGCCGATCCGCTGCGCCTGGCCCGTCAACCGCGACCGGACCCGCAGCCGGCTCGGTTGGGCGGATCGACAGGATCGGGGCGCCGACCGGGACCACGGCGCCTTCGGCGGCGGTGATCGATTCGACCGTCCCGGACCAAGGCGAAGGCAATTCGACCACCGACTTGGCGGTCTCGATCTCCACCACCGCCTGGTTGACTAAGACCTGGTCGCCCGGGGCGACCAGCCAGCGGATGATCTCGGCTTCGGTCAGGCCCTCGCCCGGATCGGGCAGCCGGAAGGTCAAGATAGAAGTGTCCACGCGCGTCCCCACCAGCTCAGAAGTCCAAGGCCCGGCGCACAGCGGCCACAATCCGCGCCGGCCCCGGCAGATAGTCCCGCTCGATTAGAGCTGGCGGATAAGGCAAATGGTAGCCGCCAACTCGGAGCACTGGCGCTTCTAGCAGGAAGAAGCAGCGCTCGGTGATCCGGGCCGCGATTTCCGCCCCGGCCCCGAAGTAGACCGGCGCCTCATGGACCACCACCAGCCGGCCGGTCCGACCGACCGATTCTTCGACGGCGTCGAAATCGATCGGGCTGATCGCTCGCAGGTCCAGCACCTCCGCGGCGATCCCTTGCGCGGCCAACTGCTCAGCGGCTTCGAGTGCCTGCGGCAGGGACGGGCCGTAGGCGGCCAAGGTCACCTGCTGGCCGGTTTCGACGTCCAGACCCGTTCCGCCGGCCTGGCCCGGCTGGCGCCCTGGCCCGGCCGCAAGGGCGACGCGCGCACGGTTCAGGACCGCCGGGTCGGGGGCCGTGCCCTCCGGCCCGGTTTCAACCTGCCCCTTCGACCAGTACAAGCCTTTCGGTTCGAAGATGATGACCGGGTCGGGACAGGCGATCGCCGCCAGCGTCATGTCGTGGGCGTCCTGCGGGTTCGAGGGGCTGACCACCCTCAGGCCGGCGGTGTGGGCGAACAGCGCCTCCGGCGATTCAGAATGATGCTCGACCGCCCCGATCCGGCCGCCGTAGGGAATCCGAATGGTCACCGGCAGATTCAGCCGGCCGCCCGAACGCGCCCGCAGTTTCGCCAACTGGGTCGTGATCTGGCTGAAGGCCGGAAACACGAAGCCGTCGAATTGGATCTCGCAGACCGGCCGGTACCCGCGCAGAGCCAGTCCGATGGCGGTCCCGACTATCCCGGCCTCGCCCAGTGGCGTGTCCCGCACCCGATCAGCCCCGAAGCGCTCGCGCAATCCGGCGGTCACCCGGAACACCCCGCCCAGCACGCCCACGTCCTCGCCCATGACCAGAACCTTTTCGTCGGCGGCCAGGGCCGTCGCCAGGGCTTGGTTCACGGCCGCGCCGAGCCCCAGCGCCGGCTTTGGCGCAGGCGGCGCGCCGGCCGCGTTCTCTTCAGCGGCCACCACCGCGACGCTCATCGGGCATTCTCCCGCACGCCGGCCTCCGGAACGCCATCCGCCAACGCGGCCGCCTTCTCCTGCGCCACCAGGCCGTGCTCACTGGCGTAGACGGAGTCGAAACAATCATCCAGTCGCGGCGGCTCTATAGCGAGGCAACCCCGGCGGGCTTCGGCGGCCAAAGCGGCCCCGGCGGCATCGGCGTCGGCGAAGAAATCGGCGTCCGCCTGACCGTCGGCTTGAAGCGCGGCCCGCAGGCGGGCGATCGGATCGCGCTGCGCCCACCCCGCCTCTTCTGCGGCGGTCCGATACCGCGACGGATCGTCCGAGGTCGTGTGCGGACCCGCCCGATAAGTCAACGCTTCGATCAATTGTGGCCCTTGACCAGCCCGGATACGTGCCAGCGCAGCGGCGGTCGCAGCCCAACAGGCGTCTGCGTCGTTGCCGTCCACCCGCTCGCTGGGAATGCCGAAGCCCTCGCCTCGGCGCGCCAGTGCGACTCGGGACTGAGTCCGGGTCGGGGTTGAGATCGCCCAGCCGTTGTTCTGAATGAAGAACAAGATAGGCGCCTGGCACGATGCCGCCCACACCAGCGCCTCACTCGCCTCGCCTTGAGATGTCGCGCCGTCGCCCAGATAGAGCACTGTGATTTCGGCGGCGCCGTCCAACGCCATGCCCATGGCGTAGCCGACGGCGGGCAAGGCCTGCGCGCCCACCACCAGGGTGTATAGATGCACCCGGTGGGACTCGGTGTCCCAACCGCCGTTGTCGGCCCCCCGGAATAGAGGGAGCAGTTGCTTCAGGTCCACGCCTCGGCTTTGGAGCACGCCGTGCTCCCGGTAGGAGGGGAACACCCAATCGCGCTCGCTCAGCGCGTGGGCCGATCCCACCTGGGCCGCCTCCTGTCCAAGCGACGGGGCCCACAGGGCCAGTTCCCCTTGGCGCTGAAGAGCCGTCGCGGCCTGGTCGAAGGCCCTGGTCAGAACCATGTCGCGGTAAATCGCCCGGCGGACCGCCGGACTCGGCCGAGGCGGCGAATCCGGCTCCGCCCCCGCGGCGGCATCGCCCGGCGACACCAAACCGGTTCCGGCCGCCGCAGATGCGGGCCGGGCAGCGGAAGCGGGCCGCGTCTTGGGACCGGGCTCAAAGGCCGCATCGGGGCTGGGCGCCACGGCCGCACCGGGCTCAGCGGTGGGACTAGGCGCCGTGGCCGGCTGGGAAGACGGCTCGAAGACGATAGCGGTCGGCATCGGTTGCCTCCATGGTTCTGGGTCGGCGAACAGGGAACTTACGCCAGCGTAAGCTACGCTCTCGTAACTTCTGCTCTAAGACCCCCACAAGGCTTCGCGCCCGCCTTTGTCCGCACAACACAAGCTTCCATCCCCGGCCCCTCCGGCAAAATGCGCAGGGGGACGGTGATCGTGCTGATTCAGCACAATCACCGTCCCCTTGCGTGCCGTCCCCTCGCGTGGTGGTTAGTTGATGGGGCGGAGGCGGTCGGCGGCCAGGAGCCATAGGCGGCCGCCGGCGGCGAAGAGCGCCGGGCGCTGGTCCGGCTCGGTTGGCAGGGCGAGGGTCCAGAGCGGCTCGGCCTGCGCCTCGAGGGGGTAGGCCCGCAGGACGTCAGATCCCAGCACGTACAGGGTCTTCGAGCCGAGCAGTATTTGAGGGTCGGCCGAGCCGTCGGAGTCGACCTCGAACTGGTACTCCAGGCCGCCGGTGGCGGCTTTGAGGGCGCTGATCTGGCCGCCCTGAGCCGCCACGAAGGCGGTCGCCCCGACCACGCCGATGAATCGGTCGGCCGGGCGCGACCAGAGCACTTGGCCGTCCGCCGACCGGAGACACTTGACCTGCCCGTCGGCCTGCGTGAAGAGCCGGCCACCGGCTTGCCGGACCACCGCCGGGCCGGCCAGGGAGAGGCTATCGGCCCAGACGTCCTTGCCAGTCTCAGGGCTGATCGCCATCAGGTCGGTGATCCCCTTGCGATCGGACACCCGCAATAACTCCCCACCGGCCAGGACGTCATAGGAAGCCTCGGCGGCGACCGCGTCGGCCCCGACACCGGCCGCCCGGCCGGTGGCGCCATCGGCGTAGCCCTTCTGCGTCAAGACCCAAACGGCGCCGTCTGGGCCGCCCAGCACATGACCGGTGTCCACCTCAGCCGGGCTGGCGCCCCATTGGTCCTCGCCCAAGTCGCCGACCGCCGCGACCACCAGCCGATCGCCCTGGCGCATCGCCACCAGACCGCCCGCCACCCCCAGCAATCGAACGCCGTCTCGCTGCGCCAAGACCTCGCCGTTGGCGCTGACCGACAGCACGGTTGAGTCGACTCCCTCCTGCGTGGTCACCCTGAGCACGGCGCCGCCGCCATTGGCTGGCCAGACGACGTCCAGCCTGGCTGTGGAATCGCCGGTGAGCTCGGCCAGATCGAGCTTCCACTGGGCGCGCCCGCTGTCCGTGTCGACTCGCACCACCACGGTCCGGTCCGCCAACCGGGCGGCCACCAGCACCATCGTTGCGACGCCAGTCTGGTTCAGGGCGCTTTGCGGGCTGGCGGACACCAGCCGGATATCCGCCCCCTCGAAATCAGCCCCGACCGCGTCTGCGATGTCAAACGGGTCGCCCAGAACCGGGGTCTCGGCGATGTCGGGGGCCAGGTCCCCGACGGCATCCCCGCTGGGACGGTCCAGGAACCAAAGTGTCGCTGCCGCGCCCAACGCCAGAACCAGCACCACCAGAGGGACCAAGACGCCCACGCCCACCCGTTGCCTCAGGCCCAGCTTGGCCCGTCCCCGCCCACGCCGATCGCGCAATTCGATCGGTCCCAGCGGCGCCGATCCCAATGACGGCCGGCCCGGCGCCCGGGCGGCAACGACCGGTTGGGGCCGTGCCGTCGGCATCAAGTCGGCCGGCATCTCCCGGATCGGAACAGGCTGATGCGCCACCGGCGGAGCGCTCGGCTCGCCACCCGACCGGCCACTCGGCCCGCCGCTCGGCGACGCACTCGCCGACGCGCTCGGAGAGGCGCTTGAACCGGGCCTCCGGCGCGTCCTGGGCCCCGGCATGAATTCGGCCGGCATCTCCCGGATCGGAACGGGCTGATGCGCCACCGGCGAGGGTTCGCCGGTGGCCGGCTGGCCATGGTGCGGCGGGCGATGCGGCAGCGGATGGGCCGTGTCGATCTCGGCCACAGGCGTGAATACATGGCTGTCTGGGTCGTGGGCCGCCCACTCCCGGCCGGCCGCGGCGCCGCGAACAGCGGCTGCGGCATGCGTCACGGCGGCGGCCCGTGTGGCGGCATCGCCCACCGGCATGACCCGAGCATGCGGGATCCTCGAAGCGATGCCGGTGCTGCCGGCCTGGCCAGCGCCGCTTGGGCCGTCGTTGGTCGGCGAGCGCCGCTCGGGAGGGTCCAGGGGTTGGTCGGGCATGATGACGATTCGGCTTTCGCGATTGGGGCAGCGGCAGATCGGATTTACTTGTCGGCCGCCTGGTACGGCGTTTAGCACAATACAACCAGCCGCCGGTGGTTGCCCGGCGGCGATTTAGGCGACTTCACTCATCCACCTCGACCGGCCTGTTTCAGCTCAGAACCGGCGTCAGAGACTGACCAGGGCCTCAACGTGGGGCATGGCGAACATGGCGCCGGGATGGCTGGCCCATTCGACCAGGCCGGCGGCGGTCCGGATCAACGAGGTCTCGTCGGCCACGCCGAGCCCCGCCGCCAGATCTATGAATCGCCGCTCGGTCAGGCGTTCAGCCCAGTTGGCAGCCACTTCAGCGGCCGATTCGTAACCCGGATAGGTCCAGATCGAGCCGCTGATCTTGGCCCTGCCAGCCAGACCGGACCGGTCCAGCCAGGCCAGGATCCGCCGGCCGGCGTCGACCTCAGTGCCGCCGCCGCGGGCCACCAACTGGTAGGCCTGGCGCCACGATTCCCAGGCCGTCGCCTCGGGATACCAGAAGGCGGCGCCGAAGTCCGCCTCCCGCAGGGACAACCAGCCGCCGGGACGCACCAGCATGGCCAGGTTGCGGATCGCCACCACCGGGTCGGCCAAGTGATGCAGGACCTGATGAACGTGCACTAGGTCGAAGCTCGCGGCCGGGTACGGCAAAGCGTAGACGTCGCCGACCTCGAAAACCAGGTTGGCCGGACGCAACGGATCGGCTTGGGCTTGCTCAACGGCATCGGCGGAAAGGTCCACGCCGATGACCTTGCCCGGCGCCACCCGGGCGGCCAAGGCTCGTGTCAACGCGCCCGATGCCGCCCCCAAATCCAACACTTTCATCCCCGGTTCCAGCACTTCCACGAGGTGACCGGCCGAATTGGCGACATTCCGGCGGGCATGAGCCTTGGTCGCGCCCGGCCCGTGCCCATGGATGTATTGCGTCATGACGACCCACGCTACCCGTTCGGCCGCATCCGGCGCAGGGCGTCCGCGACCCCTCCCAAGGCGGATGAAGCCGATGCCATATGACCAAGGCGCTCCCAGCCCCGGACGCCGCGTTTATGGTTGGAGGCATGCTGATCGACCGGTTGGGTCCCGCGATGCCGAACGGTCCAACCGCCGCTGCCGTCGCCGAGGCTTTCGACGCCTTCACCGCCTGGGCCGAGGAACAGGGCCTGGAGCTCTACGCCCATCAAGAGGACGCGCTGCTGGCGCTGGCCGCCGGCGAGCATGTCGTGCTAGGGACTCCAACCGGCTCCGGCAAGTCCTTGGTGGCGGCCGGCGCGCTGGCCTTCGCGCTCGCGCGGGGGCGCCGCGGCGTCTACACCGCCCCGGTCAAAGCCCTGGTCAGCGAGAAGTTCTTCGATTTGATCGGGCTTTTCGGCGCCGCCAACGTGGGCCTGATGACCGGCGACGCCGCCGTCAACACCGACGCTCCCGTCATCTGCTGCACAGCCGAGGTGCTGGCCAATCAGGCGCTGCGCCTGGGCGCCCGAACCCCTTTCGACGTGGCGGTCATGGACGAGTTCCACTTCTACGGCGATCCCGACCGCGGTTGGGCCTGGCAGGTCCCGCTCCTGGAGATGCCGCGAACCCAGTTCTTGGCCATGAGCGCGACATTGGGCAACGTCGAGAACATAGTCGAAGACCTGCGGCGGCGAACCGGCCGCCCCGTCGCCGTCATCGCCGACGCCCCCCGGCCGGTGCCGCTCGAGTTCGAGTACGCCGTCATACCGTTGCCGAATCTGATCACCGGCCTGGTCAAAGGCGGTCTCACGCCCGCTTATGTGGTCCAATTCACGCAACGCGAAGCCGTCGAGTTGGCCGGGCGGCTGGCGGCGCTACCGCTGGCGGACAAGCAGCGGCAAGCGGACTTGCGCGACGGCATCGGCGGCTTCAGATTCGGTCCCGGGTTCGGGGGCGTCCTGTCCAAACTCCTGCGCAAAGGGGTTGGCGTCCACCATGCCGGCATGCTGCCGATGTACCGGCGGCTGGTTGAGCGCCTGGCCTCGGAGGGGTTGCTGAGCGTGATCTCCGGGACGGACACGCTCGGGGTGGGGATAAATCTGCCGATCAAGACAGTGGTGCTGACCTCGCTGGTGAAGTTCGACGGTCGCCGCCTGCGCCGAATCAACGCCCGCGAATTCCATCAGATCGCCGGGCGGGCGGGGCGCGCCGGCTACGACGATTCGGGACACGTGATTGTCCAGGCGCCTGAAGACGCGATCGAGCGCGCCCAGGCGGCCGCCAAAGCCGAAGCCCGCGCCCAAGCCGGCAAGAAGCCCGCCAAGACGGGCTCTCGAACCTCTGATAGGGGCAAGATCTCCTGGTCTGAGGACACTTTCCTAAAGCTGGTCGCCTCCGCCCCGGAACCCTTGACGCCGCGCCTGAAGGTGACTCATGCCATGATCCTGGAGCTGCTGGCCCGGGAAGACGATCCGGTGGCGGCAGGTTATCGCCTCTTCACCGACAACCATCAGCCGGTCCGGCCGCGCAACCTGCTGATCCGCCAAGCCTGCCGGATCTACCATTCGCTGAAGGTCGCCGGAGTGGTGACGCACACGCCCGGCCGGGTCGAACTGGCCCTGGAGCTGCCGCCGGACTTCGCCCTCAACCAGCCGTTGACGCCTTTCGCCCTGGCCGCTTGCGAGCTGCTCGATCCCGATTCGCCGACTTACGAGCTGGACCTGGTGTCGATCTTCGAAGCCACCTTGGAACCGCCGGCGCCGGTGCTGATCGCCCAGGAGAAGGCGGCCAAGAGCCAGGCTCTGGCGGAAATGAAAGCGGACGGCTGGGACTACTTCGACCGCATGAACGCCCTCGACCAGATCACCTACCCCAAGCCGCTGGAAGAGTTCCTGGACGCGGCTTTGGCCATGTACCGACGCGGTCATCCTTGGGTTGACGACTCCGCCTTGACGCCGAAGTCGATTGTGCGCGAGATGCGCGAGCACGCCCAGACTTTCGCCGAATTCGTGTCGCGCCACAGCCTGGCCAACGCGGAAGGCGTGCTGCTGCGGTATCTCAGCGACGCCTACAAGGCCCTGACCAAATCGGCGCCGACTGCCGCCCGCCAACGATTGGTTGGGATTACCGACTGGTTGGGGGATATCATCCGGGGCGTTGATTCGAGCTTGATCGAGGAATGGGAGGAGTTGAACGCGCTTGGCCGAGGATTGGACGCACCCGCTTAGGGCTGGCGGCGTCGGCAGTGGCAGCGGCGCGGACGCCGGCCCAGGCGCAAGCTCAGGCGCGGGCTCGTCCACGACCAGCGCGGGCTCGTCCACGACCAGCGCGAGTTCATCCACGACCAGCGCGGGCTCCAAAGCCGCCGCCCGCAAGGCAGGGCCCACAACGCCCGGCCGCAAGGCGACCCCGGCCCTGACCCTGCTGGAGCAGGCCGGAGTCGAATATCTCCTTGAGACCTTCGATTCGGGCCGGGTCTCGACCGCCCTGGGCGAGGGCTACGGCCTGGCGGCCGCGCGGGCTCTGCAGGTCGACCCGGACACCGTCTTCAAGACCTTGATGGTCAAGGTCGACGGAGACCTTTGGTGCGCCGTGATCCCCGTCACCCGCCATTTGGATCTCAAAGCCGTGGCCCGCGCCGCCGGAGGCAAACGCGCCGGCCTTGCCGCCGTCACCGAGGCCGAGCGGGCCACCGGCTATGCGGTGGGGGGCATCTCGCCGCTGGGACAGCGCGCCAAACATCCCACCCTGATCGATTCGTCCGCCCAAGCGCTAGATCAAATGCTGGTCTCGGCCGGCGGCCGGGGAATGGACGTCAAGCTGGCCCCCGGCGATCTGGCCCGCCTGGTCGAGGCGACCTTCGTGCCCATCGGCCGCCTATGAGGCCGCTGCCCGCCACCTGGCATGATGGGCAGATGACTGCGAGCCCCACCGCGCGTCTCGCCGAACTCGGCATCGCGCTGCCCCGACCGGCCCAACCTCTGGCCGCCTACCTGCCTGTGCGCGTCACCGGTTCGACCGCCTGGGTTTCCGGCCAGGGCCCGGTCCGCGACGGCGCCAACGTTTGGTCAGGCCGTTTGGGTGACGCCCTGACCGCCGAGCAGGGGTCCGATGCCGCTCGCCTGGCCGCCGTCAACGTCCTGGCCGCGCTGCAGGGGGCGCTGGGCGGTCTGGACCGGATCGACCACTTTGAGCGGGTCGCCGTCATGGTCGCCTCCACGCCCGAGTTCACCGGCCACCCGATCGTCGCGAACGGCGCCTCGAACCTGTTCGCGGAGGTGTTCGGCGAGGCCGGCCGCCATGCCCGCGTCGCCTTCGGCGTGGCCGCCCTGCCGGCGGGTTGGCCGGTCGAAATCGAGGCCCAGGTGGCGCTCAAAGCTTGAGCGAACCGCCCCCAACCGGTCAGTCGGCGGGATCAGGATCCGGACGAAGCCAGGGCGGCTTTGTCGAGGCGGCGCCGCCAACGGATGCCCGCGTCGATGAAGCCGTCGATGTCGCCGTCGAACACCCCCGCCGTGTTTCCGACCTCATGGTCGGTGCGCAGGTCTTTGACCATTTGGTAGGGATGTAGGACATAGGACCGCATCTGATCGCCCCAGGAGGCCTTGATGTCGCCGGCCAGTTCTTTCTTCTTGGCCGCCTCCTGCGCCCGGCGCAGCACCAGCAGCCGGGATTGGAGCACCCGGTAGGCGGCGGCCCGGTTCTGGATTTGCGATTTCTCGTCTTGCATCGAGACCACGATCCCGGTCGGGATGTGAGTCATCCGCACCGCCGAATCGGTGGTGTTGACGGACTGCCCGCCAGGCCCGGACGAGCGGAAGACGTCCACTTTGATGTCGGATTCGGGGATGTCGATGTGGTCGGTGTCTTCGATCAGCGGGATCACCTCCACCGCGGCGAAGGAGGTGTGCCGACGCCCTTGGTTGTCGAAAGGCGAGATCCGGACCAGGCGATGAGTGCCGCCCTCGACCGACAAATTGCCGTAGGCGTAGGGCGCTGACACCTCGAAGGTGACCGACTTCAGGCCCGCCTCCTCGGCGTAAGAGGTGTCCAGCACCTTGACCGGGTAGGCGTGGCGCTCCGCCCAGCGCAGATACATTCTGAGCAGCATCTCCGCGAAGTCGGCGGCGTCCACGCCCCCGGCGCCCGAACGGATCGTCACCACGGCGAACCGTTCGTCGTATTCGCCGTTCAGGAGAGTCCTGATCTCCATGTCCGCCAATGACGAGCGCACCGCCGCCAGTTCTTGGCGGACCTCCTCGGTGGCCTCGGCGTCGTCCGCCTCTTGGGCCATCTGGTGGAGCACGCCCAGATCGTCCAGCCGCGACCGCATCGCCTCCAGCTTCTCCAGCTCGCCTTGCGCGTGCGACAACTGCGAGGTCTTGGCTTGGGCCTTGGACTGGTCGTCCCACAGCCCCGGCTCGGCCACCTCGTCCGAGAGCCGCGCGATCCGCGCCCGCAGCTCCTGTGGGTCGTCGACCCGCTCGATCGACTCGAAAGTGGAGTTCAGCGCCCGCAACTCAGCCGCAATATCTTCGGTGGCCATGGCTTCCATGGTAGGACCTGCCCCGCCGGCGCATCATTGGCAGCCGTGGCGGACCGCGGCGCCGGCCAGATCCGACCGGCTCAGACACCCCCGAACTGGCCAGGTCCGCCCGGCGGGCGACACCCGGCCCGGCCATCCGGCAATAAGGTGATGTGTGTGAGGACGCACGGGGAACCGCGCCCAGGCGCGCCGGGGCCCGCCAGCGCCGGGGCCACGGACCTGTGGCGCCGGGCCGGGCCGCGCCACGGTCAGCGTTCGAATGGCGCCAGCCGACGGGTCGAGGCCGCCTGGTCAGGTCGCTTTCGGATGCCGACCCCGGCCTTGGTCGCCCTGGGCGCCACTGGCGCCATCCTGTCCTTGGCCAACGGCGCATCGCAGCCCACAGCCATCTGTGGGCTGATCCTGGCCGCCTGCACCGTCGGCGCCGCCACCGCGCCGGTCACCTGCGCCGTCATCGCCTGGCTGACCTGCGCCTGGTCTTTGATGACCGGCCACGGGGTCGACCTGCCGGTCTATCTGCTGGTGGGGGTGCCGCTGTGGGCGGTCGCCCGCCACTCGGCCACGCGCTGGATTTTCACCAGCGCCGCAGCCGCCGCCCTGAGCGGATTCCTGGCCGCCGGCTACGCCGTGGTCGCGCCCCTGCAGGTGCGTTGGCTGATCGGGCTTTTCCGCCCCTTCGGTTGGACCCTCTCGGCCAATGACTGGTCGGAGGCGTTGCTGCTGGCCTTCCCGGTCTGGTTGACCGGAGGGCTGTTCTTGGGCTTGGGGCTGGCCACGCGCGGCATGGAGGTCTCTCGGCGCTCGCGCGACGCCTGGGAAGCCAGCCAGGCCCGCTCCCAGATGTTGGACGCCCAAAACGAGCTCGCCGAGGAGCGGGCGCGGATCTCACGCGAAATGCACGACATCGTGGGCCATTCGCTCTCGGTCATGATCGCTCAGGCCGATGGCGGCCGCTATGCCGCCGCGGCCAAACCCGAGGCGGCCGTGCGCGCCCTCGAAGCGATCGCCCAAACGGGACGGGACGCGCTGGCCGATATGCGCGGCATCGTGCGCGTGCTGAGGGAGGGCCCCGAAGACCAAAGCCTCCAACTGAAGCCGACAGCCCATGTCAAAGACCTCGAAGAACTGGTACAGGAAACCCGCAAGGCGGGGCTGGACGCGACCCTGATACGGGTCGGCAAACAGCGCAACTTGCCGCCCGGCGTGGGCGCCACGCTCTACCGGGTGGCCCAGGAGGCGCTCACCAACACGCTCAAGCACGCCGGCCCCAACGTCGCCGTGACGATCACGGAGCGCTGGGACGACACCAGGATCTCCATCACCGTGTCGGATGACGGTCGCGGCGCCGCCGCTCACAACGATGGCGCCGGCCATGGCCTGGTCGGCATGCGCGAACGGGCCGAGATGCTGGGCGGAGTCTTCCAGGCCGGCCCCGGTCCCGCCGGCGGGTTCACGGTCACGGTGTCGGTGCCCATCCCCGGCGAACGCCGCGCCCCAGCCTGGCGCCTGAACCCGGCCGCGACCTTCCCGGGCGCCGCCACCCCGGCGGACGATGCCGTCCGGCCGCCTGCGATCACGTCCGGCACGTCAGCGTCGCCCTCCCCACAGCCGCCCGACCCCGCCCCAACCAGCGCCGACGCCGGGCCGGCCCCGGACGCAGTCAACCCGTCAGCCCTCAGCAAGGAGACAACTGAGCATGGAAACTATTCGCGTGCTGGTGGTCGATGACCAGGAACTGGTCCGCTCCGGTTTCGCCATGGTGATCGACTCGCAAGCCGATATGACCGTGGTCGCCCAGGCCCGCGACGGCCACAGCGCCCTGCGCGCGGCCTTAGACCATCCCACCGACATTGTCCTGATGGATGTGCGCATGCCCGGCATGGACGGGATCGCCGCCACCGAGCAGATCATCCAACTGGTCAAACCGGCGCCCAAGGTCATCATCTTGACCACTTTCGACCTGGACGAATACCTGATGGCCGCGATCCGCGCCGGCGCCAGCGGCTTCTTGCTCAAGGACACCCCGCCAGACGACATGCTGGCCGCGATTCGCACCGTCCAGGCCGGCGACGCCGTGATCGCGCCCGCGCCCACCAAACGCCTGATCGCGTCGGTGGCCGCGGCCACGCCGCCTGATCCGCGTGACATCGCCGCTTTCGACGATCTCACCGAACGGGAGGTCGAGGTCCTGGTCCAGATGGCCCAGGGATTGTCCAACCAGGAGATCGCGGCCGCCCTCCACGTCGCGGAGACCACCGTCAAGACCCATGTCGGCCGCATCCTGATGAAGCTCGAGGCCCGCGACCGCGTGCAGGCGGTGGTGGCGGCCTACCGCGGCGGCCTGGTGCAAAAGTACTCCTAGGCACCCGCACGCCGGCGCCGGTTGCGGGCCCACGGGCCGAGGCGCTCGGGGCGCCGTCCTCCCGCAGTAGGACCGCAAGTCCGGACCAGAGCATGATCCCTGGGCCAGCTTGGGCCGGTAACTTCTAAGGCATGCACCGACACGCTTCCCACCTCGACGCCCTCGGCCAGGGCCAGCCGGCCGAGTCGCCAGGGCCCGCATCCGCTGACAACCAAGGCGGCCCGGCGGTGGCCGGCCGGGGGCTGACCAAGATCTACGGCGACGGCGCGGCTCGGGTGCTGGCCCTGGATTCGGTCGACGTCGACTTCGCCGCCCGTTGCTTCACGGCCATCATGGGACCGTCCGGCTCCGGCAAGTCCACTCTCCTCAACCTTCTCGCCGGCCTGGACACGCCGACCACCGGATCGGTCCAACTGGGCGGCAAGATGCTGACCGGCTTGAGCGACCACGAACTGACCGCTTGGCGACGCACCCACGTGGGGTTCGTGTTCCAGTCCTTCAACCTCTTGCCCATGTTGACGGCCGCTCAGAACATCCGTCTCCCCCTCGATTTGGCCGGCGACAATGTGGACCAACAATGGTGGGACACCGTGGTCGACACCTTGGCTTTGCGGGACCGTCTGCACCACCGGCCGAGCGAGCTGTCAGGCGGCCAGCGCCAAAGGGTCGCCCTCGCCCGCGGCCTGATCACCCGCCCGGATGTGATTTTCGCCGACGAACCGACCGGCAACCTTGACACCCGCTCCGGCTTCGAGGTCCTGAGCTTCCTGCGCCAGTCCGTGCGCGAGTTGAACCAATCTGTGGTCATGGTCACCCATGACCCGGCCGCCGCCGCCTACGCCGAACGGGTGGTGCTATTGGCCGACGGCCGCCTGGCCGGCGAGATCCTCCACCCCACCAAAGACTCCGTGCTGTCCGCGCTGGACGAGCTGACCACCTTCGTCACAGTCTGAACCCGACCAATGCTCCGCTTCACTCTGCGCCAACTGCGGATGTCGCTGCGCCAGATCGCCGGCGGCGCCATGGCGATCGTGGTCGCCACCGGTTTCGTCGCCGCCGCCATGGCCGGCTCATCGGTCCTGGACCGGACCGTCGCCAACATCATGATGGAGCCCTACGCCGGCGCCGACTTAGTGGTGGGAAAGATCGATTTCGACGACACCCAGAACCTGCCCACCACCGCCGCCGATGACGCCCTAGCCCTGGACGCTGTCCAGGACGCCTTTCTGCCCATCGCCACGAGCGGCGATATGAGCGCCGGCGACCGCACCGAATGGGTCCGGTTGCGAACCCTGTCCGCCGCACCGGAGTTCGCCACCTGGCCGGTGATGACTGGTCGGGAGCCGGTCCGAAGCGGCGAGGCCTCGCTGGCGAGTTCGCTGGCCCAGCGGCTACGCGTGGGCATAGGCGACGAGGTCGAGTTCAGCGTCTGGAGCGTCCCGATCGGAACGACCACGGTGAGCGTCGCAACGCAGTCGGATGGCGCCGACGCGCGGGCGGACGAAACTGAAGGCGGGGAGGCGCCCGAACAGACGGCATCGGCGCAGGGGAACTCGAGCCCACCGCCTGAGGCGAGCGCCGAAAACGAGGCGGCCGCGAGCGCGGATCCCGTGGAGGAGGTTGCCATCTACGCCGAGCCGGAACTCAAGACCGTCCTGCTGACGGTGACCGGCCTATTCGACGATTCGGTGACGACCTTCGCCACCGGCCGGCCATCGGTGCTGACGCCAATGGCCACCCTTGAAGAGCTGGGCCTCTTCGGCGAGGTCTCACCGGACTACCAGCCCGGCGCGCTGATGCTCGAGCTCGGGCCACAGGCCGAGGATTCGCCCTTGATCCGGCAGCAAATCTTCGAGTCTCTAGCCGCCGCTTGGTCCGGTAGCACCTGGGCCGCCGAATGCCCGGAAGGCCTGGCCCTCCAGACTTCGCCGGCCCGGTGGCAGTTGGGCCAGACGTCGGCGTGCGAGATGTTGGTGATGACCCCTGAGCAGGCCGCTTCGGTGCGCGGGGCGGCCAACCAGTCCTACATTGTCAAAATCGTCGCGATCATCTTCGGGCTGGTGGCGCTCCTGACCGGCGCCATGGTCATCGCTAACACCTTCCAGGTCATGATCGCCGGGCGGACGCGAACCTTGGCCCTGTTGCGAGCCGTGGGCGCCACCCGGCGCCAAGTCCGGCGCTCGGTGCTGCTCGAGGCTCTCATGATCGGACTGATCGCCTCGGCTGCCGGCGTCGCGGCCGGCTGGGGCCTGATTCAGGCCGCCATGATGGTGGCTGGCCGGTTCTACCCGTCGGTGCCGCTTCCCACCAGGGTGTCGATGGCGCCGCTGGCCATCCTGGCGGCCATGCTGATCGGGACGGGCACCACCGTCGTGGCCTCGCTGATTCCGGCACGCCTGGCCACCCGGGTCGCGCCGATCGACGCTTTGCGCCCGCAGACCGCGCCCAGCCTGAGTGTCGCGGCGGGCCGCAAACGACTGGTTTGGTCTGTGGTCCTGGCTGGCTCGGGAGCGGCCATCATGGCGCTGGCGCTGTGGCTGGCCAATGCGCTGGGGGAAGAGGCCAACGTGTACTTGCTCGGGGGCGGAGCAGTCGCCGGCGTGCTCGGCGGCGCTTTGCTGGCCGCCGGCGTCATTCTGGGATCGGTCTTCTGGCTGCCGAAAGTGGCGGGGAGGATTGCCGCCGGACTGGCGCACGGACGCGGCGGCGCCCGCGTCGCGGCCGCGAATGTGGTCCGCAATCCCCGCCGGACGGCGGCTAGCGCCACCGCCCTGATGGTCGGCGTGACGCTGGTCTCCAGCATGCTGGTGGCCGCCGCGGGCGTGAACCACTCGGCCGAGACCTACTTCGAGGAGCGCCGGCCGGTCGACCTGGCGATCGGTTCGGCCCGAACCGGCAGCACTCTGAGCGACGACCTGGTTGGCGAAGACAGCGCCTACTTGATTGGCGAGGCTGTGCCGGCCGACCTGGTGGCCCAGATCGAAGCCGTGCCTGGCGTCACCGATGCGACGCCGATCAAGGCCACCGTGATCGAGGTCCCGGATGACTCGGGCGTGCCGGTCAGCTATGTGATCAACGGAGTCGACCCGCAGCTGCTGCGCGGAACGTTGGGCCGGCCGGCCCTGGCCGATCAGTTGGAGCCGAACGTGGTGCTGGTCGACTCCTGGACCAACGACCAGCTTTCACAGATGAGCGTGATCCTCTACGGCAATCAGACCGATGCCGAAGGGAACGTGGTCGAGCCGAGCCCCGACCCTGTTTCCGGAGCCACCCGTCTGGCCGTCACCGGCGAGGGCGAAACTGTCGAGTTGACCTTTGTCTATTCCCCGGAGTTGGACGATTACGGAGTTTGGTCCGCCTCTCTGATGGCGGATTCGGCCACCTTGGACGCGCTGGGGGGCGGCGAGACGGTGGCCGCCCTGTTCAACGTCGACAACGACGCCGACCCGATAGCGGTCCAGAACGAAGTGCTCGAACTGGTCACGGATGCCTCGCCGGAGGCAACCACGGCCTACCCGGTCGAGGGCGCCGCCGTCGAGAAGGCCGAAGCCCGCAAAGCCCTGGACACCATGCTGCTGATCGGCCTGGCGCTGTTAGCTGTTTCCTTGGTGGTGGCCTTGATCGGCATCTCCAACACGCTGTCGCTGTCGGTGATCGAGCGGCGCCGCGAGACCGCCGTGCTGCGGGCGCTGGGGCTCACCCGCGGGCAGACGCGCTGGATGCTGGCGATCGAGGCGGCTGTGATAGCCGGGGTCGCCGGACTGATGGGCGTGTTCTTCGGGACGCTGTACGGCTTCGCCGCCTGCGGTCTGCTGCTCGGGCCCACGGTCGGCCTGTCGCTGGTGTTCCCGGGGTGGGCCCTGGCGGTGCTGTTCGGCCTGATCCTGTCAGCCGGCCTGCTGGCGTCGGTACTGCCCGGCCGGCGGGCGTCCCGAACCCCTCCGGCGGCCGCGTTGGCGATCGACTGACGCCAGCTGATCTCCCACTTCGTCTCGCGCCAGCCGCAGATGCGGGCCTGCCCGGTCTTCGATGCGGCCGGCGCCATGATCCCGGCGAGCGCGTTTCTGGCCGATTCGGCGCCTGAGGGCCAGGCTCCTGAGGGCGTTCGCCAGCCGGTCTTCGATGCGGCCGGCGCGGACTCGCGCGATCCCGGGGGTCAGCGTTTGGGCTAGTCCACAGGCTTTGGTTTTCGCCCGCTGAGCGGACTGGCGGCGGCGCCAAACTCGACTGATGCATTTCACCCTGGCGACGGCTGGCGGGGAGCAAGACTATTGGGCTGAGGACGGCTCGACCTTGGGCCAGGTCCTGTCCGAACTGGGAATCCGCTCGCCTCGAGGTGGCGCCGGCGCAGTCGCCGCCAGCGGCCCGGACAACCCTTCGCGGCGGTCGTCCTCAGGTCCGGGCAGGGCCGGTCCACAGGCTGATGCCGCCGTTGTGGGACCCGGCCAGTTGCTGCGCCACGGTGATCGGCTCCGTTTGGAGCCTTCCGGAGCGATCCCAGATCTGCCGGCCAGCCAGGCCGCCGATGCCGTCCAGCCGGGTTCCTGGCGTCTGGTCCGGTTGGGATCGCCCTGGGCCGGGCACTGGCTGCCTCTGCGCTGCGCGGCGGCGCCGGTCCGGGCGGGCGCGACACGGCGGGGCCGGATCGCTCTGCGGGCAAATGGCCGGTTTCATGCTTCCTCGCCTGCTCGTGGAGGCGGGTCCCGATCAGCCGGGGGCGCGGCCCGGCAGGGCCGGACCGCTCTGCGGGCAAACGGCCATATCCATGCTTCCTCGCCCGCTCGCAGGGGCGGATCGCGATCGGCCGGGCGCGCGGCCGGGCCGGGATCAAGGCGACTGGGGACGGTCCCGGCGAGGGTGGAAACTGATCCGGCGCCAACGGAGACAGCCCTCAAAGGGGTCGAAACTCGCCCGGCGAACCCTTCGGATCGGACCAGGAAGGACCGCCCAGGCCGGGTGGGAACGGCCCCTTCGGCCGCGACCGGCCCAGTCTGGCTGGGCCGAGTTCGCCAATCTCGGCGCGGACGCTGGCGTGTCCGCTGGCGGCGCCTCCGGCTGCGCCGACGCTGCCCGCCCGGAACCCTGCTCAGGACCGTCAACGGCCAAGTCTTGGCCCTGGTGCAGGAGCCGATCGGGGCGCCGCCCCGGCCGGATGAGGCCAAGCGGAATTGGACGGCGGTCGCCTCGACCGCCGTCACCGGCCTGGTCATGGCGGTGGTCATGTACCTGATCACCCGGAATCCGCTATGGGCGGCCATGCCCTTGGCCGCAGTGGTGGCGGCGGCGCTGCCGCTGGCGCTGCGCCGCCGCCGCGCGTGCTGGTGGGAAGGCGTGCTCGGACTGGACCCCCGGGCTGACGGCCAGCTCCGCAACACATCGCCATCTGGCTCGGCGGCGGGCGTCCCGATCTGGGCGGATGGATGGCCGGGCGCTGTGGACCTGATCGGGGCCCCTGGCGCCACCGAGGCGCTGGCACGGCGTTTGATCGCCGCTTGGGCGCCTCAGCTGCCAATGGCCGCGCTGGCAGTGCCGCCTACGCCGGCCTGGTCATGGGCCCGCTTCGCGGCCGCCAGCGGCCCCGCGGCCCTGGCGGTCGAGCAGATCGAAGGCGGCCTCCGGTTGACGCCCTGCCCGGCCTGGCCAGCCGCCAGGGGCGCCGACCGGTCTAAAGAATCGGGCGCCGGTTCACTTCCCGACCAGGGCCTGGGTCCGGCCCTGGTCACAGCCGCCGGCGGGGCAGGCCGCCCAACGCCCGGTTCCGGCGGCGCTTCCCTGGGCGCAGCGCTGGTCAGCGCTGGCGCGCAGGCGGCCGCTGGCGTCAGACGCTGGACGGTCAAGGAAGCTGGTCTCGGTTTGCTGGTGGCGCGCCGCACCGGCTGCGAGCCCTGTTTCGCCGTCGGCCTGGGGGCGGCCGCCGCTGAGTCTTTGACCCGCCGCTGGGCCGCCGATTCCAGACCGGCTGCCGCCCCAGACCCGGTCCCGCTGACGGCCGGCCAGATCGCCGGCAACTGGCGGGACCGGCGCGAACTTCCCGGCATTGGCCTGGCCAGCCCGCATTCCGGCGCCGGCGCGGCGACCGGGTTCCCGGGCGCCGGCGGCCGGCTGGCGACTGCCGGAGCCTTACGGGCTGGTGGGGCCGTGCCCATCGACCTGGCCCGCGACGGTCCCCATGCGCTGGTGGCAGGCACCTCCGGCTCGGGCAAGTCCGAGTTCCTGCGCGCTCTGATGCTGGCCGAATGCCTGACCACACCGCCCGATCGCCTGGTCATCGTCGGCCTGGACCACAAGGGCGGCGCCACTTTCCGCGACCTGGAGCGGTTGCCGCACGTGGTCGGCGTGGCCACAGACCTCGACGCCGCCGGCACCAGCCGGGTGCTGACCTCGCTGGAGGCCGAACTGGCCGGTCGCGAGCGCCTGCTTGAACGCCATGGCCAGGCCGCCTGGGACGAGTTGCCGCCAGACCTTCGGCCCGCCCGCCTGCTGGTGGTGGTGGACGAGTTCCGGACTCTCCTCGACGCCCTGCCGCAGGCCGCCGGCCGTCTCGAACGGCTGGCCGCCCAGGGCCGTTCACTGGGCATGGGCCTGGTCCTGGCGACCCAGCGGCCGGCCGGCGCGGTGAGCGCCCAAATGCGGGCCAACCTGGCACTGCGGATCTGCTTCCGGGTGGCCACAGACGCGGACTCCCTGGACGTCCTCGGTTCGGCCGATGCCGCCGCGCTCGACCCAGCCCAACCCGGCAGTTGCATTGTCGCCAGCGCCGGACGGGCGCCGGCCCACCTGCGGATTCGGCTGATGCCGCCGCCGCCGCGCCGTCCGGCCCAGGCCGCATCCTGGCCACAGCGCTGGCGCCCGCCGCCAGCGGCGGCGCCGGAACTGGCCGCTCTGGTGGCGGCGATCACCCAGGCCGCCGCCGCGGCTGGCGCCAAACCCCCGGAGGCGCCCTGGCGCCCGCCCCTGCCCGAGCGTCTGTCGGCAGTCGAGAGCGGCTGGCCGGGTGACGGCATCGGCGTGCTGATGGGACTGGCGGACAGACCTGAGCGGCAGACCCGACACCCGCTGAGTTGGGATCCGGCCAGCGGACATCTGGCCGTTCTCGGGCCGCCGCGCTCCGGCCGCACCACCGCCGCCGTGACGGCGGCCGCCGGCCTGGCGGCCCACGGTTGGATGACTCATGTGGTCACCCACGAGCCGGCCGCTTTCGCGGCCCTGGCCGCGTTTCCAGCTTTCGGCTCGGTGATTCCGGCCGACGCGCCGGACCGGTTAGGCGAACTGCTCGACCGGCTGGCCCGGGCCAGAGCGCGGCTCCCGGCCGAGGTCGCCGCCTTCGACGGCGGTTTCCCGGGGAGTGTCGGATTCCGACCGCCTTACCCCCCAAGCCTGGCTTCCGGACCTGCGCCGATGCCGACCGGTGCCGCATCGGGGCCTCCCGGCCTGGCAACCCCCGGCCAGCCGGACGGGGTCCGGATTGCCCTGGTCTTGGACGCTTTCACCGAGTTGGAAGGTTTGGCCGCTCCGGCGCTGGGCCGAAGCTTGATCGAGGCGCTGGTCCATGGCGCCCTGGCGCCGGGCGCCGCGCTGGTGGTGACTGCTCCGGCCAAGCCGGCGCGCTGGTTGGGCCTGTGTCCGCATCGACTGGTCCTGCCGGTGGCGGAATTGACGGACGCGCTGAGCCTGGGACTGCCGCGAGAGCTGGCCACGGCTCCGCGCCTACCCGGCCGGGTCTGTTACCTGGGCGGGGAGACGGCCATGATGGCCCAAGTGTGTCTCCCACCGCCGCCCGGCGCCCTTGGCCGCCCTGCCAGCGCCGAATGCGCCCCCGGTCGGTCATCCTCCGCCCAATCCCCCCTCGACCGGTGCTCCCCCGGCCGGTCCTCCCATAATCAGTCCGCCGCCGGCCGGCCTTCACCTGGCCGCACCTGGGTTGGCCAGTCCCTCGACCCGGATCGGGACCACAGCCGCCAGGCGGCCCCGGTCCTGGAGCCACCGGACAAGGTGTTGGCGCTGCCCACACGGGTCGGCCCGGCCGATCTGCCGCCCGCTTCCAGCCTGGCCGTGGGCGAACCCCAGCTAACCGACACAGAGGCAGACCAAGGCGGCGGACGGCATCGCCGGCACAGCGCCAAGGGTTCGCCGGCCCGCGCGGTGTGGGTCGGTTTGGGCGGCGACTGCGGCGTGCCCCTGGCCTTGCCGTTGGCCGACGGCCAGCCGATCGCCGTGGTGGGGCCGCCCGGCTCCGGCCGCTCGACGGCCTTGGCCGCAATGGCGAGGCGTCTGGCGGCGGCTGGACACGCGCCGGCTATGTTCCCTTCATCGCCCGGTCGGCGCTGGCCGGATATCGCCGACGCGCTCGGACCCGGCCGAATCGTGCTGGTGGATGATTTGGAGTCGATCCTGGGGCCGCCTCCAGCCACGCTGCCCGCCGCCGGAACGTTGATCGCGACCTGCGCCACCGCCACGGCGGCGGCGTTCCGGGCGCCCGCCCAGTGGTTCCACGCCAGTCCCCTGGGCATTCTGCTTTGGCCCCATCAGCGCGGCAGCGCGGCGGCGTTCGGGCCGTCACTGAGCTTGAGCCCCTCCCTGGTCGGCCCGGCCGCCGCCGAGCCGCCCGGCCGCGGCCGCCTGGTGATCGGCTCCAAGACCTGGCCCATCCAACTGGCCACCTGACACCAGGCGCAGAACGGCCGGCCGTCCCAGGAACCCGACCGATCAACCCGGTCCGACGACGCCAGTCCTCGTCCCCATGGCCTAGCCTCATAGCGTTGTCGCAGGTCAACGACTAGCTCCAGACGTCGCTTCCACCCACGCCCGCCTCCACCACGGCGCTGACCAGGCCAACCGGACCCCGGCCCCAAGAGCCCGCAGGACGCCCTGCGGGGCTCTCGCCGACCGCCACCGCCGACCGTGAGACAATCGGCCGGTGGATGGTCCCACTTTCAACTATCGACCCCGCACTGGGCCGGCCGCGGCCGTTTTGGTCTGGGCGTTAGCGGGCCTCGCGGCGGTTAGCCTGGCCTTGGACCAACCGACCCAGTTGCCGCGCTGGCTTCCGGCCGTGGCCCTGGCGGCCCTGACCGCCTGGGCGGTTTTCTGGGCGCCGAAGGTGACGATCGGCCAGGACGGTCTCGACATTCGCAATGTGTTGGCCTCCCACCAGGTGCCTTGGGCGGCGATCACACGCATCGACACCAAATGGGCCCTGACGCTTTACACCGACCAGGGCAAAGTGACAGCCTTCGCCGCGCCCGCGCCCGGCAGTCTGCGACCGCTGCGAAACTCCTCCCCCGGCGATGTCAAACACTTGCCTGAGTCCTCCTTCGACGCGCTCGGCTCAGTGCGGCCCGGCGACCTCCCCGGCACCGCCTCCGGCGACCTCGCCTGGGTTGTCCGCGAGCGCTGGGAGAAAGTTCGCGACACAGTCCCCACCGGCAAGGCCTCCGGTCAGCGCGCGTCCCGCCGTTGGCTCACCCGCCTCCTGGTCGCCTGGTCAGTCCTGGCCGCCCTGACAGCGCTGCTGGCGCTCCTCTGAATAGGACGAACTCCCCACCTCAGACACCACGCCCAGGGCGACCTCCCCCGGCGATGCGCTCTAGCTGCAAGGGAGTACGCAAAGGGACGGTG
>JAISXH010000026.1 GCA_031270825.1 Bifidobacteriaceae bacterium
CGCGTAAAGACTACGACGCGGGTAGGTTGTCCAGACTCGGAAAATCTCAGCCCTTTGGCAGCCGGTGGCCCGATGACGTGGCGGTTGACACTGCCTGGCCACCTCGGTCTCCTCTGTGAGCCGTTGGGGTGCACCCCATATGCACCCTAAAGGTGTGCTGTGTCAAACTTCTTGGACAGTCGATTGGTGTTTTCCTCATGCCGCTAGCGGCAGTTGGTCTTGTTGGCCTTGGCGGCCGTGTTGGAAGTGGTCGGCCCAGGCTTGGGCGGGGGTGCGGTAGCCGAGTGTCGAGTGGAGGCGGCGGCGGTTGTGGTCGACTTCGATGTACTCGGCGATCTTGACTCTGGCGCGGGCCCTGGTGGCGAATCGCTCACGGTGCGCCATCTCGTTTTTGAGCTGGGAAAACCAAGATTCAGCGACCGCGTTATCATGGCAGGACCCGGTCCTCCCGACCGACAACCGGACATCTAGACGCCTGGCAGCCGTAGCGAACTCCGAACTGGTGTACTGACTACCCCGGTCGCTGTGGAAGACCGCGCCGCCGGCCGCGACCCCGGACGCGCGGGCCATCTCCAACGCCTCGACCACAAGGGAGGCGCGCATGTGGTCGGCCACCTGCCAGCCGATCACCATCCTGGTGGTCAGGTCGATCACGGTCGCCAGATACGCCCAGCCCTCCCCGGTTTTGACATAGGTGATGTCGCCGACCAGGAACGTCCCCGGCACCGGCGCCTTGAACCGGCGGCGCACCAGGTCGGGGCGTTTGGGGGCGTCCGGGTCCGGGATGGTGGTCCGCTTGGCGGCGCGCGGCTGGCAGCCCGCGATCCCGAGCTCCCGCATCAGCCGGCCGACCAGCCACAACGACACCGACACACCCGGCTCCGCCAGCAGGTGGGCGCGCACCCGGCGCGCCCCGTAGCGGCCCTTCGAGACGTTCCAGGCGTAGAGCACCCAGTCCTTCAGCCAGGCCCGCACCAGCGGCCAAGCAGCCCCAGAGGGAGCCGCGGCGGGCTTCGGCGCCGACGGGTCAGGACGGAGCTGGCCCGACCCGGGCAGAGCCGCCGCGGGAGGCGCGGGCGGCGGTTTCGGGCCGGGACGCCCGGCTCTGCGCCAGGCGTAGAACCCGGCCCGGGCCACCCCCAGCAACGACGCCATCATGACAACCGGGAAATCGGCCTTCTCCTGCTCCATCAGCTGATACTTCAGCCTCGCGGGAGCTCCCGGGCGAAGAAGGCCGCCGCTTTTTTAGGAAGGAGTTCTCCTGCTCAAGCCGCCGATTCGCCGCCTCCAACTCCGCCAGCCGGGCCGACTCCACCACCCCGCCCGCGCCGCCTTCATGCTCGCGCCGCCACCTCGCGACCCACCGCTGAACCGTCGACTGGTTCAAGCCGAGGTCCCTCGCCACCTCAGCCCCCGTCTTGCCCAACTCCACCACCATCGCCACAGCCTCAGCCTTGAACTGCCGCGAATAAGTCCTCCGGGGCCTCTGGTCACCTTGCGTACCCATCAAAACAAACTCCTTGCTTGTCAGTGTCCACGACAAGCTTGACACCTCAAATCACACATGAGTAGATACGACGAAGGCATCGCCCGCATCGAGGCCACTTGCGGGAACGGCAAAGACAACGTGATCGCCTTAGCGACCATCGTCACCGGGCCGGGCAATGACGGCCAAGTTCGGCCTGCCGTGCGCGATGTGGACGCGATGTACGAAGCAGGCGTGTTTTATGTGACGACCACCGCCAACTCGAACAAGGCCCTCCAGATTGCCAGCAACCCCGAAGTGGCGTTCGCAGTCGCATTCGAGGGCGTCTACGGACACGGCAGCGCCGAGAACCTCGGCTGGGTCCTCGACCCGAAGAACGCCACCCTGCGTGACAAGCTTCGCCAGACGTTCGCCGACTGGTACGACGCCGCCAACAACGAGCAAGACCCGAACTGCGTCATCCTGGCGATCCGGGTCACGACCTGCTCCATCTTCCAAGACCACGGTGCCGTCCGCTACGAACTCGACCTTGTGGCCAAGACCGAAGCTGGGGACAGCCCTGCGGCAGCCTGAACAGGAGCTTTGGTGAGCGCGCCAAGAGTCGTAATCAAGGGTGAGTTTGCCGTCATCGGCAAGGCAGGCCGGGCTAGCCGCGACAGTGGTGTGGCTTGGATCAAGCCGTTGTGGCACCAGGCCGTGGCCAGTTTCGCCGAAGTAGGTCATTTGGCTTTGCGGCGCGCCGACGGAACCCCGGTTGGTGTCTGGGGGGCGATGAACGATCTTGATGAGTCCAACCAGCCTTGGGATGAGCGCGGCGGCCTCTATATGCCCGCTTTCGAGAGTCCGCTCGACGCCGAGCCGCCACCCGGCTGGATGAAATGGGTCATTCCGGCTCAGACTTACCTGGTCGTCTCGTGCGACACCAACGACTACCACGACGTTTACGCTCGCGCCGCTGAAAGCCTTGCAGGCCGGATCGTGGGCACGATTCACGAGTTCTATCCCGACCCTGGCGCCGACCGAATTGACCTGTACTTCCCAATAGCGAAAGGCGCTGACCCGATCAGCCCCGCGCACCCGCCAATCGATCCGCAGGCTGGGGAAGCCTGCACGCCTGCTAGTGTCAAGGAGATGTCATGGCCGCTGTGAGCGACGGTTTCATGCTGTTCGGGACCGAGTTCCCTGAGACCGCGAAAGCCCACATGGGTTTCGTTCAGGCGGCGAGCGCCGAGTCCGCCTTGGATGACAAGACCCGGCATCCGGCCTACCTTGCCGTCCTGGCAGCAGCCGCGACCGCGATCCAGGGCGAACCAGATGAGTAGAGCTTTGATTCGCGGAGCGGTCGGCGGTGCTGTCGCCTGTCTGGTGCTGTTTGGCGCGATGGGTCCGATCATTGAGGTGGTTTTGCTGTCGAACACTCCGGTGCTCAGCTACCTCGTGTCAGTGGCTCTGCCCGCGGCCCTGATGGGGATCGCCTTGAAGAGTGGGTCGCTGAAGGACTTCGCCGTCTCGGCCGGGGACGCTGCGGCGGTGTTCATGCTCGGCCACATGTTGGTCAGCCGTATGGGAGTCGGGACGCCGATGGGCAGCCTCGGTATTGGCGCGGTGGTCGTGGTCCTGTTGTATCTGGCCGGGCTGGCCGTTGGAACGCTCATCGCATTCGGCCTGACCATCGCCACCAAGCAGCGGACCTCGGGAGAACCCACAGTTGCCGATGCCACGCCTAACACAAGCACCCAAGAGCAAGGAGCAAGATGAACGCAAAGATTCAGGAAGTCACCATCGACTGCGCCGATGCCGCCAAGCTGGCGCAGTTTTGGGGCACGTTGCTGGACAGCCCTTGGGGGTATAGGCCCGCGCCCGGCGGTGTGGTGGACGCTGGCGCGTTGTTCTTGTTCTTTCAGGTGGTTCCCGAGCCGAAGAGTTCCCCTAAGAACCGCCTGCACCTCGACATCGAGGTCGATGACGTGGCCGCCGCCGTCGCCGGGGCCG
The DNA here is from genome assembly GCA_031270825.1 of Bifidobacteriaceae bacterium. GTDB lineage: Bacteria > Actinomycetota > Actinomycetes > Actinomycetales > WQXJ01 > JAIRTF01. The sequence continues at coordinate 3,479 of JAISXH010000026.1, forward strand.
AAGCGCTGGGAGCGACCAAGCTGGGCGGCTTCCATGACGAGTGCGACGGCGACGGATTCCAAGTCATGCAAGACCCGGAAGGCAACGAGTTCTGCTTCGTCACCCAGCAGAACGGCTCCTGGACCGAGCTTCTGACTGACATCACCAGTTCCGTGGCGGATGAGCGTGGCTGGCCTGACCGCGCGCCCAGAACTGACGTTCGCTTCCAGGGGTGACCTCCGAGTCTGGCTTGAGGCCAATGGCCCGACGAGCGACGGCGTGTGGCTGGTGTTCGGCAAGACTGATGCGCTCGCCACTGTCAGCGCGAACGATGCCCTCGAAGCCGATGTAGAAACGGCACCCGTAGGGACTGCACACGCCGTCCGTGAGGTCAACCTCGCTGCCCTTCCCATCGAACAGGTTGGTCTGGTGCGATGACCTTTGCCGCGGCGGTGAGAATCCCTTGTAGCTGTTCACGGGAGAGCATTCCATCGCGCCGGCCACCGGTCGCCGGACCCTGTAGATCCGCCAGGGCGGCCACCCGGCCGGCATCGCCGCTGCCGTTGTTTCGGCTGCAAGCTGAACTGGTGGCCGCGCCGCGAGACAGGTAATATCTTACCTATAGGGGTAAGCTATTACCTATCAGCGGAAAGAGACCGTCGATGGACTTGGAAGACACACTCACCGGCATGGACGCGGAGCGGGTGGTGTTCGGCGGGGTGTTCGCGGTGGCGAACCGGTTGCAGCGGGTCTTGGACCGGGCGATGCCGCAGGTGACGGCGAAGCAGTGGTGGCTGCTGGTGATGCTGTCGATGTTCGACGCGCCTCCAACGTTGGGCGAGTTGGCGGACGCCGCCAACACGTCCCATCAGAACACCCGCCAGGTCTTGGACAAACTGGCAGCGAAAGGCTTCGTCACTCTGGCGCCTGACCAACGGGACGGCCGGGCTTGCCGCGTGGTGGCCACCGGCAAGGTCGAGGAATGGAGCAAGGCCACCGGCGGCCAGGCCCGCGAGTTCATGGCCGCGATGTACGCCGGGCTCAGTCCCGCCGAGCTAACCACCATCGCCAGCGGCTTGCTGCGCATCCACGACACGCTCGGCTGCATGGAACACACCGCCCGAACGAAGGAGAAATGATGCCCAACGCCATCGTCTACGCCTCGAAACACGGCGCCACCGCCGAAGTCGCCCGGCGTATCGCCGCCCACCTCAACGGGCGGGCACGCCTGTTCGCCTTGGACGATACCGTCCCCGACCTTTCCAGCTTCACAACGGTCGTGCTGGGCACGGCTGTCTATGCTGGCCAGCCGATGAAGGCGATGAAGGAGTTCTGCGGCAGCGCGCCGCTAAGCGGGAAACGGCTGAGCCTGTTCGTCTGCGGGATGGAACAAGACCCAGCCAAACGAGACGCGGAATTGGCCGCCGCTTTCCCCGAACAGCTACGTGCTGGGGCCATCGCCACAGCCTTCCTGCCCGGTTGCTACCGGTTCTCCAAGATGAACATGGCCGAACGCTTCATCGTCAAACGCATCGCCAAGACCAGTGGGGACATCGACGCCATCGACGATTCGGCCATCGCCAAGTTCGCGGCGGCGCTGTCGTGAGCCGGGGAGGCGCCGCGACGGCACTGGGCTTCGCGTCGGTTGCCGTGGGCCTCAGCTTCTGCGGGTTCAATGTCTACTGGCTGGCGGGAGGGACAGCCGGTTTGGACACCATCCAGTCCGCCACGGCGGGCCCCATGCCGCAGGCCGTCATGGCGGCGATGACGGTCATCAAGGTTGGCCGGGCGCTGTTGGGCCTGGCGGCGGTGGGCGCGGTGACTCGCCGAATTCCGGCTCCGCTTCAGCGGATGGTCCGGATCTTGGCGTGGACGGCGGTGGCGGTCTTGGCACTTCGCACAGGTCCCTTCGTCATCACCGACATCCGGGTTGCGGCAGGCGCGGCCGATCCGGCAGGTATTGCCTGGTTCTGGAACGCCTGGTTCGCGGCCTGGCTGGCGGCGTTCCTACCATCTATGTGGCTGTCGAAACCAGCCAAACTTGACTCCCGGTCCACTATCGCGTAACTTGTACCGCTAGTCGAGTTTGAGGAAGGCGGTCACGCATGGGTGGCACAATCAGGGCGTACAGGTCGGTCAAGTACTTCGGGTTGACGTTCGCGATCTCTTGGGCGTGTTTCGGGATCGCGGCGGCGCGCAGCCGGGCCGTGACCGGCAATCTGATGGAAGACCCTGTGATCTCGCTGGGCATGATCGTGGGCCTGTTCGGGCCGCTGATCGCCGCTGGCATCTGCATGTCCGGGCGCGGCAACAAACCGATCCGCCAGGACTTCAAAGACAAGCTGACCTCGCTTCGGCGCATCAAGCCGGGTTTCTGGCCGGTCGCGTTCCTGGCCTATCCGGTGTTGATGGCCGTAGCGGTGCTGGTGTCGGTCCCGTTCGGCGGGTCTATCGACCAACTGGGCCTGACGGCGAAGTTCGCCATCGTGGAGGGCGCGGCGGCGCTCAGTTGGGTGATCGCTTTCGCCGCCCCGGCGTTGGAGGAACTCGGCTGGTCCGGATACGGCATCGACGCGCTGCGGGGACGCGGACCGCTGATCCGGCCGGTCGTCCTGTTCGGGGTGCTGTGGTCGGCCTGGCATGTGCCGTTGTTCTTCGTCAAGGGCTACTACCACGCGAACCTGTGGGCCGAGAGCCCGCTCTACGCGGTCGCGTTCTTGGTCGGGGTGGTGCCCCTGACCGTGATCACGAACTGGATCTACTACCGCAACGGCCGCTCCATCATCATGGCCATCGTGTTCCACGCGATGGTCAACGTCACCTCCGAGGCGTTCGAAGTCACCAACGCGACCAAGACCATCCTCTACGGACTGCTCATCGTTGTCGCCGCGGTCCTGATCGTCTGCGACAAGCGGTTCTTCCTCTCGCGTGACGAGGGGTTGGTCCCGCGGCTACCGAAGTCCAGTCAAGCGCCAACAGGGGCGCTGTCGAAGGCCGGGGCGTGACATGCCGAGAGGTTTGACGAAGAAGCACGGGGCGCGGGTGGGCGCGATCCTCGACGCCGCCGCCGAGTTGTTCGCCCGCAAGGGGTATGACGCGACCACCGTGGGCGACATCCTTGAGGTGGTGGGGATGGGCAAGGGCACGTTCTACCACTATTTCAAGTCGAAGGAAGAAGTCCTCGAGGCCGTGGTCGACCGGGTGGTGGCCCGGGTGGTCGAGCATGTCGAAGCGATCGCGGACGCTCCCGGGCTGGACGGGCACACCAAGCTGCGCCAGATGATCGCAGGGGTCAACGTCTCGCAGACGCCTGATGGCGCGATCATCGAGGTGTTGCACGATGCCGCCAACGAGCGGTTGCACCAGGCGAGCATCACCCGCACCGTCCAAGCGGTCGCCCCGATAATGGCGCGGGCCATTGAGCAAGGCGTCGCGGAGGGCGTCTACTCCACCCCGCGCCCGTTTGAGACCATCGAGTTCCTGCTGGCGGGCGACACGGCCATCTTCGACTCCGGGGCGTACACCGGGACGCCTGAACAGTTCGCTGCCCGCGCGGCCGAGTTCGTCAGGATCGCCGAACTCGCCCTGGGCGCCGCCGAAGGCAGCTTCGGCTTCCTGCTCGGGGCGCAGAACAGCGAAACCGCCTGATGGGAAGACTGTTCTCGAAAGACTTCAGCCTGCTCGTCGCCGGGCAACTGGTCTCGGTGGTGGGGTCCGCGATCGTGCGGTTCGCCCTTGACTTGTACGTGTTGGACGTGACCGGGCGGGCCGACGTCTTCGCCCTCGTGCTGGCGTTGTCCAGCCTGCCCGGGATCGTCTTCACGCCCGTCGGTGGCGCCATCGCCGACCGGTTCTCGAAACGGAACCTGATGGTTGGCCTGGACGCCGCCAGCGCCGTGGTCGTCGCCGCCCTGATAGGCGTGATGGCCGCAGGGCGGGCCCCGCTCCTACTGGTCGGCATCGTCCTGGCACTGCTGTCCCTGGTCGCGTCTATGTACCAACCGACCGTGCAGGCCTCCGTCCCCGCTTTGGCGTCCGAGGCGAACCTGGCCCAGGCCAACGGGCTAGTCGCCGGGATCGGGGCGGTGGCCGCGCTGGTCGGCCCGGTCCTCGGCGGCGTCCTTTACGGTCTGGTCGGCATCGACGCCCTGCTGGCCGTCAGTTTCGCGGCATTCGCCTGCTCGGCCGCCTTCGAGCTGTTCATGCGAATCCCCTTCACGAAGCGGCCCGCCAGCCGGGGGATCGTGGTGACGTTGGCCGATGACGTGCGGCAGGGCCTGCGGTTCGCCCGCTGCGGCAACCCGCTCGTCATGCGGATCATCCTGTTGGCGTGCGCCCTGAACATGCTGGCCGTCCCGGCGTTCGTCATCGGCGTCCCTTATGTGCTGCGGTTCACCCTCCACTCCTCCGACCTCATGTACGGGATCGGGTTGGGGTGCACCGAACTCGCGACCATCGTCGGAGCGCTCGGCGCCGGTCGCATCACCCGCCGCTTCAAAGTGACGGCCATGAACCGGCCGATCTGGCTGTTCGCGCTGCTGACCATCCCGATGGCCCTGGCTGTCACCCCAGCGGTGCTCTCACTGGGCTATTGGCCAGCATTCGTGCTGTTCTTCGGCTTCGAGATGGCCGCCATCATCGTGGCCACCGCGATGTCGGTGTTCGCCATCACCGAGATCCAGAAGGCCATCCCGAACGACTTGTTGGGCAAAGTCATGGGTGTCCTGCTGGCCGGGTCCCAAATCGCGGCGCCCATCGGCCAAATGCTCTACGGCCTCGCCTTCGAGACCTTCAGCGGCGCAGTGTGGATACCGCTCCTGCTGGTGACAGCCTTCGCGGCGCTCATCGGGGCTGCGGCCCGAACCATATTCAGATCAACCCCCAAGAAAGAGAGCGGTCATGACACCAGCGGTCTCGCTGACCAACATCGCCAAGGCGTATAAGGGCAGCCACCGCGCAGTGCTCAGATCCTGCGACATGACCGTCCGCCAGGGCGAGATCTACGGCTTCCTCGGCCCCAACGGCGCCGGGAAAACCACCGCTCTGAAGCTGATGCTCGGTCTGCTCACCCCGACAGCGGGCTCGGTGCGGGTGCTCGGGCTGGACCCGACCCGTCAACGCGAGGCCGTGTTGAGGGCAACCGGATCGATGATCGAGGTCCCGGTCTTCTGGGAACGCCTGTCAGCACGGGCGAACCTGGAAGTCCACCTCGCCTACATGGGACTCGGCGCCGAATCGGTGGACGACACCCTGAACCTAGTCGGGCTGCCGGACACCGGAAGCCAGCCCGTCTCGACGTTCTCGCTTGGCATGCGCCAGCGCCTCGGCTTGGCGAGAGCCCTGGTCCACCGTCCCCAACTGCTGCTCCTGGACGAACCGATCAACGGGCTCGACCCGACCGGCATCAAGCAGACCCGGCAACTGTTGCTAGACCTCGCCGGCCGGGGTGGCATGACCATCGTCATGTCCAGCCACATCATCAGCGAAGTGGAACAGGTCGCCGACACCATAGGCGTCATCGCCGAAGGGACAATAGTGCGCGAGGTGGAACTCGCGACGGTCAGAAACGAACACAGCGGCGGGCTCGAAGACTACTTCTTCAGTGTCATGAGCCAGGGAGGCGTCCAACATGCGTGAACTCATAAGGTTGGAACAGCGCAAGAACACCCTGTCCACCTACCTGAAGATGTCTGCCTGGGTGACGGTCGGGGTGGTTGCGATGACCTGGACAATCGCGCTCAGCGCCGGGTCTGAGCCACCGGGGTCGGAAGAAGCGGCGTTGATGTCCAGCTACATCGGGCTGGCCAACCTCGCGGCAGTCATATCGATGGCGGCGTTCTGCGTGCTGTCCGCCGCGATGCACGCCAAGTTCACGGTCGAGGAATACAGCGGCAACCGGGCCGTGCTCACCCTCTCGTGCCCGGCCCCCCGGAAGAAGGTCCTTGCCGCGAAAGTGGTCCTAGTGAGCGGTTTCACTCTCGTGGCCGCTGCGCTCTCCAGCCTTGCCTCGCTGGCTGTGTTTCTGCTGACCGAAGCCGTCTTCCCGGTGGTTCACGGCCCCTTGGAACCGCACATGATCATCCCTATGGCGGCGGACGTCGTGGTGATGTCGCTGCTGGCCGTGGCTCTGGGATTGATTGGGTTGGCCGCCGGGTTCCTGAAGCGATCCACCCCGGTGACGATCATCGCCGCCATCATCGCCGCCGCCTTGCTGTCCAGCCTGGCCTCGAACCTCGCCAAAGGCGACGGCGGGCACGCCCTGCCCATCGTCGCCGTCACCGCTATTGCCGCCATCGCCGCAGCTTTCGCGTTGACCAGGTGGATCTCCGGCACAGTCGAGTCGATGGAGGCCGCATGAGGCGATGTTGGAACTTGGCAACGGAAGTATTCATCGTGAACAACACTTGGCGCACTCATCCCGAAACTCCTGGCGACATCGCCGCCATCCGCGAGGTCACCCTCGCCGCGTTTCCCACGGCGCAAGAGGCCGACATCATCGACCTGCTGCGCACCAAGCCCGAAGCGTGGGTGGACGGCCTCTCCCAGGTCGCCACCGACCCGGACGGCCAAGTCGTCGCCCACTGCCTCGCGACCCGCTGCGTCATCGGTCAGGGCGAGGCCCTCATGCTCGGCCCGGTCGCTGTGCTCCCGGCCTGGCAGAAGCGGGGCGCGGGCACGGCAGTCGTCACCGCCTGCCTCGCCGAGGCCAAACGCCAAGGCGAGCAGTTCGTGGTCTTGGTCGGCCATCCGACCTACTACCCGAGGTTCGGCTTCACTAGGGCCGACCGGCACGGCATCGGCGTCGGCATCGACTGCCCGCCAGAAGCGGTCATGGCGCTCAGCCTGAACGGCGACCCGCTCCCCGCTGGCGTGATCCACGCACCGGCCTTCGGCCTGTAACCCCACACCGGGGGCCTGCCACCAGATGACTGCGGTGGCAGGCCCTCGGCCTTGCGAGAAGGGAACCGCCGCCTACTGGCCGTGCCAGATGACGACGGCGCTGGGGAACGGAGCCGGATGCTCCGCGCCCTGGAACGTCAACCTACCCTTGACGTATCTGATCTCGTCAGCCTGCATCACATGGTCGTGCCACCAGCGGGTGTCCGTCCTGGACGGGATCAACAGGACCACGGTCTTGCCGAGCTTCGCTTCCGCGTGGGCTTTGGCGATCCATTTGGGTAGTTCGCGTCCGTAAGGCGGGTTCGCAAAGCTGCGCTGGCCCCACGCGACAGCCAGCCCGTCGAAGGCCGGTTCCGGTGGGCAGGGGTCGAAGTCGAACCCAAACTCAGCGTCTAACTGGTCGTAAACCGCCTGGGGGTCCGCCAGTCCATCCGGGCCGACGAGAACACCACCCGGTTCACGTCACGGCCCCAACCCGCCTGCGGCGGCGCGCCGCGGCGACCAACGCCAACCCGGCCAACACAGCGGCCGCGCCGCACGCCGCCCACGCCCAGGTCGTGGCACCAGTGCGGGGCAGATCCCCTGGTGGCGGCGGCGTCGTCGGGGTAGGTGGTGGCGGCTCGGACCAGATGGTGCGTTCGTTGAGCGTGTCGAACCGGCCCTCAGCGAGGATGGTCCGTTCGGGGCCCTCGCCGGGCGCCCAGGCGGTCTCCTTGATCCAGGTGCAGCCCGGCTCGTCGGAGGTGAACTCCGGGGAGTGGAGGGTCTCGGTGGCGCCGGCGGCGATGTCGTGGTCCAAGACCACACCGCCGATCCGGATCGCCCCGGTCGTGTCCTCGGGGTCGGGCGGGTCGCAGGCCAACTCGTCCGGGACCGCGCCGGGGTTGTTGTGGGGCGTGTGCTGGTACCAGAACTCGATCACGACGCCCTTCGGGAACGGACCGGTCAGGGTCGCCTCGTCTTTGATCTTGTCGCCCACGCTCGCGTGTTCGGGAGCGTTTGTGACGATCTGGGGTTTCGGCTGTTCCGGCGGCCGGACGATAGCCGATTCGGACACGGCCCCACAGGTTCCGCGCCGGACGATGTTGCCGTCCTGGTCGGTGACGGTCTCGACCGTGTGGACCATGCCCGGTTCGTTTGGCACGGTGATCTCGGGCGAGGAATAGTCGCCGACCCGCTCGACGGGCAGCGGGTCAGGGCTGGAGGCCAGCAGCGCGCTTGGCGCGCAGACCGCTCCTTGGTAGACCTTCTGGCCGGCCTCGTCGGTGACGACGGTGGGCGACTGGGCGTTGGCCGCGAGCGGCACGAAGTAGGTGTCCCAACCGGCTGCCCACCCGCTCATGTCGAGCCGTCGCCCATCCGTGTCGGGGAACCAGGCATGGAGCACGTCCACCAGCGCTCCGCCGGCCTCGACCTCGATGGCCGAATCGCGTTGGGCGGCTGTTTGCCTGGTCGCGTCTTTCAGGTCCGCTGGTGCCAGCAGTTGGGTGATGAACTCCGGGGCTTGGTGGATCAGCCTGATGGTCTCGGATTCCTCCCCGCAGGTCGACTGGTACGCCTCGGTGCGCGCGTCGCCAGGCCAGGTGACGACGAACGTGTAGGTCGCGTCCCCGCCTTCGGCCTTGAACCTGGACCCGGACACCCTCTGGGAGGCTCCCCAGGTGTTCAGCGCCAGGGTGGTCTTGTTGACGGCGATCAGCTTCGCCGCCGGGTTGTCCGCCGCGCAGGACTCGGGTGTCACCTCGCCCTCGATCCGCCACAGTTCGGTGGTTATGGTCTTCCCGTCGCCGGCCCACGGCCCGTACCCGTCCCACTGGGTGTGGCCGACCGCTCCGGCCATGTCGGTGTCGCCGGGCGCGTCGGGCCAGTCGATCTGCCAGATTTCGTCGGTGAAGAACACCTGTTCGTTGCCGTCGTTGGTCGCGGACCAACGTGTCGCGGCCGTGTGGATCACCGGAACCCGACGAACCATTGTTGTCTCCACCGGAAGCCACAACGGGGTCGTGACGCCCTTCGCCAGGTAGTCCCTCGTCGCTTCTGGTTGTTCTGCCAGGTCGATGCCGAACACGAACCCGTAAGTCCCGTACTCGCCGTAGGAGACCTGATGGCAGACCCGTTGCGCGTGTTCCTTCCCGGCGGCGGTGAACGTGAGGGAGTATTGGTCCGCGACGGGCAGGTCGCCGGCTATGGCGGTGGTTTGGGGTCCGGGGACCGCCGAGTGGTACAGCTTCCCGTCCACCTTCACCTCGACGGGCTTGCCCGTGCCCCATTGGTCCAGCCACAAGTCAGCGGGGTTGGTGTGTTCGACCCACACCGTGTCGCAGACCTGGGCGGTGGCGTCGCCCTTCGGCTCGGCCACCGTCGCGTTCTCAACCTGAGATTGGATCGCGAGTTCCATCTGGGTGACGTGGGTTTCAGTTTGCTGCCCGAACTTGTCCGCTGGGTCGTTGTCGAACAGTTCGGCCACCTCTGGCACCTGGTCGGCGCGGTCGATCCGCCACACCCAGGTCCCATACTGCGAGGAGGGAACGGTGAACCCCGCCGGGGCCGGGACCGTGACCGGATCGCGCCCCGAGGTGGGCAGGGTCACGTTGACAAAGGCCGTGCCCAACACTTCCGCGTCGGCGGGTGGGGTCTCGGAGATGGTGAACGATGACGCCGACCCGGCGTAGAACGTCCCCGTCACCTTCACGACGGCAGGCTTTCCGTCGCGGGTTGAGATCCACGAGTCCCGCTCGTCCGGCAACGAGACGGTTATCGTGTCGTCCGGCGCTTGTCCCTTCGCCTGGAACTGGTCCGGCAGGGCCGACGCGACAGCCAACGTCATCGGGACGGTGAACCGCTCGGACAGGGTGAAGTAGTCATCGCAGAACGGCCCACCTTTGGGCAGGTACTTCGCGTTCGCGCCCTGGTCCTCCGCTTTCAAGCACCAGCGCATCGCGTAGTGGCCTGATCCGGTGTCCGGCAGAGGGACGACGGCGGTCGCCCACTGGCCCGGCCCGGTCAACGTCGCTTTGGCCGGCTCACTAGACACGACCACGGCCCCCGGCGGGAGGCTCGCCGAGGCCGCCGGCGGGACGGTCGCTTTGGCGACATCGCCCGAGGCTGTAAACGGGAAGTAGGTCTTCGGTTGGGTTTGGGCGCCGTCCGCCCACTCCTTGACCGGCCACTGCGAACCACCCACCGCGTCGGCTTTCACCTTGTCCACAACAGCCGTGGCGTCCCCGGACAACGCTTGGGAGGAGACCTCCGTGGCGATCTTCGGCTGCCACTTCGTCTCCGTTGGCGCGTCAGTGTCAGAACCGTCCGCCTCGACTTCAAGCGGAGTGATGGCGCGCTGCTCGCCGCCGGCGGCCTGGTGAACCATGAAGCAGGACGCCGGGATGCCTTTGACCTCAATCGTCGCGCCCACCTTCTCACCCGCGATCAGATCGTGGCGGGCCGCCAGGGCCACAGTGACCGCCGCGGCCCTGGTGCTGACGGTCTTGACCTGGCTGCCGTCCTCGAACGTGACATTGGGGGTGGTCAGCTTTACCGTCGCGGAATACCCCGCCGAGTAATGGGCCGCGCTTCTGGCCAGCGCCCCGCCCGTTATTTTCGCGGGCTCGCCCTCGCGGACCAGGCCGACGTAGACCTTCAGAGCAGCGGCATCGACTTCGACGTAAGCGTCTTTCGGCCCGGCGTTCGCCTCAGCCTCGGCCTTCATCGCGGCGAAGCGGTCGGGGTAGGACACCGGGACGCCCGAGTTGTACTCTGCCCGCGCGAACTGCGACAACGAGGCCGCCGTCTGGTTGTCGCCGGTCTCCAGGTACCTGGCCAGCAGGTAGGCGATCTGCGCCGTCTTGTCGGGTTGGCCATTCGCATACGCGCCGCAGACTCTCTTGGCGGCCGAGTCGTCAAGTTTATCCCAGCAAACACCTGTGCGGCCAACGGATAGCCTCACATCGAGGCTGTTGGCCAACCGGGTGTAGTCCGCGGAGGTGTAAACCGATCCGCGGTCGGAGTGGAACACCGCGCCGCCGGTCGCCTTGACCCACTTGTAGTACCCCGACCTGGCGACACTCAACAACCTCGCCATCATCGCGACTGGATAGTTGGCCTTCTCCTGCCACATCAGTCTTCACCGGTGAGTTCGATCACGCCGTCCCACGCTTTGACGGCCGTCTCATGATGAGGCGCGGACACGCCGGCGAATGCTCCCGCGCAGATCAACACCGTGGGAACCAGCACCAGCGCAAACCGCAGGATCGCTTTCGGCTGCCGTCCTAGGGCGGCCGGGAGCCCCGCGTTCATGCCGGCCAGCATAGCCCTGCCCCGCGCCGTCGGCCCCGGCCAACGGCACTCGGAAGGGAACTGCTAGGTCACGGCCAAGCGGCGCCGTGCCCGGGGCCTCGCAAACCGGTGAACCAACCGGTTTCCTAGGTCGAAGCAGCCTTTGCCTTCCGCGTTTCCGCTGGTCAGCGTTCCGCTGCCCCGCGTCACCACGGTCGGAGCGTGGTTATTCACCACGCTCCTAGCGATCTTCGCTCGCCTCAGTGGACGCCGAGAGCCTGCAGGATGTCGGCGTCTGGAGCCGGCGCTTGCGGTGTCGGGGCCTGCACGTCCGCCAAGACCTCGCGCACAATCGTGGTGCGGGCGTCGGTCACGGCGGCGCCGATCTCCCGTTCAGAGGTCTCCATCGCGTTCAGGATTTGGCCGCGCACGGTCCGGCCCCAGCGGCTGGCCTCAACCAGGCCGTCGCATTGCGTCTTGATGGAGTCGCGGATGGTCCAGATCGCCTGCTCCGGCAGGATCGGGGCCTGGGCCGCCTTAGCGGTCTCCGCGACCGCCTGGCCAGCGGCCTGGAAAGCGCCTTCGATCAGGCGGGCGGTGCCGTCGGCCAAGGCCTGGCCAACCTCGCCAGACTCTTTCGCCAGCGCCGCCTGCTGCCACATGACCAGCGACTTCTTGCCTCCCGGCAAGCCCATGGTGCGGAACACCTGCAAACGGCGCTGCATGGTGAAAGACACCCCGATCAGGTTGCGCACCGCCGGCGACAGGGCATAGGCCAAGAAGAACTGCTGGCGCCAGTCGAACAGGGTCAGCTCAACCGCCTGGATGCCTTCGGCCAGCGTCTGCGCCTCTTCTTCCGCAGCCGGTCGAGATGGGTCACCGGCTGGGATCGCGGCCAACTTGGCTTCCATCTCGGCCGCCCGCTTGGCCCCCTCTTCGCGCACTTGCTCCAGCGCCGCCAAGACCCCGACCAGGCCGGTCAGCGAAGCGTCGTTGGCCTTGTACAGTTGCTGTCCCCGCGACACGTTGTCCGCCAGCCGCAACTCCAGTTCCCGAGTCTGTCCCGCCGCCATGTCAAGGCGCTCCTCAATCGACTTCGACTCGCGGTACATGGCCTTCATGGTGGCCTTGCCGCTGCGCAGCGCGTGGCGCAGCTTGTTCATCAGGCCTTTGACTTTCCCGGACTCGAACTGGGCGCTGAAACCGTCCAACTGCCGCAAAATGCCGTTGACCACCTGGTCGGCTTCCGGCAATTCGATTTGCCGTTGGGCGGCCAACAGCTCTGCCGAGGTCTGGTTGATCTTGGTCAGCGCCGATTGGCCGAAGTCGAGCAGCGCATTGCGGTCTATCAGCAGCCGATCAGCCAACTCGGCGCTGCGGGCGGCCAGCAATTCGCGCTGCTCTGGCGCCAGCAGGGGCCGAAACTCGACATGGGACTGCTCGGCCGGAGCGGCCGCCTCAGCCGGCGGGACGGCCGCGAGCGCCTTCGCCAGCGGCGTTTCAGCCACCGGATTGGTGTTCGGATCCCCGAGCAAAGAGGCCATGTCAACGGCCACGGGATCTGGTGAAGCGGTAGTGTTGGTCATGGTCTTGGCCTTTCATTAGGGGGGTCGGTGGGATCGTAGAGTCCGGCGGCCTGGTCCCGCTTGGCGCGGGCCAGGGCGTCGAGTGAAACCTGGAAACGCAGGTCTTGGGCGGCGTTGACCTGTTTGATGTTGTCGATGATCTGACTAGAGAACGCCGCCACCGCCGCTTCGACGGCGCGCGCCCGGCCACGCGGATCGTCCCACAGGTCCGGCCTGGCCAGGATGTCCAGGTAATAGTCCGGACCGAGGACTTCAACCACCTTGGCCACCTGGTCGCGGTATTCGACCCGCGCCACCGCCTGCTGGTCGCCGCCGCCGCGACTCTCCAACCGCCGGAACAACTCCGAGGTGTCGGTCACAATCCGCGCGATCATCTGCGCCATGTTCTTGGTGGCGGCGAAGGCCGGACCGGGCACGCGCGCGTTCAGATACCGCACCCTGAGGGCCCTCAGTTCCTCCAGCTTTTCGGCCACGTCCGGCGGGGTCTGCTTGGACGGCTTGATCGGGGCCCTGCCGCCGCCCCGCCGGTGCCGCTTGACCAGCCAGACGACCAGCGCCGTGATCAGGGCCGCCGGCACCACCACGACAAAGAAGAAAGTCCACGCCAGCACCTTCAGCACGGTCCGGCCCGCCCCGGCCATGTCACCGTCGGCCGCGGAGGACGATGCCGTCGGGGCGGCCCCGGCCTCCTCGGCTTGGTTCCGAGCTTGGTCGAGCGCCTCGGCCAGCGACGCCACCGCCGCAACCAGCTTGTCCTCCAAGGCACCCGGTGCCCGCTCGGCCTGGTTCGCGGCCGTCAAAGCCGCGGTCTTGGTCAACTCCGCTGAATCGGCGGAGAAGTCCTCGCCCATGGCCACCAGCACGGTTGGCCAGTCGGTCCGTGCACGCAGGTCGGCAGCCGTGGCGCTGGGTGAGGACTCAAGCTTGGCCGTGTCCGGCAGCACTGCCACCGCGACTTGCCCGTCAATGTCCGCGCTCAGCACCTTGGCGAGATCAAGCTGGCTGGTGACCTCAGACGAGACCCAGCCGCGCGCACCCGTCAGCCCTTGGACGGCATCGTCCAAATAGCTGGCCGCCCAAGCGGGCGCACCGCCTAAGCCGGCCACAATCAGGCCGGCCAGCAGGGCAAGAGCGAATCGGCGCATCAGCGGTCCTTAAGGCGATCAGAAGTTGTTGATGACGGACGCGAACACAAGGTTGATCCGCTCGGGGTTGGAGGCGTCAAAAACCTGTCCGCCAGAAGCGGCGGCGATACGGCCGAGGGGGCCCTGGTCGGCGTCGGCGCCGTAGGCGATCGCGAAAATGCGCACCGGGGCGTCGTTGCCGCCCTCCCGGTTGGCCGCGTTCAGCTTCGCGACCAGGGAATCGAGCGAGATCTTCGAGTCGGTGTCCTCACCGTCGGAGAGCAGCACAATGGCGTTGATGCGGCCTGGCTGCGCCCGTGCGGTCATGGCGTCAAAAGCGGCCGCGACGGCATCGTACAAAGGCGTGCCGGCCTTGTAAGACTGGCGTAACGATTCGAGCGATCCGGCCAACGTCTCGCGGTCGGAGCCCAACGGCTCCACCTCTCGCAGCGAGAAAGTGACCGCCGCCGGGTCGTCCGGGACCAAGCCGGTGGTGAAGACCCACAACCCCACCTCGTCAGTGGCGCGGAAATGCTCCAACGTGTTGGTGGCGCCCTCGATGGCGCCGTCGATCTTGGTGCGGCCGTCATCCATCGGCTCTTCCATGGAGCCCGAGATGTCGATCAACTCCAGCACCGATGACGGCTTGCGGATGTGGGCCCACTGGTCTAGCGCCGCTGAGACGGTGGCCACCGGCGGCTGCGGCAGCGTGACCGCCGGACCCTCGGCGGTGACGCCGAACGCCGGGGTGAAGAGCTTGCCCAGGGGGACTGACTGGTCGAGTGGCCGGAAGCCGTATTCGGGCAGGATCTCCTGGGCCGGTTTGGTCTGGACGAACTCGGTGAAGGCCGTGGCCGCCGCCTTCTGCTCAGCGGTCACCCAAGGGGCGTTCAGGACCACGACCGGGTTGTCAGACCACAGCGAGCCGCCCTCCGGGTAGATCGCCACCAACTTCTCTTTCGGCGGGGTCAGGGTTTCTCCCGGCTCGATCACCTTCGACGTGGGGTTGCCCTGGTTGTAGTTGAGCAGGGATGTCTCTTCTAGCGCCACCGCCGACACATAAGTGGAGCCGGCAGCGCCCTGGCTGGCTTCGTCATACAGGCGCTGGAGCACTTTCCCGGTGGTGTCGCCGTAGTGGATGACGCAGTTCTCGAATCCGGCCGAGAACTCCTCGGCCGCCGCCACGTCGTCCGCGGTCAAGTCCGCCGTCTTGCCGGCCGCCGCGTAGGCCTGCATCGCCAGCACGGCCAGACCGGTCGTGGAGGTGTTCGGGTTGGTCTTGGCGATGCGGAACTGGCCCCACAGCGCTTTGGCCGGATCGACCGCGCCCCAACCGGCCGGGTCGGCGCACAGATCGGCGATCTGACCCAGCCCGATCGCCTTGTCCGGCCAGCCCAGCGCCTTCGCCATCGACTCCGGCATGGCCAAGACCACCGGGGTGTGGGTGAACGACTCGGCGCCTTCGACCAGCGCCGGCGAGGCTGCGGCCGCGACGCGGTCCACCCAGACCATTGAGGCCGGCGACCACAAAGCCGGCCACAGCTCACGGTCCTCGCTGGCGGGCCAATCGCCGCCGGCCGACAGGTAGCGCGTCGCGTCCCCCGAGGTCACATCGATCGGTCTGACGGAGACGCAGGAGTCCAGCCCCTCAGCCTGGGGGGAATCGGCGAACGCTTCGGCCAGTTCGGCGAACAGGTTGACCTTCTCCGAGGAGACCGCGGCCACCACGTGGACGCAGCCGTCTTCCGCGAAGACGCTGTCGCCGGGGGGATCGTCCCGGTCACGGTCGCCCGGACCGCCGGCGCAGGCGGCCACCGCAAACATGATCGCGGCGCCCAGCAGCCCAGCGCGGGTTCGGCGCGTTCTCAAGGGACCTCCTCGACATTCTTGCCATTGGCTTGGCCGTTCCGCCAACCGGTCGGAAACCTGGTCAGCCGCCACCGGTTCGACACGAGTCGCTCTGGGGCGTCCTCTTATCATCTCCTGAACTCGGCCCGAATGCACGTTTTGAGGCCGGAGGGCCTGCCCGCCGCCCACTTCGGAACCGGCGAGGAGTTCGCTTGACCGGCCGCGCTATTGCCCGCCGGCTGCGGCGTCGCTCGGCGGCCCAGGGCACCGCCCACCTCGAAACCGCCGAGGAGTTGGCCTGCCCGGCCGCGCTATTGCCCGCCGCCGCGCCGCTCGGCGTTTCGCGATCACCGTCAAGTGAGGCAAGCACAGCGCTTCGCGATCACATTAGACGAGTCTCGTCGGACGCTGGTAATTCATCGAGCGTTGAGATACGCTGGCCGGAGTTGTCCCCGACACCCCCAGTCATTAAGGAGCGCCCATGCCCCCAGGCGCCAGCCGCCCTGGCCTAGCGCAGCACGGGGTGGCCCCGCGCAGTGGGCCCGACCAGCCCAAGGCCGGGCGCCGGCCCGGCCCCAGCACCACCGCCCAAGCGATCCTCACTCATGCCCGCGACCGGTTTTCGCGCCATGGCTACGCCAAGACCTCGCTGCGTTCCATCGCCGATGACGCCGGCGTCGATCCGGCGCTGATCGCCCATTTCTTCGGGTCCAAACGAGGGCTGTTCGACGCGGCGATCCAGGTGCCGCTGACTCCGGAGCTGCCCGCCATGGTCGAGTTCCAGACCTCCGCCAAGGAGCCGGTCGAACGCCTGGCCACCATGTACGTCAAACTCTGGGAGACTCCGGAAGTCGCGCAGGCGCTCGCCGCCATCATCCTGGAGGCCGCCCATGACGCCGCCGCCGCGCGCGCCATGGCCCGGTTCATGTACACCTGGGTGGGCGAGCCCCTGGTTCGCGAACTCGGCGTCGACCATCCCGAACTGCGCTTGCGCATGGTGGTCGGATTCATGGGGGCGATCGCCCTGCAACGCCAGTTCGACGCCGACTGCATGCTGGCCCAACTCGGCCCCGACCAGTTAGTCGAGTTGATGGTGCCGACCATGCGGTTCATCCTCACCAGCCCGCTGCCCCAGGGTGTTCCATGACTGAGACAGCCGTCGACCGCGCCCTGGCCGAGACGTCGCCGCAGCCGATCCTGCGCCTGGGGATCGACATCGGATCGACCACTGTCAAGGCCGTCCTCCTGGACGGCGATCCGCCGCCCGCCCCAGCCCAGACCGCTCAAACTCAGACCGCCCACACCCAGACGGCTCAAACTCATACCGCCCACACCCAGACTGCTCACGCCCAGGCCCAGGCCACGGACGCCGTCAACCAACCAAGCCCCCGGACCCTGTTCGAAGACTACCGACGCCACCACGCCGACGTCCGGATCGAACTGTCGAAGCTGATCGGCGGCATCGTCCAACAGTTCCCCGACCGGACGGCCCAAGTGACCGTCACCGGTTCGGGCGGCCTGGGCGTGGCGGAGGCGCTGGGCGTGCCCTTCGCCCAAGAGGTGATCGCCGAAACCGAGGCCATCCGGCAACTGGACCCAGACGCGGACGTGATCATCGAGCTCGGCGGCGAGGACGCCAAGATCACCTATCTCAGGCCGGTGGTCGAACAGCGCATGAACGGGACCTGCGCGGGCGGCACGGGCGCGTTCATCGACCAGATGGCCACACTGCTCGGCACCGACGCGGCCGGACTGGACGCGCTCGCCGCCGGCTACCAGACCCTCTACCCGATCGCCTCGCGCTGCGGAGTGTTCGCCAAGACCGACCTGCAGCCGCTCCTCAACGACGGCGCCCGCCACGAGGACCTGGCGGCGTCGATCTTCCAAGCCGTCGCCACCCAGACCATCGCCGGGTTGGCCTGCGGGCGCCCGGTCCGGGGCCGGGTGGTCTTGCTGGGCGGCCCGCTGTTCTTCTTGCCGCAGCTCAGAGCGGCATTCGGGCGGGCCCTGGAGGAAGCCGGCGCGGTCTTGTCCTGCCCGCCGAAGGGGCAGCTGGCGGTCGCACTAGGGGCGGCTTTCCTGTCGGCCGATGCCGCGCCCGTCAGTTTGGAGGAATTGTCCCGTCGCGCTCGCGATATTCACGAACAGGGGCCTGGCGCGGCCGGACGTCTCCGCCCGCTCTTCCAAGACGCCGCCGAACAAAGCGCCTTCGAGGCCAGGCACGCCCGCACGCGCGTGCCCAGAATCCCGATCGAAGAAGCTCGCGGCGCCTGTTTCTTGGGCATTGACGCCGGCTCCACCACCATCAAGGCGGTGCTGATCGATTCCGAGGGACGCATCTGCCACACCCACTACGCGCCCAACCAGGGGTCGATCGTGGCCGCCGCCGCCCAGATCGTCAACCAGGCCCGCCGGGCCCTGCCCGGACCGGCGATCATCGCCCGGGCTTGCGTCACCGGCTACGGCGAGGGGCTGGTCCGGACCGCCCTCCACGTCGATGACGGCGAAGTCGAGACCATGGCCCATTACCGCGCCGCCGAATTCCTCCAGCCCCAGGTCACCTCGGTGATCGACATTGGCGGCCAGGACATGAAGTACCTCCGGATTGTGGACGGCGCGATCGACGAGATCCGGGTCAATGAGGCCTGCTCATCCGGCTGCGGCAGCTTCTTGCAGACCTTCGCCCAGACCCTGTCGCTTGACGTGGAGGCGTTCTGCCGGGCGGCGGTGGCGTCTTTCGCGCCGGTCGACCTGGGCTCGCGCTGCACTGTGTTCATGAACTCGTCGGTCAAGGCGGCCCAGAAAGACGGCGCCTCGGTGGGGGACATAGCCGCCGGGCTCAGCTATTCGGTCATCCGCAACGCCCTCTACAAGGTCATCAAGCTGCGCGATTCGGGCCAGTTGGGCGCCCATGTCGTGGTTCAGGGCGGCACTTTCTTGTCCGATGCCGTGCTCCGGGCTTTCGAGCTCCTGACCGGTTTGGAGGTTGTCCGGCCGGACATCGCCGGTCTGATGGGGGCCTTCGGCGCGGCCCTGATCGCGCGGTCTCGATTCGCCCCTGGCGCGCCCTCCCGGTTGTTGGCGCCGCTGGCCCTGCGCTCTTTGAAGGTCGAGACCCGCACTGAGACCTGCCGGTTGTGTCAGAACCATTGTCAATGCACCATCTCCGAATTCCCGGACGGCTCCCAGCATGTGTCTGGCAACCGCTGCGAACGCGCCGGCGACCGCAATCGGGCCAAGTCCGACCTGCCGAATCTGTTCGATTTCAAATACAAGCGGCTGTTCGCTTATCGACGTCTGACCGACAAAGCCGCCACCCGCGGCTCGATCGGCATCCCCCGAGTGTTGAATATGTACGAGAACTACCCGCTCTGGTTCACCGTCCTGACCAAGCTCGGCTTCCGGGTGGTGCTGTCCGGGCGCTCCAATCACGACCTGTTCGTGGCCGGCATGGATTCCATCGCCTCGGAGAATATCTGCTATCCGGCCAAACTGGTTCACGGGCACATCGAGCAGCTGGTCGAGCGCGGGGTGAAAACCATTTTCTACCCCTCGGTGTCTTATGAACGCGAGCTGGCCGAAGGCGCCGACAACCATTTCAACTGCCCGGTGGTGACCTCCTATCCGCAGGTCATAGCCAACAACGTGGAGTCCCTCCGGGACGGCGGGGTCCGCCTGATCAACCCGTTCTTCAACCTGGCGCTGCCGGACAAGCTGGCCGAACGGCTGGTCGAGGAGCTAGCCGATTGGTCGGTCACCCTGGAGGAGGCCCAGGCGGCGGTCGCGGCGGGGTACGCCGAGCAGGCCGCTTTCACCGCCGAGGTCCAGGCCGAGGGCCTCGCGGCGCTGGAATTCATGGAGCGGACCGGCGTCAAAGGGATTGTCTTGGCCGGCCGGCCTTACCATGTCGACCCGGAGATCCATCACGGCATCCCAGAGCTGATCACCTCGCTCGGCATGGCGGTGCTGACCGAGGATTCGATTTGCCAACTGGGCGCTGTGGAACGCCCGCTGCGGGCGCGCGACCAGTGGGCCTACCACTCGCGTCTTTACCAGGCGGCGGCGGCTGTGCGGCCCCGCCCGGAGTTGGAGTTGGTCCAACTGAACTCGTTCGGGTGCGGCCTCGACGCCATCACCTCTGACCAGGTCCAGGAGATATTGCATTCGGCTGGCCGGGTCCACACGCTGCTGAAGATCGACGAGGTCTCGAACCTGGGCGCCGCCAGGATCCGCCTGCGCTCATTGGCGGCGGCGGCATTGGCCCGGGCCGACCGCAAGGCCGACGGCCCACCGGCCAACGGCGCCGTCGACGCCGGGACGGGTGGCTACGGCGCCAAACGGCGCCTGTTCACCAAGAAGATGAAAACCGAGCACACGATCATCGCCCCGCAGATGTCGCCGGTCCATTTCTCGCTGTTGGAAGCGGCCTTCCGGGGATCAGGCTACGGCGTGCGCATTCTGCCGACGGTCAGCCCGGACGACGTCGAGACAGGACTGCGCCACGTCAACAACGACTCCTGCTATCCGGCCATCATGGTGGTGGGGCAGTTGGTCGCCGAATTCACCTCCGGGCGAGCCGAGCCGGCTGACACATCCGTGCTGATCACGCAGACCGGGGGCATGTGCCGGGCTACCAACTACGTTGGGCTGCTGCGCAAAGCGTTGGCGGAGGCGGGATACCCGCAAGTCGCGGTGATCGCGATGTCCACCCAAGGGTTGGAGAAGAACCCCGGTTTCAAACTGTCGCTCGGTCTGATGGACCGCTGTATGCGAGCCATCGTGATCGGCGATCTGCTGGAGGCGGCTCTCCTGCGCACCCGGCCGTATGAGGCGGTGCCTGGTTCCGCCATGGCGCTGTACCGCAAGTTCGACGCCGCCGCTCGGCGGCTGCTCGGCGACCGCCGAACTGAGGCCGTCGGGCCGGCCGGAGCCGAATCATCGCCAACGCCGACTAGGACCGCCACGCCTGCCAGAGGCAGGCGTGCGCTTGGGCTAACCCGCGCGATCATCGGCTATCCCGCGCTGGTCAGGCGAATCGTCCGCGAATTCGACGCCCTGCCCGTGGTGACGGGGCAGCGGCGGCTGCGGGTCGGCATCGTCGGCGAAATCCTGGTCAAATTCCATCCCGACGCCAACAACCACGTGGTGGACGTGGTCGAATCGGAGGGCTTCGAGGCGCGGCTGCCGGGATTGATGGAGTTCGTCCTAAACGGCATGCACACGGTCGAATGGAACTACCGGACCCTCGGCACCGGGCGCAAGACGCTGCGGCTCAAGCAATTCGTGCGCTGGCTGCTGGAACGCTACCGCGATCCGGTGCGGCGGGCGTTGGCCCGGGCCCGAACCGACTTCCCCGCCCCGGGCGACTTGACGGCCATGGCCCGCCAGGCCAGCGACATCTGCTCGCTGGGCAATCAGGCCGGCGAAGGATGGCTGCTGACGGCGGAGATTCTGGAATTGATCGAATCCGGCGTCAGATCGATCATCTGCGCCCAACCATTCGCCTGCTTGCCCAACCACGTCACCGGCAAGGGCATGTTCCGCGAGATCATGCGCCGCCATCCCGGCGTCAACATTGTCACCATCGAATACGATCCCGGCGCCAGCCCGGTCAACCAGCTCAACCGCATCAAGCTCCTGCTCGCCTCCGCCAAACTGGCTGCCCCCGGGGCCGGGGTGGGTGGTGCTGGAGTGGGCGCCACAGCGGCGCAGGCCGCTGGGGCGGGAGCCGCCGCGCGCAACGATTGGCCCTCCGACCTGCCGCCGGGACTACCCGCACAACCACGCAGCCAGGTTCCGGCTGGAGGCCTGGCCGGTTTGTAAACCAACCCCGGCCGTGGCCGGCGACTGCGGGTATCGCAGCGGCCGCGGGCCTGGCTGATTCGTAGACCAACCCTGACGGTGGCCGGCGCCGGCGGGGATCGCGGCGGCTGCGGGCCTGGCTGGTGTGTGGACTAACCCCGACTGGTCAGAAGCCTCGGGCGCCAAGCCCACCTGGGCGCGTATCGGCTTCGCGCCCAGCGCCAAGAGTTGTAAGCCAATCGGTCCCGGCGGTGTTGAGACGGCGTCAGGCGAGTCGAACGTCCCCCGCCGCAGACCGGCAGGATGACTAGCGTGAATAGCATCCTGTTCCAACCACGAGGAGGCAAATAATGTCCAATCCGCCAACCAAGGTTGTCCTATACGGCAGCGGCCTGATGGGCGCCATCATCATCCGCTACCTGCTCGAAAAAGGATTCGAGTTGATCGGGGTGATCGACTCCAACCCCAAGCTGATCGGCCAGGACGCAGGGCGCGTCGCGGGCCTCGACCGCGACCTTGGCGTCATCGTCTCCAATGACGCCGAAGAAGTCCTCTCCCGTGGCGCCGACATCGCCGTGCTGACCCTGCTGAGCCTGATGAGCGACATGGAACCGTTCTTCGCGGCCTGCGCCCGCCATGGCGTCAACGCCATCTCCACCTGCGAAGAAGCCTTCTACCCTCGCACCACCTCGCCTGAGATCACGGCCCGGCTCGATCGCCTGGCCAAAGAGCATGGCGTCACTCTGACCGGTTCCGGCTACCAGGATGTCTATTGGGGCAATCTGGCCACGGTGATCGCCGGCTCGACCCAGCGGATCACGGCCATGGAAGGTTTCAGCTCCTACAACGTGGACGATTACGGGATCGCCCTGGCCCAAGTCCACGGCGTGGGCTTGACCGCCGAGGAGTTCCTGCGCGACATCGCCGACGCCAACGTGCCGTCTTTCGCCATGAACGTGCCTGGCTGGATCGCATCGCAAATGGGCTTGGAGATGACCGACATCACTCAGGAGCTGATGCCCGAATTCGTGACCGCGCCGCTCGAGTCGTCAACCCTGGGCCGGACCATACTGCCCGGCCAGGCCGCTGGCATGACCGCCCAGGCCACCGCCCACACCCGCCAGGGGATCGACATCATCATGAAGGTCCAGGGCAAGGTCTACCGTCCCGAGGAGGTCGACAACAACGACTGGGTCATCCGCGGCGAGCCGACCACCCGCGTCAAGATCGCCGAACCGGCCACGGTCGAGCTCACCTGCGCCACGATCGTCAACCGCATCCCCCAAGTGATCGCCGCCGAGCCCGGCTTCACCACCCTCGAGAAGCTGCGCCCGGCGCCCTACCTGCTCCCCGTGAACTAGCGACCCCCGTTCGGCCAGGCCGGCCGGACTGATCGATACCCGATCCCGTTTGGCCAGGCCGGGCTCTCGGCGCCCAGTGCCGTTGAGCCGGTTACCCGGACCAGCCGCATCGCAGCCCGATGCCGTTTGGGCTGCCCGGGCCGTCGACGCCCGGTGCCGTCGGGCCGGGCCTGACTTGGGTCACCCTGTCTGGATTCTTGCGACCGAATGGCTCTGATCTGGTCCGATGGTTGGCTTTAGCGCCGCCGCCAGGGGCTAAACAGGGCCGGCCCTGAGGCGCCAAGCGGGTTGACCCAACTCGGCCCCTATGCCGTCGGGCCGGGCCGGACGGTCAGCGCCCAGTGCCATTTGGCCTGGCCGAACGAACATGCCGGCGCCTCGTCTTTTCGCTTTTTGGGGGCGCGTTTTGAGGGTGTGGCCTGGGGTTTTGTTGGGGTTTTTGCGGTTGTTTCAGGTAGCCAAACGCTTGGCGGCCCAGGCGAGGTCGCGCCGCCAGGCGCGGAGCTGCTCGATGGTGGCCCATTCCCGGTCGGATGAGACGCCGAGCGCTTGGTCGATCCGGTCCCAGGTGTCGGGCCGGTCGAGGAGGTAGACGCCGGGCCCGGCCGGGCTATCCGGACGCACAGGCATACGCCCGATGCCGTTGGTCCGGTTGGCCAGGCCGGCCGGGTCGGCGCTCTCGGCTACGGGCCGAGCAGCGCGGCCGGGATCACGGCTATGCCGTCATTGCGGCGGTAGGCCTGGGAGCCGCTGGTGATGACGGCGCCGTCGGCGAAACTGTCGCCCAGGCGGTCGCGGAGCCACAACAGCTGTTTGACGTCATTGGCGACCGGGGTGGCCGTGAGCTTCACGTCCAGAGCCACCACCGCCCCGGTCGGGCTCTCCACCACCAAGTCCACCTCGTGCTGGCCGCCATGGGTGCGCAGGTGTCGCACCTCGGCGTCGTTGGCTTGGGCATAGGTCTTGACGCTCATCGCCACCACATGCTCGAACAGGGAGCCCAACAGGTTGCCGTCGCGCAGGTGGGAACGCGTGCCCTGGCTGCCGCGCAGCAAGGCGGCGGCGTCGACTTTGAGCAGGCGTGCGGCTAAGGCCGGATCGGCCAGGTAGTGCTTCGGCGCCCAGGTCAGACGCTCGATCCGGGACTCGGTCGGCGACCAGGCCTCGACCGGGTCGAGTAGCCACAGTCGGCTCAGCACTTGCCGATAGGCGATCGCGGCCGGTTTGGACGGCTTGTCGCTCACTCCCGGCATGGCCGCGTCCAGAATGCGGTTGTAGCTGGTGGTGTTGGCCGTGGCGGCGGCATATGCCGCCATCCATTGCATCAACGCCGTCGGCTTGCGCACCGGATAGCCCTGCTCCGGGAACTCACGGCGAACCACGTTTCCGATGTAGGAGTCGAGCAGGCGCCCGCGAATGCGTTCTGGCTGGGGCCTGATCGCCGGAAAGCCTGATGCCGTGATCTCGTCGACGTAATCCGCCAGCTTGAGCTTGGTGCGCCCGCTGGCCCTGGCTTCGCCCCGAAGCATCGCTCCGAGCGAGACGGTTGTCGGGCCTAGCCCACGTTCGGCCAAGGCCAGCGGGCGCATCATGAAGCTGACGATCCGCCCCGCCCCTGAGTGGACCTGCGTTCCACGCGGCGGCGAGGCGCTGCCGGCAATGATGTAGTGGCCTTCCGCCACGCCAGCGTCGACCGATCGGCGGACCCGGTCCCACACCTCCGGTTGGCGCTGCCATTCATCGATCAACAGCGGCGGCGTCTCGGTTTCAATAGCGTCTGGATCGGCCTGGAAGAGTTCGCGGTCCCGCACCTGGTCAAGGCTGAGCACGCTGGCGGACCGTTGCAGCGCCGTCGCGGTCTTGCCCACCCCCTTGGCGCCAAAGATGTGAGTGGCCGCCAAACGGGGCTGGAACTCGTCCAGCTCGTCGTCAATCACTCGTCGTTGATAATCCCGCACCCCACTACTTTACCGTTTCGCAGAGTGAAACATGACCATTCCGCAGGCCCCTACTTGACTGTTACGTAAAGCTTTGGCAAGCGCAGGACCCATCCAGATGCCACGACCGGCCGACCTCGCGACCAGATCCCCCTCAGTCCCGCCGCCTCATGATGTAGGACCACGCAAGGGGACGGTGATTGTGCTTACTCGCCCCCGACCACGCAAGGGGACGCCTGGTCCGCAGGATCACCGTCCCCCTGCGGAATCAACACAATCACCGTCCCCTTGCGTATGCGGAATCAACACAATCACCGTCCCCTTGCGTAATTTGGCTGGGTGGGTCGGGCGATCGGGGGCGATGGAGCCACCTATCGGACTCGAACCGATGACCGTCCGCTTACAAGGCGGGAGCTCTACCAACTGAGCTAAGGTGGCGCAAACCTGATACCCGAGGTACCGCAAACCCACTCACGCGAGGCCATGCGCAACTGCGCGCCTATCAGCCTAGCCGACGTGGGCCGCAAGATGGCTTCCCCCCGGCAGGTTGGCGGAGCAGCCGAACCGGTGCGGTTCCACGCAACAAGGGTTTCTTGGCGCTGGTGCGCGGCCAGCCAGACAACGGGCTTTAGCCTGGTTGACGGCGGGCCCCGACGACCGTCCCGTTCAAACGCTGGCGGGACCTCTTACAGAAGGACCCGCCAGCGGCGCAGACAGCATCTCAATCGTGGGAGCGATCTCGGCGCGGCCTGCCCGCCAGGTGGCCAACGACGACGACCACTGCGACAGAGCCAAGCGCTACCAGGGACATAGTCGCGAATGACAACCAGGACCAGCCCTCCAGGGCGGCGGACGCTGCAGGCACGGTGATCGCAACGATCACTCCTGCCGTTAGTCCCCTACGCCAGTTCATTCTCAGCGCTTGACGCACTTGTAGCCCGTGGGCAAGGGCGGCCAGTAGTGGATCTCGAGTTCCGGCTTGTTCCCGACGCAGATGCCGCCCCTGTCGATGATCCAGGTCGCCGCGGCTACTAGTACCCCCGTGATAGCGGCGCACGCCACCTGGCCGACCCCCGGCACGGCACAGATCAGGACCGCCAGGGCCGCCGCCTCGCCGGCCACAAGGGCCTTTTGGTCCCGTGCGTTCAAATAGATGTAGAGGCCAACGGCGAAACCCACGTCGATGAGCGGTGTGACTTCTCCGGTGCCGGGCTTGGACGGTGGAACCGCGACAACGCTGCCCGTCGGCAAGGTGTGGACAGTCCAGCCCTCAGGCAGACCGGCCGTCGACTTGACGACGGTGGCCGGCGTGCCGGGTGTTGCAGCGGCTGTCAACGTCAGCGTATCGACTCGCTCGACGGCTTCCGCTGTCCGCGCCGGCGCAACGCCGATCAGGCCTCCGAGTGCCAGGCTGAGCGCCGCGATCAGACCGGCAGTAAGTGCTGCCAGTTTCTTCATGTTCTCCTCCTTTGTGGGATGGGCGGACGTTCTCTTCCTTGCGAACACCCGGGGGAGGTGTTAAGAATCAACCCAACACAGAGTAAAAACTATGTCAAATCGAGCTGCCAAGCCACTGATGCCCGGCTCCCACCGTCTCAACGGGGGCAGCGACCAGGCGGCCACCCTGCGTTGTCTCTGGGCGCGCAGGGGCCAGGCCAGGTCTACGAACTCAAGACCAGCCTCCCCCAGATTACTCGGCGGCGTCCGGCTTGTTGCCCGCGCGGACGTTGGCGATCGCCGCGTCGAGATCACCCGGCACATAGGCTTGCTCGCCCGCCTCGTTAGTGCCCTGAAGAAGCCAGGCGTTCCAGACTTCGGGCTCGGAACCGGCGAAGTACATCAGCACTGTCGGGGTCCCGCCGGCCCCGGCCAAGCCCTGGTCTGATGACCAACGCGCCCATTCGGCGGCCGGGGAATCGCTCAACTGGTCAATCGTGGCCTGGCTGACCCCGACCTCCTTGGCCAAGTCCGCGATCTGCTGGTCTGTCAACTCGTCGCCGTCTTGGGATTCCTCCGGCTGGTTCTCCCACAACACCTCGTGGAAGGCCCAGAACTTGTCTGGCTCCAGGGCCGCCACCGTGTCCACGGCCAGCATGGACCGCCATGAATAGTTGTCGTTCAAGTCCGTCAAGAGGGAATTGTTGACCGGATGAATGACCAATCGGATTTCGCCCGCCTGGGCCTTAGCCGCCAGCGCTTGGCCATGTGCTTGTTCCAACAACCCACACCACGGGCAAACGAAGTCGGAGATGATCTCCACTGTCACGGCCTCGTCGGCCGCCGGTGCTGGTCCGCCCGGCACCAGATCCTGTCCAACCAAGATTCCGCCGGTCCCCTGGGCGCCGGGCGGCTGGACCGATTCGGCGCCGCCTTCAGTGGCCTTCCCGGTGGCACCGGTCGATCCGGTGGTGGCCCCAGTCGAGCCGGTGGCGGCGCCGGTCGGACCCGGAGGAGTCGGCGAAGGCCGGCTCAGAATCAGAGCCACCGCCACCACCACGACCACCACCACCAGGAGCGCCCCACCGATGATGATGGCCCGCTGACGGCTTCGCCGTGCCCGCTCGCGCACTGCCTCCTCGATCGACAGGCCCTTCTGGCCGGGGTTGGTCGAGCGTCCGCTTGAGCCTGTAGGCCTCTTGTCGCTCATGATCGCGCCTCTCCATCCGTTGGTCTTGACAGCCGTTGGTTCCGGCCGGCTCTGCCTGGCCCGGGCGCCTCGTCTAGGCGCCGGTCGGGGCTACTTGTTGGGGTCTTCGCCGTCCAGCACCTTGGCGATGGCGTCGTCGAGATTGATCGTGCCAGGGTTCGTGATCAAGGTCAGATTGCCATCCGACTTGCCAACCCACAGCGACGGCGTGGTGCCGACACCGTCCGCGACTGCCTGACTGGTCTCGTATTCGACCCAGGACGAGAATTCGGAATCGGCGAACCGGTCGGTCACGTCAGCTGGCACGCCCAAACCTTGGGCCAACTCGACCAATTGCTCGGCGGTCAGGCCTTCTGTTCCCTCGTCAGGCTGGGTCCCGGTTTCGAACAGCTTGGCATGGAAAGCCACGAACTTGTCGGGAGCGTAGTTCGCCACAATCATGGCGGCGTTGGTCGCCCGGCTGGAATAGCCCGCCGGACTGGACTGGCTGTCCAGGAACGCCACCGGCTGGAGCTCAAGCTTGATCTTCCCAGCCGCCGCGAGTTCCTCGAACTTCGCGCCGAGGCGCCGCTCCAGCGACCCGCAGCCCGGGCAGATGTAGTCGGAGTAAACCCGCACCACGGCCACATCCTCGCCTTCGGCGGGTGCGCCGCCGGCCGCCAGGTCTTGGCCGATCACAATGGCGCCAGCTTCGATCGCTCCCTTAGGACGCGCGATCTCGTCATAGTTCGATTCGGTCGACTGACGGAGCACCAGAACGACCGCTACCACCACGGCCACGGCGACCACCGCGCCGATGCCGATCGTGATCAGCTTGGTGCGCCGCTCTTTCGCCGCTTGAACGGCCTTCAACCGTTCGGCTTCGGCCCGCGCCCGCGCGGCGTCCTCGTTCCGCCGCGCGGCTGCGCCTTTACCCGACTTGCTCTTGCTCGCCATATCCGTCCTTCAGATTCACTTGGGCCGACCTGACGGTTCGCCTCTCGGCCGGCCTTTCCTCGTTCCTTGCCACAATCCCTCCCGCGGTTTGACTAGCCCGCAGGGCCGGTCGCGCCGGACGACTCGTCTGCGGCCACCGCCGGATCTTCTTCCGGCCGACCATCCTGGTCCTCAGCCAGGACCTCGTCTTCGTCTGCCTCGTCGAGTTCGCCGATCTGAATCAACTCCGTGTCCAGCCGACCGACTGGGTTCAAACCGAACACGTTGTCCAGCGATGCGACCGACCGGGGCCAAATGACCAAGAACGCCGCCATCGCCAGGAATCCGATATCGCGCAGGATGTCCTCGGCGTACGCGGGCTCTGTGCCTGGCGCCAACTCGGTGCCCACGGCGAAACAGCCGCAATCGATGTTCAGCCCGCGCGCCCAAGCCGATGCGATCCCGGCGATGAACGCCACCTGCATCAGCCCAAACACCACCGAGGCATAGCGAGTCAACAACCCGGCCACGAAGACCACTCCCAGTGCCAACTCGACGATGGGCAGGGCCACTCCGATTAGCTGATTGATCGAAGTCGGAAAAATCTGATAAAGCCCCACCGCCAAGCCGCTGCCACGCAAGTCTCGCAGCTTCGGAAGCGCGGCCTTCACCGTCACCACTGCCAGCCCGAGCCGCACCACCAGCGACAGCCACGGTTGCAGTCGTGCCCATAGGGGCGCGCCGACATTCGCTTCTGGGGGTGTTGTCACCCGGCCTACTGTAGCGCCCGCACCGATGAATCCGCTCGGCGATCACAAATCTGTCACCTTAGTGGCCAGGTCGGTAGTTCAACGGCCGATGCCGTCCACCCCGTTCGGTGCGCCGGCGTCCGGACGCCCGCCCGGACGCCGGCAAACAATTGCGAAGCGTCTAGCTAAGGCCGGCGCGGCCAATTAGCGTTCCCGATCAGCGGCTAGCGAGCAAATCTTTGAGGAGCGCGATATGCCGGAGGATGGCTTCCTCCCCGCCGACCTGATCCTCCAATTCGGCCAGAATCTCCAATTCGGTCAGTTGTTCAGCCTGGCGGCGGGCCGCCCGGCCGACGGCCCCGGGCCGCTTGGCCATTTGCAGCAGCGAAACCAATTCGGCCGCCAAAGCGGCCTGACCGGCCTCCAGGTTGGCGTATTCGACGGAACGACGGATTTGCACCGCCACCGCCACCGGGTCGGACGGCGCCCCGGCGCCGCTGGCGGACCGGACAGTGGCAGTCGAAACAGACCGCACGGCCGAATCGGCCGAACCCGGCCCCCAGGCCGAGCAGCTAGCACCCGACTCGCCCGCCGGCTGCCAGGACTCAGCAACGATGGCCGCGACGTCGAAATCGTCCGGTCCTGAATCGGCTGGGTTCGCCACCCCTGCGGGCGGCCTTGACATATACCCGTCCGAGCGGGCTTGTTCGGCGGTGTAGCGGTAGACGGGCCGGCCGAAGTACTCGTAGACAGAGCGCGCCGCCGGCTGAGCCACTCCGACGATCCCAACCTGGTAGGCGTTGGGGAACCGCTCCAACACGCCCGTCCAAATGGCCGGATCGGCGGTTTGGCCGCCGTGGGCCAGGTTGACCACAACCAAGTCGATGTCGGCCGGATCGAGTTGGTCGAACTCGTCGCCGAGCGACCCGATGGTCAGATCGGCGGCTGTGGTCTGGGCGAGCCGTCGCACCGGACCCAACGTCTGGGCCGATGACTCCGCCAGCGGGCGGTCGTCAAGATACAACAGGCCGCAGGGCTGGCCCGGCCGGGCCTGGAGCTGATAGGACGCGAACTTGGCCATCAGAGCCGTCGCCACCACGGTGGTGCCCGAACCGGGGACCAACTGCAGCAGGACTCGGCGCTGATCGCGGCTCAACGCGCTCAACGCCCGGTTGGTGGCCACGATCTGGTAGTACCGAAGCTCGACTGGCCGGTCGGCATCGGACAAGACGGAGGTGTCGAAAGTCTGCGACACCATGTGCGCGCCAGCGCGCCGCAACCGGTGCAGGCGCAAGTACGAACGCCAGGCCCGCAGCGGCGAGGCCAAGGTCTCGACTTGGCGGGTCTGGCCGGAGGCGATGAAATGCTCTACCAGTGCCTTGCCGTTGGTGGCGTACGCGAGCGGCACGTCCAATTTGGTGGCCTGGCGAATCGCCCGCGGCAGGCCGGTGGCGGGATTGTGCTGTGATCCGACGGTCGCGATAACCGCCGTCGGCGTGCCGGGGCGAGCGCTCAAGACGTAGGCGACAAGGTCCTCCCGCGAACCGTGATGCTGGCGGCGCAACACCGCTGGCGGCTTCTTCTCCGGCCGTAGCGGGTACTCCCGGCGAACCTGGTCTTTTTCCCAACCCGCTTGGTCTAGCAGCTGGATGACGCGGAAATGGCGCGAGCCGGCACGGGGGCGTGCGCGACCCGGCCAGCGCCAGCGGGAGGCCAGCGCTGAAACGCCTGAATCGGTTGAACGATCTGCCTTCGAACTCGCTGATGGGGCGCTCCGGCTCGTTCCGGTGGAGACCTTGGCTTGACTAATCTTCGTTGCGGCGGTCATGTGCCCAATCTAGGTTTGCGTGGGGGATGTGACCCACGCCACTATAATCGGGCCAGTATGTGGGACGCTAGCTCCTTCGGGCCAGACGTCCAGCGGTCAGCTCAGCGCTGAAGTTCGCCCCGGATAAAGGCCTCAACCATTTCGCGTCCTTCGCGGTCCTCGTGCTGCACCGGCGGGGACTTGAAGAAGTAGGTGGACGGGCTGGTGACGGCGCCGCCGATGCCGCGGTCTTTGGCTATCTTGGCGGCCCGAAGGGCGTCGATGATGATGCCGGCCGAGTTCGGCGAATCCCAAACCTCCAGTTTGTACTCCAGGTTCAGCGGCACCTCGCCGAAGGCCCGTCCCTCCAGACGCACAAAGGCCCATTTGCGGTCGTCCAGCCAGGCCACATAGTCCGAGGGGCCGATGTGGATGTCCCGTTCCGGAAGCTGGTGTGAGACGTTGGATGTGACCGCCTGGGTCTTGGAGATCTTCTTGGATTCGAGACGCTCACGCTCGAGCATGTTCTTGAAATCCATGTTGCCGCCCACGTTGAGCTGGTAGGTCCGGTCCATCACCACGCCACGGTCCTCGAACAGCCGGGCCAGCACCCGGTGCGTGATGGTCGCTCCGACCTGCGACTTGATGTCGTCGCCGACAATCGGCACACCGGCGGCTTCGAACTTGGCCGCCCAGACCGGATCAGAGGCGATGAACACCGGCAGAGCGTTGACGAAGGCCACGCCGGCGTCGATGGCGCACTGGGCGTAGAACTTGTCGGCCTCCTCGCTGCCCACCGGCAGGTAGCTGACCAACACGTCGACTCGTTTGTCTTTCAGTTCCTGAACCACGTCGACCGGGGCGGCACCGGATTCGTCAATGGTCTGCCGGTAGTACTTGCCCAGGCCGTCGAAGGTCGGGCCGCGCTTGACTTCGACTCCCTTGAACGGGACATCGGCGATCTTGATGGTGTTGTTCTGGCTGGCGCCGATCGCTTCCGACAGGTCCAACCCGACTTTGGCGGCGTCGACGTCGAAAGCTGTGACGAACTCGATGTCGCGGATGTGGTACGGGCCGAATTGGACGTGCATCAGGCCGGGCACGGTCGAATCCGGATCAGCGTTCCTGTAGAACTCGACGCCCTGAACCAGCGATGCGGCACAGTTTCCGACGCCGGCGATAGCGACCCGGATGGGG
This sequence comes from Bifidobacteriaceae bacterium, assembly GCA_031270825.1. Classification (GTDB taxonomy): domain Bacteria; phylum Actinomycetota; class Actinomycetes; order Actinomycetales; family WQXJ01; genus JAIRTF01. Next base: position 35,603 of record JAISXH010000026.1, read on the forward strand.
CTCATTGGTGCTCCTTGGTTGATGTTTGGTGACTGAAGGTGGTTGCGATGCCAACCGGGACGGCGGCATCGGGGGGTGACAGAAGCCGACTCTGGGCGCGACGTGAGCCGCGTTCCTGATCTATCAGCTCCTCGAGCCAGCGCACTTCACGCTCGATTTGCTCGAGGGTGTGGCGTTGGAGTTCGTTGGTGTATGAATCGGTGGCACGGCCACGCTGGATGGCGGTGGTGACGCCGTCAAGGCGTTCGGCCATGCGAGCCCGGCGGCCCTCCAGAATCCGCAGTCTGGTGTCGACGTCGGTCTGCGCGAACAGGGCGAAGCGGACATCGAAGTTCTCATCTTCCCAGGAGGCGGGGCCCGCCTCGCCCAGCAGCGACTCCAAGTGGCCCGCGCCGGCCTCGGTCAATTGATAGACGATCCGCCCGCGCCGGGACGCGCCGACCGTGCCCGCGTCGGCGTCTTCGGCCGAGGACGTGATCAGGCCTTGGGCCGCCAGTCCTTTCAGGCACGGGTAGAGGCTGCCGTAGGAGAACGGCCGCAGCAGCCCCAGCATCTCGTTGAGGCGCTTGCGCAGTTGATAGCCGTGCATCGGCGCAGAGTGGAGCAGGCCGAGGATGGCAAGCTCCAAGACTTGCGACCGGTTCCGCACGGGCTACTCCTTATTGATTACGACAATTGATTCCGATAGCGTGGGGCCACCAAAGATGGTGCGATGCATCGATTCGATACATCTACAGACTAGATCGAATCGACCTCTTTGTCAAACCTATCGACCCGGCGATTTTGCGCGCCGTCTCCTCTACGGCGCTGTCGCCGGCGCTGTCGCCGGCGCTGTCGCCGACAACCCTGGCGACCCGGCGGCATCGGCGGCGGTCTGGGCTTGGGTACGCTCGTAGCCATGCCGAAGAACCCGACCACCTACGTCGCGCGGCCGCTGGCCGGTTTCCCGCTCGAAGCCGAACTGGCGGCGATGCGGGAAATCCTGCCCGCCGCCGTGGCCACCGCCCAGCTGACCGAAGCCGAGGGCGGCGGTCCGGTCCACTTTGTCACCCTGCTGCCGGGAATGGCGCGCGGGTACAAACGAGCCGACGGCGTGCCGGTGGTGGCGACCCAACCGTCGCATCCGTCCGATGACGTGGCCCGCGACCTCGGCAACGCCCTGGTCGCGGCGCTGGCAGCCGACCCGAAGAGCGCCGCCACTCCGGCGCCTCTGGGCGAGCCGGGCCCGCGGCTGCAAGAACTGATCGACCAGGACGCGCCGGTCAGTTTTGAGCTGCGGGACTCGTTCGAGTACTGGACCGAACTCGATCCCGAGGACAAGACTCTGGCCGACACGGCCGTCAGACTGGCCGAGGAGACCACCCCGACTGCGGCGGTGGGAGAGGTGGCGGGGGCGTACTGGGCCCGAATCAACGGCCGCGAGTATCTGCGCTGGTCGCTGGGGATCGCCGAGGACGAATTGCTCGACGCCCTGGCCCGGTTGCAGGCGAAGCGACAGGCGGGGGTGGTTGAGGACTCGAAGTACGCCGGCGCCTTCCGCACCATGGGCGTGGTCATCCCGGTCTGGGAATTGCCGCGCGGCGCCAGCGCCGAAGAACTGGCCGGTCCGCTGGCCGAATTCAAGGCCCGGCTGGACCAGGCGCTGGCCGAAGAGCGGCCGCTGGACGCCAACGAGCGTCGCTCCCGGGCCGGCCTGGTGGCTCGATTCTTGACTCTGCGCTGACGGGTTTTGCCCTCCGGAAGGCATCTCAGCGGGGCGAGCCGAAGCGCAGATCGCTAGAATGGAAGCTTCAGGCGGACGCTACTAAACCTTTAGGCGCCGCGGGATAACATTTGGTGATGAGGTTGCCCTCAACAGTTCTAGAGTGGAGTGGGTGAGCGGACAATTGTCCCCCCTTGAACCAGTTGCAGCCGCGCAGCGGGTAGCGGTTGTCATCCCCGCAAAGAATGAATCCGGCCGAATCGCCGCGACCGTAGCCAGCGCGAAAACCATACCGCGCGTGGATCTGGTCCTGGTGGTCGACGACGGCTCGCAGGACCAAACCCGCCGCCGGGCTCAAGAGGCCGGCGCGGTGGTGGTCCGCCATTCGCACAACCGCGGCAAAGCCGCCGCCATGGAAACCGGCGCGGCCATTGTGGCAATGCGGGATGTCGAAGGCGACCCGGCTCGGCTGCTCCTGTTCCTGGACGCCGACCTGGGGGAGACCGCCGGCAACGCCGCGCCCTTGATCCGGCCGGTGGCCGATGCCGAGGTCGATTTCACAGTGGCGGTCCTCCCGCCGCAGATCGGGGCAGCCGGGTTCGGGGCGGTGGTGCGACTGGCGCGCAAAGGGATAGTCAAAGCGACCGGATTCACCGCCCGGGCCCCGCTCAGCGGCCAGCGCTGCCTGACCCGCGAAGCTTACGAAGAGGCGACCCCGCTGGCGCACGGTTGGGGCGTCGAAGCCGCCATGACGATCGACCTGCTGCGCAAGGGCTTCGCCATCCAGGAAGTCGAATGCGATTTGCGGCACCGCCCATCCGGCAGAACCGTCCGCGGTCTGGGCCACCGCGCCGCCCAGTACCGCGACGTGATGCTCGCTCTGACAGCTCGCGGCATCAAGATCGCGTTCTGGTCGGCCGGCCACCGCCTCAAGCGTGTCGCCCGCCGCAACCGCCCCCCGACACGCCCGCCCGGACACGCCGACACCTGACACCCGACGTCTGACACCCGACGTCTGACACCCGACACCTGACACCCGGCAGCCGACCCGGATTCCCCCGGACGCCTCCGGCGATCAGCCTCCGGTGTCAGACGTCCGGCATCCAGCGTCCGCCAGCGATCAGGCACCGGCCAACAGATCTCGATCCGCCACCGGATCAAGACGGCGCCGTAGGTCGTGGCCGCTTGCCGCGAGCTGGCGCCAACCCGGCGCTGAGGAGAGGGCCGGCCACCGCCAGGCCGGTGACCGCGACAACCAGCCCTGAATCGTTCACCAGCGAGCCCAACGCCCAGGCCGTCGCCAGTCCGGCCACCAATGGCCGCAACACTGGCGCGGCGGTCCAAGTCTTAGTTTTCAGAGCGGCGAAGGCGCCGCGTTTGCTCAGGTAGAAGCAGATCAGCAACGCAACTGCGAGCCCCACCGCCGGGCCAACGGACAGGCGCAGCCAGAGCCAGCCTTTCCGGGCCAAGACCTCGCCCAGACCGCCGCTCGCCACCGTCTGGACGAACCCCCCTAAATGGGTCCAGCGACCGGGGCCGCGCAGGTAGTCGAGCCAGGCCGCCGCGCCCGCCGCCGCCACGCCCGCCAGGATGACCACCAGCGCCCGCTTCCAGTTCACCCGCAGGTCGGCGGCGGTAGCGGCCATCACGGCGAACCCACCGACGATGCCGACCGCCCCGCCCAGGTCGGCCCCCCAGTGGGGGTTCGCGTCCACAACCAGGACCGCCAATCCGACCAAGGCGATCGGCGCCGCGGCCGCCAATCGCCTGCCCTTGGCCCAGGACGGCGCCGCCAGGATGGCCGCGCCCAGAATGGCGCCGGTCACCAGGATCGCGAAAACCGAATTCGTGTACCCGTACAAGCGCGCGGTCAGGAGCGTCGGGTAGCCCAGGGGCGCGTCGCGGGTGAAGACCCGCCCAATGAACGGATCGGCCAGCACCACAGCCGCTGAGATCAAGCCAATGACGCCGGGGGCGATCAGCGGCGAATCCGCTCGGCGACCGCGCCAGAACCGCTGCACAACCTCCGCGATCCCCGCCGCCAGGAGCGCCAACCCCGCCGAAACCAGGATCCAGGCCGCCAGCGGAGCCCCGAACCGCCACCAAGGCACGGCGTTGGCGGCCAGGCAGGCCGCCGGGAACGCGCCCGCCGCCAGAGCCAGGAGTCTGACCAACCGCGACCACTGGCCGGCGCCAGACCGGCCGCGTCCGCCTGTCACCGATCGGCGAGCGGCCAGGATCAGAGGGCCGAAGATGCCAATGGCGGCGATCACCATCACCGCCGTCCAACCGGACGGACCCCATTGGCGTGCCGCCACGGCATGGCGGTTCAGATCGGCCAGGCGCGCCTGGGCCGCGGCCGCGTCGCGCAGCGTCCCGCCCGCTCGCCACGGGGAAACCGGTCCGATCGGCGCCGGCACCAGTTCTTCTTCCAGCACCTCAGTCAGGTCCGTGACCAAAGCCAACCCGGGCGTCTTGGTGGCGTTCGACTCGATCAGCCACGGCTGATCGCCGCCCATCGCGCCGGCGGAGTCAGGGCGCCGGTCCAGCACCACGCCCATGGTCGGATTGCCCCAGTCGGCCAGCGACGCGATCATCACCCGGTCGGTTCGAGCGGACCCGGCCGCCGCCTCCAGCGCCTCCAGGACCACGCCGATCCGGGCGTCCAGTTCTTCCGGCCCGATCGCCGACGTGCGTGTGCCCACGTCCACCACCAGCAGTTCGGAGCCGGCGGCGACCGCTTGCTCAACCGCCTGGCGCAGACCTGAGGCCGAATCGGGAGCGGGCTGGTATTCGGCGCCGACCACTCCAGCGGCGTCCGCCAAGGCCAATGCCGCCCCCGGGCCAATGGCACTGGCGGTCAGCTCCATCTTGGACAACCAGGCGGCCAGGGCGCCGATCTGGTCGGCTGTGCCAGCCTCAACCGCCGGCGCGGTCAACTCGCGCCAACCCGGAATCTGGCCGTCAACTGGTTCGACTAAGGCTCGACAGCTCGGGGCGTCCACGCCCTTCAGGTCGCTGAGCACCCCCGGCGCCACCTCGCCGATCCTGACCCCGGCGCCCACCGCCAGCCAGCCTTCAACTGGACAGGAGCCGACCCTGACGGACCGGTTCAGCAGACCGGCGGCGCCGGCGCCGGCCTCGAGAGAATCCCAGATCGCGGCAGTGGCGGCCGCCGATACGTCTGCCCAGCCCAGACCGGTGGTCCCGATCAGCACGACCAATTCGGACCGGTCCTGGGCGGCCTCGCCACCGGCCCGCCCCGCCTCCGGCGCCGCAGTCCCGGCCCCGGCCCCGGCCCGGGCCCCGGTCCCGGCCGACGCCACCGGGACAACGCCCCCCGGCGCCCAATCGGCGGCGACCGCCGCCGGCGCCATCGCCAGGCCCAGCGCCCCCGTCAAAGCCAAGCCGAGCGTCAAGGCGAGCGTGGTCACCAAGCCGCGCCGACGGCATCGTGCGCTGGGCCGGGCAACGGCGGCAACTGCCCGGCCGAACCGGGGCGCCTGACGAAGTCCAGGAATTCCGGCGGCGGCGACCCGGGCCCGAACGGGGTCCGTCCTCCCGGTTGGGCCGCAGCCGACGACTGTCACCCTCCTCACCCTAACGACTATGCTGCCTGCGACGATCCAACACTTGGGAGCCCCTCATGACTGTGCCAGATTCCGCGCCGCGATACGCCTACCTAGGGCCCGCCGGAACGTTTACCGAGGAGGCCCTGCACCGGGTGGCGAGCGCCGAATCGGCCCACCTGCTGCCGCAGATCGACGTCATCAGCGCGATCGACCGGGTGCGCGAAGGCGCTGCCGACTATGCGGTCGTGGCGATCGAGAACTCGGTCGAAGGCGGCGTCACAGCGGTGCTGGACGCGCTGGCCGAAGGCGAACCATTGGTGATCACCAAAGAAATCCTGGTGCCGGTTTCATTCACCCTGGCGGCTCTCCCTGGAACACGGCTTGACCAGGTCAAACGGGTCGCCGCGCACCCGCACGCCTGGGCGCAGTGCCGCCAATGGGTACACCGACGCCTGCCCGGCGCCACTCATGTGGGGGCGTCATCGAACACCTCGGCGGCGGCGTTGATGGCTCGCGTGTCCCAAGGGACCACGCCGCGCGACCTGCTCGACTTCGACGCCGGCCTGGTGCCACCCGCCGCCGTGGAGCATTATGACCTGACGGTGCTGGCCAGCGGGGTGGCGGACAACCCCAGCGCGGTGACGCGGTTCGTCTTGGTGCAGCCGCCCGGCCCGGTCCCGGCGCCAACCGGCGCCGACAAGACCACCTTGACGGTCGCGCTGCCGGATGAGCGCGCCGGCGCGCTGATGGAACTGCTGGAACAGTTCTCGACCCGGGGGATCAACTTGACCCGGATCGAGTCGCGGCCCTCAGGGGACGCCCTGGGCCGTTACTTGTTCTCCATCGACGCCGAAGCCCACGTCGCCGAACCGCGCATGGCGGAGGCCCTGGTCGGCCTGCACCGGGTCTCTCCCCACGTCCGCTATTTGGGTTCCTATCCCAAGGCTGATTTCGTGCCGACTCGGCTGCGGCCGGGAACCGCCGCCGAGGACTATGCCAGCGCCCGGGAGTGGGTCCAGGCCGTGCAAGCGGGCCAATCGGTTTGACCCGCGCCCGGCGCGGCTCGGCCGCATAGTCCCGGCCGGGGCCAAAGGACAACCGTCAACTGGCCACCCGCACGCAGAGCGCCAGGTGCTCCACCCAAGCATGCATGCCGGCGGCCCGGCCGACCAACTCGCCGTCGATCTGAATCAACTGCTCGGTCTCGCAGGCGACTCGGAACGACTGCGCTTGGCGGTAGATCATGCGGCCGGAGGCCCAGGCGGGGGTGAATCGGATGCCGACCGAGTGCAACACCACCTGGAAAGCCAGCGCCGCCCAGCCGACCAGGCCATGACGGGTCTCGACCATAGCCAGATCGAGTTTGCCGTCCGCCAAATCCGCATCCGGGACCAGATTGAGGCGGGCCGGCAACAGGCCGCAATTGCCAAACATGACTGAGCGGGCCAGGACCGCTTTGACGCCGTGGTCGCCGTGGAACCGCACCCGCACCGGCTTGTCGGCCAGGTGGTTGAAGCCGGAAATGAAGTAGGCCGGCCAGCCAAGGCGGCGTTTCAGGGCGGAATCCGCCCCTGAGACCATGGCGGCGTCGAAGCCGAGACCGGAAATCACCAGGAAGGTCTCATGGTCCACCACCATCTCGCCTTGCGCCGTCCAAGCGGACAAGCGCCCCACATCGATCAGGCGGCGGTTCCCCGTCAGAGCGACTTCCAAAGCCTCGCGATTGGACACCAGCGGCAGTTTGAGGTTGCGCGCCAACAGATTCGCGGTGCCCAACGGCACAATGCCCATCGGGACGCCGGTTCCGCTGAGCCCCTCGGCCACAGCTCTGACTGTGCCATCCCCGCCGGCGGCCACCACAGTGCGCACCCCCGGCTCCATGGCGGCTCTGGCGGCCTGCGCGCCGCCCGGCGATTCGATGGTTGTCTCCAGCCACAGCGGGGCGCCCAGCCCTAGCTCGTCGCACATGGCGTGGGCTGCGCGTTTGAAATCGGCGTAGCCGTTCTTCGACGGATTGGCGACAACGGCGACGCGGTCGATCTGGCCGCTGTCGCGCCGCAGTTGCGCGGTTCGCGCGAGCGTCCGCTGGGTCCGGCGCAACCGCATGAAGGCCGCCAACGCCGCCGTGCCGCCCGCCAGACCGGCCAGGCCGCCCAGAATGGCCAGCCATTCATACCAAGCCATTACCCAATTGTGCCGCCCCGCCCGTGCCCCGTCACATTTCTGGCTCGCCGGCCCGCCGCCGTGAACCGCCAAGTGCCTCGCCACCACGCGCCATCGCGCGCCGCCACGAACCGTTCCGAGCAGCCGCCAACTGCCACGAACCGCCGTCAGCACGATGCCGACCGGTCACCCAAGCGGGCCGCCTCCGCCCCGAGCACGCCGTCCCGCCGCCGTCAGCACGATGCCGACCGGTCGCCCAAGCGGGCCGCCTCCGCCCCGAGCACGTCGTCCCGCCGCCGAAGCAAACGGTAGGCTCGACCGAGTGATTGACCTCAAAGCCCTGCGCCAAGACCCCGACGCGGCCAGGACGTCGCAGCGCGCTCGGGGCGGCGACCCGGCTCTGGTCGACGCCATCCTGGCGGCAGATAGCCTCCATCGCGACGCGCTGGTCCGATTCGAGACCGCCCGCGCCGAACAAAAGGCTCTGGGCAAGCTGGTCGCCAAAGCCTCCGGCGAGGACAAGCGTGCCATGGTCGCCCAGGCACAGTCGATGGCCGCCCAGGTCAAGCAGGCGAGCGCGGACTTGGAGGCGGCGGCGGCGAATCTGGACGCCACAGTTGAGGCCCTGCCGAACCTGATTGAGGCGGGCGCGCCCGCCGGCGGCGAAGACAAGTACGTGGTCCTGGGCCAGTCAGGCCAGGCGCCCGACTTCCGCCAGGCGGGATTCGAGCCTAAACCTCACGACGAATTGGGCGAACACCTGGGGATCATCGACACGGTCCGGGGCGCCAAAGTGTCGGGATCGCGCTTCTACTACCTCAAGGGCGCCGGCGCCCGCCTCGAGCTGGCCCTCCTTGGCCACGCCATGGACCTCGCCACCGAGCTGGGCTTCACGCCCATGATCACACCCACGCTGGTCCGCCCGGAGGTGATGGAGGGTACCGGCTTCTTAGGCGAGCACGCCGACGAGGTCTACTTCCTGCCCGCCGACGATCTCTATCTGACCGGCACCTCGGAGGTGGCGCTGGCCGGCTACCACAAGGATGAGATCCTGGACCTCAGCCAGGGCCCGCTGCGCTACGCCGGATGGTCGGCCTGCTACCGCCGCGAAGCGGGCTCCTACGGCAAAGACACCAAGGGGATCTTCCGGGTCCACCAGTTCCACAAGGTCGAGCTGTTCGCGTACACCCATGAGCAAGACGCCCACGCCGAGCATGAGCGTTTGCTCCAACTCGAGGAGCGGATGCTGTCCGATGCCGCCATCCCCTATCGCGTGATCGACGTCCCGGCTGGCGATTTGGGCACGTCTGCGGCCCGCAAGTTCGATTGCGAGGCTTGGATCCCAAGCCAAGGCCGGTTCCGCGAGATGACGTCAACCTCGAATTGCACCACTTTCCAGGCCCGGCGCTTGAATATCCGCGAGCGCGCCGAAGACGGCGCCACCAGGCCGGTGGCCACCCTGAACGGCACTTTCGCCACCACCCGGTGGCTGGTGGCGATCCTCGAGAACCATCAGCAAGCCGACGGCTCGGTGGTGATCCCGGAGAAGCTGCGCCCGCAGATGGGCGGCTTGAGCGTGATCGAACCCGGAGGTTCGGTCGCTTGAGCATCCTCACCCGGACGGTCGCGCCACAAGTCCTGCTCGCTGTCGACATCGACGGCACCTTGCTGACCTGGGACGGCGAACTCTTCGACTCCGCCGAGCGAGCGATCAAACGGGTTTTGGCGGCGCCCGAGATCGAACTGGTCCTGGCCACCGGCCGTGCCGTCCATTCCACCGTCGGGGTGGCCCGGCGCCTCGGGATCAGACACGGATTGGCCGTCTGCTGCAACGGCTCGGCCACCATCCGCCTCGATCCCGATCTGCCCGGCGGCTGGGAACTGATCGATGTCGTCACCTTTGACGCCGCCCCGGCCATCGCCTCGATCCGCCGCCGTCTACCGGATGCGCGTTTGGCGGTGGAGGACCTGGGATACGGATTCAAGGTCACAGCCCACTTCCCCTCCGGGGAATTGGACGGCGAAGTCCGCGTCGTCAGCGACGAAGAACTCGGCCGCGACCCGGCCACCCGCGTGATCTTGCGGGACACCGACCTCACCCTCGACGAACTGCACGCGGTGGTCGAAGAGACCAAGCTGCCAGACGTGGCCTACGCGGTCGGCTGGACCGGCTGGGTCGATCTCAACCCGCCGGGAGTCTCCAAAGCCTCGGCTCTGGAGGCGATCAGACGCCAACTGGGCGTCGAATCCCACCTGACGGTCGCTGTCGGCGATGGCGGCAACGACATCACTATGCTCGAATGGGCCGGTCGGGGAGTGGCCATGGGAGGCTCGCGGCAGGATGTGGTGGCGGCGGCCGACGAGGAAACAGGCCCGATCGACCAAGAGGGGCTGGCGAGCGTTATCAACTCGCTGTTCTGACACCACGACTGGATAGGAGACCCATGCGCCTGGCGACCCTGCGAACCGGACCGCAGCACCAGCGGACCGTCGCGGCCCGAATCGAAGGTGATGAGGCCGTCATCTTGGAAGCGTTCGCCGATGTCGGCGCCGTGCTGGCGGCCGAGGCTCTTCAGTCCGCGCGGTCCGTTGACGGACCCCGCGCCAAGTTGGACCAAGCCCACTTCGCCCCGGTTGTGACCCGGCCCGGCAAGATCTTGTGCGTCGGCATGAACTATCGCGCCCACGTGGTTGAGATGGGCCGCGCCGCGCCTCCCCATCCGGCGCTGTTCGCCAAATGGAAGGAGTCGCTGATCGGGGCGGGCGAGGCGATCCAGTTGCCGCCCGAATCGAGACAGGTCGACTGGGAAGGCGAACTGGCCGTCATAGTGGGCAAACGCCTGCGGCGAGCCGATTTGCTCGAAGCGGCCGAAGGGATCGGCGGATACACCCTGATGTGCGACACGTCGATGCGTGATTGGCAATACCGAAGCTCCCAATGGATGCAAGGCAAGACCTGGGAGAAGTCAACGCCGCTGGGTCCGTGGATGGCGACGCCGGACGAACTCGCCGATGACGCGGAGCTGACCACCGCAGTGGACGGCCAGGAAGTCCAGCGGGGGCGGATCGCGGACCAGGTCATCAGCCCGGCGGGACTGATTTCCTACGTTTCGACTTTCATCACACTCGAGCCGGGAGACGTGATAGCGACGGGAACGCCGGGTGGCGTGGGGCACGCCAGGCGGCCGCCGGTCTATCTCAAACCGGGCCAAGAAATCGAAATCGAGGTGACCGGAATAGGCCGGTTAAGTTCTAATGTCGCCAACGAGGCGGTTCCTGGGCCATGATTGACGGATGGTCCAGTTAGGGTTGGGTCAAGTGGACGCGGACGCCCCAGCACTTGACCAGGGCTTGTCTGCCGCCGCGCTAACGCGCGTCGCGGTGGACAGTCCCGACCTCCAGGTGCGCGTTGCTTGGCATCGCAACGTCGATCGCCCGTTGCTCGAATGGCTGCGCGACAACGGCGAGCCGCCGGCAGCGCGGGTGGCACGAGTGCGCTTGGCGGCGCGCGCCATCAACGCCGCCCGCGACGCGGAAGAGGCCGCTCAGGCGGATAGCTCAGCGGACAAGACCACAACCGCCGCAGTTGAGAACCGTTCAGCCGGGCAGGGTCCGGCCGTCAGCGTTTCGCTTGGCGACGCCGACGCGACGCCGGCATCGGGCATCGACGTGACGCCCGTGCCCGATGCCGCCCCGACCGTCTCCGCCGAACCCGACCTCCCAGCCCCGCCGGTGGGGGGGACCAGCTCTATCCGGTCCGTCCTCAGCGGCGAGCCGCTACCCCGCCGGCCGAAGACGGCCCCGCTGCTGACAGCGGTCCACCGACCGCTGGCGTCACGTATCCCCAGGGCGGTGGCAGGGGGCCATCGGCCCGCCACCGCGCCTCCGGCCGCAGTTGCGATCAAACGCGAGAAGGCCGCCGAGGAGCTCGCGCCGGCCCCGGCCAAGAAGCCGCGCCCATTACCGACACAGGGCGAAGCAACAAGCGTCGCCGTTTCCCCTCCGGCGCACTCCCCCCGGCACGCCGCCGAGCCAAGCCCCGAAGTTCTCCCGATTGACCCGATCATTCACCCCGCCCAGCCGTTGGTCCAACCGGGAGTAGACCCGCTGCTGGGCGATCCGCGCACGCCATGGCCGCCCGCCTCTCTAATCGAACCAACCGAGGACGCCCCGGCCGCCCGAATCGGGATCACCAGACTTACGACTGCGGAGCCCGCCACTGTCAAACCCACGACTGCGAAACCCGCGACCGCCAAACCCGCGACTGCGAAACCGGCTGGCGCCAAACCCGCGACCGCGAGGCCTGCCGGCGCTAAGCCTGCCGGCGCCAGGCCTGCTGGTGGCGGAGCGCGGGAACGAAGCGGCGACCGCACGGCATCGGCCCAGAACCAGGCGCCACGGCCCACGCCGCCGCGCTTCGGACCTGGGCTGATGGCCCTGGTGATCCTGGCGGTGGCACTACTCGTGGCCTGTGTCGTGGTGGGCGCGCTGATGGTGGGCGGCGTCATCGAAACCGCCGCCGGGGCCACCGACACCGCCGCAGCCGGACCGGGTTGGCTCGACGGTTGGCGCCGATAACGCCGTGGCCTTATCAGCAAGCCGGTGGATAAACCGGTTTCCTAGGCCGAAGCAGCCTTTTCCTTCCGCGTTTCCGCTGGTCAGCGTTCCGCTGCTGCGCGTCAACACGGTCGGAGCGTGGTTGTTCACCACGCTCCTAGCCGGTGAATGAACCGGCTTCCCGGGGCCGAGGCGGCACCTACTGCCGAGCCCTCAGATCAGGAGGTCCGCGACCGGCTCGATCAGTCCGGGACCGTTGTTTCTGACCGAGCCCACGGCACGGCCCACTTCGCGGGGGATCAGTTCCGGGTCGGGGATCGCCTCTATTAGAGCGCCCACCGCCGCAGGCGTGTTCAAATCGGGGCTCAACCACGGCTCCCACAGCTCTCCAGGCACCACCAGCGGCATCCGATCATGGATGTCGCCTAGCGAGTCGGTCGCCGCTCGGGTCACAATTGTGAATGTGACCAGCGGGGCCGCGCGGGCGCTTGGGTCATCCTGGTCGACATCTGGTTGAGGCGGCGGGCGCCACCACTCGTAGAGCCCGGCCATGGCGATCAAGCCCTCATCCTCGGGGTGGAGAAAGAACGGCCGCTTCGCGCCCCGCACGCCCGCCTGCCACTCGAAGTACCCGGCCGCCGGGATCAGGGCCCGCCGCGCCTTGGCCGCGGCGCGGAAGGCCGGTTTGACGGTGATGGTCTCACTACGCGCGTTGATCAGCCTGGCCCCGATCGACCGGTCCTTGGCCCAGGAGGGCACCAGCCCCCAACGGGCGGCGCGGACCTCACGCGGACGGGAGGGCTGGACGAGGGCCCCGGCGGCATCACTTGTGGCGGTCCCGATCTGATCGTCGAGGCCGCGCGGTTCATCCCCACTGTGCCCACTGGCGCGGGCGGACGGGGTCAACTCGCGGATCAGCGGCGCCTGGTTGGTCGGCGCCACGTTCCAAGACGGCCCCGGCAACTCAGTTATCTGATCGGCGTTGAACACACCCGCCAACTCAGCCGGGTCGAAATAGCTCACGAACCTGCCGCACATGCTCCCCAGGCTAGCGACAACCAGCCCTGGAGGAGGCGTTGGCGCCGGTGTTGTCTTGTGCCCGGGCGCAAATGGAGCGGGCGACGGGAATCGAACCCGCACTGGCAGCTTGGGAAGCTGCTGTTCTGCCATTGAACTACGCCCGCACAGCCCTACGTGCATACCCAATCCACCGACCTGGGGCGGAAACCCCTTCTTCTAATCGGAAGTGCAACACCCTTCCTAGGATGAGGACTGTCAAAGGTTCTCTACTGGGAAGGGTGCTGCTGTGGGCCAACGTTACCGTCATTTGTGCGCTGAGGAGCGGACGGCCATTGAGAAGATGGGATCCGAGGGGAGATCGACGCCGGATCAGCGGCTCGGCCCCAGGTCTGGGCCCGCCGGGCAAACCGGCGCAAGAATCGCCGCTTTGTCCGCGAGACCGTGCCAATGCCAGGATGGGTACGATCCCTTATGGAGACGGTGCCATGGCGGCCCCGACCGACGACCCGCGCTAGGAGTGACAATGCATGTGCCAGATCATTTCTTGAATGACCCAACTTCTGCTGTGACCGGCGCCCTGGCCGTGAGCGCGCTCGCCTTGGCGGTACGCCAATCGCGACGGCAAACACGGACCTGGGACGAACCAGCCAGTTCCGGCGAGGCGAGCAAGACTTCTGCCCTGATGTCGCTGGGGGACCGCAGCGGGGCGCCCGCGTTCGCGGCCACCACGGCATTGGTGTTCGGCCTCCAGATGCTCAATTACCCAGTCGCCTCCGGGACCAGCGGGCACCTGCTCGGCGGCGCCCTGGCGGCCGCGCTGCTGGGACCGGCGCGTGGCATTCTGGCGGTCAGCACGGTATTGGTGGTGCAGGCTTTGGCCTTCGCCGATGGCGGTCTGAGCGCGCTTGGGACCAACATCCTACTGATGGCGGTGGTGGCAACGCTGACGGGCTGGGCCGTGGAACGGGCACGGCCGCGCGGCGCGGTCGGCATCGGCGCCGTGGCCGCGCTGGGAGGCGCGGTCTCCGTGCCGGTGACGGCTGGGGCGTTCACCTTGCTCTACGCGCTCAGCGGGACCATGCCGGTGGCGTTCGGGGCCTTGGCCGGGTCGATGCTCGGGGTGCACGCGCTCATCGGCCTGGGCGAGGGCCTGATCACCGGCCTGGTGGTCGGCCTGGTGGCCGCCTGGGCGCCCGGCTTCGCGGCCATCGACGTGCGTCAGCGCACCGGGCGGCCGGCCGTGTTCGCGCTCGGGGGGATGGCCGTGGTGGCCGCCGCGCTGCTGTCGCCGCTGGCGTCCTCGGCGCCTGACGGGTTGGAGTACGCGGCGACGGCGGTCGGATTCGCCGATGCCGCCCGGGCGCATTCATTCGATGCCAGCGCCCTGGCCGATTATGGCTCCGCCACCGGTCTGAGCGTCGGTCTGGTCGGCTTGATCGGCCTGGCCACCTGCGCGATATTGGCATTCGCGGCGGCGCCGCTGCTGCGCGTTCGCCGGCTGCCGACGGCGCTGGAAGCGCCCGCCTGAGTGGTCGACACTTCGCACAGATGCGGGACAAAGGTCCGGATGCCGGGCATATTTGTGTAGAATCTGCGTGGGCGCAGCAAGGGAGCCGTTCTAACGATCACGGCCTTGTGTTGTGGTCGTGGCCATGATTCCCCGAGACCCAGTGAGAGGCGATGGCGTGGCGTACAAACTGGATGGATGGCAAGACCCGACTTTGGGCGAAAACCTCGCCCGCGCTGGAGTCTCAAGGCGTGATTTCCTAGCCTATTGCGGCGTCTTGGCCGGGATCTTCGCGCTGGGGGCGGGCGCCAAGCCGGCCAGCGCCGCGCAGGTGGCTGAGGCTCTCGCGGCGGTCCGCAAACCGAACGTGGTCTGGCTGCAATTGCAGGAGTGCACCGGCTGCATGGAGTCGACCCTGCGGTCAGGCGGCACCACAGTCGAAGAAGTGGTGCTGAACCTGCTGTCGGTCAACTACAACGAACTGGTCATGGCGGCCGCCGGCGACGCCGCCAACAAAGCCTTGGCGGACACCAACGCCGAGGACCACATCTTGGTGGTGAACGGCTCCATCCCGACCAAAGACGGCGGGATCTATTGCACCATTGGCGGAGAGTCCGCCGAAGAGGTCCTGCGCAAGTCCGCCGAGAAAGCCACCGCCATCCTGGCCGTGGGCGCCTGCGCGGTCTGGGGTTCGGTGCAGGCCGCACGGCCCAATCCCACCGGAGCCGTTGGCGTGGATCAGATCATCCGCGACAAGCCAGTCATCAACGTGGCCGGATGCCCGCCGATCGGCGAGGTCATCACCGCCACCGTCTCCTACATCCTGACTCACGACGCGCTGCCGAAGACGGACGCCGAAGGGCGGCCGTTGTTCGCCTACGAGCAGCGCATCCACGATTCGTGCCCGCGCCGGGCCCACTACGACGCCGGCCAGTATGTGCGTTCGTTCGACGACGATGGCGCCCGCGCCGGCTGGTGCCTCTATGAAGTGGGGTGCAAGGGTCCGTCCACCTTCAGCCCCTGCCCCATCTTCCAGTGGAACCTGCACACCAGTTGGCCCATTGGCGCCGGCCACCCCTGTATCGGCTGCACCGAAAAGGACTTCTTCGACCGGTTCACGCCCTTCTACCAGGTCCTGCCGGATGTCAGAGGCCTGGGAGTGGAGTCGACCGCGACCAAGATCGGCTGGGGTCTGGTCGGCGCCACAGTCGCCGGGGTTGGCGTCCATGCCGGGCTGACCGCAGTTAGGCGCTCGACCAGTCGCAAGGCCAACGCCGCGGTGCCGCTGGCCGCCTTCGGCGACGAACCGGCCGGAGGCGCAGACGGCTGTTGTGGCGGCAAAAGCAAAGACGGCGATGGCGGCTGCGGTTGCTCTGGAGAGGGGCGATAGACCATGGCAGAACGGCTTGTGATCGACCCGATCACGCGAATTGAGGGGCACCTCCGCATCGAGCTGGAGACCGAGGACAGCAAGATCACCAAGGCCTGGAGCGAGACGACACAGTTCCGCGGCCTGGAAGAAATCGTCCAAGGCCGCGACCCGAGAGATGTTTGGGCCTTTGTCCAGCGCATCTGCGGGGTGTGCACCTCCGTCCACGCGATCGCCTCGATCGTGGCGGTGGAGAACGCGATCGGCTCAAATCCGCCCGGCCAGGCGCGGCTGATCAGAGACATGGTGTTGGCCTCGCAGGAGGTCCAAGACCATGTCATCCACTTCTACCACCTGCACGCTTTGGACTTCGTCGATGTGACCTCGGCGGCGCTGGGCGATCCGCAGGCGGCGGTTGATTTCGCCAGGGCGATCGGCTCCACCTGGAAGGGGAACACCCTCGAACGAATGACTCAGGTGCGCGACACGGTTCAGGGCATTTTGGATTCCGGCCAGTTGAGCATCTTCACCGGCGGTTATTGGGGCCACCCGGACTACCGCCTGCCGCCGGAGGCGAACCTGATGGCGGTGGCCCACTACTTGGACGCGCTGGAGTTCCAAAGGTCCATGATTCGGATCGGCACCGTCTTCGGGGGCAAGAACCCTCACCCGAATTTCCTGGTCGGCGGCATGGCCTGCACCATTGACCAGGGTCACACAGAGTCCATCAACCAGGTTCAGGTGGACCAGGTGGGCGTGTGGGTGGCGGAATCGCTGGAATTCGTCAAGTCCTGCTACGTTCCGGACGCGCTGGCCATTGCCGGGGTTTACAAGGACTACTTCGACATTGGCGCCGCCCAAGACAATTACCTGGCCGTGGGCATGGCCGGAGCCACCTTCGGCGGCGACCCGGCCCATTCGGACTGGACGTCTGCCCACACCAGTATCAAACCGGGCGTGATCTTCGACGGCGATTTGGGAACCATCCATCCGTTCGACCCCCAAAAGATCGAAGAATGGGTGCATTCGGCCTGGTACTCCTACCAGGGCGGAGACATTGGACTCAGACCCAGCGAGGGCGAGACAACAGTCGCCTACACCGGCCCCAAGCCGCCCTACGAGTGGCTGGCCGATGCCGACGAATACACCTGGTGCAAAGCTCCCCGCTACGATGGCCGTCCGGTCCAAGTGGGGCCGCTGGCGCGGGTGATCCTGGCCTACGCCCAGGGGCACGCGCGCACCGTGGAAATAGTCGACTCCGCCCTCGAACAGCTTGGTATCACCGCCGGCCAGCTGAATTCCACTGGCGGGCGAATCCTGGCCCGCGCCGTCGAATGCTTGACCTCGGCCGAGATCCTGGCGGAGACGACCTTCCCGACCTTCGTCAAGAACCTCAAGGGCGGTGACATCGCCGTCTTCGACCCGACCCGCTGGGAGCCGAGTTCCTGGCCGTCTGAGTCCGCTGGAATGTCGTTCGTGGAGGTGGCCCGCGGCAACCTCAGCCACTGGGTGACCATCAAGGACGGCAAAGTGGCCCGCTATCAGGCCGTGGTCCCGACCACCTGGCTGGCCGGAGGCAGGGACAAGGACGGCCAGCAGGGACCCTACGAGGAATCCCTGGCGGGCAACGGCCAGCATCCCCTAATCGAGCCGGACCGACCGTTGGAACCGCTCAGGACCATCCACTCGTTTGATCCGTGCATGTCCTGCGCCGTCCATGTGCTTGATCCCAGCGGCCGGGAACACGCCGGGCTGGAGGCCTGACCATGGCCGGCATAGTCCCCTTGCCAGCCGCCACAGCCGGCCCCACCCACCCGGAGGTGCACGTTGGGGGAGAGTTCACGCTCGGCCGGCTGAGCGAAGGGGTCGTTCTGGGGTTGGCGGCGGTGACCTGCGTCGGCAGCCAGGACCCAGTCGACCAGGCCTTGGCGGTCGCGGTGGCGAAAGACCGGCCCGACTTGGAAAAGCCTCAGGTTGATTCAGCCGATTTCGATCCGGCCAGCCCCAAGCATCGCTACAGCCTGACCATGGTGCGCTACTTCCCGCTGGAGGGGGACGACCGCTCCGATGTCGTGGTCATGCGCGGCTCCCTCGAAGCCGTGATGGCCGAAACCAACGTCTCACGCAAGGACAAGGGGCTGCTTCGCCGCAACGCCGTCTGGGCGCAAGCCCATGGCTGGCGCCCGCTGGCGGTGGCGACCGCGCCGGTGACCGGACGCGATCAGGTCGGCCCGTTCACCATGCAGGGCTTTGTCTATATCGGCATTGGCCCAACCAAGCCGCTGCCGAATTCGGGTCCGTCCAACTGGGCCTGGGTGCAGGTTTGGTCCGCGTCGCTGCGCGTGCAGCACTGGATCAACGTGGCGGCGGTTTTCACCCTCAGTTGCACCGGCTACATCATCATGGACCCGTTCTTCGGACCCGCTGGCGGGCAAAGCGCGGATGTGGGCTTCCAGATGGGCTGGGTGCGCATGGTCCACTTCACGGTCGGGTTCTTGTGGATAGTGCTGGGCCTGACCCGGGTGGTGGCGGCGTTCACCTCCCGCGACCGCCACCAGCGTTGGAACGAATGGTGGCCGCTCAAGTCCAAGCAGGACGTCAAGTACCTCGGCGAGGTGCTGGGCCACTATGCCCTGATCAAGAACCACGCGCCCTTGTTCTTGGGCCACAACCCGCTACAACAGTTGACCTACACCGCCGTGTACTTGGCCTGCGGCGTGCAGATGTTCACCGGGTTGACGTTGTTCGGCCTGTACCACCAGACCAATTGGTTCTGGGAGTTGATGGCGACGCCGGCCCACTGGGTCGGCATCCCGTTCATCAGGCTGTTCCACACCATGATGATGTTCTGCCTGTGGGCCTTCGTGATCGTGCACGTCTATCTGGCGGTCCGGGCCGATTCGCTGGAACGCCACGGCGGCATCTCCTCGATGATCAACGGCGGCGTTTGGCTGCGTCAGGGCGCCAAGCCGGTGGACGCGCCGGAAATCGGATGACGAAGCCCGCCCGCACCGCCCCGCCGGGAGCAACCACACCACCAGCGACCACACCACCGCCAGTCACGGCAACACCAACAACGCCAACACCAATAACGCCGCCGAACGAAGCCCCCCAGCTTCGGCCCGTCCCCGCCCGCGCGCCGGGTGACCGGGGCGGACGGCCCGGACAGAGCAAGGTGACGGTCTTAGCGGTCGGCAACACCATCATGTCCGATGACGCCCTGGGACCCGCGCTGTTGGCCTCCCTTAGGCGAGCGCGACCGGACGCGGAAATCGAGTACGTGGACGGCGGCATCGGCGGGCTGGACTTGCTGCCTGTGGTGCAGGACGCCGAACGTCTGCTGATCCTCGACGCCGTGGCGGGCGGGGCGCCCGGCGATGTTCTGCGCCTCGACGGCGACCAACTGCCCAGGCTGCTGGCCGCCAAGCTGTCTCCCCACCAGGTGGGGCTGATCGACGTGTTCAGCGCCGCCCGCCTGCTCGGAAGCGAGCCCAGCGAGGTCGTGGTGGTCGGGATCGTGCCTGGCCGGGTTGAGCTGGCGCTGGGCCTGACGCCGGCTGTGGAGGCCGCGTTGCCGCAGGCCACAGCCGTGGCGGCGGCAGTCCTGGACGAATGGGCGGGCCGGCGGGGATAGTGGGCGGCAGATTTGCCGCCTTGACTCAGCAACGCGGGTTGCGGTCCGCCTGGGCGCCGGGCGCGCTGGCGCCATCAGGTCTGGGCGTCCGCGAAGGGCGCCTCGAATTCCCTTGGGCGCTGGGCGCGCTGGCGCCGTTAGGGCAGAGCGTCGGCGAGGGCCGCCTCGACCTGAGGTCGGCGCTGGGCGCGCTGGCGCGGTCAGGTCCGCGCGTCGGCGAAGGCCACCTCGAACTCGCGTCCCCGGATCAGATTGCCGCAGGGTGCCCCGCAGGACGGGCATCGAAGGGCGTAGAACTGGTCCACCGGCTGTTCGGAACCGCAGGCGGCGCACAAGACGGCGGCTGCCACCTCTTCGATCTCGAGTTCGGCGCCCGCCAATCTGGTGCCTGCGACGGCCAAGGGCCAGGCGCCCCGCAGGGCCTCGGGAACCGCGCCGCTGAGGCTGCCGACCCGCAGGCCGACCCGCTCCACGCCGCCCGCACCGGCTTTGGCGGCGGCGCCGTCCACCGCGCGGACCACGGAACGGAGCAGACCCAATTCGTGCACCGGACTATGGTGGCACAGTGACCGTGAGGCTGATCATCGACCAAGCCGTGGATGGCGCGGACGCCAGCGTGATCGCCGAGCGCTCCCCGGAGGGGGCGCTGCTGGACGCGCGCCTCGACTTGTCGATCCTGCCTCGGTTGGAGCCGCTGCTGCTCGGGCGCCCGGTCGCGGAGGTTCCGCCGCTGGTGGAACGCCTTTGCGGAGTCTGTCCGGCCGCCCACCATTTGGCCGGGGTGGCCGCCCTCGAAGCCCTCCACGGGATCGCCTCGATCCCCGCACAAGCGCGCCGCGTCCGCCGATTGCTTCACTACGGCTCGATGCTGACCATGCACGCCACCAGCTTTTTCGCGGCCGGACGCCAGGAAGCGCTGGCCTTGCGGCGGCTCGGCAAGCTGGCCATGGCGGCCGCTGGATCGCCCGGCCATTTCCCCACCACCGCCGTGGTCGGCGGGGCAGCCGGCGCCATGGTGGCCGATGCCGCCACCGCTTGCGCCGAGTCTGTGGCGGCCGCGCTGGCCGGCGCGCGCGACCTGTTCCGCTGGGCGCAGGACGATCCGGCGGCGACGGCCGAGCGTCACGCTGCTAGCAGCGACACATTTCTGGGCGCGGACGTGGCGCTGGTGGATGCCGATGGGCGGCTGGATCCCCTGGGAGAGCGTCTGCGCGCGATTGATCCGGCAGGCCAGGTGATTGTGGCGGGCGCGCTGGCCAGCCAGTGGGACGACCTGGTCGCTCTGGCCCAGCCGGAGGCGGCGGCATCGCGCCCGTCTTTGCTGGCCGGAGGGGCAGATGGCGGCCATTACCGGGTGGGACCGGTGGCCGGCCTGCGGGTAGCGGCGCCGACCACGGCTGTGGCGGCTGAACTGCGGGAAGACTGGCTGCGAGGGGGCGGCGGGACCCTGGCGGCCCGAGCGGTCATGGCCGTCCACTGCGTCGAGGCCATCGCCGATCTGGTCGCCGGCCAGGACTGGATTGGCCGGGATGACACCGAGCCAGATAAGACCGGGCCAGCGGCGGCCGGCCGGGTCGGCGTCGGCTGGGTCGATGGCGCTCGCGGCCTGCTCGTCCACCGGTATCGGGTGGACCAGGAGGGCAAGGTTGACCAAGCATTGGTGCTGACGCCCACGGCGCAGAACGAGTATTGGCTCTCCCGGCTGTTGATTCGGGCGCTGACCGGCGATTCGGACCACCTGGCCCTGGAGAACGCGATCCGCGAGGCGGACCCGTGCCTGCCCTGCGTGGCCGCTCCGGCCGGGCACATGGGCGTCAAGATCAACACTGTGACTAAGGACAGGTGAAGAGTCGATGTGCGTGGCTGTGCCGACCCGGATCGTCGCGATCGAAGCCGGTCCGCTGCCTATGGCCCGCCTGGAGCCCGGAACCGTGCCGGCCACCTGCTGCCTGGCCTACGTGCCCGAGGCCCAGGTCGGCGACTACGTGCTTGTCCAGCATGGCTTCGCGATCGAAGTGCTGGACGCCGAATCGGCGGCCCTGTCGCTGGCGGCCTTCGCCGAACTGGGAGCGATCCGCGCCCCTGGCGCCCCTGACGACGCTGACTGAGCCCGCCAGCAGTCGCCGGCCGCATCCTTGCGGAATCAGCACAATCACCGTCCCCTTGAGTGCCGTCCCCGTGCGGAATCAGCACGATCACCGTTCCCTTGCGGAATCAGCAGGATCGCCGTCGCGGCGGTCCCGCTTGGCCACGCGCCGCTCGTGGAGGTAGGCAACCAGGATCGCCAGGCAGTAGAGGGCCAACATGCCGAGCGCCTGGATGATCATCGGCAGCGGACTGGGAATCGGATTGATGACGGCCGCCAACGCGAAGGCCGCGATCACGGCCACCCGCCAGCCTTTGACCAGCGAACGGGCCCGGACCAGGCCGGCGAAGTTCATCGCCACCAGCAATTCCGGCACCAGGAAGGACAACCCGAAAGCGATCACCAGGTAGGTGTAGAAGTTGACATAGGACGCGGCCGAAATCAGCGCTGCGCCGTCCTCGGGCACGAAGGACACCAGGATGTCGACCGCGCGGGGCGCCACCAGGACGCCGGAGTAGGCGCCTCCCGCGAACAGGATCAGGCCGCCCAAGCCGAATCCGATCGTGTGCAACCGCTCCCGCCGCTTCAAACCGGGCCCTATGAAAGCCGCGGCTTGGTAAATCCACCACGGGCTCGAGACCAACAGACCCAGCCATAACGAGACCTTCAACCTCAGATCAAGGGCCGCCGAGATAGTTTGGAAATTCAGTTGCGCGTTGGTGTCGGCGATCTCGGCCAAGGGTTCGGACATGAAATCGACTGTCGGCGTGTACAAGAACCAGCCCGCCACGCTGGCCAGCAGCACTCCGGCTATCGCCAGGATGAGGCGGCGGCGCAGTTCCCGGAAATGCTCCACCACTCGCATGGTCTTGGAGCTGGCGCCATCCGAGCCGGCCTGGCCGTGAGAACCGCCTGGGCCAACCGAGTCGCTCATGTAGCGGGAGGGTCCCCCGGGGCGGCCGGGCCGCCGGCGGCCTCAGGCAGCGAGCCGCCGGATGACGCGGCTGGCGGTGGCGCCGCAGTCGCAGGCGGTTCCTCCTGCAATTCGCGCACCTCCTTCTTGAACACCTTCAGCGACTGGCCGATCGACTTGGCGATGTCTGGCAGCTTGCCCGCGCCGAACACCAGCAGGATTACTACGGCTAGGACAACATAGTGCCAAGGTCTCATGGCGTTCCCTCCCTGTCAGGCGCCGGAATGGCCCGGCTGGCCACGCCGTCGCCGGGCCGCGATGACGAATCCGCCTGCCGCGCCCAGGCGTCCATCTCTTCTTTGACCGCTTGACGCACCAAAGCGCGCGGATCGTACTGGCTCAGGTCCAGTCCGCCGGGTCCGATCTTGAGGTCGGCCGCCACAGCGCCCAGATCGGAATCCTGGCGAAGCCGGGCGTTCCAGGCCCTGAAGGCGGCCAAGCCCTTCTTCAGCGCGGCCAATCCCTGGACAGCCCCTTTGGGGCCGGCCACCAGGACAGCCAGAACCACCAAGACCAGGAACTCTGATCCGCTGATTCCGAAAAGCTCCACGGCGGCCCCCTCCAACGGGCTATGACCGCCTCAGTCTACCAACGCGGCCTGCAGCCACCGCAGCCATAGCTGGATTCCCTCGCCGGTCAGAGCGTTGGTCTCAATCAGCGCGGCGTCGGGGTTGATCTGGCGCAGGTTCGCCTCGAAGGCGGCGGCGTCGAAGGGAACGTAGGCCAGCAGGTCGACCTTGTTCAGGACCACCACATCGACCGCCCTGAACATGACCGGGTATTTCAGCGGCTTGTCCTCGCCCTCGGTGACCGAGAAGACCATCGCCTTGCGGTGCGCGCCGACATCGAACTCCGCCGGACAGACCAGGTTGCCCACGTTCTCGATCAACACCAGGTCCAGGCTGTCCAGGTCCAGTTCGCGAAGCGCGTGCGCCACCATCGGAGCGTCCAGGTGGCATTCGCCGCCGAACCCGGCGCCGGTGTTCAGCAGGGCGATTTGGGCGCCGCGCCCGCGCAGTTTGTCCGCGTCCAAAGACGTCTCGATGTCGCCTTCGACCACCCCGCAGCGCACCTGGCCCGCCAGGGCGTCGAGGGTGGCCGCCAGCAGCGTGGTCTTGCCCGCCCCCGGCGAGGACATCACATTGACGGCGACCACCCCGGCGGCGTCCAGGACGGCCCGGTTGGCGGCCGCCGCGGCGTCGTTCTCGTCGAAGATGCGCTCCAGGATCTCGATCCGCTCCAGCCCGGTTTCGTATCCCGAATGATCGCCGATGTCCTGGCTGTGATCGCGTTTCCGCCTGGCGTCCGCACCAGCGGCTGCCGGGCCGCCTTCGTGGCTGTGCCCGATGCCGTCCCCGGCTGGCGGCAGGTCGCCGTGCGTATGGCTGTGGCCGTCCCGGTCACCGTGCCCGCTGCCGTCCCCGGCTGGCGGCAGGTCGCCGTGCGTATGGCTGTGGCCGTCCCAGTCACCGTGGCCGCTGCCGTGCCCGGCCGGCGGCACGTCACCGTGCGTGTGGCCGTGGCCGCTGCCGTGCCCGGCCGGCGGCACGTCACCGTGCGTGTGGCTGTGGCCGTCGGGGCCGTGCTCGTGCACGGTGCCATCGTCGTGGCGGTGGAATCTTCCCATCGTTGTTCTCCCCTCGCTTGCTGGCGTCTCAGGTGGTAGCTGGCCAGACGTCAGTTGTTCACGGCCGTCCTGAAGACTCGGTCGCGCCTGGCGAGCCGGAGCCGGCCGCCACGTCGATGGACCGGACCAAGAACTCCTCGCCCGCCTCGATCCGTAGCGTCCGGCCGCCGCAGGTCCCGCAGACCATTGCCGGTGTGGGCCCCAGGGCCAGACCGGCCCCACAATCTTGGCACACAGCCCGCGCGGCGATGTGATTGACGACCAAGACCGACCCCTCCAAGGCCGTGGTGGCGGTGACCACCTCCCAGCAGCGGGCCAGGGTCGCCGGGACCACCTGGCGGAGCTGGCCGATGTCGAGGCAGACTCGCGCGACCGGCCTGTCGCCGGCGGCGCGAACTGTGATCCCGTAGATCGATCGGCACAGCGACAGTTCATGCACAGACCCAAAGACTAGCGTCCGGGCCGGCAAGGGCGGACGCCTGGCCAGGAGCGGCGACAGCCGTGGCGCCGCCGTAGACTGTGGGCGTGTTGGTCAGGCGCCACTGGAAGCTGCGAGGGGTGGTGCAAGGGGTCGGGTTCAGGCCGCATGTGGCGCGCGTCGCGGCCGAGCACGGCGTGACCGGCCTGGTCGGCAACGACCAGTCGACAGTGTTCATCGAAGCCCAAGGCACGCCCGCGCAGACCGACCAATTCATCGCGGCTGTGCTCGGCGGCCTGCCGCCGCTGGCCCACGTGGCCAGCACGAGCGCCGCCGCGGCCAAGGTGGTCGCCGAAGAGGACGCCTTCCGGATTGTGCCGTCGCGGCACACCCCCGGCGCGCGCACGCTCATCCCGCCGGACGTGGCGCCCTGCGCGGACTGCCTTCGGGAGATGCATGACCCAGCCGACCGGCGCCACCGTTACCCGTTCATCACCTGCACCAACTGCGGGCCGCGGCTATCGATCATTCGTGACCTGCCCTACGACCGGCCCGCCACCACCATGGCCGCCTTCCCGATGTGCCCGGCCTGCGCGGCCGAATACCGCGACCCAGCCGACCGGCGCTACCACGCCCAGCCGATCTCCTGCTTCGATTGCGGACCGCGGCTGTGGCTGGCGGACGCCAACGGGACTGAACTCGCCACTTGGGAAGACGGCATCGGGCAAGCTCGTGAGATCCTGGCCGCAGGGGGGACCGTGGCGGTCAAGGGGATCGGCGGGTTCACGCTGTTCTGCGACGCGCGGCAGGCGCCAGCCGTTGCCCGGTTGCGCGAGCGCAAACGGCGTCCGGGCAAGCCGTTCGCCGTCATGGCGGCCAGCGCGGCCAGCGCGGCGCGCTTCGCCGACCTCTCGGCGGCGCAACTCCGCGAACTGGCAAGCCCGCAACGGCCGATCATCTTGGCGCCGATGAGCGCCGGATACGACCTCGCCACAGGCGTGGCGCCGGGGCTGGGCGATGTCGGGGTGATGCTGCCCTCGGCGCCGCTTCACCACTTGCTGGTCCAAGGCGAGGAGGTTTACGTCGCCACCAGCGGCAATCTGGCCGGCGAACCGCTGCGCTACCAAAACGAAGCGGCCGTGGCCGATCTAGGTGCGATCGCAGACGCCTTCCTAACCCATGACCGGCCCATTCACGTGCCGGTCGAGGATTCCGTGCTGCTGGCCGACGGCGCCACCATCCTGCCCATCCGCCGGTCGCGGGGCTACGCTCCGCTGCCGATCGCGCTCGAATGCTGGACCGCTCCCGCCAACGGCGCCGGCGCCGGCGCGGAATCTAGCGGCTTACCGTCTCCCACCGGCATTGAGTTGAACGGCGGCGATTCAGCCGAAGGGGGCGGTGGCGGGGCCGTGCTGGCGGTGGGGGGAGAACTCAAGAACACTTTCGCGGTCACCCGCGACGCGATGGCCTTCTTGTCGGCTCACATTGGCGACATGGAGTCGCCGGCAGCCCAGTTGGCGTTCGCGCGGTCCGTCCGCCAGCTCATCGCCATGCACGGCCGCGACGTCGAACTAGTGGTGGCGGACCTGCATCCCGACTATGCCACCACCACCTGGGCGGAACGCTACTGCGCCGACCGGGACCTGCCGTTGATCCAGGTGCAGCATCACCACGCCCACGCGCTTAGTTTGCTGGCCGAACATCGGATCAGCCCCGACACCCGGGCTGTCGTGGCCGCCTTCGACGGCGCCGGCTACGGCCTGGACGGCGCGATCTGGGGCTCGGAGGTGCTGGCGCTGGGCGGAACGGCCGATCCGCTCGCTTTCGAGCGGATCTGGCACTTGGACGAATACTGGCTGCCCGGCGGAGACAGCGCGCAGGCCGCGCCGTGGAAATGCGCCGTCGCTTTGATGGATCAGTTGGGTCTGGACGGCTCTGGTCTGGACGGCTCCCCACTGCCGCCCCTGGCGGCGGCCTCGGCCCAGGAGGTCGCGCTGCTGCGCCAGCTGCCGGTCGCCGCCGCCAGCGGTCTTCCCGGTCTGATTCATCGCACCACCTCGGCGGGGCGGCTGTTTGACGCCGTGGCCTCGATCTTGGGCGTGCGCCAACGCGTCACTTACGAAGCCCAAGCGGCCATGGAATTGGAACGCCTGGCGCGGAACTGCGTCCACGCCGAATGCGCGGCCTGGCGGCCCAGCGGCGATCCGAACGGCGGTCCGAATGGCGCTCTCGCCGTCCTGCTGGGCGCCGTGATCGGGGGAACCCGCAGGGGACAAGAGCGCGCTTGCCTGGCACGGCGGTTCCACTCTGGTTTGGCCGCGATCATCGCGGCGGCGCTGGTCAGTGCCGCCGAGAGGGAGGACGCCGAGGTGCTGGGACTGACCGGGGGGGTGTTCCAAAACCGGTTGCTGACCGGCGCGACGCTGGCGGCCGTGGCGGCCTTGACGGCATCGGGCTCCAAGAGTCGACCGGTCTTGACCCACCGCCTGGCGCCGGCGGGCGACGGCGGACTGGCGCTGGGCCAGGCGCGGGCCGGGCACTGCCTGTTGACCTGGGCCCAAAGCTGACCTGACAGCGGGTCGCTGCCGGCCATCGCTGTGTACGGCGCCGTCACTCATGGCCATGGCGGCTGCGCCACGCGGCGGACCTGAAAGGGAACGCTCCCGCCGGCCGCAGGTCCACCGCCCGACCTCCAGTCTGATCGCGCTTGCCCAGGCCACGGCGCGAGCGGCGCCAGGCCGTCAGCCTGCACAGGCCGCTGGTCAGACGTTCAGGTAGTGCCCAAAGAAGCGAATCGTCTCCTCGAAGACATCCTCTATGTAGCCGGTCGCATGGCGCCGGCCCTCTAGCAGCACAGTCCGCGAGGGCAACCCCGCCCGCATCATGGTGGTCGCGGCGATCAACATCTCCTCCGGCGGGACCAGTTCGTCCAGCGAATTGGCGAAGAACATCGGCCCGGTCTCAGCCGTGACACGGCCGATCGGCGTGGCCACATCGAGACCGTCAAGGTCCGGCCCCAACAGGTTGAACACCAGCCACTTGTAGTAGCCCGGATCGGCGCCGCCCTGGTCGATCTGCGCGCTGGCGGCCGAACTGTCCATCACCGCCTGGTGGGGCGTGGCGTCGCCATGCCGGGCCATGAAACCGGCCAGGTCCAGCAGACCCGACCAGGAGGCCCCGGGGATGCCCAAGGACAACGCCAATTCAAAGGCCAGATTCCCGCCCGAGGATCCCCCGATCGCCCCGATGCGCTCGCGGTCGAATGACAGCGCTGTCGCCCCCTTGAGCCAACTCACCGCCGCCAACATGTCATCCACCTGGGTCGGATACAGATTGACGCCGGCGGCCCCGTCCGCGAAACGATAGTTTGGCGCGGCCACCAGATAGCCCGCGGCGGCCAGCCGCCGCGCCATCGCCGCCTCCTTGGACTTGTCGCCCTGGAACCAGCCGCCGCCATGGATGTCGAGCAGCAAGGCGCCGTTGGCGTCAGCCGGGTGATAGAGGTCTAGGCGATGCTTCGGATCAGGCCCGTACACCCGGTCGCTATCGACCGCGGTGGCGGCGCCTCCAGTCATCGCTGTGTCATTCATGACGACTACGCTCGCACATCCACCCTGGCCCCGCCCTGCGGCGGCGGAGCCGTCTCGCGGCCCAGGAGCGTGGTGAATAACCACGCTCCGACCGTGTTGACGCCGGGCAGCGGGACGCTGACCGGCGGAAACGCGGAAGGCAAAGGCTGCTTCGGCCTGGGAAACCGGTTTGTTCGGTTTGTTCACCGGTTTCCCAGGCAGATCGACCCGGCGGCGGTTAATGGCAGGCTAGAGGACGTGTCTGAAACGCTGCCGATGCGTTCCCGCTTGGCCATTGCCGCTGGAAGGGCCGCTTCGGCGGCCTCGCGCGCGGTCGGCCGGGGGCGGGGACAGGTGATCGGCGGGCGGGTGATGCTGAAGATCGACCCGTCCCTGGTCCAGCGGCTGGCGTCCTCCATGCAGGTGACCGCGGTCAGCGCCACCAACGGCAAGTCCACCACGACACGCATGATCGCCGAAGCGCTGCGCACGTTGGGGCCGGTGGCCCACAACCTGACCGGCGCGAACATGGCGGCCGGGGTGGTGACGGCGCTGTCCTCCTCACGCCAGGCCCGGTTCGCCGCCCTCGAAGTCGATGAGGCCCACCTGCCGTCCGTGGCCGCGGCCACCGCCGCCAGCCAGCTGGTGCTGATGAACCTCAGCCGCGACCAGTTGGACCGCGGCAGCGAGGTCCGAATGCTGGCCGAACGCTGGCGAGCGATGGCGCAAGACCTAGGACCGCAGGTCGAGGTGGTGGCCAACGCCGACGACCCGATGGTGGCCTGGGCCGCCAGCGCCGCGCCCAACGTCACCTGGGTCGGGTGCGGCCAGTGGTGGGGCGAGGATTCGGCGCTCTGCCCCAACTGCGGCGCCACCTTGGACCGGTCCGGCGCCAGTTGGTCTTGTCCCCAGTGTGGGTTCGCCCGCCCCGACGCGCGGTGGTACTTGACGCCCGATGCCGCCGAGGTCGTCACTCCCACGGCCACCGTCCGTCCGCAGTTGGCTTTGCCAGGCCGCTTCAATGTCGCCAACGCGGCCATCGCGCTGGCCGCCGTGTCCGCCCGCGGAGTCGCCCTGGACGCCGCACTTGCGGCGTTCGCGCAGGTCACAGACGTCGATGGACGATATGTGCGCTCCAGTGTGGAGGGCCATGAAGCCAGGTTGCTGCTGGGCAAGAATCCCGCCAGTTGGACCGAGATGATGCAGCTGGTGGCTGATTCGCCAGCCCTGTTGGTGACCGTGCTGAACGCGCGCGGCGCCGACGGCCGCGACCCCTCTTGGATCTGGGACGTCCCCGTCGAGGAGTGGGCCGGCCGGCCCTGCTGGGTGGCGGGCGAGCGCCGATTCGACCTGGCGGTCCGGCTCGACACCGCCGGCCTGGAAGTGCTGGGCGTCAGCCTGGACCCGCTGGCCGCCGTGGAACAAGCCGCACCTGGTCAAGCGTTGGACGTGGTGGCCAACTACACGGCCTTCCAAGAACTGCGAGCGCGGGTGGTGAAATGACTGACGATCAGCCCTCGATCGAATGGGGGACAGGCCCCGACACGATCAGCCGCGAACCGACCGGAGGCCCGACATCCGTCGTTGTCCGGCGCGGCTTGGCAGCCAGCCCCGGCCCGGGCCGGCTGAAGCGCTCCCCCGGAGGCGAGACGGTCGGCATCGTGCATCTGTACCCCACCTTGATGGGGACTTATGGCGACGGCGGAAACCTGAAGGTGTTGGCGCGCCGCCTGGCCGCGCGCGGGCTGTCGGCGCGGGTGATCACCGTGGGGCCGGGCGAGCCGGTGCCGGAATCGGCCGATTTGTATGTCCTGGGCGGCGGCGAGGACGCCTCGCAGATCGCGGCCAGCCGGGCGCTGCGTGAATCGGGGGCGCTCGGCCGGGCCGCCGAACGCGGCGCGGCGATCTTCGCCGTCTGTGCCGGACTGCAGGTCATGGGGCATGATTTCGAGGTCTCTGGCGGACTGATCGAGCCGGGCCTGGGCCTGCTCGACGCGACCACCCGACGGCGCCGCCCCCGGGCCGTTGGCGAGGTCCTGGCCAGACCGTTGATTCCGCTGGGGGTCAACTCTCTGGACCGGTTGAGCGAACCGGGCGGCTGCGCGGCGCTGGATCGGCCGACCGGCCGCCAAGAGTCGATTCCGGGTGGCCAGGTGGATCGCTATCCACTGCTGACCGGCTACGAAAACCATGGCGGCGGCACCGCTCTGGGGCCGGCGGCGCGGCCGCTGGCCGAGGTGATCCGGGGGATCGGCAACGGCGCCGGCGGCCCCGACGGCGACGGCGCCGAAGGCGCCGTCCAAGGCCGCATCCTGGCGACCTACCTCCATGGGCCGGTTTTGGCCCGCAATCCGGGCCTCGCCGATCACCTCCTCGAACTGGCCGTCAACGCCGAACTCCAGCCATTCGAAGCCGCCCACGTCGATCAGCTTCGCGCCGAACGCGAACAATACGTCCGCTCCGGCAAACTGTCGGCCGAATCCGTCCGCACCCCGAAGTGAACCCGCCGCCGGCGTCCGGCCGGTAGGCCCGCCGAGGCGTTCACCCAGGTACGCGCACTCCGACCGGCTTCCGATTGGCACGTGTGCCGAGCCAAGACCCCGACCCGGGTAGACGCACAGGCCGGGCGGCGCGCGGCCGGCAGGCGCGCCGAACCGAGGCGTTCACCCAGCCAGCCACACTCCCCGGGCGGCGCCCGGCCACTAGGCTAGGTCGCATCCATGACAGACCCGAGGTGCGAAGGACGGCGATGACCGCGCCAGGCCAGACCAACCCAGATCAAATCAACGCCACCCCGGATCAGGCCCACCCCGGCCACCGCGATGGCGTCTCCACGCCAGCCGGCCGCGTCGACACCGTGGCACGGGCCGCGGCCAGCCCGGACGCCAAGCAGCCGTGGCGCGAGTTGGGGCTCAAAGAAGACGAGTACCAGCGCATCCGGCAGATTCTGGGGCGGCGGCCGACCGGCGCGGAATTGGCCATGTACTCAGTCATGTGGTCGGAGCACTGCTCTTACAAGTCCTCGAAACTGCACATCAAACGCCAATTCGGGGCCAAGACCAGCGACCAGATGCGGGAACGGCTGATGGTCGGTATCGGCGAGAACGCCGGCGTGGTCGACATCGGCGACGGCTGGGCTGTCACCTTCAAGATCGAATCGCACAACCACCCCTCGTTTGTTGAGCCGTATCAGGGGGCCGCCACCGGCGTGGGCGGGATTGTGCGCGACATCATGGCGATGGGCGCCCGGCCGGTGGCGGTGATGGACCAACTCCGGTTCGGACGGATCGACCATCCCGACACCGCGCGGGTGGTGCACGGCGTGGTGGCCGGGATTGGCGGCTACGGCAACTGTCTGGGCCTGCCTAACATTGGCGGAGAAACCGTCTTCGACCCCTCATACCAAGGAAACCCCCTGGTCAACGCCACCTGTGTGGGGGTGTTACGGCATCAGGACCTGCATTTGGCCAACGCTTGCGGAGTGGGCAACCTGGTGGTCATGTTCGGGGCCCGAACCGGCGGCGACGGGATCGGCGGGGCGTCGGTGCTGGCCAGCGAGACATTCGCGGCGGACGGCCCGTCGAAGCGGCCGTCGGTGCAAGTCGGAGACCCCTTCCAGGAGAAGGTGCTGATCGAGTGCTGCCTGGAGCTGTTCCAGGCCGGTGTCGTGGAGGGCATATCCGATTTCGGCGCGGCCGGGCTCAGCTGCGCCACCTCCGAACTGGCGGCTGCCGGCGAGGGCGGGATGCACGTCGACCTGGACAAAGTGGCGCTGCGCGATCCGACTCTGACGCCGGAGGAAATCCTCATGTCGGAGTCGCAGGAACGCATGATGGCGGTCGTGACGCCGGCCAATTTCGCCGCCTTCGAGGAGATCGCCCGCAAGTGGGACGTCGAGTATTCGGCCATCGGCGAGGTCACGGCCGGCGGTCGCCTCCGAGTCGACTACCGGGGACAACTGGTGGTCGATGTCGATCCGAAGACCGTGGCCCGCGACTCGCCCATGTATGACCGCCCTCACCGGCGTCCCGATTGGCAGGACGCCCTGCAGGCGGACACCACCGAACGGTTGCCCAGACCGGACACAGCGACGGCGTTGGCTGCGACGTTGCTGCAGCTGACGGCATCGCCCAATTTGTGCTCGCGGGAGTGGATAACCAACCAATACGACCGTTTTGTGCAGGGCAACACGGCTTTGGCGATGCCCGATGACGCCGGTGTGGTCCGCGTCGACGAGGCCAGCGGTCTCGGGGTGGCGTTGGCAACCGACGGGAACGGCCGCTACACCAAGCTCGACCCCAGGACCGGAGCTCGCCAGGCCCTGGCGGAGGCGTATCGGAACGTCGCCACTGTGGGCGCCGTGCCCCTGGCGGTCAGCGACTGTTTGAACTTCGGCTCGCCGGAATCGCCCGCCTCGATGTGGCAACTGGTCACGGCGATGGAGGGCTTGGCTGACGCCTGTGTGGAACTGGGAGTGCCGGTGACCGGCGGCAACGTGTCGCTCTACAACGAGACGGGCGCCCCTGGCCGGATCGATTCGGCGATCCACCCGACACCGGTGGTGGGCGTCCTGGGAGTGCTCGACTCGGTGGCGCGGGTGCGGCCGTCCGGATGGCGCGCCGGCGGCCTGGCGATCTATCTGTTGGGCCGCACAGCCGCCGAGTTGGACGGCTCTACCTGGGCGGATGTCATTCACGGGCATCTTGGCGGCCTGCCGCCCGCCGTCGATCTGGACGCGGAGCGGACGCTTGCCGCGGTGCTGATCGAGGCTTCTCGGGCCGGCCTGGTCGCGGCGGCGCATGATTTGTCCGATGGCGGCCTGGCCGCCGCGCTGGTGGAGGCGTGTCTGCGTTACGGCGTGGGCGCGCGGGTGCGGCTCGACCCGATGTTGGTCCGGGACGGCCTGACGCCGTTCGAGGCCCTGTTCTCCGAGTCGCAGGCGCGGGCGTTAGTGGCGGTCACTCCGGCCGCGCAGGATCAGTTCCAGGCCCTGGCGGCCGCAGCCGGCTGCCCGGTCATAGCGCTGGGCCGGACTGGCGGGGCCGGCGGGGCCGACGGGGCCGACGCGGCCTGGGGCGCGGAGGCCGCCGGAACTGGTCGGGTCGTTGGGGCCGGCCCCGAGTCGAGTTCCGCCAACCCTGCCGCCGAGGCGCCGGAAGAATCGCTCTCGATCGACTGGGAGGGCGACGGCTTCGAATTGCCGCTGGCCCAGCTACGCCAGGCCTGGCAGGCCACCCTGCCGAACCACTTCGCCGACCGGTCGCGCCAATAGCCTCTATTAGCTGATAACCGCCGATGACCGCCCCGGCCAAACACCGGGACTAGATCGTGGGTCGGCCATAAGACGACTGGCCGAGCGCGCCGGGTGACGGTGGCATAATGGCAAGTCGGAGGAGCCAAGCGCGTGGGTCGGCGCTGAGCGAAAACACCGCTGCTAGTGCGGTGCTCGTAGGCAGCCCGTCGGGAGATGCCCTATTGGCGCGATCGGCCAAGGGGCGCCCGCTCGCAATCCGATCAAGGAGGCGCATGAGTCAGTCCGACGACCTGCTGCGGAATCTCTCCGCCAGATCTCGCCGCGAGCAGCGCGGCGGCGGTCAAGAGCCAGCTCCCAGCGCCAAAGTGAACGCCTGCCCGCGCTGCGGGGCGCCCCGCAGCCGGAACACCGGATTGACGACCTGTGCCTACTGCGGCAACACCTTCCTCAGCGTGGCCGTGACGAAAGGTCTTTTCCTAGGGCCGGCGGACAATTCTGAGCCATGAGCGCCGAGTCGAACGATATACGCCAAGAGCTAACCGACCGACACGACCGCTGGCTCAACTTCCTCAGACGCCTGGAGGATAGGGCCACCGAGTTCGCCAACGCCGCCAAGGCGGAGTTGGTCCAGGTCCGCCGGACCGATCCCGATCCGCACAAGGCCTCGCACGGAAGACTGCTCTCGGCGGCGTTCGGGCAGATCGACCAGATCCGCGAAAAGGCCCACACCACTTGGGAGGACCAGATCGTTGATTTCCGCTACCAGGTGCGCGAACTGATCGACATCCACGATCCTGTCAGCCGCCAACTGGACGAGTTCATGAGCGTCTGCACCGACGCTTATGAGCGGTTTGAAGACACCCTGCGCGCTCTGGACCACGAACTGCGCCAGACCGCCGAGGAAGACCTCGAAACGGAGTATCAGGCCATTCTGGATTCGTTCCAGTCTTCCCGGAACCAGTTTTCCTGCCGAACTTGCGGCGCCCAACTGGAGATCGAGCGTCTGTTCTTCATCGAAGTGCACATCTCCTGCTCCTACTGCGGCGCGCTACATAACTTCAAGCCGGGCGCCGACGCCCGCCGTATCCAGTTCATAGCCCGCGACCTGGCCGTTCGGCGATCCGCCGGAGTGCTGGCGGATCACACCGCCGAGAAGGACAAGGAGCGCCGCCTTTACCACGAAATACACGAGTTGAAACTGAGCGCGATTGGTCGTGACGAGAAGACAAAGGCTCAGATCGAACAGGAGATAGCCGGATTGGAGCAGCTTCGGGTCCAGGCTGTCCTAAATGCTCCGCTTCTCCACAAGCGGTACTTGCGCGCCGTCTACGATCAACTCAACTTGATTCTGCCTGAATTCCGGGAGCACCACGAAAGACGCTTTGTTGAAGAGACCGGCTCAGTTATAGAGCACGGCTGAACCGAAAGGAAAGGATCACTAAATGAGCAATCTGGAGCCAATTCACGGTATATCGTTTCAAGACTGGGCGGAGATGAGCCGCGTGGTGGCCGGCGGAACCCCGGCTCAGACCGTCTGCCAGGCGATGGGGATCGACGGCGCCATCTGGGACGAGGTCAACACCCTTTGGGGGCAGCGCATGGCCGAGGACTCGACCTTCGAACTGGCCCAGCTCCTGGGACAGTATTGGCAAGGCGAGATCGCCAATCCGAAGCTGCTGGCCATCCAGGCCGCGCCTTCGCCGCAGGCCGCTGACACCATCGCTAAGCTGAAGAGCGACCGCTGGTTCTTCGAGGAGCTGAGCGGGGCCCGGAATGCCGCCTACGCGCAGGGACTGGACGGCGCCCAGTGGATTGCCGACAACTACGGTGTCAGCCTGGGCGACTTCCAGTCGATCACGATGGAGTACCTGGCCTTGAGGACCAGCGGCCAGGAAAGCTCCATAGACACACTCCGTTTCCTGGAGTATCAGACCGAAAAGCAGGCCGAATACGAAGAGCGGTTCGCCGCCGAAGTCGGCGGCAATTTGGCCGACGACGTCGACTTTTGATCTGATCGGGGCCGGTCTTGGCCTCCTCGGCCGGCCGGCGGCGGCGCCGCTCGGAGGAAGATGGGAGTCCGGGAAGGGAACGGACATGATGGCAGCACTCGAGACCAAACGGTGATTGTCGAGGTCAACCGCATCCTGGCGGCGGTGACGGTGCTTGGCTTCGGGCGGCGCGCCGCTGTGTGGGTTCAAGGCTGTCGGCTAGCCTGCCCCGGCTGCGCCTCGGTAGACACCTGGGAATCGGGGGCTGGCGCCGACTGGGCGGCCGAGGACCTGGCCGCCACCTTGGTCAAGGCGATTGTCGATGGCGGCCTGGACGGGCTCACCTTGACCGGGGGCGAGCCGTTGGACCAGGCCGCGGGCCTGGCCGAAGTCGTTCAACTGGTCCGGGCCGGCGTTGCCTCCAGCCTGCCCGATATCTCCCCGGCAGATAGTGCAAAGGGTTTTGACGTGCTCGCGTTCACGGGCTATGGGCTCAAGGCCGCGCGCAAGCGGGCCGGTCGCCTGTGGGGTCTGCTCGACGCGGTGGTGGCCGGCCCCTACCGCCCAGACCAGCCCAGCTCCACCCCGCTGATTGCCAGCGCCAACCAGGAACTCCTCGCTTTGACGCCGGCCGGGCGTGGCCGCTATCCGCTGTCGGACGCCACTGCCCGGATGCAAGCCGTCGCCATCGATGGCGACTTGGTCATGGTCGGCCTGCCCCGGCCGGGCGATCTGGACCGCCTCGAAGCGGGCCTGCGCGAACGCGGCGTGGTCCTTTCGGACGTGTCATGGCGGCGGTAGAGCTGTCCGCACGGGCGCAGACCGACGCGGACCGGCGTGGTCCTGTCGGACGTGTCATGGCGGCGGTAGAGCTGTCCGGACGTGCGCGGGCGGGCGCGAAGTGGCACTGGCCGGCGCGGACGGGCGAGGCGACGGCATCGGACAGCCGAGGCTGCCAACACCGGCGGACGGCGGCAACCTAAGGCGCCGCGAACTGCCGGCCCGTGCGGTCGAGAGGCGAATTGGGCCCTGCGGGACTAGAGTTCTTCGCCCGCCGGAGCGCCTGGCGCCAAGCGGTGCGAACCGGCCGGCGAGGTTCCTTCGGCGCGGTCGTGCTTGGTTTGGTATTGCCAGATGGCGTTACGCAGCCTCAACGCGGATGTGCCCATGACCGCGGCGACTTGGTCCACCAAAGTCAGAGCCTGCTCATTGGAGACCTGGTGGCCAACGGCGTCGGCCGTGAACTGCGCCAGCCACAGATCCGGCGGCACTGAGTGGATGCCGCTGACCAGAAGCAGGCGCTCCCAAGTCAGGCCCGAATGCTGCGACGGCAGCTCTAACCACATCCGGTGCAAGTCCAGATACGGCTGCGTCCCGCCGGCGTAGCCCTCGCGTAGCTGAGCAGTCGTCTCCACCTCGGCGGCGATCGCGGCTTGGGCGCCTTCCAGCACCAATTCGGCTTTGTGGGGCGCGTCATCACGGGAGTAGGCGCGCTGGTGGTTGCCGATCTGGTCCATCCAGGCGTCCATCCCGATGTCGAAAGAGCGAGCCAATTCGGGAGCGCCGTCCTGGTCGGCATCCGCGCCGACCCAGCGCCGGAAGGTCCGGTAGCGCTCAATAATCCGGGTGACGGTTGAATACTTCACTCGCTCAGACCAGAGCGAGTCGATAATGCATTCGGCCAGAGAGCCCGGATAGGTCTCCAACTGAGTCCACTTGGATTCGGGCGGCAACACCCTCTTGGCCAGGTCCACAAATCGATCCAGGTCCGAGACGGTCGGAATAGGGGTCGTAGTTGTCATGGCAACAAGCTAAGCCAGGGCTGGCGGTCATGTCGCAGCGGCCCGGGGAATCCCGCAGTGTGATCCATGCCACAGCCTACTTCCGCCCACAGCGGAATTGGGCGAGTGGTGGGCGCCGCCGCCAACGCCCACCACTCGCCGCGCGCTGACCAGCGCGGTCAGGTGGCCAACCGGTTGGCCGATGCCGTCCGCCCGCCTTAGCCCAGTCCTCGCCCCGACCCGCTGGGGCCGTCGAGCCGCGTTCACATCGCGACCCAAAGCGGCGCCCGCATTGCCTGACGGACCCGCCCGGCGCAGGGTGGGAGGCCAAGCAGTACGAACCAAGCAATCGCGTACCGCCAGCAGCCCCCGACCGGAGTCTGCCCTGGCCCTATGCCCCATCTGAAAACCAATTCGGACGTGCTTCGAAGCACCATCGATCAAGGAGGATCCAGTGGCCACCACCTTGCCGCCCAGTCCGGCGCCCCGAACCCAAGAGGAAATCGCCCAATCGCCACCAGACCTGGAGAGCGAAGTGCGCCAGGTCCTGAATCCCGTGGGCCCAAAGCCCGCGACCAGCTCCGGCCAGGCCGGAGCCGGGATCGCCTTCGCCTACGTCATGGCCTACTTGACCATGTACATCGCGCTGATGACGCCGGTGGTGTCCACCCTGGCCGTCAAAGTCGGGGCCTTGACCACCGACTCCGGCAAGATCGCCGCGTTGTCGGTGGTCACAGGCGTGGGCGCGTTCTTCGCCTTCGTGGCCAACCCGATCGCGGGCGCGTTGTCAGACCGGACCTCGTCCAAGCTCGGCATGCGTCGGCCGTGGCTGTTCGGCGGCGTGCTGGGCGGGGCCATCGGTCTCGCCATCATTGGCCTGGCCACCCATGTCTGGATGGTCGTGGTGGGCTGGGCCCTTGCGCAGGCCTGCTTCAACGCCACCCAGGCGGCGCTGCAGGCGATCCTGCCAGACCAGATCCCCGAGCGCATGCGGGCCAAAGTCTCCGGGTGGCTGGGAGTCGCCCAAAGCCTGGCGCCGCTGATCGGGGTGGCGCTGGCCTTTTGGTTCGCTCAGGCCAAGCTGCCCATCTCGTTGATGATCATTGTTCCGGCGATCCTGGGGGTGGCCGGCGTCTTCACGCTCGCGTTCCTGCTCAAGGACCGCATTTTGCGCCGCCAGGACGCCACGCCTTTCCACCTGGCGTCCTTCTTGAAAGGCTTCTGGGTCTCGCCGCGGAAGTATCCCGATTTCGCTTGGGCATGGCTCGGTCGCTTCTTGATCTTCTTCGGCTTCGCCTCCTACAACAACTATCAGATCTACTTCCTGCAGGACCGTTTCGGCTACAGCTCATCCCAGGCCCTCAGCTGGCAACTCCGGCTGATGGTGGTCCAAGCGGTGGCGTTGACGCTGGCCGCCGCCCTCGGCGGCCAATTCTCCGACCGCACCGGGCGCCGGAAGATCTTCGTCATCATCGCGGCGGTGCTGGCCGCCCTGGGCCTGGCTGTCTTCGCCCTGGCGCAAAGCCCTGACGTGCTCTATTACGGCGCCTGCCTGTGGGGCCTGGGGCTGGGGGCATACCTGGCGGTCGACATCGCCCTGGTCACCGACGTCTTGCCCAATGCTCGCACCGAGGCGGCCAAGAACCTGGGAGTGTTCAACATCGCCAACGCCCTGCCGCAGTCGTTGGCTCCCGCAGTGGCGCCCGTGTTCCTGGCCATTGGCGCCAGCGCCGCCACGCCTTCCAATTACACCTCGCTGTTCCTGATCGCGGCCGGTTTCGCCGTGGTCGGGGCGGCCACCACCATGTTCATCCGAGGAGCGAAATGACCACCGCCAACATCACCACGACCAGCCTGGATGACCGCCCGGTCACCTGGGATCGCATTGACCAACTGCTGGAACAGCTCACCGACGAAGAGAAGCTGTCCCTCCTAGACGGGCTCGACTTCTGGCACACCCAGCCGATCGAGCGGCTCGGAGTTCCGGCGCTGATGGTCACAGACGGGCCGCATGGGCTGCGCAAACAGTCCGGAGCGGCCGACCACCTGGGCTTGAACCAGTCCGTTCCGGCGACCTGTTTCCCGACCGCTGCCGCGCTCGCCTCTTCCTGGGACGCGGACCTGATCCGCGAAGTGGGCCAGGCCTTGGGCCAAGAGGCCAGGGTGGAGCAAGTCGCGGTGGTGCTGGGGCCGGGACTCAACATCAAGCGTTCGCCGCTGTGCGGGCGCAACTTCGAGTACTTCTCCGAAGATCCGGTTCTCAGCGGTGACTTGGCGGCGGCCATGGTTCAAGGCATCCAGGCGAAAGGCGTCGGCGCCTGCCTGAAGCACTTCGCCGCCAACAACCAGGAGACCGACCGCATGCGCGTCTCGGCCGAGATCGATCCCCGCACGCTGCGCGAGATCTACCTGGCCGGCTTCGCGCGAGCCGTCACCGCCAGCAAGCCTTGGACCGTCATGTCCTCCTACAACAAGATCAACGGCGTCTACGCCGCCGGCGCGCACTGGCTGCTGACCGACCTGTTGCGGGACGCCTGGGGATTCGACGGCCTGGTCATGTCTGATTGGGGCGGCACCGACAACCGTCCCCAAGACCTCAAAGCCGGGCTCGATTTGGAGATGCCGAGTTCGTCCGGCCACGGCGCCGCCGCCGTGAGGGCCGCGTTGGCGCAAGGCCGTCTCACCATGGACGATGCCGACCGCGCCGTCCGCCGCCTGTTGGAGTTGATCGCCCGGGCCGGTTCGGCCGTCGGGTCCGGTCAGACCTACGACAAAGTCGCGCATCACGCCCTGGCCCGGCGGGCCGCCGCGCAATCGGCGGTCTTGCTGAAGAACCAGGATGACCTCCTGCCGCTGGATTCGGCCGTCGGCGGCCCCATCGCCGTGATCGGCGACTTCGCGCGCCATCCGCGCTATCAGGGGGCTGGCTCCTCGGCGGTGAACCCGACCCAGTTGGACAACGCCCTCGATGCGATTGTGGACGCGGTGGCGGACCGCCGCGAAGTGCGTTATGCGCGCGGGTTTGTGGCTGAAGACGAGGCCGGCGACCGCGAACTGGTGCGGGAAGCCGTGGCGGCGGCATCGTCGGCAGACGTGGTGCTGGCCTTCCTGGGGCTGCCGGCCAGTCACGAATCGGAGGGATACGACCGCACGTCGATCGGGCTGCCGGCGCCCCAACTGGAGTTGCTGGCCGAGGTGGCCGGCGTGGCGGCCAAGGTGGTCGTCGTGCTGGCCAACGGCGGGGTGGTGGATGTGGCCTCCTGGGGACACCAGGCCGGCGCCATCCTGGAAGGCTGGCTGGGTGGCCAGGCGGGTGGATCGGCCACCGCCGATCTGCTGTTCGGGCAGGTCAACCCCAGTGGGAAGCTGGCTGAGACAATCCCCTTGCGCCTTACGGACAATCCCTCGTTCGGGAACTTCCCCGGCGCCAAAGGGCATGTCTACTACGGCGAGGGCACGCTGGTGGGATATCGCTGGTATGACGCGCGCGGCCTCGATGTCGCCTATCCGTTCGGCCACGGGCTCAGCTACACCACCTTCGACCACTCGCCTTTGTCTCTCCGGGTTCTGGCGGACGGCCCCAAGCCGTCCGTGGAAGCGCGCCTGACCGTGCGCAACACCGGACCCATGAAAGGACGCGAGGTGGTGCAGCTCTATGTGGCAGACCCGGTCGCCTCGGTCGAACGGGCGCCTCAAGAGCTGCGGGCCTTCGCGGTGGCGGACCTGGCGCCGGGAGAATCCAAGGAATTGGTGTTGATGCTGGATTGGCGGGCGTTCGCCTTCTGGGACGTTGAATTGGACCGCTGGTTCGTCGAAGGCGGGGATTTCGAGATCCGCTGCGGGTCATCTTCGCGCGACATCAGGTCCACGGCGACGGTCCATCTGGACG
Source organism: Bifidobacteriaceae bacterium (assembly GCA_031270825.1). GTDB lineage: Bacteria > Actinomycetota > Actinomycetes > Actinomycetales > WQXJ01 > JAIRTF01. Next base: position 76,712 of record JAISXH010000026.1, read on the forward strand.
GCGACCCGACCCGGCGTCCGCTCAGCCCCGCCTCCACAGCCAATGAGTGGCTGGCGGATCCTGAGCGCGGCCCCTGGCTGCGGCGCCAACTGGAGGGCACGGCCTTCGCCGCCCTGCTGTCCGATCCCGGCATGGCCGCTCTGATGGGTCCCACGCCGCTGATCCGCTTGACCCGTTTCGCCGGCTTCCCAGTGACCGAGGCGGAACTGGTCGCCCGCTCCTAACCGCCTGGAGCCCACCGGCGGCGGGAAGTCAGGTAGCTAGGAGCGTGGTGACCCAGGGCAGCGGAACGCTGACCGGCGGAAACGCGGAAGGCAAACGCTGCTTCGGCCTGGGAAACCGTTTGTTCACCGGTTTCGCAGGCCTGGCGTCCCGCCGCAGGTGTCAAGAATCGGCCAGCTCACTGGCTTTCGCCAGTGCTAGGCCCGGGGAGGCGAGAGCAGCTGCGCGTCCCAACCGACGTAAAGACCCCATCGGGTCCTAGTGGTATGGGGACGGCGTTTGGCCGGCGCGGTAGCATTGCGGTCTTACCAAACGCCCGCTGGCCCGAGTTGCGGGCGATGCGGCAACCAGACAGGACCTTCTCAGTTGAAGAAGAAGTTCTTAGTTGGCGCCGCCTTGGCGGCCACCATGTCCATGATCGCTGCCGCGCCCGCGCCTGCGGCAACGATCCAGACGCGTTTCACGCAAGCCGACCTGACCTCCGCCGAGACAGACATCTTGGCACGGCAGGTCGCGGAAATCTACGACCAGATCTACACCGAGGTCGTAGAAGCCACCGACTACGATGTTGACTCCCAGATAGCAGACGCGCTGGGCGAGATTGAGCAAGACCTAGCGCTGTCTGCCGCTTCCGTGGACAACGTTGAGCAGATCGCTGACAGCTACGCCACGACAGCCGAAAATGCCGAATTGGTCGAGCGGGTGCTCGGGTACGAGCCCTCCGCCGTCGTGGATCACTCGGTTGAGCCGATGGGTGTAACCGCCGTGGAGGACACGACCACAGGCAATCTGTTGGTAACTGCCAGCACCGAAGTTACCGTAACCTACGATGACGGAATCGAGGGGGCGGAGATAGTCGAAACCCTCGCAGTGGTGGACGGGGCTACGGGAGAGTTCCTCGAAGTACGCCAGCTAGAGCTAGACGATTGCGCAGCGCTGGTCGACACCGGATTCCCCGGCGACGGTGGTTGGGCTTACTCAGGTAGATGGGTCTGGCAAAACAGCGACAAGTATTGGTGGTACCAGGAGGGTGCCCTTGGTACGCAAACGCGGTCTTGGGTTAACGCCGAGAACTGGTGCCGATTCGCCCGCGTGGAGTCCAAGCGCGCCGGAGTGTTAACGTCGCCTTCGTCACCCGTCGTCGGCGACATAGTCCAGATCAAGTATGCGGGTAAGTCGGTCATCGAGCACTCCATGATCGTGACCAGGCGAAACGCTAAGGGCAAGATCTGCGTGACTTACCACACGACCAACACCAAGAACAAGCCGCTTTCCGACATCATCGCAAAGTACCCGAAGGCAACGTTCTTCGCCCACCGGATCTAGCATGCCTGGGCGGTCGGATCCGGTTGTGACGGAACGCGGGACGAATCGGGGAGTCTGGCTCGTTCGCGCTTGCGCTGCGATGGCGCCGCTGGCGGCCTTGCTGACCGGCTGCGCTGAGTCGTCTCCCACTTGCAGTTACGGTGACAACGACTCAGCGGCAATCTTGGAAGACTTTCTTGCCCGAGTTGCGGCGGGCGACGAGATTGGCGCTGAAGCACTGCTCAGCCCCGGTTGGCACTTGGACGATTCCGCCTTCGACGCACTCACTGATCGGTTAGGCGAGGTGGAGCTTAGCTCGGTTCGGCTCTTCCCGGACCAACTCGGCGCGATGTTCACCTATCGAGTCATGGATGGCCGGTCCTTGATCGGCGAGTTTGACGTACTGACCGGCGGGGGCTGCGCGGGGATTTCATGGGGCACGTACGTCGAGCCCTCAGAACCGGTGGATCCCGCGGTCAGCCCCTCGGCTGCGCCCGGTTGAACCGACCTCGCGGAATTGGCCGCATGAAGGCCCGGCGCGTCCGGGGCGGGATTCGGTCCTGAGGGGAGGAATCCGGCCTCGGACGCGCCGACTTCTTCTTATGCCTGCTCGCGCCTTCTGACCATCTGGGTCCTGACCAGGGCCGCGCCCATCCCCAGCAGGGCCGCGGCAAGGATCGCCAGGACCGGCAGGTCTTGGCTGCCGGTCACCGGCAACGCCGCCTTCGGAGTCGGAGTCGGCGTCGGGGTCGGCGCGGGCGCGGCCACCGGCTGATAGACCACATACTCGACCGAATCGGACGGCGGCGCCGAGGTCGAGCGGACCGGCGTGGTGCCAGCCACCAGATCGCGGTCGACGACGTGCCCGTCGACATCCGGGGAGGGAACCTCCGGATAACCCTGATCCGACCAATACAACGTCTCGCCGGTCACATCGTCCACATCCACATGCCACAACACCTCTTGGACAACCGTCGCCGGGGTGCCGTCCCCGGCCCCGTCATACTCGACCGTCCTGGTCACCACCAGAGTCGACAAAGTGTGGTGATGCGTCACATGCACCGTGATCGTCTGAACAGCCGAATCGTCGTCGTCGAAAGAAGCCACGTTGTCGACGCCGGCGAACACATACCCGTCCGGCACGCCCGCCAGGGCCTCCGCCTCGGTGAACCCGACCGGCCCCAACCTCGGACCAGTCAAACTGACGCGCGTCCCCGCCCTCGGCAACACCCGCGCGCCGGCGGCGTCGTCGTCCACGTACTCCACCAACACCGCCTGCTCAGGCGGATCAACCAAAACCGTCACATCCCAAGCCACATTGTTCGCCGGCGACAAATCAGCGCCGTTCGCGCCGTCGTCGCGCGCCTCGACATCAGCGCGGACCTCGTCACCGGAAACAGCCCCCACGCCAGGAGCCCACGCCACCGTGAACTCGGCAGAGTCCCCGGCCGGCAAAGCGAACAACGGCCAAACCACCCGCCAAACCCCGCCCGGACCACGACTCGCCACCCCGCCGCCAGACACAGCCCCCAACTCCACCGGCCCGGACAACTCCAACACCGCCTCCACACCAGAAGCGTCCACCAAACCATCGTTGACGACCGCCACCGTGTGCGCGCCCGACTCATCCAACGCCGCCTGACCCAACCCGTCGTCGACCGCCACCGACAAATCCGGACGCTGAGTCACCGAAGCGATACAACCCGTCAACAAAGCGTCCAACACACCCGCCGGATCGGCCGCGAACTGCGCGATGTCGAACCACTCACCGCCCGAACCGACAGCCAAATCCTGATAACCGACCGTGTTCGCCCTCGGATTGATGACCGAGAACAACGTCGCGTCCGCCGCCGCCAACGCCTGAGCCGTGTCCTCCACACTCACAGCACGCGTCTGCGTGTCCTCATCCGCCAACAACACCACACAAGTCGCCGCCTCCGGACGCACCCCCACCCGGGAACCCAACGCGTACACGATCGCGTCCGTCCCCCACTCGTTGGCGCCATTACGCTGCAACCGGCCAGTCGCCTCCTCGAAATCCACCAACGAATCCGTCGCCGGCAAATCAATATGCTCATACTCGTTCGAATGGGCGTAAGCGCCGAACCCCACCAACCCCAACTGATAATCGATCTCAGCCGCCAACCGGGCCCCGATCAGATTCAGATTCGCCGCCACCGCGTCCTGATAAGCCCCCATAGTCCAAGACTCGTCCACCACGAACACCACATCACCCTGCGGCTTGCCATAAGCAGACAAATCATTGCTGTCCAAAGCCGGACCATAAGAACCATCCGCCGCGCCCACCAACGCCGCCGTCACCGGCGAACCAGCCACCACCGGCACCCGCGCCTCAGCCACACCCTCGCCATCAGTCGTCACCGTGAACGTGTCAGAACCCAC
>JAISXH010000042.1 GCA_031270825.1 Bifidobacteriaceae bacterium
CGAGTGGATGGCCTCGGCGACCTGGCGCTCGCGCTCGGCACGCTGAGCGGTAGTCACAGTCCTGATCGACATCGTGGCCCGTCCTTCTTTTGTCAGCAGGTTCCCTCAAGCCTACCGGGGAGCCCGTGGACGTGGCAGGGATCGAGCTCTCGCGGACGCACCAGCTTGCGTACTGGGACGGCTTGGTCATCGCGGCGGCCGCCGGGGCCGGCTGCCCCCTGGTCCTGACCGAGGACCTGGCCGACGGCGCGGTCATTGGCGGCGTCGCGATCCGCAACCCGTTTCGCCCCTGACCGAGCACGTCGCCCGGATGGAGGTCGAGGAGCGCGCCTACCGACTCCGCGAGATCCGCAGAACAGGGCGTGACCCAGAAGGAGCTCGCCGAACGCATGGACCTCACCCAGCCCACCATCTCCGCCCTCGAAGCCGGTGACCTCGACCGCTCCGGCCTCGCCACCCTCAAGGCATACGTCGAAGCCCTCGGCGGCACCGTCGAAGTCACCGCCACCTTCGGCAGCCGCAAGCTGGTGCTCTCACCCCATGCATAGCAACGCGCCACGACCCGGCGACATGCGCGGGTTCGCCGTCTTGCTCAAATCAAGTTGATCGCGAAATGCGGGCGCGCCTCATTTGACTTGATCGCGAAATGGGCGGAGGTCTGTCTGCACTCCGCGTATCGACTGCTGTGGTCCACCCCGTCGATCATCAATCCCCACTCACCCTCGGCGGCGCTTATGAATCCCCTTTCGGAATCTGTCATGTCATTAGGTCCGGCATCTCCACCAATAATCAACTGCCCGGTTGAATCGGGTGCGCGAACAAGAATCCGCCTATCCGTTTCGAAGGTCCACTCGACCGCCGCCTCGTCGGGGCCCAGTGGAATCAACTCCACCCCGAGCCCAGCGTCATTCAGACATAAGTAGAAGTCCTCTGCCGCCTCTCGCTGAGTGCGGGCCAGGCCACCCTGGCCCGTCGCGCCCGGTTGCCTCGTGCATCCCGATGCCACCCCCGCGCCGACCCCGCCGTCCTGCTGCTCCAGCCGCCACTTGGCGACCCACCGCTGGACCGACGACTGGTTCAACTCCAGGTCCTCGGCCACCTGCGCAATCGTCTTCCCCAACTCAACAACCATGGACACCGCCTCCGCCTTGAACTGCGGGGAATAGCTCCTCCGGGTCCTGCGCCCGGCTTGCGTACTCATCAAACAAACTCCTTGCTAGTGTCCCCCGCCTTTAATTCGTTGTAATAGTCGTGCTAGCGATTCGAGGATCTGTTCGGCGCTCTTGGTCCAGATGAACGGCTTGGGGTCCTGGTTCCAGGCGGCGGCCCAGGCGCGCAGGTCCTTCTCGAGGGCTTGGACGGAGCGGTGGTCGGAGCGTTGGAGGAGGTCCTGGGTTAAGAGGCCGAACCACCGCTCGACCTGGTTGAGCCAGGAGGAGTAGGTGGGTGTGAAGTGCATGTGGAAGCGCGGGTGGCCGGCCAGCCATGTTTGGATGGCCGGCGTTTTGTGGGTCGAGTAGTTGTCGCAGACGATGTGGACGTCCAGCTCCGCGGGCACCTCGGCGTCGATCTTGGCGAGGAACTTCTTGAACTCGGTCGCGCGGTGCTTGCGGTGGATCGAGGAGATGACTTCGCCGGTTTGGGTGTTGAACGCGGCGAACAGGGTGGTGACGCCGTGGCGGACGTAGTCGTGGGTTCTCTTCTCAGGCATTCCCGGCATCATGGGGAACGCCGGCTGAGACCTGGCCAGGGCCTGGACCTGGGATTTCTCATCGACCGAGTACACGACCGCCGCCTCGGGCGGGTTCAGGTAGAGGCCGACCACGTCGTAGACCTTGTCCACGAACAGCGGGTCGTTGGACATCTTGAACCCGTCCTCGCGGTGCGGTTTGAGGCCGAACGCCTTCCAGATCCGCCCGATCGTGGATTCCGAGAGCCCTGATCGTTTGGCCATCTTCTTCCTCGACCAGTGGGTGGCGTTCTTCGGGGTCTCCTCCAAGGTCGCCACGATCACGTCCTCGACCTGCGCGGCCGTGATGGTCGATGGCCGCCCGGGCCGGTCCTCGTCGACCAGCCCGTCAAGCCGCTCCGCGAGGAACCTCGCCCGCCACTTGCCGACCGTGGGCATCGAGCAGCCCAGCTCGGCGGCGACCTGCCCGTTAGCCAGGCCGTCCGCGCAGCGCAGCACGATCCTAGAGCGCAGCGCCAACGCCTGGGAGGACTTGCGCCGCCTGCCCCACCGCTCCAACTGCGCCCGCTCCGCGTCCGACAGCGACAGGCCGGCCTTCGGCCGGCCTTGGCGGGGCCTGTCCGCCAAGGCGCCCAGCCGCCCCTCGGCGAACCTGCGCCGCCACTTCGCGGCGGTCGGCTCGCTGCACCCGGCCCGAGCCGCGGCCCGCGCCGCGCTCAAACCGTCCGCGCACGCCAGCACTATCGCCGAGCGCTCCGCGAGCCGCCGATCCGACCCCAGCCTCCAGCGTTCAAGCTGGTCGCGCTCGGTCTCCGTCAATTCCAAAGGGGCCGCGCCCCGGCTATTTCCCGCCACACCCAAGTGTAACATACTTTTACAGCGAATTAAAGGCGGGGGACACTAG
>JAISXH010000069.1 GCA_031270825.1 Bifidobacteriaceae bacterium
GGGCCAGGCGGTGCCGTTGGCGGACGGCGTGTGGAACAGCCTGAAGGCCGGGACGGCTGACGCGACCCTGGTCTACTGGGGGCAGACGGATGAGGGCGACCCGATTGTCTGGTACGCCATCGAATCCGACCCCTTGTACTCCGGCATGCTGACACTTCTATCTGTGGACCTGGTGCCCAACGGCAGTCAGACCACGTCCCCATTCAGGACCGTCCCGGACCCGTGGCCCAGCACCTACGAAGGCAGCGACCTGCAGGCGGCGATGGAGGCCCGGTTGGCGGAATTCAGCGACGCCGAGAAGGCGGCAATGGTGGGGCGCGAACTGATGTTCGCCCAGGGCTCCCCAACACCGACCGACCAGAAGCTGTGGCCGCTGAGCTGGGAGATCGCGGGCGGGCTGCCCCAGAACCTGCTGGGCCTGCCGGGTGTGACAACTCTGGGGCCGCTGTGGTGGCTGGTGGACGGCGGGAATGACACCGAAGGCGGCGCGGTGTGGAACGTGGACGACGCCGGCGTCATCAAGGTGGACCGGGCGTTCTCCCTGCTCACCGACCAGGTGGGGGTGCGCCCGTCGACCTCCATCAACATGGCGAGCGTGCTGTTCACCTCGCCGGCGGCGGGCGGCAAGAACGTGGCCCAGGAAGGCGTGCTGGAGGCCACCGAGGCGCTGCCCGGAACCACCCCGGAGGTCAAGCTGACCGTCATAGACCAGGCCATGGACCTTGACCTGCTCTCGCACTGGGGAACCAACGACGACCTCGCCTTGGACCAGCCGATCATGGTCTTCGACGAGAACGCGGCGGCCTCCACCGCCGCCGGCCTGCATCTGTCCGCCGCCCTGAGAACGGGGCCGGACACCGACTACTACGGGCGCCTGGCGCCCGTGACCCAAGACGGCAATGACACCGGCTGGCGCTCCCTCCAGTTGCCCGCCACCCTGGGTGACGGCACCTACTCCCTTGACATCTTCTCCGAGCAGGTGCGCGCGGACGGCTTCACGGACTTCGCCAGCGAGCCGGTCACCGTGACCTTGGTGGTCAACGGCGGTGTCGCCACTGTCGACAGCTACACCGGCAACTTGAGCGTGAACCGGCCGTATGTCGCTGTGGAAAGGGTCTCCCACTCGCTCGCCAACCCGACCGCCCCCACGGTGGAGGTCACCTTCACCCAATCGATGGACACCTCCCGCACCCCCTCGCTGAGCCTGTCCAGTTGGCGCGACGCCACGCCCGTGGCGCTCGCGGCGGGGACGTGGAGCGCCAACCAGCGAACCTACAGCGCCCCGTTCCCGGGCATCGCCTACGAGACCCAGTACCAGGTGGCGTTCGATCCGGCCGATTTCGCCAACGTGGGCGGCATCGCGCCGAATTACGCCGGACCCTACACCTTCGTGTCGACGGACGCGCCTGACTACCGACTGACCGCCACCACGGCGCCGAACACCACGCTGACCGGTCTGCCGGCGCGGGCGGCCGAGGGCGCCGAGGTTGTCTTCTCCGTCACCGTCCCGGCGGGCAAGGCGCCCCATCTGACCGGCGCCTTCCACCGCCACGACAAAGACGGCAACGTCGTGTCTGGCTCGGTGCCGATCAACGGCGCCAACGGCATCTACCGGTTCACGATGCCGAAGGGAGACCTGGAGATCGACCTCACCGCCGCGGACGATCCGGCCAGGGTCACCGGCCTGGGCTATTCCTTCACTGGGGCCGCCGGCAAGGCGTTCACCGTCAACTTCTCCCAGACCATGAACACCTCCCTCAGGCCCGCACTGGTTGCCTCCAGTTGGCGCTCGGCCACCCCAGTGCAACTGGCGGCGGGCAGTTGGAGCGCAGACCGCCAAACGTACAGCGCTCCCTATCCGTCGCTCGCCTACGAGACCCGCTACACGGTGGAGTTCGACCCGGCCGATTTCGCTGATACGGAGGGCTCGGAGCCCGTCTATCAGGGGCCTTATACGGTGCAGACTGGGGATGCTCCGGACTACGGGCTGAGCCACACGGCATCGGCCGGCGTGCAGGTCTCCAACTTGCCAACGCGCGCGGCCCCCGGTGACCAGGTGACCTTCACCGTCACCGTCCCGGCCGGCCAGGTGCCCCGGATCACGTCCGCCACCTATGCGCGCTACGGCCCCACCGGCCAGCTGTTCTCCGGCAACGTGTCGGTGACCGGCTCGCGCGGCCAGTACAGGTTCACGATGCCGCGCGGCGACGTCGCCTTGGACGTCACCTCGGCGCTCGCGACAGCGCCATACGTGGAGGAGGTGCAGCACTTCATCGAGAGCCAGGCCGTGCCATGGGTGAGCCTGACCTTCAGCGAGCCGATGGACACCACTTTGACGCCCACCTTGCGCCTGTCCAACTGGCGGGTGACCCAACCGACTGAGCTGCCGGCTGGCTCCTGGAGCCAGGACGGGCGGACCTACCAGGTCTACTACGGCGCCATGAACTTCGAAACCGAGTACACCTTGGCGTTCGACCCGGCTGATTTCGCCGACTTGGAGGGCGCGCCGGCCGAATACAGCGGGCCATACACCTTTGTCTCAGCAGACGCCGATGTCTACCCGCTGCGTTGGGGGATCGACGCCGGGCTGGATCTGGGCGCCCACCCGTGGACGGCGGCCGAGGGCGACCTGGTCGAGTTCGCCTTCGACAACCAGCACGCGGACCGGGAAGTCAGCGCGACCGTCACGTTCTCCCGCTACAACAAGGACGGCCAGAAGATCGAAGGCACGGCAGCCGTGGCCATTGCGAACGGCGCGGGCTCTTTCACCATGCCGAAGGGCACCGTGAACGTGTATGTCACGCTGGGGCCGTCAACAACCCCGAGCTGGACGATCTACCCGGTGCGACCCGCGCATGTGGGAGTGCGGCTGGACGTTAACGAGGCCAAGATCGGGGAGTCCTTCACGGCCACCTTCACCAAGGACCCCGGCTACTACATCTCGGGTGTGACCATCTCGGTGTTCCACAGGGATTGGGCCGAAGCCAGGGAATTCCAGTCCTACGCAATCAACGGGGGGTCCTCCTGGACCTACCAGCTGCCGGCGGCGCTGGAACTGGAGGGAGGCGACATCCTCTATGTCGATTGGGAGGAGAGGCGCGTGCCGTACCATCGCCTCCAATACTCGTACAACGTCGAAATCGGCGACGGGTGGGGCTCCGCCCAGCTCTACCGCGTCGCACCACCCGAGGGCAGCACCAAGACGTGGCACCAGCCGGGGGTGCACGATCCTGGCACAGGTTACTGGTACCCGGGCGACCTTGTGTACAGCGATGGCTTTGCCAATGGCGAGCAGGTCAACCTGACATTCAAGGCGTTTCCGGTCGACACCCTGTTCGAAGTTGAGGCGGTCACCTTGGGCGATTCCGAGATCCCCTTCACCTTCACCCCTGATCGGAGCGACGGGGCATGGTCGAGGGGCACGGTGTCCTTCACCATGCCCGAATTCACCACGCCGGCGGAGTGGGATAACGGCCAGGTGGTGATCTCGTTCAAGGGCGAGCACTGGCCCCAAAAGATGAAGCCTCAGAGAACGTACACGAACAGCCGCGTCTGGGACGAGGCGACCAAGCTCGAGATCGTCGGCGACTACCTGGTACAGGTCAAGGGCGGGGGGGAATTCTCCTCGTTCACGCCCGCTGAACAGGCCATCCTGAGGACGGTGACGTTGAAGAACGAATACTCGGGCATTGAGGTTTCGGTGCCTGACGACCTCATCCGCTCCGACGGCGCACAGATCACTCTCAGCCCGGAGCTGAAGGCCTCCCTCGGCGCCGTGCCCCAGGACTCGACCTTCGTTCTGACGCTGACCATGGGCGGCACAGCCTTGACCACCAATGTCAACACCACCTGGAGCGTGCGCGCCGCGCCGTATGGCCTGCTCGGCGTGGTCGCGCTGGAGGATAGCGACGGCACCAACCTGGGGTACCGGATAATCCCGGCCGACACCCAGGCCCAGTTGGAAGGGCGCGCCGCCGGACAAAAGGTGGTGCTGGTCCTCGCTGGAGAGGTGAAGTGGAACACCAGCGCCGGGGGCTACGTCTTCTCCGAGGGCAGCGTGCTGGTGAACAACCTGTTCACCTATGTCCTTTCTGAGGGCAACACGTTAACCGTGCGCGAACCCCTTTTCAGCGGTTCGGTCACTCTCACCGGGATTGGCGGCAAGGCCAGCTTCCCGGGCGCGGTCACAGGAAATTTCGGCACCTTGGAAGCCGGCTTCGCCCGCGGCACCACCTACTCGATGACCGAATACGCCGATCCGGACCTGGACCCCGCGCCCGCCTTCGAGAATGTGACCTTCAGGTGGGAGCGTTCCGGCAACTGGACGCTGCCGGTGGGCCAAGGCCTCAATGCTGTGACCAACAGCTTCAAGCTGCTGCAAGACCGCTGCCTGTTCAGCGGCCGGCTCAGACTCGGTGTCTTTGGGCTGGCGGAGGACATCATCGACGTGAACATTGAGCGGCTCCAGTACCGCCTGGTGGACGGCGAGTTCCGCAAGGACGGGGTGGAGGCCTACGGGCAGTTCTCTCTGATCGGCGACGACCAGACCGGCTTCTTGAGTTACGTCGACATCTTCGACGGCAACTACTACTACGCGAAGGTCAACACCTTCCCGGAAGAGCGGCAGTACAAGTTCGACCTGGAAGGAAACTACGGAATCATCGAGGGGGCGATCCTGCTCGACTTGGTCGAGTCCAAGGCGACGGGCGGGTTGGTGCCCAACGACATCGGCATGAAGGGCTACGGCGAGACAGGCGTCGACATCATCCCGCCCAGGCTGGTGACATTCAAGGGCGGCGGGTTCTACCTCTACAATCTGGCCAAGTCGATCGACCTGGCCAAGGAGAAGCTGATCCTGCCCGCGTACATCGAGGTTCTGGGCAGAGTGGGCGTGGTGGAGCTGATCACACTGGATGGCACCATACGCATGGGGCCCGGCCGCCTCGGCTGGAGCCAGGAGCAGTCGGTCGGCATTGGGTTCTTGTCCCTGCCCTTCGCGGCGAAGAGCTTCGACCTAGAGTGGGCCGGGATGACCAATCCCAACGCAGAGACCAAGATGTCCGCCAGGATGTCGGGCACCCAAAGCTACACGTACGGCCTGGCGACCCAGGAAAGCTCTTTCTACGCGGCCATCAAGAAGGAGCGCTACAGCTCCTACTACTTCGACTTCGGCGGGACCGCCAAGTACACCGTCCAAGTCCCGGGCTTCACCATCCCTGTTGTGAACTGGGACCTCGGCCCTTGGTTCCTTGCTCAGCTCAGCGCGGCGGTCGCACGCGATCAACTGTGGGTCAAGTACGAGGTCCTGGACGGCGCGGGCTGGATCAAGGCCGGGCTGAAGTACTCGCCGGCGGAACTCTACGCAGACGCGGGCTGGCGTTTCTGGATCCCCCTCTTTGGTGAAGTCGCAGGGACGAAGAACTTGTTCACCGTCAACGGGAGCGGAATCAGCATCCTCTCGGTGGGCCAAGAACTGTCGACCGCGGGTGTCCTCGAGGACAGCGACGGCAACGAGGCCGGGACAGTGTCGATCGGCGACGGCTGGCGCTTGGTCGGCAGCTACGGCATGGAAGGCGCTCGCGCCGCCGTCAGTCCGCTCGGGAGCAACACGGCGCCGGCCAGCGTCCTGCAAGCCTCCACCCCGCAAACGTCCTATGAACTCGCGCCGATCACCGGCGAGGACGGCTACGGCAACATGGTTGGACTGACGGGCCTGACAGGCGACAACCTGGAAGTGCTCTACAAGGACCGCTACGGCGCCTGGCAGCCCTACCCGCTGATCTGGGAATCCCAGGCGGGCGGCACCGGGGTCACCGTCAACGGGGCAGCCAACCCGCTGGCCAACGCGGTGGACTTCTCCGGCGGGACCTTCGAGGACCCGGCCACCGGCGAGGAGCGACCCGGCACGGTCCTGATCAAACTGGACCCGGAGTTGTCCGCCAACTGGAAGGTGGCCGCGAAGGACCAGACGACCACTTTCACCAGCTCGCAGGTCCAAACCGACCCGCTTGCCGGCCTGGACGCCGCCGTGTATGACGAATCCTCCCAGACTCTGACGGTCACTCCGGAGCACCTGACCGATCTGGACACCGGCGTGTTCGACCCGGACAAGTACTTCATCGAAGTGAAGTTGGTCTCCAAGGACGGGCTGGCGGCGGCGACGCTCGCCACCGACGTGGCCGTGGACGCCACCGGCCCGGTCGCGGTCGACTTGGCCAGCGCGCTGGCGGCCCTGCCGGTGGACCTCCCGAGCGGCGACTACCAGCTAGAGGTCGCGCTGCAGGAGGACACCGGCGAAGTCGACGAGACGGGCGCGAAGGTGCTTGAGGGCATGGACTTCCTGACCGCCGTCAGCGCCGGCCCGCAGGGCGCGGGCTCCGCCCCGCACACCTATCGCTGGGTCAACCCGAACATCCCGGCGGCGCTCACCGCCCTCAGCGTCACTCCCAGTGGCGACGGGGCCTTTGAGCTGACCTGGGATGCGGTCCGCCCGGCCAGCGCGGACACGGACACCGACTACATCGACTACGAGGTGCGGGCGCTGACCGCCGCCGGCGAGCAGGTCCTCAGCCAGTCGCCCGGCGGCGAAGCCATCACCGCCGAGGACGGCCAGGCTTGGGATATTGACCAGGCCCCCCACCAGACGTTGGCGTGGACTGTCTCGCACGAGGACGTCCAAGCTGACGGCTCGTTCCGGCTGCCGGTGGGCAACCTGCCGCCAGGGGCCTCCTACAAGTTCGAGGTCACCCCGGTGCGGACCATCATTGGAAGCGACGGCGCGGGCTCTTATGTGTCCGGCCCGGCGTTCACCAGCGCCCCGGTGGCGCTACCGGTGCCCGCGCCTGCGGGAATCGAACTGGCCTTCGATGGCGCCAACGCCAGCGCGGACGCGGAGACCGGCGAGACCTCGGTCTACGCGCGCGCCGGCTACACGCTCAACGCGACCTTCGACCAGGACGTCACCTACACCGTGCGAGACGGCGACACGGTCTTGGCGACCGGCCCCGCCCAGGCCGGCCAGGCGGTCCAAGTCCAGATCCCGGGCGATGCCCAAACGCCTGCGCGGCTGATCACGGTGGGGGCGGTCAACGGCGCCGGCGACAGCTCCTACAGCGAATACACCAGCTACTTCACCGACGTGGCCCCGGCCCTGTACTTGGAGGCCGACGCGAACGGGTTTGTCTACGCGGACGAATCCGGCGCCTACACCCTGCTGGGCCGGACCAGCGCCGGCCACAGCGTGGCGATCGAAGCTGGCGACGGCACCCAGTTGGTGACAGCAGGTGCGGACGGCCTGTTCCGCTACGACGGAAACATGGCCGATCTCCCATCGGCCGGACCGGGCGCCGCCGCCACCGCCGCCGGCGCGTCCGGCGACCCGGCCACCGCCGAGGCCCGCTGGCTCTCCGCCACGGTCTTCGACACGGTCGGGAACACCAGCACCGAGACGGTCAAGGTGGTTGTTGGGCAGTGGCCTGTCATCACGCCCACGGTGGCGGTCGCCCTGGCAGAGGTCAGGCGCGGCGCGGAGCAGACCGCCTCCGGGGCCGCGTGGGAGCCCGGCGAGTCGGTCTCCATCACGGTGGCGGACCCGTCCGCGCCGCTGACGCTGGGTCCCGTGACGGCCGACGAGGCGGGCAACATCAGCCCGGTCACGTTCACGGTGCCCCAGGGGTTCGCCTTAGGCGCGCACACGGTGACCTTCACCGGTGAGTTCTCGGGCGCGGCGACGGCATCGTTCACGGTGGTCTCCGCCGGCGGCCAAGACCCCGCCGGCGGAGACAAGGCGACTCTCCCGGTGACAGGCGCCGACGTGTGGCCGCCGACGCTGTGGGCGGCCTTCCTGGTCCTCACCGGCGCGGCCTTGCTGGCCGCCCGCCGTCGCCACCTCCGCCTGCGTTACCGAACCTGAGGGCCCACCCCGCCGCAGGTCAAGACGCGCCGTAGCGGCAGTCTTGGCCTGCGGACCGGTGGACGATGCCGCCCGGCGAGGTCGGCGGCATCGTCCACCGCTTCTGCGGCGTCCCCACGCCCCGCCCCCGCAGACGACCCCGGACGGGACGGACGGTATCGGGTGATCCTGCTATGATACGTCCAAAGTATATCTATTAGGCGGAAGGACTACGTGTGGCAGCAACACCTTTGAACGTGAAGGTCGACAGCGACCTCAAGCGCCAGGCGGAGGCGATCTTCGCCGAGATCGGGCTGACCACTAGCGCCGGCGTCAACATTTACCTCAAGAAGGTCGTGGCCGTCAGAGGCATACCCTTCGACCTGCGAGCCGAACCGGACGATGAGGAGGACGCCATGGCCACTACCCGTCTCATCTCCCGGCGGGCTCTGAACGATGCGCGGTGAGATCTGGGTGGCCCGAGCCGATCTTTACGCCACGAAGGTGCGGCCGGTGCTGCTCATCGGGTCGGATGAGCACGATGTCTACGGCTCGGTTATCACTTGCCTCATCACCACCCATCAGCACCCGAACGCTGCGGCCAGGGTCCAAATCGACCCCTCGCCTCTAAACGGCTTGAAAGATGTCAGCTTCGTCATGACCGACAAGATCTTCTCGTTCGACAAGTCCGATCTGGACCGGCGCGTCGGGGCACTCGCCGAGGCCGACCTGGGCAGAGTCTCCCGAAAGCTCCGCGCGATCCTCGGGCTGTGACCATCGGTGTGACGTTGCCTCGCCATCCTCGCCCAGCAACAAGTCGCCCGGTACCGGCCTTAGTGCCGGGCGGCATCGTCCTACGGGTTTGCCTCGGGGACACCAAGAAGAGAAGTGAGCGGAAGGAGGGGTTGGGGCGGTGAGGCGGACGATGGTTGGCGGGATTGGCTTCTTCGTGCTGACCCTGCTGTGCTCGTTCCTGCTCGGGGCGCGGACCGTGCCCGCGAACCACGTGACGGCGCCGCTGCGAGACGGGGCTTTGGATCTGACGGGCGTGGACTTGGGCCGGGACGTGGTGGGGTTGCCGCCGGAGAGCTTCACCCATTACCCAGAACAGCTGCTCGCGCCTGGCGAGGCGGGCGGGGCGACCGGGGACTGGGCGTCGCCGTACGGCACCGCGCGGGTGCGGGTGCGCCTGCCGGCCGGGGAGCCGTTGGCGCTCTCGGCCACGGCGCCAGACCACGCCCTGCGGGTGTGGGCGGGCGGACAGGAAGTGGGCGCGTGGGGGACGGTGGGCGCCACGGCTAAGGACAGCCGCGCCCGGGCGGGCAACCTGATAGCCGGCCTGGTCGCCGAGGCGCCCGTGACCGACCTGACGATCTGGCATTCCGGTTTTGTCCGCCACTACGGTCTGCCCGCCGTGTATGTGGGCAGCGCCGCCAACCTGGCGGCCCAGCAGGAACGGCTGGTGCTGCGCGATTCCCTGTTCGCGGGCGGCGCGTTGGCGGCGGCGCTGCTGTTCCTGGGGATGTTCTCGTTCTTCGGCCGCAAGGCGCCCTACGCGCTGTTCGCCTTGTGCTGCGGCTGCCTTGGCGTCTACAACCTGGTGACCGGGAGCCTGCCGCTGGCGCTGCTGGCGCCGGCCGGCGCCGCGCCCGTGGCGCGGTTGGAGTATCTGGCGCTGTTCGGATTCGCCTCCGGGTTCATCCTCTATTTGTGCGCCACGTTCCCGGGGTTGGTGGCGCGGTGGGCCAGGCGCGCCGGGGTGGCATTGTTCGCGTTGATCGGCCTCAGCCTGCTGGCCCTGCCGCCGTGGCAGTTCACGCGCCTGCTGTGGGTATATGTGGCGGCTGAAGCGGTCGCGGGGGTGTTTGTGATCGCGACGCTGGTGGCGCGGGCACGGCGGCCTTCGGTGGAGCAGCGGCTGGTGTTGCTGGCGGCGGGGCTGTTGGTGGCGGTGGCCCTGTTGGAGCAGACCCTGCTGCGCTGGGCGCTGCCGCATTGGTATGCCACCGGTCTGCTGACCTCGACGGCGATGGCCGGGATGGTGGTGCTGAACATGATCGCGCTGGCGATCCACGCGATGCGGGCGGAACGGGACCTGGAACGGTCGCGCCGGGCCGAACAGGCCATGCGGGACGCGAATAGATCCCTCCAACGGTTGGGCGAATTGCAGCGAGGATTCCTGCGGACCATGTCGCACGAGTTGCGAACCCCGCTGGCGGTGATGGGCGGCCATGCCCAATTGTCGGCGCAAAAGCTGAGGTTGGGGATCGACAAGGACGACATCGTGCGGCGGATGGGCGTGATCTCCCGCGAGTCCATCCGGTTGGGCGAGCTGGTGAACAGCCTGTTGGAGCGCGACCACCCGGTCGATGAGCGGGCCGGCGGCGGGTGCCTGCCAGTGCCGGTAGCACGGCACTGCGCCCAGCTATACGAGCCGCTGGTGGCACGCAACGGCAACCGGCTGCGGTTGGCGCTGCCGGGACGCCTGCCCGTTGCGGCGATCTCGGAGCAGGGGTTGACGCAGGTGTTGTTGAACTTGCTGGCCAACTCCGCCCGCCACACCCGCCAGGGCGTGGTCGAATTGGGCGCCCGCTTGGAGGGCGCCCGGGTGGCGTTGTGGGTTCGGGACACCGGAGAAGGCATGCCGGAGGCGCTCTTGGCGGAGATGGTCCAACCGGGCGCCGCCGGTGAACGGGCGGGCGAGAGCGGCCTGGGCCTGCCGCTCAGCCGCGAGATCGTCGAGGCGGTCGGCGGAATCTTGCGCCTGGACAGCCATGTAGGCGAGGGGACCTTGGTGGAAATCAGGGTGCCGCTGGCGGACACGGACGGGGACGACGGCGGGGACAGCCGGGACGACGGCCTCGGCGGCGGCGTGGGCGGCATCGACCATTCGGAGACGGGAAGGAGCGGAGGGGCCGATGGCGACCATCTTGCTGGTTGAGGACGATCCGGACCTCAACGACATCAACGGCGAGGCCCTGCGGCTAGCCGGGCACCGGGTGGTGACAGCCCGGAGCCTCGCCGAGGCCGAAGCGGCCCTGGAATCGGCGGTCGACCTGATCGTGCTGGACATCATGCTGCCGGACGGGTCCGGCCTGGACCTGGCCCGCAGCCTGCGCGGGCGGCGGGAAACCCCGATCATCTTCCTCAGCGCGCTGGGACAAGTCGGCCAGCGGGTCGAGGGCCTGCGCGCCGGCGGCGACGACTACCTGCCCAAACCCTACGACCTCGATGAACTGACGGCCCGAGTCGAGGCCTTGCTGCGCCGGACCCGCGCGGCCGCGCCGCCCAAGGCCATGCGCATGGGAGCGCTGACCATCGAGTTCGCGCCCAGGCGGGCGCTGGTGAACGGGGCCGACATCTGGCTCACGCCAAAAGAATTCGCGGTGCTCGAATCCCTGGCGCGGGCCGGCGACCAGTTCGTCTCCCCCCGCGACCTGTACCAGGTGGTCTGGGGTCTAAACGAGCCGGTCGACGTCCGCACCGTCCGCGAGCATGTCTACCGCCTGCGGGGCAAACTCGCCGCCCGCGGCACCCCCAACGTCGAAAGCATCCGCGGCAAAGGCTACCGCCTGCGGCCGCCACAACCCTGATCGACCACAGCCAGCTTGGCTGCTACCAAGCTCTGAAGGCTTCCCACAACGGCGCCATCGATGCCGCTCCGTTCATCTCGTGCCTGCTCGACGTCATCGAGCAGGCATTGAACCGGTACCGCACCACGGTCGATGCCGCCCCGCGCGTCAGCCATCTGATGCATCCCCCTCGATCTCTTTGACCAACCCGTCCAGGTCGCCGTCGGCGAGGAAGCGGTCGAAGTCGCTGGCGAACAATTGGTCCTGGACCACGCGGTAGCGCTCCCATTCGCTCAGCGCGTGAGCCTGGGCCTGGTTCATGGAAACGCGGCCTTCGTCGCGAAGGACGGCGCGCATCGCCACGTCGAGGTAAGCGTCCAGCCGGGCCGCTGTGGCCCATTGCCGGAACTGGGTGGCGCGGCGGGAGTTCACCCGGTAGCCAACTGAGATGATGGCGTCCAGGTTGTAGTAGCCCACGGTGCGCCGAACTTGCCTGTCACCCTCCTGGCGAACCGACAAGAAATCCTTGTGAGTTGCCTCTTCGTCCAATTCGCCGTCCCCGTAAACGCTGTGCAGGTGCTGGCTGATGTTCTGCTGCGTGGTGCCGAACAACTCAGCCATCAGTGGCTGCGTCAACCAGACTGTCTGGTCCTGGAAGCGGGCCTCGATCAACTCCGCGCCTGCCTGCGCTGTGAAGATCAGAAACTCGGCCGTGGAGTTCCTGATCAGCTTCGCGCCGCAGTCATCCGTTGGGGTCATGGTGCCGTCCTCTCGTTGTGGACACCATCATGCCGAAGGGGTCTGACACTTCCAGATCGCCAGTCGGCGGTAAGGTCGCCCCGGCACGCGGCCCCAAGATGGCCCGACGCAGGGCTTGCGCCTTCACACTCGTTTTCATCATATCGGCTCGCAATTGGTTGGCCGGCGGCCTCCTCGCCTTCCGTCCCGGGGGTAGTATCGCGGATGCGGTCCACGTCCGGGCGGCTGCCGGGGACGGAGCCGCCGTGCTGAAAGGAGACCTGAAGATGACGACGCCACAACCCGCGCAGCCCATTAGTTGGGAACACAGCTTCGTAAGCACAACCGGCGCCAGGTTCCGCATCGGCGGCGGCCTGTTAGAGGTGATCAGCGCTGACCAGGCAGGCGGCTCGGCCCGCGCCTATCCGCTTCGCCACATCGTCTGCGTCAAGTACTACTGGGGCAACGGGCCGGGGTGGGTGGAGATCGAAACCGCAGCGGCCGGCGCCGACGGTGGGACCACCTTCCGGCCGCACTTCGAAAACGCGCAAGAGGTCTACCAGACTCTGATGGCCGCCCTTCCCACCGCCTGACGGCCGGGCGGGCGGGCACGCAGGTTGCCACCGACCACACGCCGATCTGGTCCCCGCCTCGCAGCCGCGCCGGGTCGGTCTGCTCCAACGGCCGCACATCCTGCGCGCGCCACATCTTCAATCACATGCCACATCAGCCTCGTCCGCTGAGCCCGGGGGTGAGACAATACCCGGGTAACCAACGCCACGGACGGCTCCCGCCGCTGATGGCGGGAAGGGTGCGCGTGTCCGAGAGCCTGGAGGTGGCGTGAAGCGGTTCTACACCGACCAGCCGTCCTGGGTGGACAAAGCGGGGAAGATCTACGCCGCTTTGGAACTGATCAAGGCCTCAGAGCGACGGAACCCGAACGCGCTGACGCTGCGGCGGCACGGCCGGATCAGCGCGATCCATTCGACCACCGCTATCGAGGGCAACCGACTCGACCTGGACGCGGCTGTGTTGGCTGCCTTGGCGCTAAATGGCCGGCTCACCCGGCCTGACCTGGCGGCCGCACTCGGCAAGACGCCCAGAACCGTCGAGCGCAGTCTGGCGAAGCTGAAGGCCGCTGGCAGGTTGCGCCGTGTCGGTTCGGCCAAGACCGGGATCTGGGAAGTGATCCCATGAGGCTGATCTGCTTAGGCGTTTAGCCGGCCGCGCGAGGGGACGGGTCTCAACGACTAGAGATCTTGGTCGATGCCGTCTGTCTCGCCATGCCGCCCGAGCCGACGGCACCATCTCCAGCCGAGGGGCCGCCCGGACCGCTCCTCACTCGTCACGGCCATGATCGATGGATCCAGCCATGACTGTAGGCTCCGACGAGTGAGCGCCACCGTCCAAGACCACGGCCCCTTCTACCACGGCACGAAATCCGCGCTGCGACCCGGCGACCTGCTGGAGCCCGGGCACGCTTCGAACTTCGGGACCAGACAACCAGCAAACTTCGTCTACCTGACCGCCACCATGGACGCCGCCACCTGGGGGGCCGAGTTGGCTGTGGGCGACCGGCGCGGCCGCATCTACCAAGTCGAGCCGACCGGCCCCATCGAGGACGATCCCAACCTCACCGATCAGCGCTTCCCCGGAAACCCGACCCGCTCCTACCGGACCCGCCACCCCTTGCTGGTGCTCGGTGAGGTGACCGGCTGGCAGCCGCACCCGCCCGAAGCCAT
Organism: Bifidobacteriaceae bacterium; assembly: GCA_031270825.1. Classification (GTDB taxonomy): domain Bacteria; phylum Actinomycetota; class Actinomycetes; order Actinomycetales; family WQXJ01; genus JAIRTF01. Next base: position 13,944 of record JAISXH010000069.1, read on the forward strand.
CCAAGCCATGCTCGCGGGCCTCGAACGCCTCAAGGCCCAGGGCGTCGAAGCGATCAACGAATGACACCCACATGGCGGTGCGCGCTATCGCGCGTCTGGGCAGAAGCGCGAGGCTGACGACTTGCAAGACGAGTTCGCAAGGGTTGACCTCGTTTTCGACTCCCGTCGTCGGCGGCACCGTCCAGATCAAGTTCGCGGGCGAGCAGTCAACCGTTCCTCGCACTCGTCCGACACCGCGCCGGCCAGGGCTGCGAGGCGCCAATAATCAACACAATCACCGTCCCCTTGCTGATTCCGGGGGTTCAGTCCGCCAGGTAGGCGGCTGCGGCGGCGAACTCGCCACCTTGGATGGTGATTAGCGGGCCGACCCCCCTCCCGCGTAGGCCGCCGCGCTGCACCAGGTGCCACGGCGAAAGGTGCGCTTAGCTACAATTGGGGCAGTTGTCCGCCGCAGACATGCTACTTGGACTCCGACAGACGTTCGCCGGCAGGGAGGTTCGTTGATGGCCAGAGCGCCGATTAACGGCACCACCTTGAGATGGGCTCGCGAGACACTCATGATGGATCGCGATGAGTTGGCGCGCGCGGCCCAGACCACTGCGGAAAGAATTGCCGAATTCGAGGCGGGCAGCCCCCCGACCCTCCGCCAACTAAGCCTGATGGCAACCCGGCTCGACCGTCCGCCTGCGTTCTTCTTCACCGTTCCACCGGACATGCCGGATGTTCCCGCAGCCCCCGACTTTCGCGGGCGGGCCGCCGGGGGATTGCCCCCGGCTCTGGCTAAGCAACTGCGACGCGCAGAGCGCAGAAGGGTAACACTGCTCGAGCTTGAGGACTCCATTCCGTCGCCCACGCTGCCGGGCGCCACGACACGGGAGAACGTCAATAACCGAGCCGACGAGTTCCGGGCGGCGCTTGGCTTGAGCCAAGACTCCCCAGCCCCGGCAGGCGACCGAAACGAAGCCTTAAAGGTCTGGGTCGACCTGCTGGAGCGGCATGGTTACCTTGTATTCCAGACCACACGTATCGCAATTGAGACCTATCGAGGCGTCTCTATCAGCCACGACAAACTACCGATAGTGCTTCTCAACGGATCGGACTCGCCCGCAGGCAAGATCTTCACGCTTTTCCACGAGGTGGCCCATATCGCCAACCGCACCAGCGGGCTCTGCGTCCTGAACAACCGGGTTGGCGCAGAGACGGTGGCCAATGCTTTCTCCGCCGCCTTCTTGATGCCCACGTCGGCGGTCCGCGAACAGCTAGCGCGCTTGCAGGGAAGCCCCATCTCCCTGGCGGATGCTCTGGCCGACCGCTTCAAGGTCAGCCCCCTCGCGACCGGTATCAGGCTCCGCACTCTCGCCCTGATCGACGAGGAGGCGTTGAACCAGATCTGGCGCGAGGCCGACAAGCGAGCGGCCACAAGCCGAGAAAGCCAAAGGAGTGCTGGGGGGCACCCGCCTCCGTGGCGCCTGCGCTACCGCGACCTGGGCCGGCCCTATGTTGGGGCGGTGGCACGTGCTTTGGAGGACGAACGTATTGATTGGCTCGATGCCGCATATCTGCTTGATGCTCGGGTTCCTATGGCAGAGCAAATCTTCGACGAATACCACCGGGCAGCGGCAGGGTCATGACTCACACGTTGGATACCTCGATTTTGATAGGGCTTGTCCAGAGGTACCCGCGCGAGGTCTTCAAGTCGCTCTGGGACTCGGTCGAGGCGGCCGCCCGCTCGGGTCAGGTGTGTATCTGCCAGGAGGTGCTGCCCGAGCTCCGCCGCGGTGGCGACTACCTCGAAGCCTGGGCCAAGGGAATTGCGGGCTTCGTCTGCCAGGCCACAGACAATGAGTTGGCGACCGCCGCAGCCATATCCCAAGCCCATCCGGGATGGGTGTCAGAGCAAAAGAACGCGGCGGATCCGTTCATCATCGCCCACGCTGAGGAGACTGGGCGAGTTATAGTCACGGACGAGCGGCGCGCCGGCCCGGGCACCGCAGACAGGAACCAGAAGATCCCCAATGTGGCAGACGAACGAGGCGTCAGATGCGTCACGTTCCTAGGCTTCATGAGGTCACAAGGCTGGCGCTTCTGACGGTTGGGTCGAGGGGACCAAGGCCAAAGGGATCGCGCCAGGCCCTCACCTAGTCTTCCCACAGCCCGTTCTCGGCGGCATCGTCCAGATCAAGTACGCGAGCGAGCCGTCAACCGTTCCTCGCTCTCGTCCAGCACCGCGCCGGCCAGGGCTGCGAGGCGCCGATAATCAACACAATCACCGTCCCCTTGCTGATTCTTGAGACGGTCACTAGTCAACACAATCACCGTCCCCCTGCTGATTCTTCCAATCAACACAATCACCGTCCCCTTGCTGATTCTGGGGGCGGGTTCAGTCCGCCAGGTAGGCGGCCGCGGCGGCGAACTCGCCATCTTGGATGGTGATCAGCGGGCCCAGCCACCTGGCCAGCAGGACCACCTCGTCGCGGGCGATGGCCCGGGACTCTTCCCACCTGGGGACCGGGCCCTGGTCGGAGGCGGCGAATTGCCGCAGACGCCGCCGGTGCACATCGTGTGCGGCCGCCTGGGCCACGCACCTGATGCGACGGGCCATGTCCGGGTCCTGCGCCTCCCGGCGGCTGATGCCGGTTCCGGCGATCTCGCCTAGGTTCAACAACTGCTCCTCTCTTCGACTCCGTCCCATGTTTCGGGCGCGCTGCAGCCCGGAACGGAGTTGATGAAGCAGCCAATAAGGCTCCAGAACACTACCACGAACGGGGCGACGCTCTGAGGTGCTGATCGTTGGGCAGGGCAGGACCCGAGGCGGCCCGCAGCCGGCCGGACCGGGTCGCCCAGAAGGTCTGTCGATCGTCCTGGGGGTGCTGGCCAATCCGGACAACCCTGCCCTGGCGCCCTGCGTCGCCGGAGGCGTAGTCCTGCTGATCGGGTGCGTGCTCGCCTCCGGTCTGGCCATAGTGTGGCCCGGCTCCACCAAAGTGCTGGTCTTCTTCGGCCGGTACGTCGGGACGGTCCGCCGGTCGGGACTGTGGCTGACCGTGCCATTGACAACCCGACAACTGGTGTCCGTCCGGGTGCACAACTTTGAGACCAACGAACTCAAAGTCAACGACGCGGACCGCAATCCCGTCAACGTGGCCGCAATCGTGGTCTGGCAGGTGGCTGACACCGCCGAGGCGAGCTTCGCGGTCGAGGACTACGAACAGTTCGTCGCCGTCCAGTCCGAGGCGGCGCTCAGACACGTCACCATGGCGCACCCCTACGACGGCCCCGATTCCGCGGTCACCTTGCGGGGATCAACCGAGGAGATTTCGGTCGAACTGGCCCGCGAAGTCGCCGCTCGCGTCCAAGTCGCCGGCGTGGCCATTATCGAGGTGCGCATCTCGAAACTGTCTTACGCCCCAGAGATCGCCGAGGCGATGCTGCGCCGCCAACAAGCCGGCGCGATCATCGCCGCCCGCGAGAAGATCGTCGAAGGCGCTGTCAGCGTGGTTCATGAGGCGCTCAAGCAGTTGGATGCGGAGGGCACCGTCCAACTCGATGACGAGCGCCGCGCCGCCATGGTCTCCAATCTGCTGGTGGTGTTGACCAGCGACAACCAGGCCACCCCGGTCATCAACACCGGCAGCCTCTATATCTGATGACAGCCGAAGGCCCTGCTCCAGGCCGCAAGTCGGTGCTGTTGCGTTTGAACTCGCCGGTCTACGATGCCGTCGCCCGCTGGGCCCGGGACGACTTGCGTTCGGTCAACGCCCAGGTCGAGTACCTCCTGCGACGCGCGCTGGAGGGCGCCGGCCGGGCGCCCGCCGACCCGGGCCCGATGCCCCGCCGTGGCCGGCCGCCCGGCGCTGGCTAGCCGCTTGGGCGGGGTCGGCATTGCGCGGCGGATGGGCCGCCGGACTCAGCGGCCAGCGCTTGAACCGCGCGCAGCATCGCCTTGAAACCGGTGGCCAGGCATTCCAGTTCATGGGCGGTGAGGAGGCCCGAGAATATGTGCGGCGGGGGGGTGGCCGACCGGATCAGGCTGGTGAGCGCCTGGCGCCCGTGGGGGGTGACTTCAGCCAAACGGCCACGGGCATCATTTGGATCGGCGGCACGCACTATCAGGCCGCCCTGCTCCAAGCGGTCGAGCAGCCCGGTCACGGTCGCCCGCGTGACGCCCAAGGCGTCCGCGAGTTGGCTGGAGCGCATGGGACCGTTGAGGGCCAGCAGTCCAGCGACTTTGACCTGCTGAGGAGTCAAGTTGGAATCCGCGCGGGCGGCGATCTGCGACCGCATCGCTGCTTCTTCGAACTCAGCCTGCAGGGATTCGAGTTCCAGCAACAACTCGGCGCGCCGAGCTTCCTCGCTCACCATTCACCTCCGCCGGATCGTCACAGTTCCCACACACTAAGAGTTAGTTAGCCTCATGCGAACCGCTATGATTTGCGTGAAGCTAACTACAACACTAGCCCGAATAGCCTAGAAGGGTACCCCCGTGTTCCGACTCGCCAAGCTTTCCCTGCGCAACCGCGCCGTGGTGGCCCTCGCCACCATAGCCATCACCATTGGCGGCATCTTCTCCCTGGGATCGCTCAAACAAGAGCTGATCCCATCGCTCGAGATCCCCATGGCGGCCGTGGTCACCACCTATCCCGGCGTCAGCGCCGCCATAGTCGAAGACCAGGTCGCCACCCCAATCGAGGGCGCCATCCGATCAGTCTCCGGGATCGAGTCGTTGCAGACCACCTCGATGAACTCGGTCGCTTTCTCGATGGTCTCCTTCCGCTACGGCACCAACATGGACGCGGCCAACCAGAAGCTGTCGACCGCTGTGACCCGGCTCGCCTCCTCCCTCCCCGACGGGGCCGAGAGCCAAGTCATAACCGGTTCGCTAGATGACTTCCCCGTCATCCAGTTGGCGGTGTCAACCGGCGCCGACGATGTTTCCGATCGCGCTGAGCTGGCCCGCTCGGTGGGCCAAGTGCTGGTGCCCAAACTGTCCCAACTCCCCGGCGTCCGTTCTGTCGACGTCTCCGGCTACGAAGCCGAGCAGATCGAGATCGCCCTCGATTCGGCCGCCATGGCCGCTGCCGGAGTATCCGCCACGACCGTCGCCGACCTGCTCAACAACAACGGCTTGGCCTTCCCCGCCGGCACGGTTTCGGCCGGCGACCGCACGTTGACAGCTCAACTCGGCGCCCCGCTGGCCTCAGTTGAAGAGTTGGCCTCACTGCCGCTGGTGGCAACTCCCGGCGCCGATGCCGCCGGGTCGCCCGCCGGAGCCGCGCCCAGTGCGCCTGTCCTGCTCAAAGATGTGGCGACGGTGACTCAGGAACCCGCGGCGGCGTCATCGTACGCGCGGATGGACGGGCGTGACGCCGTCGCCATCGCCGTCACCAAGACTCCCGACGCGAACACAGTCGAGGTCTCCCACGCCGTCACGGACGAACTGGCGGAGCTGGAGGAAGCCCTTCAGGAGGCCGGACTGGAGGCCGACGTCTCCTTCGACCAAGCCCCGTTCATCGAGGAATCAGTCAACGGCCTGGCCCAGGAAGGCCTGCTGGGCTTGGGCTTCGCCGTCGTGGTGATCTTGATCTTCCTGCTGTCGATCCGCTCCACCCTGGTCTCCGCGGTCTCCATACCGCTGTCCCTATTGGTCGCGTTCATCACCATGCAGGTCACGGGCGAGACTCTGAACATGCTCACCCTGGGCGCTTTGACCATCGCGATCGGCCGGGTGGTGGACGATTCGATCGTGGTGATCGAGAACATAAGACGACACCTGACCTATGGCGAGGAGAAAGCCAAGGCGATCATCGGCGCAGTCAAAGAGGTGGGCGGCGCCATCGCGGCCTCAACCGTGTGCACCGTGGCGGTGTTCCTGCCGATGGCATTCGTGGGCGGCATGGTGGGAGAACTGTTCCGACCCTTCGCCATCACCATCACCATCGCTTTGCTGGCCTCGTTGCTGGTGGCGCTGACGATTGTGCCGGTGCTGGCCTACTGGTTCGTCAAGACGCCGGTGGCGGTGGACGCCTCCTTCCGCGACCAGGTCCGCGCCGAAGCCGAGGCCAAGGAGCGCCGCGGCCTATGGCAGCGCGCCTATCTGCCGACTCTGCGCGGCGCCCTGGCCCATCCGGTGATCACGCTGGTGGCGGCGGTAGCGCTGCTGGGCGGCACGTTGGCGCTGACCACCCAGTTGGAGACGAACTTCTTGGGCGACATGGGCCAGGACACGGTCACAGTGACCGAGACGTTCGAGCCGGCGACCTCTTTGGATGTCCAGGACGCCGACGCCCGCCGCATCGAGGACGCGCTCCTCGACCTCGACGAGGTGGGACAGGTGCAGACCACCGTGGGCGGCGGCGGCATGATGGGGATGATCTCCACCACGCCGCAGGCCACTTTCGCTATCACCCTGGAGTCCGATGCCGACCCGGTGGCGGCCCAGAGCACCATCCGCCAGGCGGTGGAGGACTTGGGCGGCGAGGCCTCCACCGGCATTTCGGTGGGCGGCTCCGAGGCGATGATGGGTTCGACCACCGTCGACCTGATCATCCAGGGCACCGACATCGACGCCATCAACGCCGCCACGCAGATGGTCGATGAAGAAGTGCGGACCGTCTCCGGCGCGGTCGAGGTCTCGAACACCTTGTCCGAGGCCACACCGGCGATTCAGGTCACTGTCGACCGCACGGCCGCGGCCGCGATGGGCATGACTGAGACGGCGGTCGAAGGCATGGTCGCGGGGCTGATGACGCCCAGCACCATTGGCACCCTGGCGATCGGCTCCAACCAGCTCGATGTCAAGCTCTCCTTGGGTCCTGGAGCGGCCACGCTGGATGAGTTGCGGGCCTTGCCCCTGGGGGCCAGCGCAGCCGGAGTCCTCACCTTGGAACAAGTCGCGGCCATCGAAGAGGTGACCGTTCCAGCGGCCCTGACCAGGGTCGACGGCTATCGCAGCGCCACCGTGTCAGTGACCCCTGAGAGCCAGGACCTGGGGGGGTTGTCGGGTCGCTTGACCGAGGCCGTGGACAAGTTGGAACTGCCGGCGGGCGTCAGCGTCGAGGTGGGCGGCGTGGCCGCCCAGCAAAGCGAGGCCTTCTCCGACCTGGGCTTGGCCTTGGTGCTGGCCATCGCGATCGTCTTCATCGTAATGGTGGCGACCTTCGGCTCCTTGCTACAGCCGTTCATCCTGCTGATTTCGATCCCCTTCGCCGCCACTGGCGCCTTGGCGGCATTGCTGATCAGCGGCACGCCGCTGGGCGTGGCTTCCCTGATTGGCGCGCTGATGCTGGTCGGGATCGTGGTCTCGAACGCGATTGTGCTGATCGACTTGATCAATCAGTACCGCCGACGCGGCCGGCCCTTGGATGAGGCCATTATCGAAGGCGCCCGCAAGCGCTTGCGTCCGATCGTCATGACCGCGCTGGCGACCATCTGCGCGCTGACGCCAATGGCGCTCGGCGTCACCGGCCAGGGCGGATTCCTGTCCAAGCCACTGGCCCTGGTGGTCATTGGCGGCCTGGTCTCTTCGACCCTGTTGACCTTGATCGTGGTCCCGGTCCTGTATCGCTTCGAAGCTCGCGCCCACGACCGTCGTGACGCCAAGCGCGAGTCGCGCATGGCAGCCCGCCGCGAAGAACTCCAGGCCGCCCTCTCCCAGCAAGAGTAAGACAGTAAGCAAGGGGACGGTGATTCTGCGTACGCAGTCACCATCCCCTTGCTAACCGTCCCCTTGCTCAGGGCGGGGCTATTCGTCTTCGCCGTCTTCGTGGTCGTGTTCGCCGGCGCCTTCGCCGCTGACGCCCACGATCTCGTTCGGCACCACAGTCAGCGTGCCGGACTTCCAGATTTCGCCTGTCGCCGGATCGACCACCTGGATGGTCTTGGTCGCCGGATCGGTGATGTACGCCATGCCCGCCACCACCGTCACTCTAGGACTGGGATCTTGCCAAGCCTCGGGGATCTCGAACGGGTCGATCACCGGATAGGTCGCGATCTGGCGGCCCAACTCGACGTCGATCATGTGCAACTGGCCGTCCACGCCCAAGACCAGCCCGACGGCATCGTCCGTGAGTGTGAACGACTTATACGCCGTGCCGATGTCGAGCGTCTCGACGGTCCCGGCGGCGGTGTCGATCAAAGCGACCTCGGTCGAAGCGGAGCTAGAGCCGGTCAGGGCGTAGTTTCCCAAGGCCACAGCCGACTCCTCGCTGCCGGCGATCGTGGACAGGCGACCCTCCGGCGCCGGGGCGGCCGCGAAGGTGATGGCGTCACCGGCGTACATCACCGCTCCGCCCTGGCAGCCGAACACGACCGCTTCTTCAGCGGCGACGGCTTCGCCGTGGATGCTGGGGCAGAGGTCGGTTTGGGCCAACACCACGTCGTCGGCGTCTAGCACCACAATTCCCGTGCGTTCTTCCTCAGTTCCTTGGCTCACCACCAGTTGCCCGTCCGGCAACGCCACCGCGACGCCATGATGGGGCGCCGGCGAATCGTACTCGCGGACGGTTTCATCCAGTTGGTCGACTTCCACCACCGTGACGTGGCCGGTGGCGTCATCGAACAAGGTGGTCAGGTCGTCATGCGGCACCACATGGCCGGGTGTCTCGGCGGCGGCGAAGAGGCCGTCTTCAAGGATCGGGGTGGCGGCGTAGTAGTGCGAGTGGTCGCCGTGCGCCGCCGCGTACACACCGGTGTCCAGCAGGCGGAAGCCGCCTTCGGTGGAAACCAAGACGTGGCGCTGGTCACCCGCCGGGTTGACTCGGTTGAACCCGTCCAGGGGAAGGTCTGCGACTAGTTCCAGGGTCAGGGCGTCGATCACTTGGAGGCCGCCGTCGTAGGTCACCACCAGCCGTGGGGCCGGGGCCGCGACTTCGGCCGCGTCCGATTCGAAGTCTTCGTCAGCGCTGCCAGACGGACTGCCCGCGCCGTTGCCCGATGCCGTCGGTCCAGTTCCGGGTTCGGTTCCGCAACCGGCCAAGGCGAACATGGCGGCGGCGACCACGGCTAGACCTGCGACCGCGCGCCGGTTGGATGGCGGGCGTCGTCCCAGCGAGGCGGGTAATCCGGATGGAAGCGGCGAGGCAAGTGCCGGGGCAAGTGGCGAGGGATCGATTGCGGGGATGGGATCGAGTGCGTGCATGGTTCACAGCGAGTTGCCTCGCGTCTCCTTTTCGGTTGGGTACAGGATGTGGCGATCTCCGGAGATCGCGCCCAAGCCTAGCATGCAAACGATAACCGTTCTCTCTTACAGTTTTGCTCCAAACCCAAGGCGGCGGCCGCAACCGCACCACAGGACCAGCGCCACAGCGGCCAGAACCGCGCCACCAGACCAGCTGCCGCCGCACCTGCGGCCGGCATTCCCCGGGCCGCCCCAGTGGGGACAGTGACATGCCAAGGCGCGGGGACCAGGGGGGCGGCATCGGGCCCGGGTTGGCCGGGCCGCCGGAATCAGCACAATCACCGTCCCCTTGCGGAATTCAGCACAATCACCGTCCCCTTGCGTACGTCGGGCGGCCCGGGCGCAGCGAAAAGGGGGAGCCGCGCTTGTGTC
>JAISXH010000008.1 GCA_031270825.1 Bifidobacteriaceae bacterium
AGGGGGGCCGGTCGGAGGGGGGCCGGCTGGAAGGGGGCCGGTCGGAGGGGGGCCGGGGTGGCCGCTGGTTCATCGGTCGCCGCGGTCCGAACCTCGGCCGCTGGTGCTTCTGGGCAGGCGGACCCGGAAATCGGCGCCCGATTCGGATTCGGCCACAACCAGGGAACCGGCGTGGAGGCGGACTGCCCAGCGGGCGATCGCCAAGCCCAGGCCGGTGCCTCCGGTCGGCACGGAAGAGGATGATTGGGCCATCTTGCCGCGTTCGAAGCGCTCGAAAATGCGTTCGCGGTCCTCGGGCGGAATGCCTGGTCCTTGATCCTTGAAGTCAAGTTGAATCCAGCGGCCGGAGCTGATGGCGGTGATGGTGATGATGCCGCCGTCGGGGGAGTGGCGGATGGCGTTGGACAGCAGATTGGCCGCCACCTGGTGGAGGCGTTCGACATCGACCGTCATCCGCAGGGTGCGGGGCGCCACCTCGACAACAAATGCCAACTGCTTGCCCGCCGAGGAGGCGACCAACCGTGCCGCGGCGACGGCATCGTCCAGGAAAGCCTCGACTTCGATGTCAACCGGGCCGAGCTCGACCACGTCGGCGTCCAGGCGCGATAGATCGAGGATGTCGGTGACCAGGCGGGACAGCCGCCGAGTCTGAGTCAGCAGCAGGTCCAGGGTCTGGGCGTCCGGCTCGGTGACGCCGTCCACCATGTTCTCCAATTCTGCTTGCAGCGCCGCCACCGGTGTGCGCAGCTCATGCGACACGTTGGCGATCATCTCGCGGCGCAGCGCGTCCGCTTGGGCCAGGTCTTGGGCCATCATCGTGAAGGCGCGGGCCAACTCGCCGACCTCGTCTCTAGAGGAGATCGAGACCTTGGTCGAATAGTCGCCTTTCGCCATGGCGCGGGCCGCTTCGGTCATCTCGCGCAGCGGGCTGGTCATGCCGTGGGCCAGGATCTGGGTGACCACCAGCCCGGTCACCACCGCGAGTGGCATAGTGCGGGTCGGGCCCATCTCGTTGCGCAGGCCGACCCAGGTCATCACCACCGCGGCCATGACCGCGCCGGTCACCAGCAGGCCGATCTTGATCTTGATCGAACCGAAGGCGTCAAGCGGCCGGACCACGTTCGCCATCGGCCGCTTAGGCATCGGCGGCCCCCGCCTCGTTCGGTTCGAAGGCGTAGCCCACGCCGTGGACGGTTCGGATCAGGTCTGCGCCGAGTTTTCGCCGAACCGCTTTGATATGCGAGTCGACCGTCCTGGTGCCGGAGGCGTCGACCCAATCCCAAACGTGTTCGAGGAGCTTCTCGCGGGTCAGAACGGTTCGCGGCGATTCGGCCAGAAAAACTAGTAGATCGAATTCGGTCGGCGTCAGGTGGACCTCGTCACCGCCTCGGGTGACCCGGCGCGCGGCCCGGTCGATCAACAGATCGCCAGCTTGGATGGGCTTGTCCGTGACCGTCGGCGCGCCTAGCTGTTTGGCCCGCTCGACCCGCCTCAGCAGCGCTTTGATGCGGGCCACCAGCTCACGCATGGAGAAAGGCTTGGTCATGTAGTCATCGGCCCCCACGCCCAGGCCGATCAGTTTGTCGGTCTCGTCGTCGCGGGCGGTGAGCATCAGGACCGGCACCGGCCGTTCGGCCTGCACCCGCCGGCAGACCTCGAGGCCGTCGATCCCTGGCAGCATCACGTCCAACAGAATCAACTCTGGCTGCAGGGTCGCCGCCGCGGTGACGGCCGCCAGGCCGTCGCCCACGGTCTGCGCTCGGTACCCCTCAGCCATCAGCCGGCGTGCGATCGCGCTGGCGATGGTCGGCTCGTCTTCGACAATCAGGATCAGCGGTGCGCTCATGCCTCCAAGTCTTCCATGCTCCCTGGTCGGCGTCCTCGGCTCTGGCGGATAACGTAGAGGAGATGGTTCTCGACTTTGCCATGATCGGCCTGGGCGTCTTGCTGACTGTGGGCACGGCTGTTTTCGTCGCGGCCGAATTCGCCTTGGTGGCAGTCGATTCGGCGGTGCTCGATGCCGCCCCCAGACCGGAGCGTTTGACCTCGCTTCGGCGGGCGCTGGCTTCGACCTCGCTCTACCTGTCCGCCTCGCAGGTCGGCATCACCCTGACCACCATCTTGCTTGGATACACCGCCCAACCGGCTGCCACCAGGCTATTCAGTTCCTGGCTGGGCGAGGGCACGGCGCTGGCGGCCGGGGCGGGCGCCGCCCTGGCGGCGGCTCTGGCGATAGTCTTTGTCAACGCCATGTCGATGCTGTTCGGCGAATTGATCCCGAAGAACCTCGCTATGGCCACGCCGCTGGGGGTGGCCAGGTTGGTGATGCCGTTCCTGCTCGGCTTCACCAAGGTGATGCGGCCGGTCATCTGGGTGTTGCACGGGTCTTCAACCTGGTTGCTAAAGGCGGTCGGAATCACGCCGGTCGATGAGGTCTCCTCAGCGCGTTCGGCGGCGGAACTCGGCTCAGTGGTGCGCCGTTCGGCCGCTGAAGGCGTCCTGGACGAGGATCTGGCCGACCGTTTGACCAGGACTCTGGCGCTGACCGAACTGCGGGCGGTGGACGCCATGACGGACCGCACCCAACTGGCTGTGGTTCCCCGCGAAGCGACTGCCGTAGATGTGATTGACCAGGTCAGGGCCACCGGACATTCCCGCCTGCCGGTCACGGACGGGTCGCGCGACAATATCATCGGCGTGGTCGCCCTGCGCAAAGCGGTCGCGGTGCCGCACCAGCGCCGGTCGCAGGTGGCCGTGACCGCGCTGATGACTCCGATTGTGGAGGTGCCGGAGACAGCGCAGCTTGGACCGGTGCTGGTGCAGCTACGTGAGGCGGGCGCCCAGATGGCGGTGGTCGTTGATGAATACGGCGGCACCTCGGGTGTGATCACCTTGGAGGACGTGGTCGAAGAAATCGTCGGCGACGTCCGCGACGAACATGATCGCTCGCGGCCGGCGGCGCGCCGCATGGGTGATGGCTCCTGGCGGCTGTCCGCCCAACTGCGGCCGGACGAACTGGCGCAAATGAGCGGCATCGTGCTGCCCGAGAATCCGGCCTATGAGACGCTGGGCGGCCTGGTGATAGCGCGACTGGGCCGAATGCCGAAACCGGGCGACTCGGTGGTTGTGGACGGCGCCACCTTGCGGGTTGAGACCATTGACGGTCGCCGGATCGTGGCGCTGAGGATTTGGGGCCCGAATTCATGATGTGGTTGGCGGCGCTGGGATTGCTGGCGGCGAACGCGTTCTTTGTCGGAGCCGAGTTCGCGATCATGTCGGTGCGGCGGTCGCAGATCGAGCCCAGGGCGGAAGCGGGTTCATTGGCCGCCCGGCTGGTCATCCACGCGCTCGAGCACATGCCGTCGATGTTGGCGACTCTGCAACTCGGCGTGACGGTGGCTTCGACATCCTTGGGCGCGGTGGCCGAAAGCGCTCTGGCCCATGCCCTCACCCGGCCAGTCCACGCGCTGGGTCTCCCCACTCCGACAGCCCATGCGATCGCCGCTGTGATCGCGTTGGTGGCGGTGGTCTACCTGCATGTGGTGCTGGGTGAGATGGTGCCCAAGAACCTGTCTTTGGCGGCGCCGGAGCGGGCTGCCTTGGTGATGACGCCGGTTCTGGTGGCCCTGGCCTGGATCTTGACCCCGGTCACGGCGGCGTTGCGCGGCATCGCCTGGCTGGCGCTCAAGGCCTTGCGGGTGACGCCGAAAGCCGAAGTGGCCTCGGCGTTCACGGCCGTCGAGTTGGCCGCGATAGTCCACCATTCGACGGAGTTGGGGGTTTTGCCCGATGCCGACGGGCTGATTTCCGGGTCGTTGGAGTTTTCGACCAAGAGGGCTAGCGATGTCATGGTCGCCTCGGGCGACTTGGTGACAGTTGACGAGTCGGTGACGCCCGGAGAGCTGGAGAGCCGCGTGGCCAAGACCGGCTTCTCGCGTTTCCCGGTCCGCCAGGCGGACGGCGCTCTGGCGGGTTATCTGCACATCCAGGATGTGCTCGATCTGACCGGGCCGGAGCGACGTTCGGAGCCGGTGCCGTCCGGGCGCATTCGGCCGATCGTCTCGGCCGAAGCGCTTGACGAGATCGAGGACATCCTGGCCACCATGCAGTTGACCGGCTCGCATCTGGTGGCGGTCCCGGGCGGCGTGGTGTTTATGGAGGACGTGCTGGAAGAACTGGTCGGCGAAGTCAAGGACATCATGCAGCGCGACGCCTGGGAGCGCTGACCGGAATGTCCGGGCGCCCAGGCGCTGGGAACACTGACCCGGCGCCCGAGCGTTGCGGACCGCTGACCTGGGCGTCTAGATTTCGGGAGCGCTGGCCCGGGTGCCCAAGCGCTGGGGCCGCCCATTTGGTGAGGTTGGCGGCCGGAAGACCGGACCGGTCGGTCAGAGGCGGTTCGCCCAGGAGGCCTCCATGGCCTCTTCTTCGAGATCTAGTTCCCGCATGATGCGGCGCATGACTGTTTCGTTGAGGCGTCCGGCGTTGCGTTCCGCCACCACGACCGAGCGTTGGGCCCGGACCATCTGGGTGCGCAGCTCGGCTATCCGCGTGGTCAATCGGGCGGCGCGCTGGCGCATGTCCTCCAGACTGGGCTGGTCGGCGCCGTCGGCACCGCCGACGCCAAGCACTTTGCGCGCTTCTTGAATCACCGTTGGATCGGCGGTTCCGGCCGGGGGCAAGAAGTCGGCATCGGTCAGGTCCGCTTCCGGATGCATCAAAGTCGCGGCCGCGGTCTCGCGGGCCAGCAGGCCTTGGGTTGCCCAGGTGGCGATGCGCTCCGCTTCCGGCCGACCCATCACCGCCGACCAGGCGTCGACCTGGCCGCGCACCACGGAGGCCGCTTCCCGAGTGGCCAGCAGCCTCACCCGCGCCTCGGAAGCGTCGTCTTCAGCGCGCTCGTCCTGACTGGAGATTTTCAGCGCCTTGATCAGCGAGGGCAGCGTCAGCCCTTGGATCAACAGGGTGCCGATCGCAACCGTGTAGGCGGCCAACTGGATGGTGGCGCGTTCGGCCACGGGACGGCCGTCCGCGACCGCCGGTATGGCCGCGGCGGCGGCCAGGGTCACCACGCCGCGCATCCCGGCCCAAGACGTGACCAAGAGTTCCCGCCCGGTCAGCGGCCTATAGGGAGTGGCGCCGCGGCGCCGGCGCCGCACCCATTTCGAGCGCACCAGCACCTCGGTGGCGTAGATGTAGAGCGGCCGGACCACCAGGGCGACCAACAGCACGGCCAGGGACAGCAAGATGGCCGCTTCCAGTGACTCATGCGAATCCTTGACGTCTTTGATGACCCAGCGCAGCTGCAGGCCGATCAGAGCGAAGGTGAAGGATTCCAGCATCAGGTCGACCGAAGCCCAGATCGGCTCCTCGTGCAGGCGGGTGGCCACGGTTGTGCGCGGGGCCGCCTGGCCGATGTAGAACCCGGCGGCCACCACCGCGAGCACGCCGGAGCCTTGGTATTCCTCCGCCACCCAGTAGGCCACGAACGGCAAGATCAGCCCGATCACCGTGTCAACGGTGGGATCACGCAGGCCGGAACGGGCGATCTGGGCCAGGTAGGCCAATCCGATTCCCACCGCCACGCCCACCAGGACCGCCAGTGCGAACACCACCAGGCCTTGCGCCAGCGAAGTGGTGGTGGTGTAAACCGCCACCAAGGCGATCCGGTACAGAGTCAGCGACGTCGCGTCGTTGATCAGGGATTCGCCGCCGAGCAGGGTCATAACCCTTCGCGGCAGACCGAGACGCCTGCCCACGGCGCTGGCCGCCACCGCGTCGGGTGGGGCCACGACCGCTCCCAGCAGGAAGGCCGCCGCCGGCGACAACACCGGGTCGAGGCGCCAGGCGACCAGCCCCACCGCCAGGGTGGTGACCAGCACCAACCCCACGCCGAGGCGCACGATCGGCTGGATGGCGGCCCGGAAGTCTTGGTAAGAACTGGACAGCGCCGCCGAATAGAGCAAGGGCGGCAGCACGATGCCGAGTATCAGTTCGGGCGGCACCTCCACTTGTTCCAGCCCCGGCAGGAATGAGGCCGCCAGCCCCACCGCCAAGATAACCAGGGGAGAATTCCAGCCGATTCGCCTGGCGAAAGCCGCCACCAGCACGGCGGCGAGCAGCACCGTGACAACGGTGAACTCGTTCATTGCTCCGGGGAAGGCTCGCCAGAAGGATCGGTCGTGGGATCAGCCGAGGGGTCCGTTGAAGGGTCAGTTGAAGGGTCCGCCGACGGATCAGCAGACGGATCAGCCGACGGGTCTGCTCCCTCGGGGTCTTCGGCTTCGTCGTTGCCCTGCACCAGTCCGACTATGTCCAGCACAATCGCTTCGGCCAGGTACGAATCGGCTTTGCCAGGCGCGAGGATCAGGACCCGCGAGCCGATCGGAACTCCCACCAGTTGGCTGAAGGCGCCCAACATGGAGCCGTCGCCATAGGGATCGCCGGTGACGGAGACGGCGGTCGGGCCGCGACCGTCGGCCCAGGTGTCGCCGTCGGTCCGGCCAGCCCAGTCAGTGGCCGAATAGTGAACCAACACTTGTTGGCCGTCCTCGATCTCAGGGCCGGTGCCGGTGGCGATCACGGTGGTGGACAGCTCGGTCGGCTCGGGCACGTCGGCCGGTATCGACACGGTGGCCGGGCCGCCTAGAGCCCCACTGATCTTGGGGCCGGTCTCGGCTCCTGTCGGCTTGGCGTCCTTTTGCGCTTCAAGGTCTTTGGAGAACTGCTCGCGGATGTCCACCGAGACGACAAGGGTGGTGCCTTCGTCGAGTCCCAGCGTGGAGGCCAGGGCGCCGACGGAGGGCGGAATCACTCCCATGACCCGCGACCCGACCTTTTGGCCGACAACCGCTTGGGCCACCCCGAGCAGCGAGGTGTTGTCCGAGCGCACGGCGATGACCAATGGCTGGCCGCCGGCGAAGGTGTCGACGCCGGCCACAGGCTCGGTCTCGCCCCATTGCCATGCGATCAGATCGACCGCCACCAGGTTGTCGGCCTTGACCGGGTCGCCATCGCCTTCCATGCCTGGTTGGACCTGGGCTTGGAGGCTGGTGGGGGGACTGACATAGGGCGATTCGGGCGAGGGGCTGGGCGAAGGCGAAACCTCTTCGTCCGCGGGCGAGGCCTCATCTGTGGGAGTGGTTTCGGCCTCTTCGCCGGAGGCGTCGCCGTCAGTGGCTGATTCGTCGGTGGCTGATTCGTCGGAGGAGGTGTCGCCCTCAGTGTCGCTGTCGCCCTCGGCGTTGGGGTCGACAGTTGGGTCGGCAGTCGGATCGACGGTTGGGTCGACGGTTGGGTCGGGGGTCGGCGTGGGGGAGGACTTACCGGGAAGAAGTGGGTAGGCGATGGTCGGAGCTTCGCCATAAGCTCCCGTCAAGGTGGGCAGATCGGCTTCATCGACGGTAACCCCGGCCTTGGTCAAGGGCGCGGTCGAAGACTCGCCATCGGGGTCGCCGGAGCATCCGGCCAAGGTTAGGGCAGCCACCAGGGCGAGAGCCCAGGCTTTGACAACTGAACGCACTTCAACTCCATCGCTAAACGGTTTGGGGGCAAATGATCTGAGGGCCATCATCCCACATCGCCCTGGGATGCCGACAACTCCCGGTCGGCATCCCAGGGCGCTCCGCTAACTGCGGTGGATTGGCAAACAGCCTGTTGGCCACAGGCCCCTGGGGTCAGAAGGCGGCGATGACCGAGCCGTCCGCCCAGGAGTCTTCGATGAACTGCCTCACCTCGGGGGTGTGGAGCAACTCGTTCAGCTTGACCAGGGCCGGGTCGCTGCTCTTGGCGGCCTGGGTGACCAGGAAGTTGGCGTAGGGGTTGTTCTCGCCCGATTCGAGTGCCAAAGAGTCCGCCGAGGGAGAAAGCTGCGCGTCGATGGCGTAGTTGCCGTTGATCACCGAGAAATCGAAATCGGGCAAATTGGTGGCCAACAGCTTTGGCTCGAGTTGAACCAACTCGACCTTGTAGGGCGTGTCATCCGCCAGGTCGGAGATGGTCGGATCGGCGTCGCCGGTGTCCTTGAGTTTGATCGCGCCCGCCTGCTCCAACAGCCGCAGTCCGCGGGCTTGGTTAGCCGGGTCGTTGGAGACGCCGATGGTCTGGCCGTCGGCGATCTCGTCCAGTGACTCGTGCTTGTCGCTGTAGACCCCGAGGGGCTCGATGTGCACACCTGGGAAGGCGTAGAACTCGTAGCCGAACTCCTCCACCTGTGAATCAAGGTAGGGCTGGTGCTGGAAGTAGTTGCCGTCGAGTTCGCCCTCGTCAAGGGCGGTGTTGGGCAGAATGTAATCCTGGTATTCGACTATCTCGATGTCCAAGCCGGCCGCTTCGGCCAAGTTCTCGTCGACGAACCGGAGAATGTCGCCATGCGGCACCGGCGAGACGCCGATTTTCAGTGTGGTGACCTCGCCGGCCGGCGGCGGGCTCGACTTCGTCCCAGCGGAACTGGACCCGGTGTCCTTTTCGTCTCCGTCGCCCTGGCCACAGCCTGTCAGCGCCAGGGCGGCCGCTGCCACCAAGACGATGCCCTTGACGGTCCTCCCCCTGACGGTCTTCCCTCTAACGATCTTGCCCGTAACGGTCTTGCTCATGTTTCGCTATCTCCTTGCTTAGTTGTGCTCTTCGTTTAGTCTTGGGCCAACCGGCCGCAGCTCCTGGGGGGCCCGGCCGGCGGCTGCCGGATCAACACCTTCCCGGCATCCGGCAGCGCTTCGGCTGCGCAGACGCGGGTTGGCGTCACCGGCTGTGGTCGAGCCGGCGAGCCAGGCCGTCCCCCAGAAGTTGGACGGCCTCGACCAGCACTAGCACGATCACCACCACCATCACGAAGATATCTGGCATATGACGGGTGTAGCCCCAGTTGTAAACAAGGTCGCCCAGACCGCCCGCGCCAATGGTCCCGGTGATCATGGAGTAGCCGATCAGGGTGATGAAGGTCACGGTGGCGGCCGCCACCAGGCCGGGCAGGGCTTCGCGGACCGCCACGCCCCAGGTGATTTGCCAGCGTGAGGCCCCGGCCATCTGGGCGGCTTCGACCTTTCCCAACGGGACCTGGCGGATGGCGTTTTCAGCCAGCCGGGCATAGAAGGGGATGCAGCCGATGGCCAGCGCCGGCACGCCGCCTTGCCAGCCGATGGTCGAGCCCAGCAACGCCCGGGTGAAGCCGATCAGCAGCAGCATCAGGACGATGAAAGGGATGGCCCGGCCCAGATCGACCACCAGGTTGAGGATCCGGTTGACGGGGCGATTGCGGCTCAGCCCTTGCGGGGCCGTCAGCCAGACCGCCAGACCCAGCGGCAGTCCGACCAGCACCCCGACCAGGCAGGAGATCGTCACTTGGCCCAGAGTGCCGCCCAGGGCCTCCCAAATCCGGGAGGTGAAATCGGTGTTGTTCAGGTAAGTGCCGCGATCGCGGGCCGCCAAGACCGATGTCAAAACCGTTGTCAAGACCGCCGCGTTCATGGCGCCTCCTCCGGCTCCGCCACGAACAGACCGGCCTGACGCAGTTGTTTCACCACGCCTTCGCGCCCGTCCGCGTTGACAACCAATTGGAACCGGCCGACCCTGAGGCCGGCCAAAGTCTCAATGGTGCCGGCCTCGATCGCCGTGTCCTCGCTCAAGTCCGCCAGCAGCCGCAGCACTTGGCGAGTCGAGAAATCGACCGAAGAGAAGGACACCTCCAACTGCGCCCGCGCCTGCCCCACTGGCGTGGCCGCCAAAGGGATCAACTCGCGGGCCAACGGCGAGCCGTAGGCGGTGACCACTTCGCCGATCGGGCCCGACTGCACAATCCGCCCCCGCGACAGCAGTGACACCGAATCGCAGACTTGGCGAACCACCGCCATCTCGTGTGTGATGATCAGGACCGTCAACCCTAGAGTCAGGTTGACCTTCTTGACCACCTCCAGCACTTGGCGGGTGGTGGCCCAGTCCAAGGCGGAGCTGGGCTCATCGCACAACAGCACCGACGGTTGGCTGGCCAGCGCGCGAGCGATGCCGACGCGCTGTTGTTGGCCGCCAGACAGTTGGGCCGGATAGGAGCCGCCCCGACCGTCCAGGCCGACCAGTTGGAGGAGTTCCTCGGCCCGGGCGTGGGCTGCCGCCTTGGGCACGCCCGAGACCCGCAGCGGGTAGGCCACGTTGGCGACGGCGGTCCGCGAGTCGAACAGATTGACATGCTGAAAGACCATGCCGATGCGACGTCGCTGGGAGCGGAGTTGCCGTTCCGGAAGCGCCGCCAGGTCTTCACCGCCAATCCTGACCGCCCCGGCGGTTGGGCGTTCGAGCAGGGTCAGACAACGAATCAAGGTTGACTTGCCGGCGCCCGACGGCCCGACAATCCCGTGGATGGTCGAGGCGGGCACCCGTAGGGTGATGCCGTCGAGCGCTTGCACGGCGCCCGCGTTGGTGCGGAACTCCTTGCGGAGCTCTTCTAGCTCGATCAATGTGCCAGCCTCTCTAGACGTGTGGCGCTTGGGTACGCGACGTTTGAGCTGAACTTCAAACTGTTGGCGGCCTGGCGACAAGCCGACTGCTTCGCGAAGCGGCCTGAGGTTACCACGTTGGGCGCCGGGCCCCGCGCCAGTGTGATCTTGGTCACAAAATGGGTGGTTTTCGGCCCTCGGCGAGGCTTGGACGGCGCGGACCTTTGTGGCGGACCTAGTCGGCGCGCTATGGTCAAATCAAGCTACTCGCTAATCTCCTGAGGTCCGGACAGGTAATGAAAGCCCTAGTTGTTGTGGCGTCGAAACACGGATCGACGCTGGAAATGGGCCGCGCCATCGCGGACGTGTTGGGCGAGCGCGGAATCGAGGCCGTGGTGCTGCCCCCGGGGAAGGTGACCTCGCTGGAGGGATTCGATGCCGTGGTCTTGGGCAGCGGCGTTTATTCGAACAAGATGCTGCCGACCATGACGGCGTTGGCCTATCGCTGGGGCGACCAGCTGACCACCCGGCGGGTCTACCTGTTCTGTTCCGGTCCGCTCGACGCCAGCCCTCAGGCCCTGGTCAATTTGCCCCTCGAGGCGCGGACCCTGGCGCGACAGACGGGCGCCCGCTCGGTCAGGCACTTCGGCGGCCGGGTGGACTCGAGCGAATTGCGCCCCACCGAGCGGGCTCTGATGCGGATGACCGGCTCCCGCCCCGGCGACTACCGAGATTGGCCGGCCGTGGTCGCCTGGGCGGCCGAAATCGCCGATGACGCCCTGGCCGCCTGACCCCACCCCACGCAAGGGGACGGTGATTGTGCTGATTCCGCAGGGGGACGGTGATTGTGCTGACGAGTGGTCTAGGAGCGTGGCGAATAACCACGCTCCGACCGCGTTGACGTGGTCGGCGCGAAGCGCTGGCCTAAGGAAACGCGGCAAGCAAGTGCGGCTTCGCGCCCGGGAATCCGGTTTACCGGATTCCCGGGCGCGACAGGCTGCGGCCATTGGCGCCGGCTGATCTCCCGAACCCGCCCCGGGCACTAGCTTGAGCAGTCCAGCCAGTCGACGCCGATTCGGTGCTGGGTGTCCAGCACTTTGACGATGGCTGGCACGGCGGCCTCTTCGATCACGCGGCCGACCAGCGGCACCGGGGATTTGACCTCGCCGCCGAACTCGAGTCGGCTGCCGCCACCGGCCGGGTTGAGCCAGGCCGAACCCGTGACGCCCACGGCGGCGCCGCCCAGTTCGCCGGCCATGGTGGCGCGGCGCGAACCGTCGTCGGCGGCCTCCTCCCAGACGAAGGCCTGGCGCAACTCGAGACCCTGGGGAAGCAAACCGCGCACTGAGGCTGGGAGTCCGGCGGTCGGCATCGTCGACCTGATCGTCACCGTGAAGCCGTTGCCGGGTCCGGGGCTGACCTCGACCTGGCTGGCTTCGGCGCCGGCGGCTGTGGCGGCGGCCAAGAGATATTCGCGGTTGCGGAGCAGCTCGGCGACCGTCTGCGGTTCAGCCTCGTAATCGTAGTGGGCCGCGAAACGCATGTCCCAAGACTAATATCTGGGGATGCCATCGTTTGCCTCGATCGCCGAGCGGATGTCCGATCTGGGACCCGGGGACGTCGATTGGATCCGGCGTCTGACCGCCGACTGGCAAGTCGTGGCCGACCTGGCCTTCGCAGACCTGGTGGCATGGTTGCCGACAACGGCCGGATCCTTCGTGGCGGCGGCCCTGTGCCGTCCGGGGACGGGTGCGACCATCTACCACCAAGACGTGGTCGGCATGGTGGCCGGAGCGGCCCAGCGGGCGGACTTTCAAGAGGTCATGGACGGCGGCGTCATCAAGCGCCACCACGATCCCCGCTGGCACGGCTCGTTCGGCGTGCGCGAGGAAGTCATTCCGGTGGCGCACAAAGGCCGGGTCGTGGCTGTGGTGACGCGACACGGCAACATCGGCGTGCTGCGCAACCCCTCCCGCCTCGAGACCAACTACGTCGAGATGGCTGACGAGTTGGTCGGCATGATCGTTCGGGGCGAGTTTCCCTCGCCTTCGGCGCCGAGCGGCTCGGCTCGGCACATGCCTAGAGTGGGGGACGGCATCATCCGGCTGAACACCCAGGGCCAAGTGTTGTTCGCGTCGCCGAACGCGCTGTCGGCCTTCCGCCGCGCCGGAGTGATCGCCGACCTGAACGGCGCGCTGCTGGTCGAAGTCTTGACCGAAGGCTTGCGCGGCGCGGGGCACGTCGATGAGACCTTGCCGGTGGTGGCGATGGGCCGGGCGCCATGGATCTCGGAGATCGAGTTGGGCGGAGCGTCGATCGTATTGCGGTCGATCCCGCTGACCAACCGTCTGAACCGGACCGGCGCGCTGGTGCTCAGCCGCGACGTCACCGACCTGAGGCGTTCCGAGATCGAGTTGATGACCAAAGACGCCACCATCCGCGAGATTCATCATCGGGTCAAGAACAATCTCCAGGAGGTCTCGGCTTTGCTGCGGATGCAGGCGCGGCGCTCGGCCAACCCGGAGGTGCAGGCCGCTTTGGGGGAGGCGATCCGCCGGGTCTCCACCATCGCGACCGTGCATGAGACGTTGTCGCAGACCATAGCCCAGAGTGTCGACTTCGATTCGGTCTTCGGGCGCACCTTGCGGTTGGCCGCCGATGCCGCGTCGACCGGCATTCCGGTGCACACCGTCCAGGAGGGGAGCTTCGGCGACGTGCCCGGCGATGACGCCACCGCGCTGGCCATAGTCTTGACCGAATTGGTCACCAACGCGGTGGAGCACGGTCTGGCGCCGGTCGGCGGAGGCACTGTCTGGATTAAGGCCAAGCGTGACGCCAAAGCGCTGACCGTCACCATTGCCGACAACGGGGTTGGCATGTCGCCAGACGGCCCCCGATCGCATGAGGGTCTGGGCACCCAGATCGTGCGCACATTCGCGACTGGCGAATTGCGGGGATCAATCGATTGGCAGCCCAGGCCGGGTGGCGGAACGAAAGCGACTGTCACAGCAAATCTACGCTAAACGCTCATTAGTGACACAGGTCACAATTGTCAAGAAGGCGTGCCGAGACTGTCAAGAAGACGTGGCGGATCGGTGACGAATAGCTATTGGCCGGCGGCGCCGGGGTCACGAATCACCACCTGGGGGAAGCCCGGAGGCGGGGAAAGGGGTCGGCGCCCAAGGCGCCAACCCCTTCATGAGAACGTGCGGACCTTTCAGGCCATGCGCAGACTCCCAGGCGGGGTCTGCGCTGGTCACCTGGGAATCCGGCGAACAAAGGGGCACGCCGCAGGCGGAGGGCTTCCGCAGGTGAACCGGGCGCTTTAGGAGACGTGGGGGAGTGCGCCTCAGTTTGGGGACAGAGTCGGGTGGCGGCTAATGGCCGGTGACCCTGGAGTCGTTCCACTTAGCGCGAACAGACCAGTGGCACGCGCCCGCGCCACCGCCGCGCGCATTATCCGATACCCTTTTCAAGCTCCTTAGCAAGGGATGAAAGCCCAGGTCAGGCCGCCCGGCGAGCCCTCGCGTTGCGCCTCTTGAGAGAGCGCCGCTCATCTTCTGACAGCCCGCCCCAAACACCGGAATCCTGGTTGTTGTTAATTGCCCACTCGAGGCAGGAGGGGGCCACGTCGCAGCGTGCGCAAACGGCCTTGGCCTCCTCAATTTGCAGCAACGCCGGCCCAGTGTTGCCGATGGGGAAGAAAAGCTCCGGATCCTCATCCAGGCAAGCGGCGGCATGGCGCCAATCCATTGAAACTCCTTTAGGGTTGAACTGCGGCCCGGCGTGACCCGAACGGCACGGGACACGCGGTTGGTGACTTCCGCCCATTAGATTCACATACTCTTCCCGGTTTGACAAGGCTTTTGGCGGTGTGATGTGCGCCACAGGCCGGCGGAGCCACCCTCTGGAATTAGTTTCACTGGTCGCGGAAGACGCCTTGACGGGCCAACACGCGAGGGTTGTCGCTATCTCAATGCGCGGCGCCAGGCGCCGTTGGCCCCCTTCTGTTCGCTAAGGGGCTGTTCTGGGCCGCTTCCGTGCGGGCTGTGCCCGGTCCTTGACCCTGGCTACCCTGGATGCATGAGCGCGACGCCGCCAATACCGAATCACGAACCGCACCCGCGAAGGCCGGCCAAGCTGTCCAGGCAGGCATATGAAAAAGAACTTTACTGGCTCCAAGGGGAACTGGTCACGATGCAGGAGTGGATCAGGCGCGAGGGCCAGCGCCTGGTGGTCATCTTCGAGGGACGTGACGCGGCTGGCAAAGGCAGCGCCATCGCCCGCCTGACGCAGTACCTGAATCCTCGTTACTGTCAGGTGGTCGCCCTGCCCAAGCCGACTCGACGCGAGCAGGGGCAGTGGTACTTCCAGCGCTACGTGGAGCACCTGCCGTCAGCCGGCGAGATCACCATCTTCGACCGCTCTTGGTACAACCGGGCCGGTGTCGAGAGGGTGATGGGTTTCGCCACCCAGGAGCAGTACAAGCTGTTCCTGCGCCAGGTTCCGATCTTCGAGGATCTGTTGATCCAGGACGGGATCATGCTGCGCAAGTACTGGTTCTCGGTCAGCGACGTCGAGCAGGAGCGTCGCTTCCTAGATCGCATGAAGGACCCGCTCAGGCGCTGGAAGTTGAGCCCCATGGACCTGGCCGCGATCACCCGCTGGGAAGAGTATTCGCGGGCCAAAGACGACATGTTCCTGGCCACCGACACCATCTCGTCGCCTTGGTACACCGTCGAATCGGAAGATAAGAAGCGCTCGCGGATCAACGTCATCGCGCATCTGACCTCCTCGGTGCCCTACGAGCACCTCGAGCCCGAACCCTTGGACATCCCCGAGCGCCCGCCCCGCCAGAATTACTACCGGCCGCCCCGCGACATCGAGAACCACTACGTCCCGGACGTGGCGGCCAGCCTTGAGCGCAAGGCGACCAAGAAGTCCGCGCGCTCATAGCGGTCCGTCTGGCCACCGCATACCGGCGCAACGCGCGCTCGCCTGCGGTTGCCGCCACCGATAGCGGCCGGAACCGCTCTGGTGGGGGCGATTGCCACCCGGTTCAGATCGCGCGCAGGGCGACGGTGGGGGATAGGCGCGCGGCTTTGAGGGATGGATACAGTCCCGCCAGCACGCCGACCACGACCGAGATGCCCGGTCCGGCGGCCACGACCCACCACGGGATGGCGAAGGCCATGTCGCCCAGGGAGGTGTACAAGAAAGTCGCATACGCGCCCAGGGCCACGCCCATGATGCCGCCGGCAAAGCCGATGAAGGCGGCCTCGAGGACGAACTGAAGCGCGATCTGCCCGGTCCGGGCGCCCATCGCCCGGCGCAGGCCAACTTCGCCACGGCGTTCCATGACCGCCACCACCATGGTGTTGGCGATCCCGATCCCGCCGATCAGGAGGGCTAACGCCCCCAGCCCAACAGACAGGGTGCGGAACATGTCGTCGACCAGCTCGCCGGCCGCGTAGTAGTCAGACAGGCCGGCCACCTCCACGCCCCGGGGGTTGGCCGGGTTGACCGTGGCGGCCATGACCAGGCGCACCGCGCCCGCCTTGCCGTGGGCGGCCTCCACATAGATCGAGGCCAGCGGCTGCTCCGGGTACAGGTCGGCGGCGTAGTCGGGCGCCAAGAAGGCGGTTGAATCCATCTCCTGGGCCAACTCCATCCGCTCGAGGACGCCGATCACCGCCCACCAGCGGTTGTCGACCCAGATCCGCGCCCCCACGCCCACGCCCAGCCGCTCGGCCGCGCCGTTTCCCAGCAC
Organism: Bifidobacteriaceae bacterium; assembly: GCA_031270825.1. Classification (GTDB taxonomy): domain Bacteria; phylum Actinomycetota; class Actinomycetes; order Actinomycetales; family WQXJ01; genus JAIRTF01. Next base: position 16,198 of record JAISXH010000008.1, read on the forward strand.
CGCCGTCGGCACGGTGCGCGATGCCGCGTCGAACCACCGTCCCTCCGCCAAGTTCACGTTCAGGGTTCCCAGGAGGTCGCCGTCGGCGATGGCCGCGCTGATCGAGCCCGATTGTCCGGCCGGGATCATGTTGTTTCGGTAAACCAGCACGTCGGCCAGGTCGCGGCGCGCCAGCACGCCGGTGACCGGAGCGATCCGGCCAACCATCGCGGGGGCGGTTTCCGGCAGCGGAATCACCGCCGAATCGGGTTCGGCGGATTCGTGTCCGGGGTAGACCACGATCAGATTCGCGCCCTGGCGGTCCAACTCGGCCCGAAACTCGGCCTGTTGTGATGCCGGGATGCCCTGCAGCGCCACCAGGGCCGCGATCCCGATCGCGATCCCCAACGCCGAAAGGGACGCCCGCACCAGCCTGGTCCGTGGCCCCAGCGTGGCGGTGGCCAGCACATCCATCGGCCGTAGCCGCCGGCGGCGCTGTTGGACGATCTCGTTCAGCGGCGCGGGCACCGCTATCGGCGCCAAGACTTGGGTATCCTCCTGCGACCCGCCGGCCTTCGCGGGCTGGTTGGCGCTCGTCCTGGCCGAGCGCCGCAACGGGTTCTTCACAGGGTCGCCTCCCCGCCCAGAACCTGTTTCTCAAGCGTCGCCCCGGCGCTGTTCCCCAGGTGGCCGGGGCCGGGCCGGGACGGTGTCTGGCCGGATCGAATCCTCACCCTGTCACCTCGCCATCCAGGACATGGACTTGCCGGTCGAACAGTTCCGCTAAGCCCAGGTCGTGTGTGATCACCACCACGGTGGCGCCGGTCTGGTTGGCGGCTCGCAAACAGTCCACCACCATCCGGCCTGAGGCCTGGTCCAAAGCTCCGGTCGGCTCGTCTGCGAAGACCACGGCCGGATCGCCGGCGATCGCCCGGGCGATCGCAACTCGCTGCTGCTCGCCACCGGACAATTCGCCGGGACGGTGGCTGGCGCGAGCGGCCAGCCCCACCCGTTCGAGGGCGGCGTCCGCCCTGGCCCGGCGCTCGGTTGGGGCCAAGCCCTGGTAGAGCATCCCGGTGGCGACGTTCTCGCGGGCGGTCAACGAAGAAAGCAGATAGAACTGCTGGAACACGAATCCGATCTGATCCGACCGGGCCCGCGAGCGTTGCGCCTCGGTCAGACCAGAAGCCTCCACGCCGTCGATCCAGACCTCTCCGGCCGTCGGCGTGTCCAGCAGGCCCATCAGCGACAACAAAGTGGTCTTGCCAGAGCCGGACGGTCCCACCACCGCCACCAGTTCGCCCCGCTCGATGTCCAGATTCACATCCCGGAGCGCATGCAGCGGCGGTTTGGTCGGGTAGACCTTGGAGACCTGGCGCAACGCCAGGTGCGCCAGTCTCACGCGATCACCACCAGGTCGCCCTCTTCCAGGTCGCCGGTGGTTGGTGTGATCTGGGCGCGAGTGTCCTGGATCAGGCCGATCTCGACTCCGACAAGGCCGCCGCCCTTGAGTTCAACCGCGTAGCCGCCTTCCGACAGCGCCAGCAGCGCCGTCACCGGCACCACCAGAGCGTCCGCCGCCTGGTCCTGGATCATGGCGATGGTGACGCCGCTCAAACCGGCCTCGGTCAAGGTGGCCTGATCCTCCATGTCGATGCGGGCCCGGGCGGGAATGGTTTCCCAGGTGTCGGGGTCCTGGCGTGAGGCGGTGACCTCGCCCACTTGGCCCTCCAGGACGGTCCCGTCCGGCAGGCTCACTTCCACCGGCGAGCCGGTCACCAGAATCTTCCTTTGGGCGTCGGTCAGGTCCACGTTGGCGAAGACGGTGGTGTCGGTGTAGCTGACCACCGGTCCCTCGGCGCTTTGGCCGATCTTGGCCAGAACTTGGTCGACGCGCATCTCAGCGGTTGCCACAATCAGGATGTCCTTGGGCCCCACTGCGCTCAGGGCAGCCTGGTCGGCCTTCGTCTGGGCAGTCGCCAAGGCCGCTTCAGCACTGGTCAGGGCCGCCTGCTCGGCCGAGGTGTCAGTCGCTTGGTTGAGGTCCGCCAGGGCCGCCTGGGCTGAATTGAGGTTGCCCTTCGCGGCCTCGACATCGCATTCGCCGCCGGTTCCATATTGCTCGGCCCGGTCCGCCTCGGAGCAGCGTCTGGCCTTGGCGAGGGCCCTGTCCGCGGCCGCCACCGCCTCGGCGGCGGCGGTCTTCTCCTGGCCGGACGGTCCCCGGCGGGCTGCGGCCAGCCCTTGCCGAGCGGCGGCGGCCGCCTCGCGGGCGGCGGCCAACTCTTGGTTCGCTGCCTCGCGCAACCCGACGGCATCGGGCCTGGTGGAAGGCGCGGGATAACCGCCAGCCGCGTACAGGGCGTCGATCGCGCCGGCCAAAGCGGCATCGTACGGGGTGGCGGCGGCGGTGTCCCCGGCGCTGAAGCCGAGCGCGACCAAGGCCTGGCGCAGCGTGTCCACGTCAATCCCAGACATGCCCGCCGACAAATCCCGCCACAGCGGGATCTCGCCCTGGAGGAGGAACACGGGGCTGCCCTCCACCTCCAGGATCGGCTCGCCGACTTTGAGGATCGAGCCGGCCTCCGGCAGTTTGGTGACGATCCCCTGGGCGCCGGCCAACTCCTTGGGCTCCCCGAAGGCCAGCGTCCCTCTGAGTTCCAGGCCTGAAGTCAGCGATGTCCGTTCGACTGCGGCGGTGCGCACCTCGGCCGTCTTGGCTTTCTGGTCGCCGTTCTTGGCCTTTCCCCACCACACGGCGCCCACAGCCGCGCCTGCCAGCACCGCCACGGTCACGCCAGCGGCGATCCAACCCTTCTTAGTCACTGTTCCTGTCCGCCTTCGCTGTTGAGAATCGCGCCTCGGGCGCGCTTGGTGCTTGTGGCGCGGTTGAGCCCTGCCCGCCCCCGTGCCCAGGGATGTCCCCGGAGCTGAAGGGACGAAGCGTCAGCCAGGGATGCCAGCCCCCGTGCCTAGCAAACCGGTGAACAAACCGGTTTCCTAGGCCGAAGCAGCGCTTGCCTTCCGCGTTTCCGCTGGTCAGCGTTCCGCTGCCCTGCGTCAACACGGTCGGAGCGTGGTTGTTCACCACGCTCCTAGGGGTGCGCCCGTTTAGTGGCCCTGAGGCGGCCGGCGTCCCTCGACCTGGAAGTGGATGTGCCTGGCGGGCGCGTTCGGCCGATTCCACGCCAGCGGCGCCTGACCTGCGGACGCGCCTCGTCAACACCAGCGTGGACATCGGTCTGATTCTCCAGCGCCGTGCCTGGCATGTCGTGTTTGAAGCAGTGTCGTCACCCCACGGCCGTGGTGGGCGGGAGCCCTTCAGTTACTTCCATTTGTGATTGGTAGTACGCCTGCTGCTCCTCCCACAGCACTTCCCGGAGCTTTTGCATCCGCTCTTGGGTGGCTTCGTCCATCTCGGCGTTCGGGTCGTTCCGGCCGGGGACGTCGAAGTCGATCGAGGGTTCCACGTAACCGAATTCTTCATCGATCTTCGCCCAGTCTTCTTCTGAAACCGACGGGTCCCCCTGCAAGGCGGCGTAGGCTTCGTCCAAGGCCTTGGCCTTCTCGGCGTCGAAATTGGGGCAGACGGCCAACAAGTCTCGCAAGGCCTGCTCGGTGATATCACCGGGCAGCAGAACCGATGGATTAGTTGCCCATTCGTCGGCCTTGGGCGGATCGGGATCTTTGATGTTCGGGAATCCGTTCTCGCGGGCGCATTTCGCCCATTCCGTTGAGGCCTCGGCCACGAGCGTCTTCTGCCTCAACTCCTCGGCTGGATCGATTTTGTAGACCGGCCCGGTGTAGTCCGATTGGTCCAGGCACTTGACGAAGGCCTGAGTGTAGTCGGTCTCACCGACGATCAGGTAACGGGGCGCTTCTTCGGGCGCGTCAGGCGAATCTCGCGTCACGGCGACGCCGCCGCCGCTGCTTCCCTCCATCATGTCCACCATCGACGAGTCGTACTTGGCGACCAGCGCCGACAAGCGGTCGCGGGCCGCGTCCAGTTCGGCTTCGGTTCCGGCGCCGCCCATGCCCCAGGAGCCGCTGCCGTCTCCCATCGCCATCGCCATGACCTCGGTTTCGCTCGAGAAGTCGACCGCCTTTTGGCCGTCGTCCATGTCTTGCAGCGTGTGCGGCACATCCGCCTTCTTCAGGCAGGCCGAAAAGTCTTCGGCGGTCTGGGCCTGCTCCGATTCAGGCGAGACCGGCTCCTTGGACTCACCTCCCAGCGTGGCCACATCGTCACCTCCGGAACAGCCCGCCACCGCCAGGGTGGCCGCGACCGCCGCCACCAGGCCGCGGATCAGGTACAGTCTCTTCCTCTTCATGTCCGTGCTCCCGAGTCGTCTTCACAGTCGACGGTCCGCCGAACCGGCGGATTCCGTGCCAAATCTGCCATCAGGCTAAAGGCGCGGGCCGGCCGGCGCGGTCCTGCTGCGGGATGACGGCCGGGGCCGGCTCTTGGTCCTTGGGGAGGAAGGCGGCGTTTTCGCCGCGGCCAGGCGTTAGCCTGAGTTGACAGCCCGGTGAACGGAGGAGCGTATGCCGACCAACGATCAGATCGCGCAAGATGTCTACAAGGACGTCGGTGAGAACGTCGCCTTTCGAACGTTTGCCCTCAGGCGGCACGACCAAGCCTCCGAACACGATGCCGTCGGGGAGTTGGCGGACAGGCTGGCCTCGATCCTGAACTCCATGCGCATACGCTGCCCCGAGGCAGACCTGAAGTGCGCTTTCGGTTTCAGCTCCAAGGCTTGGGACTACCTTTTCCCGGGCACGGCCAGGCCCGGCGAGCTTCAAGACTTCGCCGGCCTGGCCGGTGGTGGCTTCGAGATGCCGGGAACCCCGGCGGACCTGTTCTTGCATCTGCGAGCTAACCAAGAAGCCGTCACTTACGAGGTGTTGGACCAGTTGGCGGCCTTCATCGCGCCAGCGGCCCGCCCACTCGACCAGACCAACGGTTTCCGCTATTTCGAGGGACGGGCCATCATCGGGTTCATCGACGGCACCGAAGCCCCCAACGAACAGGACAGCGGCGGCTACGCGATCATCGGCGACGAGGACCCGGTGTTCGCTGGCGGTTCTTACGCCTTCGCCCAGAAGTGGGTGCATGACATGGATTCCTGGCGCGCCTTGAGCGTCGAAGACCAGGAGAAGGCGGTCGGGCGGCGCAGATTCTCCGATTTGGAACTGGAGGATCGGGACAAAGCCCCCAACGCCCACAACATCGCCGCCAAGATCGAATGGGACGGCGTGGAGCAGAAGATAGTGCGCATGAACGTTCCGTACCACGACACGGCCACCGGCCAGACCGGCACCTACTTCATCGGCTACTCGCGGCGCTGGTTCGTCACCCGCGACATGCTGGTCCAAATGCTCGCCAAGAGTGACTACCTGCTCCACTTCAGCCGCATTCTGACCGGTCAGTTGTTCTTCATACCGTCCAGGCCCTTGCTGGCCAAGATCGCCGACGGCGACCTGGCCTGAGGCCTTGGACGCTGGAGGCGTTGGTCGCCCAAGCCTGGGGGACCGCGATCCGGGCCGGCCAGCGCGGCGCCCCGACACCCCGGGGGCGCAGGGGACGCGCGCGGACGGCATCGGCGATGGCGAGATGCCTAGGGCGGACGGCGCGGCCACGGCGGAACAAAGCGGTTGACGGCGGCGTTAAGCTGGGTGGACAACTAAACAGAGGGGCTGATCGGTTTCGACGGGGATCGTCGATACAGGAGAAGCGGGCCGAGGAGACGTGGTTATCTCGTTAACGCTCCACGTGAACAATAAGTGCGAAATCTAACCGCACTGGCTTTGCCCTCGCCGCCTGAGGCGAGTGGCTTGCCCGTCAACCCAGGAATGGCTACGGCCTGGTGCTTGGCGTCGTGAAGTAGCCCACTGCTCGTCCGTCGCGTTGTCCGGCGGGCGGGGACTTCTAGACAACTGAGCCTGGCGGCGTGTCGCCAACGACAACGCCGGGGCTGAGAAACACCGAAGTTGGCTGCGCCCGGAGAAGACCTGTTCATCGGTTCTCGGACGGGGGTTCAATTCCCCCCAGCTCCACGCCCAGCCCCACCCCTAAGCTCCACCCCGAAGCTGCACCATATGTTCGATTCTCCAACCCTGTCCTGCGCAAGATCGAGGGTCAGGGCCGCGTCCAGGCCGATGGACGGTGGAGTTGCTAGGTGCGCCGCTAGTAGAGCTCCCGGGCGACGAGATCGGGACGCCTCACTACAATGCTGTCGGGTCTCCCAGCCGGTGGTGATGGCAACAGTGGAGAAGGTGGCAACAAACTGGCTCCGACTCGGACCGACCAAACGCCATGCAGGATCCTGTCCAGCCGGTCAGTGGTTCGCCGCGGCCGGGATGGCTCGCAGGGCCGTCAGCACCTCGGGGACGTAGGCGTCGGCGAAGCGGTAGCCGCCAGGTCCGTGGACTATGGCGCCTGCGGCGACGCGGGCGTCCCACCAGTCGCGCACAAACTCGACGCCGTGCCCGTCGGTGCAGAAGGTGTACGGGTCGGCGGCCAGGCTCAGGCGCATCATCGGCTCATGGCTGGGATGCTCATAGTCGGATTGCCCGGGTTCCATCTCGAAGTAGTCCTCGAACGAGGTCGCGGTTGCCAGGTGTGAATACAGCCAGAACAAAGTGTCGTACATCAACAACGAGTCGGCGTCATCGTGCAACGCGAAGAAGCCCTTGGCGCGCGCGATCCGCTCGGCCAGGGCCCGCACCACCGCCACGCCATCGGGCAAGTCGCCTGCGGCGGCGTGGAGGGCGCGCCACCATCCCGCCGTTGCGTATCCCGGCGAACTCGACGTAGGCGTCCGGCAGGCGAAAACCGAGTTCGGCCTCGATCTGGGCGACCAGCTCTTCCGAGGGGGCGGGTTCGGTGTAGTACTGGGCCTCGTGCTCGCGGGCATAGTCGCTCTGGTCCCAGAACCCGTCGAAGTCGACGTCCTTGAAGTGGCCGGTCGCGTGTCGGCGGGTCATGGGGACTCCTTCGTCGGGGGCATAACAGGCGCTTCGCCACTGCGAATCGTACCGGGAGCGGGCCCGGCGGGCGGGAGGCCCGGCTCGACCGCGACGGTTATCACCCGACCAGTGTGGCAAGAGCCGCTCGAGCGGCCGTTGGACGACTACTCCGCGCCCGATGGCGTCCGCGAGCTTCCGGTGTTCCGTCAAGTACGTGACCGCGCAGAGCGGCGACGCCTTGGCAGCGCGGGGAGACCACTCGAGCACGCATCTGTCAGGCACGAACCTCTTTACGTGGGCCACAATGATGAAGCTGTCGGACTCAAGCCGATATCGTCTATCTGGACAAGCTCTAGCCGCCGCACCGGATGGTCGGTGCGCCCGGACGAAGGGATGAATCGTGACCAAGCCTCTCGTGGCCTATTTTTCCTGCACTGGCACGACGGAGCGTCTCGCCAAGGCCTTGTCCGCTCAGGTCGGGGCGGACCTCTACCGCATTGAACCGGCCACCCCCTACACGCCAGCCGACCTCAATTGGCGTGACGACAACTCCCGCAGTTCGGTGGAGATGCGCGACCCGCAGTCCCGGCCGGGCGTCGCCGGCGAGCCGCTCGATCTGATCGAGTATGACGTGATCTATCTGGGCGCCCCGATCTGGTGGGGTGTGCCGCCAACCATCGTCAACACCTTCCTGGAAACCCACGACTTCTCCGGCAAAACCATCGTGCCGTTCGTCACCTCCGGTTCCAGTGGCGTCGGCGAAACCGACGCCCGGTTGCGCGCATCGTGCTCAGAGCAGACCGGTTGGCGTCCAGCCACGCGACTGGACAGCGCCACGTCGCCAGACCAGCTACGCCTCTGGGCCGAATCCGCCTAAACCACGGCGCCGCGTAGGGGGTGCCCCCAGAACGCCCTGAAGAACGGCGGGAACGGCGCCCTGAAGAACGGCGGGAACGGCGGGGCTATGGGCGGCCCGTTCAGGGGCGCTCGCGGTCGGCTTGGTCGGCGCTGAGCCGGGCCGCCGAGTCGGCGGCGATGGCCGAGGCGATCACCGGCGCCAGGTCGCCGTCCAAGACCTGGTCCAGGTTGTAGGCCTTGAAACCGGTGCGATGGTCGGCGATGCGGTTCTCGGGGAAGTTGTAGGTCCGGATGCGTTCGGACCGATCGACGGTGCGGACTTGGGAGCGGCGCGCGTCAGCGGCGGCGGCGGCGGCCTCCTCGGCGCGCATGGCCAGCAGGCGGGCGCGCAGGATCCGCAGGGCCTGCTCCTTGTTCTGGAGCTGGGATTTCTCGTTTTGACAGCTCACGACCACGCCGGTGGGCAGGTGGGTGATCCGCACGGCGCTGTCGGTGGTGTTGACCGATTGCCCGCCCGGGCCCGAGGACCGGAACACGTCCACCCTGAGGTCGTTCGGATCGATCTCCACTTCGGCTGGGTCGTCCGCCTCCGGCATCACCAGCACGCCGGCGGCCGAGGTGTGGATTCGACCCTGCGACTCGGTCACCGGGACACGCTGGACGCGGTGCACGCCACCCTCGTACTTGAGGTGCGCCCAGACGCCGTCCTGGGGCTCGGGGTTGCCGCGGGCCTTGATCGCCAAGGACATGTCTTTGACGCCGCCGAGTTCTGTCTCATTGATGTCCAACACCTCGATCGACCAGCCTTGGCGCTCGGCGTAGCGCTGATACATCCGGAACAGATCGCCGGCGAACAAGGCCGACTCCTCACCGCCGGCGCCGGCCTTGATCTCCATGATGACGTCGCGGGCGTCATCCGGATCGCGTGGCGCCAGCAAGGACGACAAGCGCTCGGCGGCCGCCTGGCGGGCCTGTTCCAAAGCCGGAAGCTCGTCCGCGAAGGCCGGGTCGGCATCGGACAATTCCTGGGCGGCGGCCCAGTCCGCTTGTCTGGCCTGAAGCTCGCGAAAGGCTTTGACGATCTGCGCGACGTGGGCGTAGCGCCGCCCCACGGACTTGGCGCGGGCGGCCGAGGCATGTAAAGCCGGGTCCGCCATCTGGGCGGTCAGGTCCTCGAACTCGGCGATCAGCGGCGCGACGGCCGCGCTCAAGTCAGCCATGAGCCCTGGGGCTTCGACACGGCCCCGCACCGACGGCTGATCGGCTCAGGCGCGGCCCGTCGGGGCGGCCCCGGCGCATTTGACAGCCCTGGCCGCTCTGACAGTCCCGACACCGCAGGGAGCGGCACAACTGCGCTTGGTTCCTTGGTCTGGTCATGACTGCACCATCGGCCCGCGGGCGTGGCCGGCACCGCAATTGGCGCGACCTCTAAGCCGAGGTTCCGGCTTTCCGCTTGCCGTAGCGCGCCTCGAAGCGGGCCACGCGGCCACCGGTGTCGAGGATCTTCTGCTTGCCGGTGTAGAACGGGTGGCAGGCCGAGCAAACGTCCGCGTTGATGACTCCGGATTTCCGGGTCGAACGAGTGGTGAACGTGCTCCCGCAAGTGCAGGTCACCGTGGTGGTGACGTACTGCGGGTGGATATTCTTCTTCATGATTGTCTCCTCAGTGCCGCCGGGTCGCGGCCCCGGTTGGGGCCCCGTGAACCGGCAGCGCGACACAAGTATTCTGCCAGAACGCTCAGGCCTGCGTTGCTATTCCAATTTTGAGCACGATGCCGTCCGGTCGCGCCTCCGGTGAGGCGCCCGGTTCGCGCCGCCGACCGTTCGCGCCACTCGTCGGCACCGCCCAGTCCCGCGAGCCCGCCCAGTCCCGCGAGCCCGCCCAGTCGGGGGCAGGTCGCTGTACGCGGGCGACAAGATCGTCGTCCGGGTCGCGGGCCCGCCCGGTCTGGGGGCAGGTCTCCCGCCTGCGTCTCAGGTCCGCAGACCGGGCCCATTCCATGGGCTGGCGCCGAGGGTGGCGTGCTCAGTGCAGGTCGGGAGTGGTCTTGTTGACCTGGAGCAGGAACTCGGCATTGGACTGGGTCTTGCGCATCCGCTCCAGCAGCAATTCAATGCCCTGCTGCTGGTCGAGCGCGCCCAGAACCCGGCGCAACTTCCAGTTGATCTTGAGTTCTTCCGACCCCATCAGCCACTCCTCGCGGCGGGTGCCGGAGGCATTGGCGTCGATGGCCGGGAAGATCCGCTTCTCCGACAGACTGCGGGAGAGGCGCAACTCCATGTTGCCGGTGCCCTTGAACTCCTCGAAGATGACCTCGTCCATCTTGGAGCCGGTCTCGACCAGGGCCGTCGCCAGAATCGTCAACGACCCTCCGCCCTCGATGTTGCGGGCGGCGCCGAAGAACTTCTTCGGCGGGTAGAGGGCGGAGGAGTCCACGCCGCCGGACAAAATACGTCCGGAAGCCGGGGCGGCCAAGTTGTAGGCGCGGCCCAGGCGCGTGATGCCGTCCAGCAAAATGACCACGTCATGGCCCAGTTCGACCAGGCGCTTGGCCCGTTCGATGGCCAGCTCCGCCACCAGGGTGTGATCCGAAGGCGGCCGGTCGAAAGTCGAGGAGATGACCTCGCCCTTGACCGAGCGCTCGAAATCGGTCACTTCTTCGGGCCGTTCGTCCACCAGCACCACCATCAGGTGGACCTCGGGGTTGTTGACGGCGATGGCGTTGGCGATGGCCTGCATGATCATGGTCTTGCCGGCCTTGGGCGGCGAGACGATCAAACCGCGCTGACCCTTGCCGATGGGGCTGATCAAATCGATCACACGGGTGGTGAGATTCTCGGAGGCGGTCTCCAACTTGAGGCGCTCTTGTGGGTACAGCGGCGTCAAACTGGAGAACTCGGGCCGCTTGCGGGCCTCTTCCGGGCTCATGCCGTTGACCGAATCGAGGCGGACCAGAGCCTTGAATTTCTGCTGGCGGCCTTGTGATTCGCCCTCGCGCGGCTGGCGCACCGCGCCGACGATCGCGTCGCCCTCGCGCAGGGCGGCCTTGCGAACCTGACCCAGCGAGACATAGACGTCGTTATTGCCGGGCAGGTAGCCGGAGGTGCGCACAAAGGCGTAGTTGTCGAGGATGTCGAGGATGCCCGCGACCGGTATGAGGACGTCGTCATCGCGGATCTCGACCTCCTCGAGGGAGGCGACATCGCGTTGGCGCTGCTTGCGGTCGCGGAAGCGGTCGCGCCGGCCCCGGCGGCGGCCGGACCGGTCGTCATCGTCTGAGGAATTGCGCTGCTGGCCGCCCTGGCGGTCACCGCTTTGGCGGTCACTCGAACCCTGCCGGTCCCCGCGTTCATGGGTGGACGAGCCGCTGTCAGACCGACGCTCGCGGTCCGGCCGGGCGGAGCTTCTCGGCTCGACAGCGCCCGGAGCCCCTTCGAGGGAGGGCGCGCCGGCCTGGCTCTGCGACGCGCCTGTTGGCGCTCCCGCCGGCGCTCCGGCGCGCCGGCCACGGCGCCGTCCGGTCGCCTCGAGGTCGGCTTTGACCAGGTTGACGGCCTCGGCCGCGCGGGCGGCCCGATCGCTGGAGGATTGGTCGCCAGAGCCCTTGCGGCCCTGGCTCTGGTCCGGCGCGGAGGCGCGGTTGGCAGGATCGGACGGACCGGCTGATCGGGTCTGATCGTGGTCGCGGCCGGCCGTGGCCGCGCCAGTTGCGGGCGCCGGCTTATCGGCTTGGTCGGTCCTGGCGCGTTGGGCGCGGTCGGAGGAGGACGGTTTGGTGGCGTTCGAGCCCCCAATGGCGGCGATCAGATCGGCCTTCCGCATCCGAGAGGTACCTTTGATACCCATCGATCCGGCTATCGACTGCAACTCGGCCAATCTCAGCGAGCCAAGGGGCTTATCGGTTGTGATTGTCACTAATGAACCTTGTCTGTTGGCTAGCGGGTTCGCAGGCACGCACAACTGCGCTGACTTTTCGAACCCAGGATTAAGCGGCCCGCGCCGTTCAATTCATCGACGGCGATCTGCACGCTCGCAGAACATGCTAGCATCCTTCCCCCCAAAGTCCGCGCCCAAAGTCCGCTCCGACATGCGGCCGGACGAATGCGCGCGGGTTGCGGGCCCGGCGCCGGGGTTTGCGGCCAGCCCCGGGCGGTGCGGCGCCGGCGTGGGGCCGGGCCAGCACCTGTCTCAGTATTCGGGACGAGCAGGGGCGAGGAGGTCGCGGATGTCGTCGATCACCATGGTGGCGCCGGCCCGCTCGAGGGCCTGGCGGCCGACTCCTCGGTCCAAACCGACCACCAGTCCGAAGGCGCCAGCGCGTCCGGCCTCGACGCCGGAGATAGCGTCTTCGATCACGGCTGCGGCGCCGGCCCGCACGCCCAGGCGCCGGGCAGCGTATAAGTAGGTCTCGGGGGAGGGCTTGCCGGCCAGATGCTCGCGGGCGGCCAGGACGCCATCGACCACCAACTCGAAGTATCGGGTCAACCCCGCCGCCTCCAAGACGGGCACGGCGTTCTTCGAGGAAGAGACCACCGCCAGACGTTTGCCCGCCGCGGCCAAAGCCTCCAAGACACCGGCTGTGCCGGGGTAGGCGGCCACGCCCCCCGCGGCCAGCAGACGGGCGAATTCGGCGTTCTTGCGGTTGCCCAGGGCGCCAACCGAACCCTCCCCGGGAGGATCCAGGACGGAGCCGAAAGGCAAGCGCAGACCTCTTGACTCCAGCACCGAGGCGACGCCCTCAAAGCGGGGTTTGCCGTCGATGTGCCGGAAGTAGTCCTCCTCGCTGTAGGGCTCGACCGGGCGGGCGGGGCCGGCGCCCTCGCCCCCTCGGGCGGCCAAGAAGGGTGCGATCGTCGCCCTCCAGGCCTGGCGGTGCAATTCGGCGGTGGGCGTCAAGACGCCGTCCAGGTCGAATAGGAAAGCATCGATTCCGGGCCACAGTTCGCGCATCGCGCACCTTTCCTTCAGTCGTTTCCGCGTTCCCCGAATGGCCGCGGAAGCCAGTTGCGGCGGGGGCCTTAGTCGACCCGGGCCACGTTGGCGCCCCGGGCCGCGATGGCGAGCGGCTGGAAACGCCAGCCGCTCGGTTCCGGCACCTCGTCCGGGTCGGTTGTCAACACCAGCACGGCCGGGCCGGCGCCAGAGATGACAGCCGCGAGTCCGTTCTGGCGCAAGTCCGCCACCAATTGGGTGGTGGCGGGCATGACCTCGGCGCGGTAGGGCTCATGCAGGCGATCCTGCGTCGCGTCGAACAACAGCGCCGGGTCGAAGGCCAGCGCGTGGACCAACAGGGCCGCGCGGCTGACGTTGAAGGCCGCGTCCACATGCGGGACCCGCACCGGCAAAGCCGAGCGCGCCACCGCCGTGGCCACCACGCCATCCGGGATCAGCGCGACCGCCCGAATGGCCGGGTCGAGTTGGAGCTGGGCGGCCTTGGGCGTGGTTCCGGCCATCCAGGCGACCGTGGCGCCGCCGAACACCACCGGCGCGGCGTTGTCGGGATGGCCCTCGTGTCCAGCTGTGAATTGGAAGACCCGCCCCGCGTTCAGAACCGCCGGATTGGCGATCAGGCCGCGCGCGATCAGCGCCCCCGCCGCCACCGCCGCCGCCGATGAGCCCAGCCCTTTGCCTTGTGGAATGCGGTTGAAACAGTTCAGCTCCAGGTTGACCGGGGGCGCTCCGACAGCCTCCAACGCCCGGTGCGCCGCGCGCAGCACCAGGTGCGAGTCGTCCTGCGGCAGTTGGCCGGCGCCCTCGCCGCGAACCGTAACCCGGGAGGGACCGGCGACGGCTCGCGCCTCGACCTCGTCCCACAGTTCCAAAGCCAGTCCCAGCGAGTCGAAGCCCGAACCCAGATTCGCGCTGGTGGCGGGCACCCTGGCGACAACGTGGTCGGCCGCGAAACGCATCCCGCTATTCCCCTTCGACCCGCAGCACGCCGGCGACTTCCTCCACGACATCCAGCTTGGCCACCGCGGCGACGGTCTTGGCCAGCGCTCCCTCGGTGGCCTGGTGGGTCACCACGGTCAGGTCGGCCAGCCCCACGGTGTGCGCGCCCGGCGTCTGGCGGACCGCTTCGATCGACACGCCCTCGCCCGCGATCACCTCGGAGACGGCGGCCAGGACCCCTGGTTGGTCCTTGACCACCAGCCGCACTTGGAACCGGGTCAGGGCTTTGGACACGGGTAGGGCCGGCAGGCCGAGGTAGGTCGATTCGCCCGGTCCCAGGGAGGCGACCACTTTGTGGCGCGCGACCGTCACCACGTCGCCCACCACCGCCGATGCCGTCGGCCTACCACCAGCCCCACGTCCGTAGAACATCAGCTCGCCCGCAGCTTCGGCCTCCACGTAGATGGCGTTGAAGGCCCCGCGCACCGACGCCAAGGGGTGGGTGGCTGGCACCAAAGCGGGGTGAACCCGCGCGATGATCCCTTCCGAGCCGTGTCGTTCGACTATCGCCAGCAGTTTGATGACATGGCCGGTGGCCGCCGCGGCCGTCACGTCCGCCGCGGTGACCTGGCTGATGCCTTCGCGATAGACGTCATCGGCGGAAATCCGGGTGTGAAACGCCAGGGAGGCCAAAATGGCGGCTTTCGAGGCGGCATCGTACCCCTCGACGTCAGCGGTCGGATCGGCTTCGGCGTAGCCCAACTCCTGGGCCTGGCGGACCGCCGCCGCCAAGTCCAGACCGTCGGTGGTCATGCGGTCCAAGACATAGTTGGTGGTGCCGTTGACAATGCCGAGTATGCGGGTGATGGTGTCGCCGGCGAGGGATTCGCGGATCGGGCGCAGAATCGGAATGGCGCCGCCGACCGCCGCCTCGAAGTAAAGGTCGACACCAGCCCGCGCGGCGGCGCTGTACAGCTCGGGTCCATGCGAGGCGAGCAGAGCTTTGTTGGCTGTGACCACCGACGCGCCGGCGTCGAAGGCGGCCAGAATGGCCGAGCGGGCGGGCTCGATCCCGCCCATCAGCTCGACCACCACGTCGGCCCGGCGGGCCAGGTCGGTGGCGTCGGCGGTCAGGAGGGCCGGATCCAGCCCCTGGGCGGAAGCGGGCAGGGGAGCGGCCGGGTCTTTGACCGCCACGCCGATCAATTCCAGGGGGACGCCGACGCGCGAGCGCAGATCCGGGGCGGAGGCGTCGAGGAGCCGGACCACCTCGCCGCCCACGGTGCCGGCCCCGAGCAGGGCGATTCGGATGGGACGGGCGGTTTGGCTCACTGGAACTCCTTGCCGGTTCGAACGGGCAGCGTTAGACCGCCGCCGCTGGGTTTGGTGCTACTGCGAGCCTATTACGTGTCAGCGCCCCGGCGGGCATCGCCGCCCTGAAGAGGGGCTGTTCGCTGGCCGGGCCGATGCCGCGCCGGCGCTTCGGCCTGTCCACACCCACAGGGGCAGTTGGCCCGCACGGGTCTTGCGGGGCGCCCGAGAGGGCGGTATCCAGCGGGGGAATGAGGTCCGTTTCAGGTCAGGAAACCCGGATCGCGTCCCAAGGCCCTGATCGCACAAGGAGGCCCTGGTCAGGCGGGGAGGCCCTGGTCAGGCGGCTGTGGCTTAATCAGGCGAAGAGGTCACGAGCCAGCAGATCGTCCATTGTCTCGCGCCGGACCAGGACCGTTAACAGACCGTCGCGGACCGACGCGATGGGGGGACGCCCGATGGCGTTGTAGTTCGAAGCCATGGAGTGGCAGTAGGCGCCGGTCACCGGCACAGCCAGGATGTCCCCGGCCGCGACATCGGCGGGCAGGTATTCATCCTTGACCACAATGTCTCCGGATTCGCAGTGCTTGCCGACCACGCGGGATAACTGTGGCGGCGCCGTCGAATAGCGCGAGGCCACCGTGGCCGAATATTCGGCGCCATACAGGGCGGTGCGGATGTTGTCGCTCATGCCACCGTCCACCGACACGTAGAGCCGGGTGAAACCGCCGTCCAGGGTGACCGGCTTGACGGTTCCCACCGTGTACAGGGTCACGCCGGCCGGACCGGCGATGGCCCGACCGGGCTCGATCGTGACGTGGGGGACGGCCACTCCCGCCGCCTGGCATTCCTGCTCCAGGTGGGCGGCCATCCGGCCGGCGATGGCGGCCGGAGCCAAAGGATCGTGGCCGGTGGTGTAGGCCACGCCGAATCCGCCGCCCAGGCCCAATTCGGGCAGATTCAGCCCATGTTCATGCTCGATCTGGGCGGTCAGGCGGGCCATCCGCCGAATCGCGAGTTGAAAAGCCTCGGTGTCGAAGATCTGCGACCCGATGTGGGTGTGCAGCCCCCGTAGCTGCAGGCGCTGCTGTTCGGCCAGGCGGCGCACGCCCTGGGCCGCCGATCCGTCCGCCACCGACAAACCGAACTTCTGGTCCTCGTGGGAGGTGGCGATGTATTCGTGGGTGTGGGCCTCCACGCCGATCGAGCAGCGCAACATCACCTCCGGTTGGCAGTCCAGGGCCGCCGCCACCCGTTCCGCCTGGTCGATCTCGGCCAGCGAGTCGATCACGATCAGGTCCACCCCGAGGGCCATGGCCTGGGCCAATTCGGCATCGGACTTGTTCGACCCGTGAAAGGTGACCCGGTTCGGCGCGATCCCGCCGCGCAGGACGGTGTCGAGTTCGCCGTCCGAGCAAACGTCGACCGCCAGATCGTCCTCCGCCAGCCATCTGGCGATCCCCACGCTGATCAGGGCCTTGGCGGCATAGTGGACCCGGGCGCCGGCCAGGTGGGCGAAGGCGTCCGCGAAGGCGTGGGCGAAAGCCTGGGCGCGGCCGCGGAAATCGGCTTCGTCCAGGACGAAGGCGGGGGTGCCGACTTGGGCGACGATCTCCGGCGCGGACAGGCCCCCGACCCGGAGCACGCCATCGTCCCCCTTGTGGGCCGTGTCAGGCCAAATCTGCTGCAACAGCGCGTTGACGTCCTGCGGAACCTCGAGCCAGGCGGGAGCCCGTCCCTGCGCGTGCAGCGATCCGGCCTCATGGGTGGACATGGCTACATCCTCTCCGGGGCGCTGACTCCGAGCAGCCCCAGGCCGTTGGCCAAGACCTGGCCAGTCGCGTCATTCAGCCACAGACGGGTGCGGTGCACGTCCGTGACCGGCTCGTCGGCGTAGGGGATCACCCGGCGCTGGTCGTACCACTTGTGATACGCGCTGGCCAGCCCCTCGAGGTAGCGGGCCACCCGGTGCGGCTCGCGCAACCGCGCGGCGCTGGCCACGACTTCCGGGAATTCGGCCAGCCGGCCCAGGAGCACCGCCTCCGATTCGTGGTCCAGGGTCTCGGGCGCGAACCCATCGGCTCTGGCCACACCCGCTTGGGCGGCGTTGCGGTCGACCGAGCGGGTGCGCGCGTGGGCGTATTGGACGTAATAAACCGGGTTGTCGTTCGACTGCGAGGCCCACAAGTCCAGGTCGATTTCCAAGGAGGAGTCGATCGACGAGCGCACCAGTGCGTAGCGCGCCGCGTCCACGCCCACCGCCTCGGTGAGATCCTCCAGGGTCACCACTGTGCCCGCGCGCTTCGACATCTTGACCGGCTGGCCGTCCTTGACCAGGAACACGAGCTGGCCGATCAGCACCTCGACTCGTTCCGGATCGTCCCCGAGCGCGGCCGCCGCCGCCTTCAAGCGGCCGATGTAACCGTGGTGGTCCGCGCCCAGTAGGTAGATCGCCCGGTCGGCGCCCCGCTCACGCTTGTCCCGGAAGTAGGCGATGTCGCCGGCGATGTAGGCGGCCTGGCCGTCCGACTTGATCACCACCCGGTCCTTGTCGTCGCCGTAGTCGGCGGACCGCAGCCACCAGGCGCCGTCGTTTTCGTAGAGTTGGCCGCTTTCCCGCAGTTGTCCGATGACGTCCGCCACGGCCCCGCTGGCGTGGAGCGACTGCTCGTGGAAGTAGACGTCGAAATCGACCCCGAAATCGTGCAGAGTGCGCTTGATCTCAATGAACATGGCCTCAACGCCGGCGGCGCGGAAGGCTTCGAGCTGCTCTGTGCTGGGCAGATCCTTGATGCCGGGCCGGGAGGCCATGATCGCCTGGGCGATGTCCTGGATGTATTGGCCCCCGTAGCCGTCCTCAGGGGTCGCCTCGCCGTGGGCCGCGGCCTCCAGCGAGCGAGCGAACCGGTCGATTTGGGCGCCGTGGTCGTTGAAGTAGTACTCACGGACGACCTGGGCGCCTTCGGCCGCCATGGTTCTGGCGATCGAATCGCCGACGGCCGCCCAGCGGGCGCCCGCCAGGTGCAGCGGACCGGTCGGGTTGGCGGAGACGAACTCCAGGTTGACGGTTTCTCCTTGGAGCTGGCTTCCTTGGCCGTAGTCTCCGGCCGCCTGGACGATCTGTTTGGCCAGCGCGCCGGCAGCTGCTTTGGCCAAAGTCAGGTTTACGAAACCGGGGCCGGCCACCTCGACCGAGGCGACGGCATCGTCCCTGGAAATGTACTTGGCCAAGATCGCGCCGAACTCTCGCGGGGCCATCGCGGCCTTCTTAGCCAGTTGCAGGGCCACGTTGGTCGACCAGTCGCCGTGTTCGCGCTGGCGGGGACGCTCGACCTGGACCTGGTCGGGGATCGCGGCCGGATCCAAGGGCAGGGCCGAATCGGCCACCGCCTGGTGCAGGGCCCGGCTCAAGGCCCGGGATAGCTCGGCTGGGGTCACCGGGCAATGGTACTAGCGTCAGTGGCGGGGTTGGCCGCGACGTCGCCTGGTCCGAGCGGCGCCGTGGGCGCAGCTGTGGTTGGAAGTGGCGCTGGGCGCGGGCCCGTGGCCTGCGCGAACGGTCTTGGTCTAGAGTGGCCGCCGGGTGTGCGGCCAAGAGCTGACCCGGGCATGGATCCGCGTGTGGGCGGTCTGTTCGGGCGAATGGTGTGTTTGGATTGAGGAATGGCAGACCAGCCCCCGGCGGAGCGCCGGATGAGACTGATCGACCAGGTTGCCCAGGACATGCGCGAGCAGATCGTGTCCGGAGTCTGGCCGGTCGGCCAGCGCATCCCGACTGAGCCGGAATTGGCGGCGGCGGCCGGAACCGGCCGCAACACCGTGCGGGAGGCGGTCCAGGCGCTGGTGCACGCGGGCCTGTTGGAAAGGCGCCAGGGCTCCGGCACATACGTGATTTCGACCTCGGAGCTGCCGACCGTGATGGGGCGGCAGTTCGCCTGCGCCTCGCAACAAGACGTGCTCGAGGTGCGTCAGGCCCTCGAGATTGTGACAGCCTCCCTGGCGGCCCGGCGACGCACCCCGGAACAGGTGGAGCGCATGCGCGCGCTGCTGGCGGCGCGTACGGCCGCCGTGGCGGGCGGCGACCTCGACCAAATGGTGGCGGCGGACATGGCGCTGCACCGCTTCATCGCCGAAATGGCCGCCAACCCGGTCTTGGCGGAGCTGTACGCCACTGTGCTGGGGGCGGTGGCGAACAACGTGCGCTACAACTTCGAGCGCCTGGGCCCCCGGGGCGAGTCGCACCAGGAACTCGTGGAAGCCATCGCTCGCGGCGACTCGGCGCGAGCCGCCCATGAAATCGAACACTACCTGGACCAAGCGTCGCATCGGCTGCCGGAGGCCAATGGCGGCCTCCCACGCACTGATACAGTAGGTGGCCGGTCCCAGCCCTCGTAGCTCAGGGGATAGAGCGTCCGCCTCCGGAGCGGAAGGTCGCAGGTTCGAATCCTGTCGAGGGCGCCAGCAAAACTGGAGCGTCCGCCGCGGCATCAGACAGTTCTGTCAGATCTGATCCGGCTGGGCAAACGGATTGACGACCGTGACGCCGCCGTAGTCTTGCGTGTCCGCCAAGTCCTCGGAGAGAACCGTGCGGCACCCCAAAGTGCGAGCGGCCTCGATGATCGCGCCGTCCCAGTAGGACAGGCCCCAGCGCTCGCTGGCCCGAAGGGCGGCTCGGACCACCGACAGCGTCAACTCCTGCACCGGGAAGCGCGCGAACGCCTCCACCAGGCTCGCCGCCTGCTCGTGGGTCAGGCGGCGGTCGCGGGTCGCGCGCGTCGCCTGGACGTAGAACTCTTGGAGCACCTGGATCGACAGCGCCAAGTCGGCCGCCCGCAGGAGCTCTCTGGCCGATGCCGCCTTGAGGGCTTCGGCTGGATCGGTCGAGATCGCGTAGAGCAGGACGTTCGTGTCAACGAAGCGCACGGTCATGCACCGAATCACGGTCCAGCCGGTCGCCGGCCGTGAACGCTTGGATGGTCGCCATCGTCCGCTCTTCCAATTCCAGCCGCCGCTGGAACTCGACGTCCGCCCCGGCGAGCGAGCGCAGATGGGCGGCGACCAGGCCGCTGAGGGAGGTCCCTTGCTCTGCGGCTCGGATGCGCGCGGCGCGGTAGACGTCATCGGGCACGCTCAAGGTGATGTTCCTCACAGATACACAGTATCACGGTCTCACAGCGCGATGCGGGCCTTCAGGCCGGGCTCTGGTGCCTGGGGTAGGGTGGCGGCGTGACCAAAGACCAGCCCGCGGGGCTTTGGGGCGGCCGGTTCGCGGCCGGGCCCTCGCCCGAACTTGTTGCCCTGTCCCGTTCGACGCAATTCGACTGGCGATTAGCCGAAGTCGACATCGCCGGGTCGGCGGCCCACGCCGAGGCGCTGCATCAGGCCGGGCTGCTGACCGACTCAGAGCTTCACGACCTGAAAGTGAGTTTGGACCGTCTGGCCGAGGAAGTCCGCACCGGCGCCTTTGTTCCCGCCGCCGAAGACGAGGACGTCCATTCCGCCCTTGAACGGCGGCTGGTCGAACTGGCCGGCCCGGAACTGGGCGGCAAGCTGCGGGCCGGGCGTTCGCGAAACGACCAAATCGCCACGCTGATCCGACTGTGGCTACGCGAGCAGGCGCGCGGCATCGTTGGCGGGCTGTTGGACCTGGTGGACGCGCTGGCGGGACAGGCGGCCGCCCATCCGCAAGCGGCTATGCCCGGACGTACCCACATGCAGCACGCCCAGCCGGTTCTGCTGGCGCACCACTTGCTGGCACACGTCTGGCCGCTGCTGCGGGACGCCGAGCGGCTCCAGGAATGGGACCGGCGCGCCCAGCGCTCGCCCTATGGGGCCGGCGCGCTGGCCGGGTCGACGCTGGGGTTGGACCCGCGCCTGGTCGCCCGCCACCTGGGGATGGGGGAGCCGGCCGAGAATTCGATCGACGCCACCGCCTCGCGCGATGTGGTGGCCGAATTCTCCTTCATCGCCGCCCTGATCGGCGTCAACCTGTCGCGCCTGGCCGAGGAAATCGTCATCTGGTCGACGGCAGAGTTCGGCTACGTCACCCTGCATGACTCGTTCGCCACCGGCTCGTCCATCATGCCGCAGAAGAAGAATCCCGATATCGCCGAGTTGGCGCGGGGCAAAGCCGGACGCTTGATCGGGGATTTGACTGGGCTGTTGGCGGTGCTCAAGGGACTTCCCCTGGCCTACAACCGGGACCTGCAGGAAGACAAAGAGCCGGTGTTCGATGCCGTCGACACACTTTCGCTCTTGTTGCCAGCTATGTCGGGCTTGGTTGGGACGCTTGAGTTCAACGTGGACCGGCTGGCGGAACTGGCCCCGCGCGGCCACGCCTTGGCCACCGACTTGGCGGAATGGATGGTCAAGCGGGGGACCCCGTTCCGCGATGCCCACACGGTGGTGGGACGGGTCGTCAAGCTGGCCGAGGCCGAGGGCAAGGAGTTGTGGGAGTTAACGGTCGATCAACTCGAGGGGATCGATCCCGCTTTGACGCCAGACGTGCGCGAGGTGCTCAGCGTCGAGGGTTCGCTGGCCGGCCGCAACGCAGTCGGCGGAACTGCTCCGGAATCGGTCCGCGCGCAGTTGGCGGCGGCCCTGGATGCGGCGAAGGGGCTGCGTCGCTGGGTCGATGCCCCCTAAGGCCAAGGGCGCGGCCCGGTCGGCGCCGGCGGGCGAACTCGACTGGACTGGAGGGGATGCCCGGTGGACTGCGGCCGGCGGCGCCCCTGAGCCGGGCCAGCTCCGTGGGAGCGCAAAGGCCCGCCGGGAGGCGCCGACCGGGGAGGTTGGCTGGGAGGCGCCGACCGGGGAGGGCGCCCGGCCGGCGCCTCGTCGTTTGATTCTGGTCGACGGCCCGGCCGGGGCCGGCAAGACCACCTTTGCCGAGGGGCTGGCGGCGGGGCTGGCTTCGCCCCTGGTGCACTTGGAAGACCTGTATTTGGGCTGGTCAGGGCTGGAATCAGGGTTCGCCCGCTGGGAGCGGGCTGTGCTGGCGCCATGGTTGGCGGGCCAGGTGGCGCGGTTCCAGGCCTATGACTGGGAGGAGGACGCCCCGACCGGACGATGGGTGGAGGTGGCGCCGGCGGCCACCTTGGTGGTTGAGGGTTGCGGCTGCGCGCCCCGCGCGGCCGATGCCTTGAGTCCCACCATCATCTGGCTGGACGCTCCGCGTCAGCGGCGTTGGGACCGTGTGCTGGAGCGCGATGGCGCCTGGGAGGCCCCGTTCCTGGCGGCCTGGGAGGCGGACACAGCCTCCCACTTCGACCGCGAACAGACGGCGGCGCGCGCCCATCTGCGCCTTTGCCACGGCAACCGCGCTGCGGGACCACTTCAGGACTGGCTTGCCGGCCGACCTGGTCCTCCACCCGGAACACCCCCCGGCCAACGGCCGCAAGCACCACAACGTCCGCAAGCACAACGACGGCCGCAGGCGGGGAAATGAGGCCCAGTATGCTGTCTGCGATGCGCACCACCACCGCCGCAATCGATGGCGCCGAGCCGGACCAGTTGGTTGTGATCGGCGGGTGAACGCTCCGCCGCCCGATCTAGCCTCACCGCCGAGCCCGGCGCCCATCTGGCGGTTCGCCACGGCAGGGGCCATCGGCGGGCTGGCCAGCGGCATGTTCGGGGTCGGCGGCGGCATTGTGATGGTGCCGCTGCTGATTTGGCTGGGACGGTTGGATCAACGCCGGGCCGCGGCCACATCTCTGGCCGCGATAATCCCGACCGCTCTGGTTGGCGCCGCCGGCTACGGATTCAACGGCCGCCTCGAGATCGGGCCGGCGGCAGTCATCGCGGCGGGCGCGATGGCAGGCGCTTGGGCCGGCGCCAGGCTCTTGCGGACCATCAAGCTAGCCACTTTGAATTGGGTGTTTGTCGGGCTGATCGCGGCCACCGCCGTCGCCATGGCGTTCTTCCAACCGCAGCGGGGGCCGGCCCCGGCCATGGGTGCGGCGGCCTGGGCCGGCCTGGCCGCGCTGGGTCTGGCGATGGGGCTGGCGGCGGGCCTGTTCGGCATCGGCGGCGGGATAATCGCGGTGCCGGCGCTGATGGCCATTTTCGGATTCTCCGACTTGGCCGCCCGTGGCACGTCGCTGCTGGTGATGGTCCCCTCGGCGGTTGCCGGCTCGATCACTAATCACCAAGGCGGCCTGGTCGCGTGGCGTCCGGCCATGGCCACGGGCCTGACAGCGGCAGCTGCCGCGCTGGCCGGCGGCGGTCTGGCCGTGCTGATCGCCCCGCGCGCGGGCAATCTCCTGTTCGCCGGGCTCCTGGCGGTGACGGCGGTTCAGCTCTCGATTCGCGCCGCCCGCGCCGCCCGCGCCGCCCGCGCCGGCTCGTGACGATGCGGTCGCCTGATCTGAGGGAACATGCCTGTCCCGGCCATGGGGAACAATAGAGCCCGTGTCTGAATCCCTGTTTGACGCCCTGACCTGGCGTGGCCTGATCTCCCAGTCGACCGACCAAGCCGCCCTCAAACGTCATTTCGAGACCGGCCCGGTCACTTATTACTGCGGTTTCGACCCCTCGGCGCCGTCGCTGCACATCGGCAACCTAGTTCAGATTCTGACCCTGCGTCGCATCCAGCAGGCCGGGCACCACCCGCTGGCCCTGGTGGGCGGCGCCACCGGCCTGATCGGCGACCCGAAGATGACCGGCGAGCGCACCCTCAACGACCCGGACCTGGTGGCGACCTGGGTGGAGCGCATCCGCCAGCAAATCGCCCCGCTGCTCGATTTCGAAGGCCAGTACGCCGCCCGCATGGTCAACAATCTTGATTGGACCAGCCAGTTGAGCGCGATCGACTTCTTGCGCGGCGTGGGCAAGCATTTCCGCCTGGCGCCCATGCTGGCCAGGGAGACCGTCGCCCGCCGCCTCGCCTCCGAACAAGGCATCTCCTTCACCGAGTTCTCCTATCAGGTGCTTCAGGGCATGGACTTCCTGGAGCTGAACCGGCGCCACGGCTGCACCCTCCAGACCGGCGGCTCGGACCAGTGGGGCAACCTGCTGAGCGGTGTCGAACTGATCCACAAAGCCGACGCCAAGACCGTCCACGCCTTCACCACGCCGCTGATCACCAGGGCTGACGGCACCAAGTTCGGCAAGACCGAAACCGGCACAGTCTGGCTTGACCCGGCCATGACCACCCCCTACGCCTTTTACCAGTTCTGGCTGCGCCAGGCGGACGCGGACGCGCCGGCCTATCTCAAGGTCTTCACCTTCCGCTCACCTGAGGAAATCGGCGAATTGACGGCGGCGACCGCCGAGCGGCCCCAGGACCGGGCCGCCCAGAAGGCCTTGGCCTGGGATGTGACGGCTTTGGTGCACGGGTCTGACGCCGCCCGCCAGGCGCACGATGCCGCCGCCGCCCTTTTCGGCGCCGCCTCGCTTGACGCTGTCGACGCCGCCACGCTGGCCAGCGCTGTGGCGGAGTTGCCGAGGGCGATCATGGCCCCGGACGAAGGCGAGTTGACGGTGGTGGAGGCGTTGGCGGCATCGGGCGTAGAAAAGTCCAAAGGCGCGGCTCGGCGGACTCTGGCCTCGGGCGGCGTGTACCTGAACAACGTCAAGGTGACCGACCCCGACGCGGTGCTGCGGTCGGCCGACTTCCTCCACGGCCGCTTCGCCCTGCTGCGCCGGGGACGCAAGACCTTGGCGGTGGCCGAACGGGCCGCCTGACCAGCTTGGGCCGGCCTGTGGCCGGCGCGGCGCACCGAAAGTCGGCGGCGCCGTCAGGAACACCACGCACGTTGATACCGTTAGTCGGGTGTCCAGCGAAGCCAGGAAGTCACCGCTAGATCAGCAGCACAACGCGGCCGAGGCCAAGTTCACGGAATTCGGCGGCTGGGTGCTGCCGCTGCGCTTTGGATCCGAATTGGCCGAACACCACGCGGTCCGCCAGGCGGCGGGCCTGTTCGACCTGTCGCACATGGCGCAATTAGAGGTCGCGGGGCCCGGGGCGGCCCAGGCGCTCGACTACGCGCTGATGGGCAGCCATTCGACCATGCCTGATGGACGGGCGTCGTATTCGATGATCTTGGCGCCGGACGGCGGGGTCATAGACGACCTGATCGTTTACCGCCTGGCCGAGGACCGCTTCTTCATCATCGCCAACGCCGGCAACCGCGAGACGGTGGTGGCTGAGCTGACCGCACGCCTGGAAGGGTTTGACGCCGCCTTGGCAGACGTCACCGAGGCGCGCGCGCTGATCGCCGTTCAAGGTCCCAGAGCCCTGGATATAGTGCTGGCCGCAGGCCTGCCGGCGGCGGCGGATCTGGGATACTACCGGGCCGTCGAAAGCACTTTCAAGGGCCAGCCGATCGTCCTGGCGCGCACCGGCTACACCGGCGAGAACGGCTTCGAGATCTCAATCCCGGCGGCCGCCGCCGCTGATCTGTGGAGTTCACTACTTGCGGCGGGGGAGCCATTAGGGCTGGTCAGGGCCGGTCTGGCGGCCCGCGACACGCTCCGTTTGGAGGCGGCCATGCCGCTGTACGGGCACGAATTGGACCGCGACACCACCCCGGCCGAGGGCGGCCAGGGCGCCTTCATGCGGGCCAAAGCGGCCGATTACGTCGGCCGCGCCGCGCTCCAGGACAGGAAGCAGACCAAACATCTGGTCGGATTGGTCGGCGCGGGCCGTCGCGCGGCCAGGGCCGGCTATCCGGTGCTGATCGACGGCCAGGTCCGGGGCCGGGTCACGTCCGGCGCTCTGTCGCCCAGTCTGGGCCGGCCGATCGCGCTGGCCTTCATAGACGGCGCCACCCCGGCTGTCGGCACGCCGGTCGAAGTCGACGTCCGCGGCCAGTTGGCTGCCTATGAAGTGACCGGCCTGCCTTTCTTGAAGCGCGATTCCCGGTAACCTCTAAGGCACTTGAGCCCTTGGGGGAGGCCAGACACCGAGCCCGGCCAGGCCGACAAGCCGCCAGAGGCGCCAAGAGCCCGGGAACAGCCAGCACTCAAGAACAGCAAGATGCCAAAGAACTGCAGAGAAACACGGGACACTAAGGAGAAACCATGACTATCCCCGCCGACCTGTTCTTCACCGCTGACCACGAGTGGGTCTCCGACCCGGGCGGACCAACGGCGCGCGTGGGAGTGACCGAGTTCGCGGCCGTGGCCCTCGGCGACGTGGTGTTCCTCAGTCTGCCCGCGGTCGGCGACGCCGTGGCCGCCGGGGCGGAATGCGGCGAGATCGAATCCACCAAATCCGTCTCCCCGTTGTACGCGCCGGTCTCTGGCGAGGTCACGGCCGTTAACGAGGCGGTCCTGAACGCGCCCGAATTGGTCAACCAAGACCCTTTCGGCGTGGGCTGGCTGTTCGAGGTGTCTCCCACGGCACAGGGGGATTTGCTCGACGCGGCGGCCTACGCTCCCTTGACCGCGCAAAGCGATTAGAGGTTCGCAGCCTCGACGCGCCAGGCGCCGCCGCCCATAGACCGCGAAGAGACGCCGTGGGCCAGGAGCGAGCCCGCGGACTTACGGATGGAGAACAACGCACATGAGCCGGCTTCTTGACCCTGAAAGCGACCCGACGAGCGGGGAGTTCGCCCGGCGCCATCTGGGTTTCGCCCCGGCGGACGCCACCATTGCCGACGATGCCGTCGCCGTCGCCGCCGGGACCAAAATCCGCCAGGCGTTGGGCTTGGATCCGGGCGAACACATCATGGACCGGGCGCTGCCGCCCGATCTGAGGGCCGGTCGGCCCGAGTTGGCCGACCCGCTGACCGAGGCTCAGACGGTCGAGCGCCTGGCCGAACTGGCGGCCATGAACAATCCCGGCCGTTCGATGATCGGCCTGGGCTACTACCGCACCTTCACCCCGGCGGTGATCCGCCGCTTGATCCTCGAGAATCCGTCCTGGTACACCGCCTATACGCCCTATCAGCCGGAAATCTCGCAGGGGCGTCTGGAGGCCCTGTTCGTCTTTCAGACCATGATCGCGGAGTTGACCGGTCTGCCGGTGGCGAACGCCTCGCTCCTCGACGAGGCCACCGCCGCTGCCGAGGCGATGACTTTGTGCGACCGGGCGACTCGCCGGTCAAAGCCCCGCTTCGCTGTTGACGTTGACGTGTTCCCCCAGGTCAGAGCGGTCTTGGAGACTAGGGCCGAGCCGCTCGGGATCGAATTGGCGGCCTTCGACCCGGAGCGCCCCGACCCGGCGGCCCTGGCCGGCGCGGCCGGACTGTATATCCAGTATCAGGGGGCCTCCGGACGGCTGGTCGACTTGGCGCCCCTGGCCGAGCTGGCCCACCGGGCCGGCGCGCTGTTGGCGGTCGGCGCCGACCCGTTGATGTTGACCTTGGTCCAGGCCCCAGGCGACGCCGGCGCGGACATCGTGGTCGGATCGACCCAGCGGTTCGGCGTGCCGATGGGATTCGGCGGCCCCCACGCCGCCTACATGTCCGTTCGTCAAGACCTGGTCCGCCAACTGCCGGGACGGCTGGTGGGGTTGAGTCGCGACGCCCACGGCGACCCCGCCCTGCGCCTGTCCCTGGTCACGCGCGAACAGCACATCCGGCGCGACAAGGCCACGTCGAATGTTTGCACCGCCCAGGTGTTGCTGGCCGTCATGGCCGCCATGTACGCGGTCTGGCATGGTCCGGAAGGGCTGAGACGGATCGCCCGGCGGGTGAACGCCCGGGCGGAGGAATTGCGGGCGCGGCTGAACGGCATCGGCGGCGTGGAGGTGCGTCCGGGCCGTCTGTTCGACACGCTGGCCGTGCGGGCCCCCGGCCGGTCCGCAGCCGTGGTGGCGGCGGCCGGCAGACTGGGCCTGAAGCTTTGGCGCCACGACCCGGACACGGTTTATCTCTCCACCGACGAGGCCACCACCGCCCAAGATTTGGACGATGCCGCCCGGGCTTTCGGTGGGGCCTGCTCGCCCGCCGCTGTTGGCGGCCAGGCCGGCGCGGCCGAGGACGCGGCTGGCGCCGAGGCGCCCGGGCGCGAATCTGCCGCGGCGTCGGCGGCGGCCTGGCTGGCCGGCCAAAGGGCGGACTTCGGCAAGGTCGCGCGGAGGGGCGAGTTCATGACTCAGACGGTCTTCCACCGCCATCGCACCGAACTGGCCATGACCCGATATCTGAAGTCGCTGGCGGACAAGGACTACGCCATGGACCGGGGCATGATCCCGTTGGGGTCCTGCACCATGAAGCTCAACGCGGTCACCGAATTGTCGGGTCTGACTTGGCCCGGTTTCGCGGACCTGCATCCCTTCCAGCCCCTCGGGGACGCGGCCGGCTCGGTCCAACTGATGTCGGAGCTGAGCCAGGCGCTGCTCGAGTTGACCGGCTATGACGCTCTGTCGCTGCAGCCGAACGCGGGTTCGCAGGGCGAATTGGCCGGGCTGCTGGCGATTCGGCGCTACCACCAGGCGCGGGGGGAGGGTCGCCGGACGGTGTGTCTGATCCCGACTAGCGCCCATGGGACCAACGCCGCCTCGGCCGCGCTGGCCGGCTACCAAGTCGAGTCGGTGGGCGTGGACCCGGGCGGCAATGTGTCGCTGGAGGACTTGCGGGCCAAGCTGGCCCAGCATGCGGGCCGGGTCGGTGCCTTGATGCTGACCTATCCCTCCACCCACGGCGTTTACGAGGCGGCCGTCCGCGAGATCTGCGCCGCCGCCCATGACGCCGGCGCCCAGGTCTATATCGACGGGGCCAACTTCAACGCCCTGGTGGGCTGGTCGAAGGCGGGGCATTTCGGCGGCGACGTCTCCCATCTGAATCTGCACAAGACTTTCGCCATCCCGCATGGGGGCGGCGGTCCGGGGGTGGGCCCGGTGGCGTGCCGGCGCCATCTGGCGCCTTATCTGCCCGGCCATCCTTTCGGGGATCTGGCCTCGAAGTCCGGCGCCGTCTCGGCGGCGCCGTTCGGATCGGCTTTGGTGCTGTCCATCTCCTGGGCGTATATCAAGCTGATGGGCGCCCACGGGTTGATGGCGGCCACGGACGGGGCGGTCTTGGCCGCCAATTATGTGGCTCGGCGTCTGGACGGGGTCTTCCCGGTGCTCTACCGGGGCCCTGGGGGCTACGTCGCTCACGAGTGCCTCCTCGACCTGCGCGAGTTCAGCCACCGCACCGGTGTGAGCGTGGATGACGTGGCCAAACGACTGATGGACTTTGGTTTCCACGCTCCGACCATGTCCTTCCCGGTGGCCGGGACGCTGATGGTGGAGCCGACCGAATCAGAGTCGCTGGCCGAACTGGACCGGTTCTGCGACGCCATGCGCGCGATCACGGCCGAGGCCGGGCAAGTCGAAGACGGTGAATGGCCGCTGGAGGACTCGCCCCTTCGGAACGCGCCGCACACGGCGGCCGCCCTACTGGCCGCCGGTTGGACGGCTCCCTACAGCCGAGCGCTGGGCGCCTACCCGGCGGGGTCAACCGCCGCCAAGTACTGGCCGCCGGTGGGCCGGGTGGACGCCACCTACGGCGACCGCAATCTGGTCCTCACCCTGCCTACCGAGGCGGGTTCCTGACGTTCAGAGCCTGCGAAAGACCCCGCTAGGACCCCGCGCGCCAGGCCTGGTCGCCGATCAGCCCGCCTGCGGGCCAGAAGCGGCTTCGGGATTTCGCCAGGCCGCCGTGTGTCCGCCGGTCGTTGTATTGGTGATCGGCGGCCAGTTGACAATCTGGGCAGATCGAACATGGGAGAAGGCTTTAGAAGCATCTCGATATGGCCGGCGTGGTGGTGGCCGGCGCGTTTGTGCTGGCGGCGGTGGCCGGCTGTGGGGCCGCCGACGGGTCGGCTCCGGCGGTGTCGCCGTCCGTGCTCGACGGAACCCCGAGCGCGGAGGCGGGCGGCGGTTCTACCGAGACGCAAGAGTATCTCGGCGGGTCTGTCAGCTTGGTGAAGGATTACACGTCTTTTGACGAGCTTTGGGTTGACACGGAGGTCTCTGTTCGGGGTGTGGCCGGCCAGAGCAGGGTCGAGGTCGTGGGGAAGATGCCTTTCACCGTGACCGACTTCCTGGTGGAGGCCAGTTCCGATCCGGCGGTGGCGGGCGAGACGATCGGCGTGCGCCAGACCGGCGCGGTTGATTTCCGGGTCGAAGGCTTGGCCGACCTCCTGGTGGAGGGCGGCGAGTACTTGTTGATGGTGTATGCCTTCCACATGGAGCGGGATGGACCCCAGCTGGGCAACCAGTACCACATCACCGGCGGCCAGGCGGTATGGGTGCTAGCCGACGGCGGCGGCTCCGCGACTCCGATCTTCCCGGGCGAGGCCGACGAGATCCGCAGGTAGCTGGGTCCGGACGACCTCGAGCAGGTGTTGGCCCCGCGCGGATAGACAGCTGGTGGTTGGTCGGGGGCGGGCGGACTTGTCCGCCTTGGGTTTGGCGGGCTGCTCTGGCGGGGCTGGCCGGGAGGCGGCGTCGCGGTGTTGTCTTTCGGCGCTCGCGGCCGGGCTGACACACGCGGGTTGGCCACCGCATGACGGGGTGTTCGGCGTAAGTGCGCGCGGTCTGGTGATCGCGCGTCGCCCCGGTGAAGGGAACGGCCCGTAGCGGCGTCGCGCGCCCCTTGTCGCGTTGCCGCCGCCAGGCGGCCCCACCACAGCCCGAACGCCGGCGCCGAACCGTTGGTCGTTGGCTTGACCCCCTCCGGGTAAGTGTGTAGTGTTGTCCAGGCTCGCCGCCGATTGGCGAGTGAAACCTGACTCCTAACGGCGGGTAGAGCTGTCTGTGCCGGCGCTTCGGCGCCAGTGTGACAGGAAGACCTGTCCGTGCAGGACCAAACGGGTTCGTTGTTTGTTATCTCAATAGCGTGTTTGTGGTTTTTGTTGATGCCAGTTTTTTGAGGTCTGGCTGATTTTATGATTGGTCAGGGTTTTGTTTTCTGTTTTTGATGGAGAGTT
>JAISXH010000009.1 GCA_031270825.1 Bifidobacteriaceae bacterium
AACTCTCCATCAAAAACAGAAAACAAAACCCTGACCAATCATAAAATCAGCCAGACCTCAAAAAACTGGCATCAACAAAAACCACAAACACGCTATTGAGATAACAAACAACGAACCCGACGCTTGGGTTGGATTCGGCCGCGCCTCACTGGGCACAACTTGACAAGCTTACCCTAGTTCAGCGCCCCGGAGCAAATCGATCGACGTCCGGCCGCGCCGCGGTGTCCGCGCCAGTCGCGGGCGCTGGCCTGACGGGTCCGCGTTCCAAGGGGGACCGTGCTCCAGGACGGGTCATTGCGCTGCCGCACGAGGCGTCGGAGCGGGACAATCGACGGCCCGTGGGCCCCGCGCGCTCGGGCGGGGCGGCTCACACCGCGACCAGACAGGAGATCGACGGCCGTGGTCCCCGCGCGCTCGGGCGGGGCCCAGGGTTCGTTGAATGGTGGCCGTGGCGCCGGCCGTGGGCCCCGCGCTCGGGCGGGGCGCTAGAGATCAGAAGCGCACGAAGGTCGGCGTCCGGTACATCTCGCGGAACTGGACCACAGTTCCGGTGTGGGGAGCGTCGACCATGGTGTTGCCGCCAGCGTAGATGCCGACGTGACCGGGGAACCAGACAATGTCGCCCGGCTTGGCCTGATCGGCCGAGATGATGGTGCCGGCGGCCTTCTGCTGCGAATCGGTACGCGGGATCGACTTGCCCAACTGGGCGTAAACGTACTGCGTGAAACCGGAGCAGTCGAAGCCCGAGGGGCTCGAGCCGCCATAGACGTAAGACGTGCCGACGTAGCGGGCGGCGATCTCGAGGATCTCGTTGCCGGCTATCGATTGGGGGATGTTCCGAGCCCGGTCGACTGTCGCAGTCGCCACGTGGGCGCCAGTGCCGCGCTGGACTCGGCTCGCCTGACGCTGGTTCCGAGCCGAGACCGCGGGCGTGGCCTTGACCACTGCCACCGTCGGCACGTCGAGCGACCAGTCCGCTTCCTCAGGCGCCGAGCCCAGGGACTCTGCGCCGATCACGGTTCGGGCCTCCGCCGCCAGGCTGGAGGCCTCGGTCACACTAGCGGGCGAACCGAAAGCGGGCGCAGCGGCGGCGACAACCAATCCGCTGGCCGCAGCGACCGCCACAGTCTTCTTGCCAAGAGCTTGATCCGCTAACGCTGTCAGCGGTGTGACCGGCTTCCCCGGGGCCCGGTGCCTGGCCTTGTAATGGCGTACTGCCACGTTTGTCTCCTCGAATGCCTGCGGAGTGAGCTGTCGGGTTCGGGCGGGAGAGTTGCCCTGCCAACAGACCGCGTCCCACTGGAACCGGATCTGTCGGCTTCACCCCCAGGCGGCCAGGCCGCCAACATAATGGGTCCTCCGCTCCTGCCTTGTTTGATGGCGCTGCGCGGCGGCAGGATTCGGCTCCGCGCTGCGACCCGAAAAAGGAGGGTTTCTCAGGCTGTCCCACCCTAGCGATGGATCACCGCAAATGTCACGCTGAGATAACGAAAACCGGTGAGGACACTGTGAAGATTATGTGAATGGCCTGGTCAAAGCGATACAGGACTTCGCCCCAGGGCCACATCGGTCATCTCCTGCCGTGTCGCGAGCTTGGCCCGTTGGCGGCCTTGGGCCGCTCCCCGGGCCACTTCAGCGGCGTCGATCGCCAGCCATCCGTCCCAGGTCACAACCGGCACGCCGCGGGCGCTCAGCAGCTCTTCGAGGGATTCGGGCGCCCGATCCGGCGCCGCGGCCAAGGCCGGCAAGTCTTCGACGATCCCAGCCACCGTCTCCAGCGCGTCAGACTTGGTCGACCCGATCAGTCCGACTGGTCCGCGCTTGATCCAGCCGGTCGCGTACAGGCCCGGCGCCACATCCCGGCCGGGACCAAGCACACGCCCGGCCCGGTTCGGCACCACGCCAGCGTCCGCGTCGAAGGGGAAGCCCTCAACCGGCGAGCCGAAATAGCCGACCGCCCGGTAGACGGCGCCCACGGCGAAGGTGCGCAATTCATCGGTGTCGGCCACGCCCCCGCGACCGTCTGGCGCCGTCCGCCGGACGGTCAGGCCAGTCACCGACCCATCGCCCTCGACACGTTCCGGGCGCCAGTGGAAGTGAAGGTGAATCCGCCGTTCGCCGCCCTCGCGGCGGCCCGAACGCCACTGTTCCATGGTCTTGACGACCTGGCGCAAACGTCCGTTAGCCCCGATAGCCGCGTGGTCGGCATCGTCCAACTCAAAATCCCGGTCCTCCAACAGGATTTGCACCCCGGGGACCTGGCCCAACTCGCGCAACTCCAAGGGTGAGAACTTGGCCTGGGCGGGCCCCCGGCGGCCGAAGACGTGAATGTCCCGGACCGCAGAAGCCTCGAAGGCGAGCCTGACGTGCTCCGGGATGTCGGTTAGGGCCAACTCCTCCGGCCGTCTGGCCAGCACCCGGACCACGTCCAGAGCCACGTTGCCGTTCCCGATCACCGCCACCGACTGCGCCTCCAGCGGCCAAATCTGCGGATAGTCCGGATGGGAGTCATACCAGGCGACAAAGTCGGCGGCGCCGAACGACCCGGGCAGGTCGCCCCCCTCGACATCCCAGGCCGCGTCCTGCAGAGCGCCGGTGGCCAGCAAGATCACGTCGTAACGCTGTTTCAGCTCCGCCGCAGTCACATCCGATCCGACCGTCACATTGCCCAGAAAACGGATGGCGCCCCGGTCCAGGATCTGGTGCAGCGAGTCCACGATCGACCTAATCCGCGGATGATCTGGCGCCACCCCGTAACGAATCAGGCCGAACGGGCTGGGCAGGGCCTCGATCACGTCGATGCGGGCCCCGGGCACTTGGGAGAGCAAGATGTCGGCCGCATACAGACCCGCCGGCCCGGCGCCCACTACGGCCACACGGGGTGATTGGGAGATTTCAGACAAGGTGGTCGCCTTCCGGTCGTCAGGTTGGCTGGATGGCGCCGGCGTGCGCCGCGTGCCATCGTACCGGCCGGCCGTCTGAGCGAGGCGCGGTTGATCGCGGCTTGGGTGTCAGAGGTCGGCCTGATGCGACGCGGGATCAGCTCGCAGGGTCTCGATCTTGGCGCGGTTGTCGTCATCCGTCTTGACGTTGATCTCCACTCCCAGCTGCCGGGTGGCGTTCGTGAAAGCGTAGGTCCCGCCGGGGTAGTAGCCAATGTGGTAGGCCGGCGGCGCTCCCAAATCGGCTAGAGCGTCCTGCGCCTCGCGTCGGTCCGGCACCACGAAGGCGAGGTGCTTCACGCCCCAACCGCCGCGCCCGCTGCTCTCCCAGGACTGATCTGGCTCGACCAGCTCGAGCACGACGTTGTCCAGTTCGAGGGCCGCCAGGCGACAGGCGTTGGGCGGATCGGGATGGCCGAAGCTGTAGGACGGCACGTGGTCCGGTCCCGGCACCTCGATGATTTCCGGAACCGGGATTCCGAGCAGCGTGGCCCAGTTCTGGACGACTTCGTCCAGGTTGGGCACGTTGATGGCGACGTGCCAGAGCTTCTTCGATCCAAGCGTGGTCATGTGGGGGACGCCCCTTTCTAGGGTTCGGATGGTGAGTGAGCGAAGCCGCCGGCCACGCTCTGAGCGGCGCGGGCCGCGCTGAGAACAGCCTCAGGGACAGCGTTCGCAGACAGTGTGGACCTTGCCCACGTCCAGCCGCAAGCCTGAGTCCGCGCCAAAGCGCCTCCAAGACCCCTGTTAGGCCCCCTTGAGGACGCCCAGATCACCTCATTCGGCGGCGATTGCGCTGATAGGGAGTTCGGTCGTGAACGACCAAAGACTGGTCAAACTAATGCGCCGGGGTGACCTTGCCGCGTCCGGCCGGGCGCCTGTTTACTGGACTGGCCGGCGTGGCGCCAACGCGCCGCGCAACGCGATCTAGCGAAGGAGACAGTCATGACCCGTCCCGTCACTTTGTTCACCGGTCAGTGGGCGGACTTGCCGTTCACGGAAATGGTCCGCCTGGCCTCGTCCTGGGGCTACGACGGACTAGAGATCGCCTGCTCGGGAGATCACCTCGACCCCTGGCGGGCCGCCCAAGACGACGACTACGTGGCGGAACGCTTGGCGATCTTGAACGACGCCGGGCTTAAGGTGCTGGCCATCTCGAACCACCTGATAGGCCAGGCCGTCTGCGACGACCCGATCGACCAACGGCATCGGGCGATGCTCCCGGACCGGATCTGGGGCGACGGCGATGTGGAGGGAATCCGGCGGCGCGCGGCCGAAGAGTTGAAGCTCACAGCTGTGACAGCGCGCAAACTCGGGGCCGAGGTCGTGACCGGGTTCACTGGCTCATCGATTTGGAAGTATGTGGCGATGTTCCCCCCCGCCACGCCCGCCCTGATCGACGCCGGTTGGCGGGACTTCGCCGACCGCTGGAATCCGATCATCGACGTGTTCGAGGCGGAGGGAGTGCGGTTCGCGGCTGAGGTTCACCCCAGCGAAATGGCCTACGACTACTGGACCACCGCGCGCATGCTTGAAGCGATCGGCCGCCGCGAGGGCTTCGGGATCAACTGGGACCCCAGCCACATGATGTGGCAGGACCTCGACCCGGTTGGCTTCCTCCACGACTTCGCCGACCGCATCTACCATGTGCACGCTAAAGACTCCAAAGTGCGCAGTTCGAACGGGCGCAATGGCCGCCTGGGCTCGCATCTGGCCTGGGGCGACCCGCGACGGGGTTGGGACTTCGTGTCGGTTGGACATGGCGACGTGCCCTGGGAGGGCTGCTTCCGCATGCTGAACACGATCGGCTATGAAGGCCCGATCTCGGTTGAGTGGGAAGACGTGGGAATGGACCGCCTACATGGCGCGCCCGAGGCGCTGCGGTTTGTCCGTTCGCAGATGTTCCCGCCGTCAGCCAGCGCTTTCGACGCGGCTTTCGCCACCCGCTGAGGGTCAGGCGTCGGCGCCGGAGGCCGCCTGGGGACGAGTCGGCCTGGCCAGCGCCTCGGCGAAGGCTTCCGGCGACAAGACGTGTTCGATGCCGAGCACCGCGCCGCCCACGATCCCCGACAGTCCGCCGATCGCCGAGTGAGCCAGCGTCAAATTCCGGGTCGCCAGCGGCAGCGCCCGAAAATAGACCACTGAGCGCACACCCGCCAGCAGGTCGTCGCTGGCGGCGGTGAGCGGGCCGGTCAAGACCACCCGGGCGGGGTTGTACATATGGACCAACGCGGCGATGGTTTCTCCCAGCTTGTCGGCGGCGTCCCTGATCAACCTGGTCGCGATGGGGTCCCCGGCCCGGGCCAAGGCCTCGGCGTCGGCCTGAGTCAGATCCGGGTCGCCGCGGGCGGCCCGCAGTTTGGCTGTGATCGCCTCAGCCGAGGCGACCGCCTCAATGCAGCCGACATTGCCGCAGGAGCAGATGACGTCTTCGACTCCCGGCACTCGCAAGTGCCCGATGTCGCAAGCCGCGCCGTCAGCGCCGTGGTGAAGCGCGCCGGTGGAGGTGATCAGGCCGCCGCCGATGCCGGTGCCCACTTTGACCAGCAGCAGGGGACACTGATCTGGAGGCAGCACCCTGGCCTCGGCCAAGGCGATCAAGTTGGCGTCGTTGTCCGCCAGGCAGGCGCAGCCGAAGCGTTCAGCCAGACTGTCGGTGACCGGATAGCCATCCCAGCCCGGCATTATGGGTGGGCGCACCGCGACGCCCCGTTTCGTGTCGACAGGTCCGGGCATAGACACGACGATGGCGCGCAACCTGCCGCTGGAGTTTCCCAGTTCCTCCAGCATGGCCGCGAGTTGGCCACCGGCGAAGGCGAGAGTGGATTCGGGGCCGGCCGCCAGATCGAAGCGCCAACGATTCGTCACCAGCAACTGTTGGTCCATGCCCACTAGGGCGTTGCGCACGTGATGGGGCGTCAAGTCCATGACCGCGACCACCCCGGCCCTGGGATTGAGCATCAACAACTCCGGCGGACGCCCGCGGCCGGGCTTGGCGCCCAGTCCGGTTGAACCGACCAGGCCGAAGGCCGCCAGGCGGTGGATGGCCGCGGTAATGGTCGACCGCGCCAGCCCGGTGGCGCGAGCCAACTCGGGCCGGGTCCGAGCGGCGCCCGCCGCGATCAACAGGGCCAAGGCGCTCATGATCGCCGCGCGGTCGGAGAACCTGGCCAGCGCAGGCGGCATCAGCCGAAAGGCGGGCAGTGTTGGACCGCTCACCCAGTCACCCCCAAGGAACGATTGGACCAATTTATGTCGAAAGAGACTTAATTCTGCCCCTTTCCAACAGAATAGCATCGGGTTTAGGTTCTGAAGAGTTCGAGAAGTCCCAGTCTCGGCCCGAAGGAATGAGTTCAAGGAGCAACGTGGCTAACAGACCCCGCCTGCGAGTGGCGATTTTCGGCGGCGGCATGATCGCGAACGTGCATCGACGCTCGGCGCTGCTCGCCGGAGCACAGCTGGTGGCAGTTCTAGACCGATCACCCTCCGATTCGGCCCGGTTGGCCGAGCTTTGGGGCGTCGACCAGGTTTACACAGACGCCGACCAGGTCCTGGCCTCCGGAATCGACGTCCTGCACGTCTGCACACCCAACGCCACCCACGCCGGCTACGCGAAGAAAGCCTTGGCAGCCGGCGTCCACGTCATTTGCGAGAAGCCGCTGGCCGTGACCAGCCGCGAAGCCGACCAACTGACCGAACTGGCGAGCGCCCGCGGGCTGGTCGCGGCGGTGCCGTTCGTCTACCGCTTCCACCCGCTGGTTCGCGAAATCCGCGCCCGTCGGATGGCCGGAAGCTTCGGGCCGTGGTGGCTCATTCACGGGTCATACCTGCAAGATTGGCTGGCCTCGCCGTCAGCCTCGAATTGGCGCGTCGACCCAGCTGAGGCTGGCGCCTCCCGCGCCTTCGCGGACATCGGCTCGCACTGGTGCGATCTGGTCGAGTGGGTAGCCGGCGAGCGGATCGTCGAACTGGTCGCGGACACGGCCACTGCCATCCCACGTCGGCCGGCCACATCCGGCCCGACCTTCTCGAACAGCTTGACGTCCGCATCCGCTCCGCTGGCCGAGGTCAAGACCGAGGACATCGTCAACATGGCCTTCCGCACCGCCAGCGGCGTGCCCGGCTCCCTGACCGTCTCGCAAGTCTCGCCCGGACGCAAGAACCGGCTCTGGTTCGAACTGGACGGAGCAACTGGTTCGGCGGTATTCGACCAGGAGAACCCGGAAACTATCTGGCTGGGTCAGGAAGCGGAGTCCCGCCTGCTGACGCGAGATCCCGGCCACGGCTCACCGGAGGCGCGGCGCCTGTCGGCGCTCCCGTCCGGGCATGTCCAGGGTTGGGCCGCCTGCTTCGAGTCTTTCGTCGCGGACGTCTATGCGACCGTCCGGGGAGAACAAGTCGAGGGCCTGCCGACCTTCGCGGACGGGGCGCGCGCCGCCCGGATCGTCGACGCCGTCCTGAAATCGGCCCAAGAACGCGCCTGGGTCAAGGTGGCCGGCTCTGAGCCAGGGCCAGCGGACCCTTCGAGCCAGGCCTCCGCCGGGTCTGTCCCGGCCGGCGCCCCGGTGCGCTTGGAGGTTCCCGGTTCGGC
Organism: Bifidobacteriaceae bacterium; assembly: GCA_031270825.1. GTDB lineage: Bacteria > Actinomycetota > Actinomycetes > Actinomycetales > WQXJ01 > JAIRTF01. The sequence goes on from JAISXH010000009.1 coordinate 7,534, forward strand.
CAGCCAATCGAACTCTCAAACAGAAGGGACTTCGGTGGCAAGCGACTGAAGCCCGGCCAGGAGACCGAAACCAGAAAAGGCGGCCAGACCCGGTCGCTCCAACGAAAGGAAACCAAGAATGCGAAAAGGGACGGCGAAGCCGATCATCGCGTTAGCCGCATTAGCACTGGCCACCAGCCTGGCGGCGTGCGGCAACGACAAGAAGGACGACGAAGGCGGTGGCAGCGCCGATTCGGGCGAGGTCACCTGGTGGAGTTGGACTCCCGACACGCCGGTGGCAGAGAAGTACATCGCCGAGTTCAACAAGGTTTATCCCGACATCAAGATCAAGTTCACCAACTATGAGAACGCCGACTACGCTCCGGCCATGTCGACCGCGTTCCAAACCGGTTCCGGTCCCGACATTTTCGCGATCGGCGCTGGCGGGAACGTGGGTGGCAAGCAGCTTTGGGGTGATTACGCCGCTGACTTGGCCCCGGCCGCGGAGGAGGCCTTGGGGGCGGATTGGAAGGATAAGTTCGCGCCCGGTTATGTCGACCAGTTGACGTGGGACGGCAAGATCGCCGCACTGCCACTGGGCGGGGTGGCCGCTGACTTCTTCTGGATTAACAAGGATCTGTTCGACGCCAACGGCGTGTCCACCGAGCTGAAGACCTACGCCGAGCTCAAGGCCGCCTGCGACACCTTCGCCGCCGCCGGAGTCCAATGCTTCACCATGGGCACGAACTCGACCGACACCTTCTCGACCGAGTTGTTCCGTACCATCACCACCAGCATCGATCCGGACTATTACCTGCGGGCGCTTCACGGCGAGGCTTCCTGGGACGACCCGGTGGCGATTGAGGCGCTGGACATCGTGCGCAAGATGCAGGCCGACGGGATCATCGCCCAAGACGCCACCTCGATCAAGCAGTATCCCGAGTCGAACAACAACTTCATGTCCCAGAAGGCGGCCATAGTCCAGATGGGGACTTGGTATGCGCAGTATGCCGCCAAGGACTCGATGATCAACTCGATGGAAGGCGCCGGGGTCTCCAACCCGACCCCGTTCACGATGCTGCCGATGCGCAGCCCCGACTTCGCGGGCAAGGGCAACATCCCGCAATACATCGGCGAGGCCGACTACGGTCTGTCGATCAATGCCGAATCCAAGAACTTCGAGGCCGCCAAGACCTTCGTGTTCTGGCTGACCGCGACGCTCGAAGGCCAGCAAGTCGTGGCCAACGCCATCGACCTGGTGCCAGCCTTCATTGGCGTCGAAGCGGATTGGGATTCCCTTGGTCTGGTCACGCCTGAGATCCAGATTCCCGCATTCAAGACACTCTATGCAGACGCCGCAGCCGCGACCGAAAGCCGGAACCTCTACATTTCGGCTGAGACTGGCAACGCCCAGGTGATCGCGATGCAGCAAGTGCTGGCCGATCCGAACCTGTCAACGGCGGACATCGCCGCTCAGATGGAGGCGGATTCGGTCGACAGCCCGGCCGAGTAGGGCCAGGGTTTCTCCGGCGACGATTCGCGGAACAATGGCAGCCGCATTATCGACAACAGCCCCGAGCACAACCGGGGCCGACGAACGCCGTGGGGGGGGGGCGGAAGGGGGGGCCCCCCCCCCCCCCCCCGGGGGGGGGGGGGTGGGGCCCCCCCGGGGGGGGTGGCGCGGGGCGGGGGAAGTGTTTGGAGGGGGA
>JAISXH010000006.1 GCA_031270825.1 Bifidobacteriaceae bacterium
ACCGTCCCCTTGCGTATTCCTGGTGCCGGGGTCACCAGCCGCGTTGCCACCATTCTTCGAGGGCGGGGCGCTCGGCGCCCAGAGTTGTGGGCTCGCCGTGGCCGGGGTGGACGATGGACGAGTCATCGAAGACGTTGAACAGGCGCGCCACCACGTCGGTCATCAACTGGTGGAAACGCTCTGGTTCGCGGTCGGTGTTGCCGACGCCGCCGGGGAAGAGCGAGTCGCCGGTGAACAGATGGGTCGGGTGGCCGGCCTCCTGGTAGGCCAACGCGATCCCCCCGGGAGTGTGCCCGCGCAATCCGATCACATCGAGACTGAATCCCGGCACGCCGATCCGGGTGCCGTGGTCTAGACCGCGTTCGATCTTCACCCCGGTCTGGCGCTCGATCGCGGCGGCATCCTCCCGGCCGGCCAACACCGGCACCCCCGCCGCCTGGACCAGCGGGGCCAAAGCGCGGATGTGGTCACGATGGCTGTGGGTGGTGACTATCAAACTCAGCTTGGGCCCCGGGCCATCGCCGTCGGCCGAGCCCAGCAGGCGGCCGATCGCCACCGGATCGTCAGCGGCGTCGATCAGCACCTGATGGCCGGTCACAGCCGAGGTCAGCAGGTAGACGTTATTGTCCAGACTGGACACTGAGGCGGCACGGACAGTCACAGCCGGGGTGATGGCGAGCAGCGAATCCATATCACAGTCCTACCACTTCGGCCGACCGCCCCGCATCTCACAAGTTGCCTTCGCCTGGAGACAACAGCCCGGTCTCATAGGCGTAGACAACCACATGCACGCGGTCGCGCAGCCCGAGTTTTCTGAGCACCGCGCCGACATGGGTCTTGACGGTGGCCTCGGACACGAACAGCTTGGCGGCGATCTCCGCGTTGGTCAGGCCGAGCGCCAGTTGGTCGAAAACCTCTCGCTCTTTGGCGCTCAGCGCGGCCATCTCTTGGTCGGTGACATCCCCGCCGCCGATGCCGTCTGGCCGCCCACCAGCATCACCACCAGCACCGGCCCCGGGCAATCGAGTGGCGAACAACTCCAGCATCCGCCGCGTCACCCGGGGCGAGACCGCCGCGTCCCCGCCGGCCACCGCCCGCACCGCGGCCACCAACTCATCCGGGCCGACATCCTTCAAGAGGAAGCCGCTGGCCCCTGCCCTGAGGCCGGAAAAGGCGTATTCATCCAGGTCGAAGGTGGTCAGCAGGATGACGCGGGTGGCCGGGAAGGCCTCCACCACCCGCCGGGTCGCCTCGATCCCGTCCATCACCGGCATCCGCACGTCCATCAGCACCACTTCCGGCGCCAAGGCCGCCACCTGGTCCAGAGCGGCACGGCCGTTGGCGGCTTCTCCGACGACCTCGATTTCCGGGTCAGACCCCAGCACCATGGCGAAACCCATCCGCATCAGCGATTGATCGTCCACCAACAGCACCCGAATGCGGTTCTCCATCAGCGTTCCTCTTTCAACGTGGCGACAACGCGCCAGCCCCCGCCGGCGGTGGGCCCGGCTTCCAACTGGCCCGCGAAGACCTCCACCCGCTGGCCCATGCCGACCAGCCCTTGGCCGGAGCCCTGCCAGGCCGGAGCCGGCTGGCCGGCCCCGTCCCCCGGCGGCCCGTTTTCGACCTCCACCCGGTAGGTGTCCGCTGCGGGCCCGTCGATCCGGACCCGGGTCCATTGCGGGCCGCCGGCGTGACGCAGGACATTGGTCAGCGATTCTTGCACGATCCGGTAGACGGTCAGCGCCAGCGCCTGGTCCTCCGGGATCGCGGCGGCCAGCTCCAAAGTCACCGGCATCCCGGAACGGGTGAAGGATTCGACCAACGGCAGCAGGTCCGCCGCCCCGGGCTGGGGGACCAATTCGGCCTCGCTACGCAGCACCGACAAGAGGCGGCGCATGTCCGCCACGGTGTGCCGCCCGGTCTGAGAGACCATCGCCATCGCCTGGCTCGCCCGCTGCGGATCGCGGTCGATCGCCGCCTGGGCGCCGTCCGCCAGCGTCACCATCACCGCCACCGAATGGGCGATCACATCATGCATCTCGCGGGCGATCCGGGCCCGCTCATGGGCCACGGCGATCTGCGCCCGCTGGTCGCGCTCGCGGGCCAGGTGATGGGCTCTGTCGACCAAAGCGGCGACGTAGCGCCGGCGATTGCCGAAGTGGATGAAAATGCTCACCACCAGCACATACATGGCGGTGGTGGGAATCAATACGCTCCAACCGGGGACACTCGTCCGGTAGACCCAGCTCACCGCCGCCACTTCCGCGCAGGTCACCGCCAAGCCGATCCAGGCGGCTCGGGCGCTGGCCCGCTGGGCCACCGCGAACAAAGCGAACAGCACCAGCCACCCATCAGAACGTCCGCAGACGATCACAACCGCAGCGTCCAGCGCTATGGCGCCGGCCAACACCCAGATCGGATGTCGGCGGCGCCAAAGCACCAGCAAAGCGCTCCCGCCCAGCCAGAAGCCAACAAAGAAGAGCCACACCGCCCACGGCTGCCCAACGGCGATCAGCGGCACCAGCACAGACCCAGCCGAGTGCTCGGCTGGAGTCGTGACCGGCCCCGCCATCACCGTCACCGGCCCGGCCCCGGGGAATCCGCCCGCTATCTCGGAGCTCGCGCTCAGAGCCACGAAGCAGGCCGCCGCCGTCCAGTCCATCCCGCGGGGGTGACGCTCGGCAAACCGGCGCAGGCGCCCCGGCTGGGGAATCACCGGCGCCGCCGCACTGGCGCCGCCGACCCGGGCCACCCCGCCGGACCCGGACGCGCCGCCGGACGCGCCGTCCTCGCCGGACCCGCCGGACTCGTCGGCCCCGTGGACGCCGCCGTCTTCGCCGGCCACCGGATGGACAAGCGGCCTGGTCACTTTTCCCCTCCCGTCCCTAGCCCGCCGCGCCCTGGGCCCACCGAGACGCCGAGGCGCCGGGAGTCGCGGGCGAACCGGCCGAACGGCATCGTCGGCTTGGGCTGTCGGCACAAAACAATAGCGCCGGGGATCGCTCGTCCCTCCTACGAGCGTTCCCCGGCGCCAAGCCAACACCTGACAGCTCAGGCGTCGCGTTTCTTGAAGACCAAGTATCCGGCGGTCAATGCGGCGGCGGCCCAGACGGCCAAGCAGATCATGGCGCCCGTCCAGCCGCCCAACAGGGGATCGGCGGAATCAATCGTCGAGGCCAGCGATGACGCCAACTGTCCAGCCTCGGTGGGCAGCAATTGGATGATGTTCGCGACCCACTCCCGGCTGGCGCCGAAGAAGAGCACGTTGGGCAGGATCAGGTACAAGCCCAGTCCGCTGGCGATGGCGCCAGCGCTGGAGCGCAAAGCGAAGCCCAGCCCCAGGCCCACCCAACCGGTCACGACCAGAAAGAAGACCACGCCGACGGCCATCTTGACGGCGTCGGCGCCGAAGGCCAGCGAATAGCCGTTGGCCGTGATCGCGGCGGCCGCCACCGCCGTCGAGCCGATCAGGGCGATCGTCGAGACGACGGCCATGACCAGGGCCACGACTATGGCTTTGGCGATCAGGACAGGTCCGCGCCGGGGCGCCGCCGCCAAGGTCGAGCGGATCGAGCCGGAGCTGTATTCGCTGGTCGCGGTCAGGGCGCCGAAGACCACGGCGATGACCTGGCCAACCATGTACAGGCCGCTGTTGGCCATGGAGATGGCGTAGCCGTCATCTGTCAACGGCAAATCGAACGTGGCGTCGAACGATCCGATCACGGCCGGGACCAGCAGAGCGGCGAAACCGACCGACAGGGCCACCATCAAGGCGCCACACCACCAGGTCGAGCGCAGCGACCGGGCCTTGATCCATTCCGATTTGATGATTCCGCCCAGGGTCAGCTCATGTCCCAAAGTGGAGCGGTATTGCTGGCCGACTGGCGCGGCGGTGAGCGCGGTCATCGAACTGCTCCTTGCGGAACCGGGGCGGCCGAGCGATACTCCACCGCCGTGTCGGTCAGTTTCATGTAGGCCTCCTCCAGCGACGCCGTCACCGGCGTCAATTCGTAGATGACCCAGCCGTGCTGGGCGGCGGCGTGGCCGATCGCCTCGATCGCGAGCCCCCGGATCAGGATGGTCTGCGGGCCTTCGGCCGTGACGGTCACATCCGGCGAAGCCAGCGCGGCCGCGACCTCGCCGGCCTGGGGCGAGCGCAACCGGGTGGCGACGCCGCTTGAGGCGGCCACCAGATCCGCCACCGTCGAATCGGCGATCAGCCGGCCCCGGCCCACCACGATCAAGCGGTCAGCCGTCAACGACATCTCCGCCATCAGGTGCGAAGAGATGAACACCGTACGGCCTTCGGCCGCCAGCGCCTTGGCCAGGTGACGCACCCAGGCCACGCCTTCCGGATCCAAGCCGTTGACAGGTTCGTCCAAGATCACGTTGGCCGGGTCGCCGAGCAGGGCGGCGGCAATGCCGAGCCGCTGGTTCATGCCCAATGAATAGGTCTTGACCCTTCGGCCGATCACCGAGTCCAGCCCGGTCATGGCGACCACCTGGTCGATCCGGCGCTGGTCGATCCCGTGGGTCGCCGCCAGTTGGCGCAAATGGGCCTGGCCGGACCGGTGCGGGTTGGCCGCTTTGGCGTCCAGCAACGCCCCGACTTCCCGCAACGGCGCCTGGGCGGCCGCGAACGGCTTGCCGTCAACAGTGGCCCGGCCGGCGCTCGGGCGGTCCAATCCCACAATCATGCGCATGGTGGTGGACTTGCCGGCGCCGTTCGGCCCCAGGAATCCGGTCACATAGCCCGGCTCGATCGTGAAGCTGAGATGATCTACAGCCACCTTCTGACCGAACCGCTTGGTCAACCCTTCGACCCGAATCATCTGATCCCTTTCGCGTAGAAAACGTCTTGCCGCCAAAGACCCTACGTTTCGGGTGGCCGGGCCGGCCACCGGCGACAGGATGAATCTCGGGGTGATCCGGCTCACCTCATGGGATGGGGTCGTCCTACTTGAGGATGAGAAACCTCAGCGCGAAGCGCTCTGGTCCGCCAGCGCGGCGAAGTCGCGGCCGAACCGCGCCACCTGGTCCCAGTCGGTGTATTCATGGGACTGGTTCAGGTCGGTCGGCCGGCCGAGCGCCCTCTCCAGGCAGTGGATCGCCCGGCGGTTGATCGGACTGTACTTGGGGTACTCCAGGGCGCCTTCGACCAGCGCGATCCGGTCCGGGCGCCAGCCGGTCTTGGCCAGGAACGTCTGGGTTGGGCCGTGCAACGCGGGTTCGCTCGGCCTGCTGCGAGCGCCGGCGCGCCGGCCCTCTGATAGCGACACCACCGCCAACGCGGTCGGCACCGCAGACAGGAATTGGCGGTGGCGCAGCGCCCAACCCGTGCTTGGCGCCACCACGCGGCCGTAATGGACCGATGTGACCATGACCAGGCCCTGGCAGTCTTCGAGTTGGTCTTCCGCCAGCTGGGCCAAGCCCTCGCAGCGGCACTCGCAACCAGGCCAGTTCTCCAGGTCCGCGGCCAAGAATCGGGCGATCTTCTCGGATTGGCCGTACCGTCCCGAATGGACCACCAACAACCGCGAACGAATCATGCCTTCGACACCCTAACTGACCACCTTTGACTAGCGCTGTTTGACCGGCCCGGGAGCGGCGACGCCGCACTTGCTTGCCGCGTTTCCCCAGGTCAGCGCTTCGCGCTGACCACGTCAACACGGTCGGAGCGTGGATATTCACCACGCTCCTAGGCCGGAGACAACCTACCGGCTATGGCCCGGCAGACCATATCGATTCCGCCAACAGCCAATTCGGGGAACAGCGACGGCTCGGTCAGTTCGAGCTCGAGGAGGACCGGTTCGCCGTCATCGCCTTGGACCAGATCGGCCCGCGCGTACAGGAACGGCCGCAGCGGATTGTCCAGGCAGGCCATGGCCGCCTCGATCGCGTCCGCGGCGACCTTCAACTCGCCTTCGGTCGGCTGGTGGCCGCCCTGCAGCTTCTCCGCCTGGTACAGCCGCTCGCTTGAGACCGGGCCGGTCAGCATCGCCTCTTTGCGCACGGCGTAGGCGTAACGGCCGTCCAGGAACACCATCGAAGTCTCGCCCTTGGCGTCCACGGCTGGGAGGTAACGCTGGAGCATAACTGACTGGTCGGCATCGAGCAGCTTCAAAGCGTGGGCTATGGCCTGGCCGCGGGCGTAAGAGTTGTTGGCCGTGTAGCGACCGGCCCCGATCGAGCCGGCCGCCACCGCCGGCTTCAAGACGAAGTCTCCCAAAGCCGGCATCCGCGTGTGCAAACCGCGGGCGCGCAGCCCTTGGGACGGCTCCAACCAGGTTGTCGGGACCACCGGCACGCCGCGCCGGTCCAACTCCAAGAGGTAATGCTTGTCGGTGTTCCATTCGAGCACGGCGGCCGAATTGGCCAGCGCCGGAACAGACCGCGCCCAGGCCAAGAAGGCGTCACGGCGCGACGCGTAATCCCAGGTCGAACGCACAACTGAAAGATCGTAGGCGTCCCAGTCGACGGCGGGATCGTCCCACACCGCCGCTTCGGCGGCGATCCCCATCGAGGTCAACCGGGGAACCAGGACGGCATCGTAGGCGTCCAAATCGGGGAATTCGCCGCACGTGACCAACGCGACTCTGGCCTGCCTGGGCAATGGGTCTCCTTTGGTGTCAGGGAGGGTCGGGATTGACCACTAGCCAGCATACGCATTGACAGGGGCACCGATGCCGACATACTGTCGAACTGGAGCGTAACTCGCTCCGATCGGCCGGACGTCTTGACCGTCGCCTCCCCAGGGCTTCGCTTGTGACCGCCACGTGGTACGGAAGACCGCCGGGCCAGCCAAGTCCATTGGCTGTGGCCCCCCTCACAGCACCTAACCATGTGAAGGCGGTGAGCCCAGGTGAACATAGCCACCACTGACAACCGTCGTATCTACCTCGGCTCGGAACTGGTCGCATCGGTCGACCGGTTCCCCTCCCCCATCGAGTTCGATGACGACGATGACGACCGGTCGCCGGTCAGCCCCGATTTGGGGCTGGCAGCGCGACTAGCCCGCACAGCCCAGCGCGGCGTGCTGGATTACATCTATATTGACGACACCGTGGCGGGGAACCCGCCCTTCTCCGGCCGGCGCCGCAACGGCCTCGACTCGATCCGGCTGGCCACCCGGCTGGCCTCCGCCACCGCCGGCGTGCATCTGATACCGGTTGTGCGCTCGAGTTGGGTGGAGCCCTCGTCCCTGTTGGAGGCGCTGGTCGGCTTGGAAATCGCCTCGGCCGGCCGCCACGGCTGGGAACTCCAACTGCTCGACCACGCCTCTCCCAACACCCATTCCGGGGAGTTGCTGACGGCCATAGTGGAGGACGCCTGGTCCGAGGGCAAGCCGCGCACCAAGCTGGCCGCTTCGGCCCGGGCGATGCGCCGCCAACGGATGTCCGCCGGCCCAGACGCCGCCGGCCGGCCCGATCCGGCCACGCGGGTCAGCCCGAAGAGCCGGCCCGGCCGGGCCGACCAACGCGCCCACGGCCAGACCGGCTCGGGTCCGCTTAGGCCCCGTCCAACTCTGGTGATACGCGCCGACACCCCCCAGTCGGCCGTCTTGGCCGCCGAAAGGGCCGACATCGCCCGGATCAAGGCCGCCTCCGCCGACGATGCCGCCGCCAAGCGCACCCATCTCCAGGACGCCGCCGTCGAGGCCGGCCGAGCGCCTGAATCAGTCAAGGTGCTGGTGGACCTGACCGTCACCTTGGCGGCCGAAGTCTCCCACGCCGAGGCTCGTAAAGATCTGGCCGAGGGAATCACCGGGCAGCAGTTGGGTGGCGGGTTCGCCCGCTATATCGGCACGCCGGCGGGCCTGGCCGAAAGCTGCGCCGAATGGGCTGATCAGGGAGCTTGCGACGGCTTCACCTTCCTGCCGACCTCGTTGCCGGTCGACCTGATGATGGTGGTGGACGGGGTCACCCCGGCGCTGGCGGCCATTGGCCGCTTTCCCTCCGCCTATGGCCGCGCCGGCCACCACTCGGCGGCCACGCACTCGGTTCCACCGCCCCGCCGCCGCGAACAGGCCGACCGTCCCCGGGTCGGCTCCGCCCGCCGCCCGGGCTAGCGACGGGCTCGCGGCGGTTTAGAGGCGGTTTAGAGGTGGGGTTCGATCCGCGCCGTCAGCAGGCCGTAGGTGAAGGCGTCGGTCAGGGCCTCCCAGGAGGCCTCGATGATGTTCGCGCCCACGCCGACGGTGCGCCAAACCATTCGTCCGTTGGTCGATTCGATCATCACGCGGGTGATCGCGTCGGTGCCACGGGCCGAATCGAGGATGCGGACCTTGTAGTCGACCAGGTCGATTTCAGCCAACTCCGGGTAGACGCCGTCCAAGGCCAGCCGCAGCGCCGCGTCCAGGGCGTTGACCGGGCCGTTGCCCTCGCCGGTGGCGACCAGACGGTTCGAGCCGGCCCACAGCTTGACGGTGGCTTCGGAAGCCGTCGGCGCGTCCGGCCCGGTCTGGCCGTTGGGAGTGGTCTCGGAAATGGTCCGCCACGACTCGACCCGGAAGTACTCCGGCCGCCCGCCAGCCAGTTCCGATCGGAGCAACAACTCAAACGAGGCGTCGGCGGCGTCGAAGGTGTATCCGACCGCCTCCAAGGCTTTGACCTTCTCGGTCACCCGCGTCAGGATGTCGTTCTGGCCCGCCAGATCGAAGCCCAATTCCCGGCCCTTGAGTTCGACTGAGGCCCGGCCGGCCATCTCCGAGACCAGCATGCGCATGTCGTTGCCGACTTCGACCGGGTCGATGTGCTGGTAGAGGTCCGGATCGACGCGGATGGCGCTGGCGTGGAGCCCCGCCTTGTGGGCGAAGGCCGAGGTGCCGACATAGGGTTGGCGGGCGAACGGGGCGATGTTGGTGACCTCGCTGATGGCGTGGGCCACTCCGGTCAGATCAGCGAGCTGGTCGGCGTCCAACGCCGCGATGCCCGCCTTCAGCGCCAGGTTCGGGATGATCGCGGTCAGGTCGGCGTTGCCGGTCCGTTCGCCATAGCCGTTGATGGTCCCCTGGACGTGCATGGCGCCGGCGGCCACCGCGGCCAGGGAATTCGCGACCGCGCAGCCGGTGTCGTTGTGACAGTGGATGCCCAGATCCACCTTCACCCCGGCCCCGGTGGCGCTGACGATCTCAGCGATCGCCTCCGGCAGCATGCCGCCGTTGGTGTCGCACAACACGACCACCTCGGCGCCGGCCTCGGCCGCGGCCTTGACGCAACTAAGCGTGTAGGCCGAGTCGAACCGGTAGCCGTCGAAGAAGTGCTCCGCGTCCAGGAACACGCGCCGGCCCTCGCCGACCAAGAAACCGACGGTGTCCGTGATCATGCGCAGATTCTCCGCCGGCGTGGTCTTCAGCGCCCGCTCGACGTGGCGGATGTCGGACTTGGCGACCAGGGTGACCACCGGCGTCTCGGCCTCCAGCAGGGCCCGGACTTGGGGATCGTTGACGGCCTGACCCTCGGCGCGGCGAGTGGCGCCGAAGGCCGCCAGAGTCGCGTTCTTAAACGTCACCTCCTTGGCCAGGCGAGCGAAGAACTCCGTGTCTTTGGGAATGGCCCCCGGCCAGCCGCCCTCGATGTAGCCCACGCCCAGCCGGTCCAGCAAGCTGGCGATCTGAATCTTGTCCGCCACCGACAGGTTCATGCCTTCTTGCTGGGCGCCGTCGCGCAGGGTGGTGTCGTAAACGTGGAACTGCTTGGCCATGGGTCTTCCTTCGTCTTCAGGGCAATAAAAAACCTCCCGCCGAACGGACAGGAGGTTGCGCGCCAAGCGGATGTGGCCGCTGGGCGCACTAGGTAATAATCAGGACCTGGTGAGTCACGCCTCCCATGGTGCCACATCAGCGGCCGGACCGGAAATCACCGCCGCCGGGCCGGCCCAATCACCTGGGCTAGCCGACCAGCGACCGTCCGGCAAGCGCTGCCCGGCAAGCGCATCCCGGCAAAGCCCGGCCGCATCCCAGCTAGACCAGGCGGTGGGTCCAGGCGTGGCGATCCTCGCCCCGCCCGTATTGGATGTCCGTCAATTCCTGGCGCAGCGACATGGTCAGGGCGCCGGGCCGGCCGTCGCCAACCGTCAGGTCGAAGTCCTCGCCCGCCAGGCGCCCCACCGGCGTCACCACCGCCGCGGTGCCGCAGGCGAAGACCTCCGCCACGGTCCCGGCTTTGATCCCGGCCAGCGCCTCGGCCAATTCCACCGGTCGCTCGGTCACGGTCAGACCGCGATCGCGGACCAGTTGGAGCAGCGAAGACCGGGTGACCCCCTCAAGGATGGTGCCGGAGGTCGGCGGCGTCACCACCGACCCGTCCGCCATCACCAGGGCCACGTTCATCCCGCCCAACTCCTCCAGGCAGGTGGATGTCGCCGCGTCAAGGAACAGCACCTGCTCGCAGCCATGGGCGTAAGCCAATTCCTGGGACACCAGCGAAGCCGCGTAGTTGCCGCCGCACTTGGCGGCGCCGGTCCCGCCCGGCCCCGCCCGGTGGTAGGTCTGGTCCACCCAGATCGACACCGGCGCCAGGCCACCTTTGAAGTAGGCCCCCACCGGCGAGGCGATGACCAGGTAGGTCACCTCGTGGGCGGCACGCACGCCGATGAACGGCTCGGACGCGAACATGAACGGGCGCAGGTACAGGGATGTGCCCGGCTCGGCCGGCACCCAGGCTTGGTCAACCTTGACCAGTGCCGCCAGCGAGTCCAAGAAGTCCTCGACCGGAAGTTCGGGCAAGGCCAGGCGCCGGGCCGAACGGGAGAACCGCTCGGCGTTGGCGGCCGGGCGGAAAGTTCTGATGGAACCGTCCTCCCAGCGGTAGGCCTTCAGCCCCTCGAACACTTCTTGGGCGTAATGCAGCACCGAGGTGGCGGGCATCAACTGCAAGGGACCGTAGGGGACGATCCGATGATCGTGCCAGCCCCGGCCCCCCGCCTGCCAGGTGATCTGGGCCATGTGGTCGGTGAAGACGGTGCCGAAGGCCGGCGCCTGGATCAGCGCCGCCCGCTCACAGGCCTCCAACGGCGAGGGATTCGGATCAAGTGCGAACCGACTCATGACTGCTCCTCAACTAGAAAGTGGATCGGACCAAGGTCACCAAGGAGTCTCCCACCTCGGTGGTCGAGCGCGCCTCGCCGCCGCGAAAAGCCAGGTCGGCTTCAACCGCCTGCTCCACCCTGTCGGCCACACGCGCCAACCCGAGGTGCCTGAGCAGCAATACCACCGACAGGACCGTGGCCGTCGGGTCGGCTTTGTTTTGGCCGGCGATGTCCGGGGCCGATCCGTGGACCGGTTCGAACATCGACGGGAACGCTCCGGTCGGGTTGATATTGCCCGATGCCGCCAAGCCGATTCCGCCCACCACGGCCCCTGCCAGATCGGTCAGTATGTCGCCGAACAGATTGTCGGTCACAATGACGTCGAACCGGCTTGGGTCGGACACCATGAAGATGGTGGCGGCGTCGACATGGAGGTAGTCGACGGCGACGTCGGGGTATTCGACGCCAATCGCCTCGGCCGCGCGCCGCCAGAGGTCGCCCGCGTGGACCAGGACGTTGTGCTTGTGCACCAAGGTCAGCTTCTTGGCCGGCCGCCGAGCGGCCAGCTCAAAGGCGTAACGCACGGTCCGGGCCACGCCGTAGGCGGTGTTGATCGAGACCTCGGTCGCGATCTCCTGGTCGGTGCCCGGCCGGATGGCCCCGCCGTTGCCGACATAGGGCCCCTCGGTGCCTTCCCGCACCACCAAGAAGTCGATCTTGCCGGGGTGGGCCAGCGGCGAGGAGACGCCACTAAAGAGCCGGGCCGGTCGCAAGTTGACGAATTGGTCGAAGGCGAACCTGATCTTCAGCAACAGACCGCGCTCCAGCACCCCGGACGGAACCGACGGGTCGCCCACCGCGCCCAGCAGGATGGCCTGGTGGCGGGCCAAAGCGGCCAACTCGGCATCGGGCAAAGTCTCTCCGGTGGCGTGCCAGCGAGCCGCCCCCAGATCGTAAGGCGTGGTGCGGACGCGGATGTCCTCGGTCTCGAGGGCGGCGGTCAGGACCCGCAGGCCCTGGGCCACCACCTCCGGGCCGATCCCGTCGCCGGCGATCACGGCCAGATCGATCTCCCTGCTCGTTTCGGGGCCGGCGGTCTTCATCGGGCGGCGGTGCCTTCGACGTAGTCGCTGTCAGAGGTTGAAACCCAGGCGAACAGCTTGCGCAGGTCGCGGCCGACCACCTCGATCGGGTGGGCCTCTTCTTTGGCTCGAAGAGCCTTGAACTCAGGGCTGCCGGCGTCCTGGTCGGCAATGAAGCGGGCCGCGAAGGCGCCGTTGACAATGTCTCCCAAGACATCCTTCATGTGCTGTTTGACCTGGGCGTCGATCACCAGGGGGCCGGAGACGTAGTCGCCGTATTCGGCCGTGTCGGAAACCGACCAGCGCTGTTTGGCGATTCCGCCCTCGTACATCAAGTCGACGATCAGCTTGAGTTCGTGGAGCACCTCGAAGTAGGCGATCTCGGGCTGATAGCCGGCTTCGATCAGAGTTTCGAAACCAGCCTCGATCAGATGGGAGACGCCGCCGCACAGCACCGTCTGCTCGCCGAACAGGTCCGTCTCGGTCTCTTCGGTGAAAGTGGTCTTGATGCCGGCCGCCCGCAGCCCGCCCAGGGCCTTGGCGTAGGACAGGGCCAGCGCCCAGGCGCCGCCGCTGGCGTCGACCTCGACCGCGACCAGCACCGGGACCCCGCGGCCGTCGACGAACTCGCGGCGGACCAGGTGGCCCGGCCCTTTGGGGGCGACCATGGCCACGTCGACGCCCGCCGGCGCCGTGATGTAGCCGAAGCGGATGTTGAAGCCGTGGGCGAAGAACAGGGCGTTGCCGTCTTGCAGGTTCGGCTCGACGTCCTGGGCGTAAACCCGCCGCGCCACCTGGTCGGGGACCAGCATCATGATGACGTCGGCCCAGGCCGCCACTTCGGCCGGCGTGCCCACGGTCAGGCCCTGGTCCACCGCCTTGGCTCGCGACTTGGACCCTTCGGCCAGGCCGACTCGCACGTCGACCCCGGAATCGCGCAGGTTGAGGGCGTGCGCGTGGCCCTGTGAGCCGTAGCCGATGACGCCGACCTTGCGGTTCTGGATGATCGACAGGTCGGCATCGTCGTCATAGAAAAGTTCTGCCATCTTTAGTCCCCTTGCTTCCGGTGCTCCAGTTGGTTCGGTTGGTTCAGTTAGTTCGGTCGGTTCGGTTGGTTCGGTTGGTCCGGTGTCGGCGCGTTCTTGGTGGCTTCGCCCCCGAGCCCTACTTAGCGGCTCCCAAAGCCCGATCGGTGATCGACTTGCCGCCGCGGCCGATTCCAACTGTGCCGGATTTGACCAGCTCGCGGATGCCGAATGGCTCCAGCAGTGTCAGCAGGGCGGTCAGTTTCGAATCTGTGCCGGTGGCCTCGATCACCAAGGTGTCCTGGGCGACATCGACGATGTGCGCCCGGAAGAGGTCGGCTATCTGGGTCACCTGGCTCCGGTTGGTCGCGCTCGCCCCCACCTTGACCAGAAGCAAGTTGCGCTGGACCGAGCCGTCGGAGGCGTCCAGTTCGACCACTTTGAGAACGTTGATCAGCTTGTTGAGCTGTTTGGTGACCTGTTCCAGCGGGCGCGCCTCGACGTCCACCACGGCGGTGATGCGGGAGATCGACGGGTGCTCGGTGGGGCCCACGGCCAACGAGTTGATGTTGAAGCCGCGCCGAGCGAACAATGCGGCAACCCTGGTGAGCACGCCAGGTTTGTTTTCGACCAACACTGAGAGGGTGTGCGTTGACATGTCTGCTCCTAGAACTCGTCACGTTCGAAGGTCGGGGCCAGCCCGCGCGCGTATTCGATGGTGTCGTTGGAGGCCCCACCGGCGATCATGGGCCAGACCTGGGCGTCCCTGGAGACCTGGAAGTCGATCAGGACCGGGCGGTCGGTGATGGCCATGGCCTCGGCGATCACCTGATCCACCTGGTCGGCTTGGGAGCAGCGCAAAGCGGCGCACCCGTAGGCCTCAGCCAGCTTGACGAAGTCGGGGATCATGACTGTGTCGTCGCCGGTGTGCAGGTCGGTGTTGGAGTAGCGCTGGCCGTAGAACAGGGTCTGCCATTGGCGGACCATGCCCAGCGATGAGTTGTTGATCAGCGCGACCTTGACCGGAATCGAGTTGAGGGCGCAAGTGACCAGTTCGTGGCCGGTCATCTGGAAGCAGCCGTCGCCATCGACCGCCCAGACTTGGCGCTCGGGGTGGGCAACCTGGGCCCCCATGGCGGCGGGGGCGGCGTAGCCCATGGTGCCCAGACCGCCGGAGTTGAGCAATTGCCGTTCGCCAGAGATGTCCAGGAACTGTTGCGCCCACATTTGGTGTTGGCCCACGCCGGCGGCGAAGATGGCGTCCGGCGGCGCCAGCGCCGACAGGCGCTCGATCACGTGTTGCGGCGCCAGCCTGCCGTCTGAGGGCTGGTCATAGCCTGCCGGGTAGCTGGCCCGCAGACCGTTCAGATAATCCCACCAGTGCCCCCAGTCCGGCTTGGCGTCCCAGTCGCCGACCAGGTCCGCCAACTGGGCCAGGACGTGGCCGACGTCGCCGACTATGGGAACGTCCACGGGCAGGTTCTTGCCGATTTCGGCCGGATCGATGTCGGCGTGGACCAGTTTCGCATGCGGCGCGAAGGAGGCCAGCTCCCCGGTCAGGCGGTCGTCGAAACGCGACCCCAGGGCCACGATGAGATCCGCGTTCTGCAGGGCGGCGACAGCCGGGACGGTGCCGTGCATTCCGCCCATGCCTAGATTGGCCGGATGGCTGTCTGGCAACGCGCCCGCGCCCATCAGGGTGATGACCACCGGCGCCCCCGTGCGACTGACCACCTTGGCCAGGTCGGCCTTGGCGGCCGCTCCCGCCCGGATGATTCCACCGCCGGCCAGGATGACCGGCCGCTTGGCCTGACGCAGGACCTCGGCGGCCTGTTGGACCTGCTTGGCATGCGGCTTGACGACCGGCTTGTAGCCCGGCAACTCCATCTTGACCGGCCAATGCCAGTCGACGCGAGCGGTTTGAGCCGACTTGGTGACGTCCACCAGGACCGGGCCGGGCCGCCCGCTGTGCGCTATGTGGTAGGCGGCGGAAATCGCCGGAGCGATGTCGACGGCTTCCTTGACCAGGAATGAGTGCTTGGTCAAGGGCATGGTGGCGCCAACGATGTCGGCCTCTTGGAAGGCGTCGGTGCCGATCGCCTGGGCGCCCACCTGGCCGGTGATGGCCAAGACCGGCACCGAGTCAATGTTGGCGTCTGCCAGAGCGGTGATCAGATTGGTGGCGCCAGGCCCAGAGGTCGCCATGCAGACCCCGACGCGCCCCGAAGACGCCGCGTAGCCGGCGGCGGCGTGGCCTGCGCCTTGTTCGTGGCGGACCAGGATATGCCGAATCTTGGAAGCGTACAAAGGATCATAGGTCGGCAAGATGGTGCCGCCCGGGATCCCGAAGATGACCTCTACGCCAAGCGCCTCCAAGGTTTTGACGACCGCCTCGGCGCCGGTCAGGGACGCGGGGACCCTGCGGCCGGGAGGAACCGGCTTTGGTTCTGTCATGACCTGTCCTTTCGCTTCGCTTGTGGCAACAAAAAACCCTCCGGCCCGTTGCGGACGGAGGGCGCGCGGCCAACCTTCGAGGGGCTAGCCCGCGCGCTGGCCTACTACGACGATCTGTTGCACGCCAGCTAGCCTAATCCCTCCGACCGCCACCTGGAACCAAACGTCCGTATTCTGGACACTTAGGCCCTGCGCGACCACATCTCCGCGCTGGTGGGAGCCGTCGCCGGCGAAACTGGGACGAAAGTGAAGGCCCGCACCAGGCCACGCAGAGGTACGGTGACTGGCATGACTGCCCTAGTTGAGTTCCTGGCGGGCCAGCCCGTGCTCCTTATGTTCATTTTGGTTGGAATCGGCTCTGCTCTTGGTGAAATCAGGATCAAGGGAGTAGCCATCGCGGCAGCCGCCGTCTTGTTCATCGCGATCGCATTCTCCGCCTGGGGGAAATCCCTCGACATCGAGATGCCCCTGGAACACCTTGAAATTCTGGGCACCTTCGGCTTGGTCCTGTTCACCTACACCATCGGCGTTCTATCTGGATCGAACTTTTTCGCCTCGCTTAGGACCGGCTGGCGCACCATTTTGGCGATGATAGCGCTATTGGCGGGTTGCGCCGGGATCGCCTTCGCCGGTGGCAAGATCCTTGGCCTGGACGGGACCACCGTCGGGGGCACCCTATCCGGAGCACTCACCAACACGCCGATGCTCGCCGCCGTGAGGGACGCTTCCGGGGACACCAACGCGCCCACAATCGGCTACGCCGTGGCATATGTCTTCGGGGTCTTGGGAATGCTCTTCTTCGCGCAAATGGCGCTTCGCCAGGCCCCGAAGGACGCCGACGCCCCGGCGCCGCTGGTTTCGCGCACCATTAGAGTGGAAACCGACTCAATGCCCTCAATAGCTGGTTTGGAAGAGCGCTATGAGGGGCAGATCAAATTCGCCCGGGTCCGGCACGGCGAGCACAATCCGATCTTGGCCGTCAGTGAAGACGACGTGCTGCGCCGTGACGACCTGGTGACCGTGGTGGGACCGGCTGAGTCAGTCAAGGCCGTCACCCGCGAACTTGGCCACCAGTCATCCCATGACCTCATCTCCGACCGGCGTTATCTCGACTTCCGGCGCATCACGGTTTCCAACCCCTTGCTCTCCGGACGCACCATCGAAGAGCTGGACCTTGAGGAACGCTTCTCGGCCCGAATCATCCGCGTCCGCCGCGGCGACGTCGACATGATCGCCGAACCCGGACTGGTGCTCCAACAGGGCGACCGGGTCCGGGTGGTGGCCTCGCGCGAACGGATGGACGCGCTCTCCAAATACTTCGGTGATTCCGCCCGCGGTTTGGCGGATATCAACCCGGTCGGATTCGCCATCGGCTTGGCTCTGGGGATCGGCCTGGGGCTGGTCCCCATACCGCTGGGCTCCTTCACCTTTAAGCTCGGCATGGCCGCCGGGACGTTGCTGATCGGTCTGGTTTTCGGTCGCGTGGGGCGGATCGGGCCCTTTGTCACGACCATGCCCACCTCCTCCTCCCAAGCCATTTCGGAGCTCGGCCTGTTAATATTCCTTTCACAGGCCGGTGTCGCCGCCGGCACGCAAATCGCTGGCGCCTTCGCCTCCGGCGAGTGGCTGAAGATCGTCTGCCTTGGCGCTGTAATCACCACATTCCTCGGTGCTGGCATGTACTTTGTCATGAGGCGCCTGTTCAAGATCGGTGGAACCCGCCTCAGCGGCATGGAGGCGGGCGTCCAGACTCAGCCAGCGGTGCTGGCTTTCGCAAATGCGAAGACCAATGCAGACTCGAGGGTCGCACTCGGTTACGCATTGGTCTATCCTGGCGCGATGGTCACGAAAATCCTCCTGGGACAGATCATGGGGCTGCTGGCCTGAGGTTGGGCTTACAATGTCCAGCGAACGCTTGGAACCGAGAATAGTAAGGGGAACTGATTTCTATGGCACAACGGGTAGTTGTCGAGTTGCTTGACGACCTAGACCAAACCCCCGCCACAACAACCGTCGAGTTCGGCGTCGACGGCGCCAATTACACAATTGACCTCAACGAAGCGCACGCCGCCGAACTGCGCTCCTTCCTCGAACGGTACGCCCAAGCCGGCCGTCGCCCGGGCTCCAAGCGCGCAGGAGGCGCTTCAGGCCCCGCATTCGACCCCGCGGCCGTCCGCGCCTGGGCCGATTCCAACGGCATCAAGGTCTCCAAGCGCGGCCGCGTGCCCGGTTGGGTGGTCGAGAAGTACCATCAGGCTGGCTACTAGGAGCCGTCGCCCCTGATCAGCGCGGTGCTCGCGCGGGATCCGGGGCGGCTGGCCGCCAACGGTCGGTCTGTCCGGTCGGCGGGCAGCGGTGGGTGTTCCCGCGGCCCCGACCTGACAGACAAGAACACGGTCAAGACGATCAACCCGCCACCAGGCGCTGTTGCCGGCTGCGGGCGCCCCGGAAATCGCTCAACGGCCTGGTCGAAGCCAGGCCCGATCGCCGGGGATTCGGCGCTTTCGGGTCCGACGCCGCTGAACCGCCCGCATAGTGAGACGAGTAGACGGCTATCCTGGTCGCGTGCGCGCGATCGTTGTGAACCGCCCTGGCGGCGCCACCGCCTTGCGTCTGACCGAAACCGACACCCCCGGGCCGGGACCGGACCAGGTCCTGGTCAAGGTGACGGCGGCCGGCGTCAACTTCATCGACACCTACCGGCGCTCGGGCGTCTACCGGACGCCATTCCCGCATATACCCGGCTCCGAGGGCGCCGGGGAGATCGAGGCCTTGGGGCCTGAGGTCTCCGGCTTCGCCGTTGGCGACCGGGTCGCCTGGGCCAGTTCGGCCACCGGCTCCTACGCCGAGTACGCGGTGGTCGATGCCGCCCAGTTGCTTCCAGCGCCGCTCAATCTGACGCTCGACCTGGCCGCCGCCATCCCCTTGCAGGGGCTCACCGCCGATTATCTGACCCGGTCCGCCTATCGCCTCGGCCCGGCCGACAGCGCGTTGATCTACGCCGCCGCCGGCGGCGTGGGCCAACTGGTCACCCAGCTGGCGCTGGCCGCAGGCGCCCAAGTGATCGCCACGGTCGGCTCGGGCGCCAAGATCGCAACGGTGGCGGAACTGGGCGTGCCGGACGACGGCATCGTGAATCTGGGCGCCCTGGCCGACCTGACCACCGGACTGCCGCCCCGCGTCCGAGCGCTGACCGCGGGCGAAGGCGCCCACGTCGCCTACGACGGAATCGGCCGCGACACCTTCGCCGCGACGCTGGCGAGCCTTCGACGCCGGGGGACGGCTGTCCTCTACGGGGGCGCCTCGGGCCAGGTCGAGCCCTTCGACCCGCAGGAGCTGAACGCCCACGGTTCGCTCTACCTGACCCGTCCGAAGCTGGACGACTACACCGCCACGCCCGCCCAGCTCCGCGAACGGGCCGAGCGGGTGTTCGCCGCCGTGGCCAACGGCGCTTTGAAGGTCGCCATCGGCGGTCGATTCCCGCTCGCCGACGCCACCTTCGCGCACCAAGCCCTCGAGTCGCGGGCCAGTCAAGGTAAACTCGTGCTGTATCTGTAAGCCGCTTGGCGCCCGGGCGCCGCGACCGAACAACTGAAACGAACCGAAATGCGATCTTCCCCAAGTATCCGTCGGCAGCTGTGCAGATGCTTCGCCTTGTTGGCGGGCGCCGCAGCCATGGCCGCGACCGCCCTGGTCCTGCCCAATGCGGCGACGCCGTCTGCGGCCGCCGTGCCAGCCAGCTTCTCCATCTCCGGCGCCGGTTGGGGCCACGGCGTCGGCATGTCGCAGTACGGCGCCCAGGAAATGGCCAAAGCGGGCAACAGCGCCGGCGCCATCCTGGGCTTCTACTACCCCGGCACCACCACCGCGAATCGGAACCTGGGCAACATTCGGGTCCAGCTCAAACAGGCCGCCACCGTGGTGGTGCGCTACGCCGGCGCGGCCGGCGCCTTGACGCCCGCCGGCGGCAGCGCCACGAGCGTGGCCCGGGGCGGGGTGATCACCCTGACGGTCTCCGGCCAGAACGTGGTCGCCAACGGGGCCGGCGCGGCCAAGACCGCCCGGCAATTCGGTCTGACCTGGAACGGCGCCGCCAACTGCTCAGGCTATGTCACCGTGGACGGATCCAGCGGCGGAGCCTCCGGCTACTGTCGCGGCTCGATGACTGCGACTGTGATCAACGGCAAGGTCAACCTGATCGTCACCGTCGGTTTGGCCCGCGATTACATCTACGGCTTGCAAGAAGTCCCCTCCTCCTGGCAGCCGGCTGCCCTCCAGGCGCAGGCCACGGCAGCTCGGAGCTATGCCGTCAAACAGGCCTACAAGGACTCCTGCAACTGCGAGGTCTATTCCGACACCCGTTCGCAGGCCTACGCGGGCCGCTCCAAGGAAGTCGAGTCCGGCGGATGGGGCGCCCGGTGGGTGTCCAATGTCAACGCGACTGCGCCATCGGCCAGCTCCGGGGCGCTGCTCCTGTACAACGGGTCCCCGATCGCCGCCAACTACAGCGCCGCCAACGGCGGCAGCACAGAGTCTTCGGCTGACATTTGGGGCAACTCGCTGCCCTATCTGGTCGCCAAAGCCGATCCCTGGTCGGTCAAACCGGATGTGCCGGATTCGATCAAAGCCTGGAAGGTGACCAAGACCCAGGCGGAGATGAAAGCGATCTTCGGGCTGACGGACGTCGCCTCGGTGACGATCACGGCCAAGACCGGCGGCGGCAGCGCCAAGACGATCACGGCCCGAACGGCCGGCGGCGCCACCAAGACCATCAGCGGGGCCGAAACGATCCGCAGCGCCTTCGGCCTCAAGTCGGCCCATTTCTCTATCTCCTCGCCCACCGCGCCGACCACTCCGCCCACCGCCGTCAACACGCCGTTCGTCGGCATCGTCCTGACCGCCGACCTGACCGGCGACTCTCGCGGCGACGTGGTCGCGCTGGACCGGGATGGCCGCTTGGTCTTGTATCCGTTCGTCCGATCTGGCGACCGGGACAAATTCGAATCCAACCACCTGCTGGCCAGCGGGCTGTCCGGCCACCGCGTCAACGGCGCCTCGGATTGGAACCGCGACGGCTACGGCGATTTGATCAGCATTGACCCCCAAGGCGGCCTCCACCTCCGGTTCGGGCAACCGGGCCGGTCCCTGGCCGCGCCGTTCAAGATCGGCGGTGGCTGGCAGAACTGGCGGGCCATCCCGGTGGCGGACATCTCCGGCGACGGCTGGCCTGATCTGCTCGGCATTGACGCCAACGGAATCCTCTGGGCCTGGCGGGGCTGCGGCAACGCCGGAGTCTGCTCCAGCCGAGTCCAACTGGGCGCCGGTTGGCAGAATCTCAAGTGCTACTCGGCTGGCGACGTCAACGGCGACGGCATCGGCGATATCTTCTCCGTCGACGCGGCCGGGAAGCTCTGGCTGCATCCCGGCCACGGACGCACCAACTTCGGCCCTCGCAGCCAGATCGGCGCCGGCTGGAACAATTTCTACCTGGTCAGCGGGGCGGACGCGAACGGCGACCGCTTCGCCGACCTGATGAGTCGCCAGGAGTCGAGCCGCAAGCTCTACTTCTATCGCAACAGCGCCGGCTCCACCTTCGCCAGTCCGGTCCAAGTCGGCGCCGGCTGGTGACCCGGCCGGCCAACCGTGGCTGACGGCATCGCGGGCGCCTGCGCTCCCCCGGTCGCCTGTGCTCTGCCTGTCGCCCGCGCCTCGACGGCGGCCCTCTACCCCCAGCGAGTTCGACGTTCGGGGTAGCGAGCGGCGCCGAGCATCGTGCTTCGGCGAATGCCACCAGTAAGCACAACCACCGTCCCCCTGCGGAATCAACCTTGCGGAATCAGCACAATCACCGTCCCCTTGCGTATTCTTGGGCGGCGGTGGTCAGGCGGTTGGGCGCGACCAGCGTGCGAGGGACGGCCGGGCCGGGGGAGTCTCTTGGTCGAGGCCGTAGCCTGCCTCTTGTAACAGCTTCGCTTGGCCTTTGGCGTCGGCGACAGCCCACACTGTGGTGATTCCGGCCCCCACCAGGGGGCCGTCCGGACCGTGGGCGAAGGCCGCCAGTTCGGCTGCGGCCAGATCTGGGCCACAGGCGTGCAGGGCCAACAGTTCTGCGACGCCCTCTTCGGCTTCGGTTGGCCGCCAGGCGGCCAAGCCAACCACCTGATCGCCGTCGAAAATCAGGGCGACCGCGGCCGGGCCTTGGGCCAAACGGGTCAAGAAGCTGGGGAAATGGGCCAGGATGGCATCGCCGTGACGTCCCAGGTGCCAGCGCAGAATCGAGCTCTCAGCGTCGATGCGGGCAAAGCTGAGCACCGGCTGGCCGGACCCGCGGCGCCGCCGGGCGCGTTTGGCTTGTCTGCGCTTCACCAATCCGCCTCTTCTCCAGTTCCCCTCTCAGTTATCTCACAGCACCCCGACCAACCGACGTCCAACCGGCCCCCAGACGGGCCGGCAGGCCCACTGCGCGGCGCCCAACCGGCCCAGGCCGGGCGCCGAGACCGCAACCCGGGCCAAACCAGCCCCGACCAACCGACGTCCAACCGGCCCCCAGACGGGCCGGCGGCCGCACTGCTCGGCGGCCAACTGGGCCGGGGGACGTCAGGTTCGCAGGGTGGCGCCGAGGCGGGCGGCTTGTTTGATGGCGCCGGCGCGGGCGGCGGCGATTTCCTCCGGTGACAACGTGTGGTCGGCCGCGCGCAGTCTGAGCGCCACTGCGATCGACTTCTTGTCGGCCGGGATCTGATCTCCCTGATAGACGTCGAAGACGAAGGCGTCCTCGACCAGCGAGCCGGCGCCGGTGCGCACCGCCGCCACCAACTCAGCCGCCGGCAGCGACCGCGGCACCACGAAGGCCAGGTCCTCTTTGGCCAGCGGCTGGGGCGAGACGGTCCGGGCCGCCACAATGTCCGGAGCCAGCTCGATCAGGCGGTCCAAGTCGATCTCGAAACCGACGGCCCCGGCCGGCAGACCGAACTCGCGCACCACCGCCGGATGCAATTCGCCGGCGTGGCCGATCGGCGCCTCGCCCGCCATCAGGCGGGCGCAGCGGCCGGGATGGAAGGGAGCGACCTGGTCCTGGCTGGCCGTCAAGGAAACCCCGGCGGTCTGACCCGCCACCTTGACCGCTTGGACGGCATCGGCCCAATCGGCTCCGCGGCCGGGCCCCCACACCCCCGGCCGGACGCGATAGCCCATCAGCAGGCCAGCCGCGTGGCGCGGCTGGTCCGGCACAGCCTGGACCACCGCCGCCAACTCCTCGTTCGAAGGCCGAGCGTCGGTGCGCAACATGGGCGCCCGTAGCTGGATCGGCGGCGCCTCGGTGACCAGGCCGATCTCGAACAAGCCGGCATCGGTCAAACCGCGGGCGGCGTTGCGCCGGGCCACCCCGAGCAGGGTCTGAAGGATCGCGGTTCGCAGCAGCGGCGCCGCCGCGTCCAGGGGGTTGGCCAGGCGAACCGCCTGGCGGCGGCCATCCTCAGGCGGATAGCCCAGGGCGTCGAACACGCCTTCGCCGACAAACGGGTAGCTCAACACTTCGACCAAGCCGAAATCGGCCAGGGATCTGGCCACCGACCGGCGCAACCGCTGGGCTTTGGTCAGGCCGCCGCCGGCCGGAGCGCTCGCCACCTGGGAGGGAATCTTGGCGTAGCCGTCGATCCGCGCCACCTCCTCGACCAGGTCGACCGCCCTGGTCAGATCGGGGCGCCAACTGGGCGGCGTGACCGACCAGGCGCCCGCCCCGGCCGCCGCCCCGGGTCCCTCAGCCCAGTCCGCCCGGCCGTCGGCGCCAAGCGCCCCCGACCGGTCAGGGCCGTCGCCAAGGGCGCCGCGTTGGAAGGCGGCGCCAGCAGGCGAACCCGGCTCAGCGGCATCGTCCACTTGGCAGCCGATCTCCTCAAGTACTTGGCGCACCCGCGCCGGGGAGTAGTCCACGCCCACCAATCGGGCCGGATAGCCGGGGTCGAAGGAGATGGCGGGCTGGGGGCGGACGAAGCCGGCGTCGGTGACGTCCAGATCGGCCGCGCCGCCGCCGTACTCGACTAGGAGGTCGATCACCCGCTGGACCGCCTTGGGCGGCAGTTCCGGATCGGCCCCGCGCTCGAAACGCCTGGCCGCCTCTGAGCCGAGTTTGTGGCGGCGCGATGTCCGGGCGACTGTGACCGGGTCGAAATGGGCCGCCTCAATCAGCAGGTCGCGAGTTGATTCCGTGATCTCGGAAGAAGCGCCTCCCATCACCCCGGCCAAGCCCAGGACCCGGCTGGCCGGCCGGCCGCCGGGCGAATCGGTGATCAAGAGATCCTCCGGATCGAGGGCCCGGTCGACATCGTCCAAGGTGACCAGACGCTCGCCGGCCAACGCCCGGCGCACCACGATCGGCTCGGCGACGCCGTGCAGGTCATAGGCGTGCAGCGGCTGGCCCAGTTCCAACATGACGTAGTTGGTGACGTCCACGGCCAGCGCGATCGGGCGCATTCCGGCCTGCGTCAGCCGACGCCGCAGCCAGTCGGGCGAGGGCCTGAAGGCGTCGCAACCACGCACCACCCGGGCCACGAACCGGTCGCAACCGGGACGCCCGTGGATGGGGGCGGCATCGTCCAACTCGACCGCGAAACCGCTGGCCGTGGCGGGCGGGGTCAACACCAAAGCCGGGTCGGTGAACGCCTCGCCGGTGGCGTGCGAGAACTCGCGAGCCACCCCCCGGATCGAGAAACAGTAGCCGCGATCAGGCGTGACGTTGATCTCAACCGTCTGTTCATCGAGATGGAGCAACGGAATCAGGTCCGCGCCGACGGCCGGGTCCTGCCCTATCCTGGCCAGCACAATGATGCCGTCATGGTCCTCGCCCAGACCGAGCTCGCGGGCGGAGCAGATCATGCCGTCCGAGACATGGCCGTAGGTCTTGCGAGCGGAAATCGGGAACGGCCCCGGCAGCACCGCTCCGGGCAGGGCCACGACCACCTTGTCGCCGGCGGTGAAGTTGTCGGCGCCGCAGACGATGCCGCGCACGCCGCCGTGCTCCGAACCGACGTCGACCTGGCACCAGTTGATGGTCTTGCCGTTCTTCTGCGCTTCCGGGGCGACCTCCACCACCTGGCCGGCCACCAGCGGGCCGGTCACCCCTGAGCCGTACACGGCCTCTTCTTCTAGACCGACCGAGACCAGGGCGGCGGCCACCTGCTGGCCGTCGCGGCCGCCCAAGGGCGTGAACTCGGCCAACCAGGGCAATGGGATCAGCATCAGATTTTCACCCCGTAACTCAAATTTCCACCCCGTGTCGCAAAGAGAATCGGATGTCGCCTTCGACCATGTCATGCATGTCTTTGACGCCGTTGCGGAACATCAACGTGCGCTCGATCCCCATGCCGAAAGCGAAGCCTTGGTACTCGGTCGGGTCCACTCCGCAGGCGACCAGCACATTCGGGTCGACCATGCCGCAGCCTCCCCACTCGATCCAGCCCGAGCCGCCACAGGTCCGGCAGGCCGGATCGACCCCTCGGCAGGCGAAGCAGAGCAAGTCCATTTCCGCGCTGGGCTCGGTGAAGGGGAAGAACGAGGGGCGCAGCCGGGTCCTGACGCCCTGGCCGAACATGGCGTCCGCGAAGCGGTCCAAGGTGCCGCGCAGATCGCCCATGGTCAGGCCCCTGTCCACGGCCAAGCCCTCGACCTGGTGGAAGACCGGGGTGTGGGTGGCGTCCAGTTCGTCGGTCCGGAACACTTTGCCGGGCACCGCCACGTAGCATGGCACGCCCTGACTGAGCAGGACTCGCGCCTGGACCGGGCTGGTGTGGGTGCGCATCACCAGGCCGGAGCCGGGCGGGTCGACAAAGAAGGTGTCCTGCATCTGGCGGGCGGGATGATCAGGGCCGAAGTTGAGGGCGTCGAAGTTGAACCATTCGGCTTCGAGTTCCGGCCCCTCGGCGATGGTCCAGCCCATCGCGGTGAAGACGTCCGCGATCCGTTCCTGGGTCAACTCCAAGGGATGGCGGGCGCCGGGCGCCAGGCGTTCGGTTGGCTCGGTGACGTCGACGGTCTCGCGGCTGAGCTGGGCTTCGGCCGCCGTTTCTTCCAACACCTGGCGGCGGTGGTCGAAGGCGGCGAAGACGGCCTGCTTGACCGCGCCCATGTTCTTGCCGGCCTGGGCCCGATCCGGTCCGGGGAGCTCCTTGATGGCCCTGTTGGCGGCGGCGAGAGCGCTGGAATCGCCGGTCCACTGGCGGCGTAGGCGACCGAGGTCTTCTAGGTTGGCGGCCCGGGCCGCGGCGTCCCTGGCCTGGTCCGCCAGCCGGTCCAATCCGGCCTGGTCGAGGGGCGAAACTGATTCTGGCACGAAGGGCATTGTCCCATATCCGTTCCTGGTCCCGCCCGCACCTGGCGCGGTGCGCGAACACGTTGGCGACCGGCGGCGGCGGGGCAATAGCATTGGGGACCGTGGCGATTCCAGATCAAGCTTCCGCCGGCCCGCACCCGGACGGGCCAACCGATTCCCAAGTCGCGCACTGGGTGCTGACCCTGTCCTGCCCGGACGGACCCGGCATTGTGCACGCGGTGTCCGGGGCCCTGGCCGTGATCGGCGGCAACATCACCGAATCGCAGCAATACGGCGACCCGGAATCCGGCCGTTTCTTCATGCGCGTCCAAGTCCAGGCCCCGGTCGACCGACACGTGCTCGACGCGGTGATCATTCCTTTGGCGGAACGCTTCGCCATGGATTGGCGCCTCGACATGGTGGGACGGCCGCTTAGAACCGTGGTCATGGTCTCGAAAGCGGCCCACTGCCTGATCGACTTGCTCTACCGCCGCCAGCAGGAACGCCTGCCGATCGAAATCGTGGCGGTGGTGTCCAATCATTCCGACTTGAAGCCGGTGGCCGACTTCTACGGGGTGCCCTTCCACCACTTCCCGGTCTCCAAGGACGCCAAGGGCGCCAAGGCGCGGGCCGAAACCCAGCTGAAGGACCTGGTGGTCGACCTGGACGCGGAATTGGTCGTGTTGGCCCGCTATATGCAGATCCTGAGCGACGACCTGTGCGACTTCCTGGCCGGCCGGGCGATCAACATCCACCACTCGTTCCTGCCCTCTTTCAAGGGCGCCCGCCCCTACGCCCAGGCCCACGCCCGCGGCGTCAAGCTGATCGGCGCCACAGCCCACTACGTCACGGCCGCGTTGGACGAGGGCCCCATAATCGAACAGGACGTCGAAAGGGTCGACCACTCGACCAGCGTCGAGGACCTGGCCCATCTGGGCCAAGACGTCGAGCGCCGGGCCCTGGCCCGGGCAGTGCGGTGGCACGCCGAGCACCGCGTCCTGATCAACGCCACGCGCACGGTGGTCTTCCGCTAGGCGGCGCATCCCGGCCGCGGGGCCGCCGCCGGCGTCTAAGAGACGCCGGACCAGCGTCAAAGCGCGCCATCAGATCAGAGTCAGACCATCGTCACGCCGACGCCAGACCGGCGTCACACCGCGATGTCAGACCAGCGCGGAGGTCGCGCCGAGGCGCGCCTGCAGGCCTTCGTCCAAGGCGCCGAGGAAGTCCTCGGTGCTCAGCCACGGCTGATCCGGTCCGATCAGCATGGCCAAGTCCTTGGTCATCTGGCCGCCTTCGACCGTCTTGATGATGGTGTCCTCCAGCGCCTCCGCGAAGCCGGTCACCTCCGGGGTGGAATCAAGCTTGCCGCGGTGCTTCAACCCACCGGTCCAAGCGAAGATCGAGGCGATCGGGTTGGTCGAGGTCTGCTTGCCCTGCTGGTGCAGACGGTAGTGCCGGGTGACGGTGCCGTGGGCGGCCTCGGCCTCGACGGTCTTCCCGTCCGGGGTCATCAGCACCGAGGTCATCAGGCCGAGCGAGCCGAAGCCTTGCGCCACGGTGTCCGATTGCACGTCGCCGTCATAGTTCTTGCAGGCCCAGAGGTAGCCGCCTTCCCACTTCAGGGCGCTGGCGACCATGTCATCGATCAGGCGGTGCTCATAGGTCAGGCCGGCCGCTTTGAAGCGGTCCTGGTATTCGTCCTCGTAGATGGCGGCGAAGATGTCCTTGAAGGCGCCATCGTACTTCTTCAGGATGGTGTTCTTGGTGGACAGATACACCGGATAGCCGCGCTGCAGCCCGTAGGCGAAGCAGGCCCGGGCGAAGTCCCTGATCGAGTCGGTGAAGTTGTACTGGCCCAGGATGACGCCGCCGTCCTCGGGCAGGCGCACCACCTCGAGTTCGACCGGTCGCGAGCCGTCGTCGGGGATGAACGAGAGCATGACTCGGCCGGCCCGGTCGGTCCGGTAGTCGGTCGCTTTGTATTGATCCCCGAAGGCATGGCGGCCGATCACGATCGGCTTGGTCCAGCCCGGCACCAGGCGGGGCACATTGGAGATGATGATCGGCTCGCGGAAGACCACACCGCCCAAGATGTTGCGGATGGTCCCGTTGGGGGATTTCCACATCCTCTTGAGCCCGAATTCCTGCACGCGGGCCTCGTCCGGGGTGATTGTGGCGCACTTGACGCCCACGCCGTGTTGCTTGATCGCGTTGGCCGAGTCGACGGTCACCTGGTCGTTGGTGGCGTCTCGATTCTCGATCGACAGATCGTAGTACCTCAGGTCGAGGTCCAGATAGGGCAGAATCAGCCGATCCTTGATGAAGTGCCAGATGATCCGGGTCATTTCATCGCCATCGAGTTCGACCACCGGTCCTGCCACCTTGATTTTCGTCATCCTTCTTCTTTCGTCGCTCCAGTCTTTCCTTGGGCTCTTTGCATCGCCTTGAGACCCATTTTACTCGACATCAAGAGGTCCTCGGACAGGGCGGCCGCTCTGCCCTGCCCCGAAAAGGAAAAAGCGGTGTCCGATGCCGTGTGGCGGCATCGGACACCGCCTTCAGTTGACGTTGGCGCCGGTCACATATTGGCGACGTCCGCGGCCTTGGACTTGACCGCCGCGGCGGCCTCCTGGAGCTGGGCCAACTCGGCATCGGAGAGCTGGCGCTCCACGATCCGCTTGACGCCGGCCTTGCCGAGTTCGGCTTCGACCCCGAGGTAGACGTCGGAGATGCCATATTGGCCGGTCAGCCAGGCGCAAACAGGCACGACTTGACCGGAGTCGGTGGCCACCGCCCGCGCCATGCGAGCGGCCGCCGCCGAAGGCGCGTAGTAGGCCGAGCCGGTCTTGAGCAGGGCCACGACCTCGGCGCCGCCGCCGCGCACGCGAGTCACCAGCGCGTCGAGATCGGCCGGCGGCAACACTTCCGCCAGCAGTTTGACCTGGCCGTTGATATCAACCGTGCAAGCCGAGGCGACCGGCACCATGGTGTCGCCATGCGACCCCATGGTCAGGGTCTTGACCGCGCCCACCGGCAGGCCCAGGGTGTCCGCCACGAAGTAGGTGAAGCGGGCCGTGTCCAGCACGCCTGCCTGCCCCAGCACGCGGTGGTGCGGGAATCCGGAGGCGATCTGGGTCAGCGTCGTCATCTCGTCGAGCGGATTGGACACCACGATGATGACCGCGTTGGGAGCGTACTTGGCGATGTTCTCCGCCACGCCCCGGACAATGCCGGCGTTGACGCCGAGCAGGTCCATCCGGCTCATGCCCGGCTTGCGGGGAACACCCGCCGTCACAACCACGACCTCGGAATCCTCGATGACTTCGTAGCCTTGCCCGTCGGCAGTGGTGGTCTTGCCGATAACGCGGGTCTCAAAGCCTTCGATCGGGCGAGAGGAGTTGAGGTCTAGGGCCAGGCCCTCCGACCAGCCGTCGCGGATGTCGGTCAGAACGACCTCGTCAAAAATGTCGTACTCAGCCAATCGCTGAGCGGTGGTGGAGCCGTAGAATCCGGCGCCAATCACGGTAGCTTTACCGCTGCGTGCCATAACCAATGCTTCTTTCTGGTCAGATGATCGACTGCTAGGAGCGAGCTGATCAAAGCTCGCTCGGACCGTGTTGGCGTTGGCCAGCGTCATGGGGCCATCGCCGACACGGACGGCAAGAATGGCCTTGATTATGGGGATCCGGTCCCTTGATCGAGTCCCCCAGCCTCAGTGCCGCCTCCAAGCATATCCGGACTAACGTCCCTTCCCGCGCCACCGGCCAGCGGCGCCGAGCCCAGGTCTGTGCTGGGTTCCAGAACCAGTTCCAGAACCCAGTTCGCGAGGCCGGCTGCTCGACCCAGTTCCAGAACCCAGTTGCCGAAGCCGGCTCCTCAACCCAGTTCGCGAACCCGGCTCTCAATGGAAGAAGTGGCGCGAGCCGGTGAAGTAGAGGGACACGCCGGCCGCCTCGGCTGCGGCAATGACCTCCTGGTCGCGGACCGAGCCACCGGGCTCCACGACCGCTTTGACACCCGCCTGAGCCAACACCTCGAACCCGTCCGCGAAAGGAAAGAAAGCGTCCGAGGCCGCCACCGCGCCCTTGGCCCGGTCCACGCCAGCGCGCTTGACGGCCAAGCCGGCCGAATCGACCCGGTTCACCTGCCCCATGCCGACCCCGACCGAGGCGCCATCGCGGGCCAGCAGAATGGCATTCGACTTGACCGCGCGGCAGGCCCTCCAGGCGAAGGCCAGATCGGCCAGCGTGGCCGGATCGGCGGCCGGGCCCGCCGCCAATTGCCAGTTCGCCGGCTCGTCCCCAGGGGCCTGGAAGGCATCCCGGTCTTGAACCAGCAGGCCGCCGCTGACCGCCTTGAACTCGAGCGCCGGCAGCGGATCTGGGGCCAGACGCAGAATCCTCAGGCCCTTCTTGGTTTGGAGCAGCTCGAGGGCGGCCGGCTCGTAGCCGGGCGCCACGATCACCTCGGTGAAGATCGGCTTGATCTGTTCGGCCATCGCCACGGTGACAATCCGGTTGGCCGCGATCACACCGCCGAAGGCGCTCAGCGGATCGCAGGCGTGCGCCTTGCGATGGGCCTCGGCGATGTCGCCGCCCACGGCGATCCCGCACGGATTCGCGTGCTTGATGATCGCCACCGCCGGCTCGGCGAAGTCCAGGGCGGCCCGCCGGGCGGCATCGGCGTCGCCGTAGTTGTTGAAACTCATCGGTTTGCCGCCCAACTGTTCGGCGCCCGCCAACCCGAGCGTCCCAGAAAGCGCGCTGACCTCGGTGTACACGGCCGCCGCCTGATGCGGATTCTCGCCGTAGCGGAGCTGGTGGGTGCGGCGGCAGGTGGTGCCATGCCACGGCGGCAGGCCCTGATCGGGGGCCAGTGTGGAAGTCATCCAGGTGGCGACGGCCACGTCGTAGTCAGCAGTGTGGATGAAGGCGTCACGGGCCAACTGGCGGCGCTGCGCCAGCGTGAATCCGCCCGTCGCCAGCGCCGCGGCCACCTCCGCGTAGCGGTCCGGGGCGGTGACGACCGCCACCGAAGGGTGGTTCTTGGCCGCCGCCCGCACCATCGACGGTCCGCCGATGTCGATCTGCTCGACGCATTCATCGGCGCCGGCCCCGCTCGCCACCGTCGCCGCGAAGGGGTACAGGTTCACCACCACCAGGTCGAACGGTTTGACTCCCAGCTGCGCCAGTTGTTCGGCGTGGGCGGGCTTGCGCAGGTCGGCCAAGATGCCGGCGTGGACCTTCGGGTGCAGGGTCTTGACTCGGCCTTCCAGGCACTCGGGGAAACCGGTCAGCTCCTCCACCGGGGTGACCGCGACCCCGGCGGCGGCGATCGCCTGGGCTGTCGAACCGGTCGAGACGATTTCCACTCCGGCCGCGCCCAAGGCGCGCGCCAGATCGGCCAGGCCGGTTTTGTCGTAGACGGAGACCAGCGCCCGGCGGATGGGCCGCCGGCCCTGCCCAGCCGCCGAAACGGAGGCAGAACTGGGCGCCGGAACAGACGCGGGACTGGGCGCCGGAACGGGGGCAGGGCTGGGGGCCGGGGCGACGGCATCGTCGGGAGGATTTGGATCGTGGTGCTGGCGCGGTGGGTTGGTGGTCATGACGGAACCTCCTGGCTGCTCGGTTCCGTGCGCCCAGGCGAGCGGCGAACGGCATTGTGGCGGCCGGGCCGCTCCCCGGTGGTGCTCCACCTGGCTTCGCCAGTCGCGGCCGGACCGCGCTCCAGTTTACTCCGCGGCGCGGGCCAGGGCCGCGACGGTTTCGACTAGTAGCTCACGTTCTTGGATCTTGATCCGCTCGTGGAGGGTGTCCTCGGAGTCGCCCTCGAACACGGGCACCTGGCGTTGCGCGATGATCGGGCCGGTGTCCACCCCCGCGTCGACCCGGTGGACGGTGCAGCCGGTGACTTCAACGCCGGCGGCGAGGGCGTCGCGGACGGCATGGGCGCCGGGGAAGGCCGGCAGCAGCGCCGGGTGGGTGTTGATGGTCCGGTCCTCGAACCGGGCCAGGAAATCCGGCCCCAAGATGCGCATGAAGCCTGCCGACACCACCAGGTCGGGATTGAAAACGGCGACGGCGGCGGCCAGGCCGCGGTTCCATTCGTCCCGGTTGGCGAAATCGGCCGGGAGGGCGGTGAAGGTGACGATGCCGTGCCGCCGGGCAACGTTCGCCACCTCGGCCGGGCGGTCCGCGCCCACCGCCACCACCACGGCCGGGTAGTCGGGCCGCTGCGCGGCCTTGATCAGGGCTTCGGCCAGGGTGCCGGCGCCGGAGGCGAGGATGACCACGCGAAAGCTCACCGGCCCACCCTACCGTTGGCGCCGGCCGGGGTTCGATGGCTTCTTTGGGGCCCTTCCCCGGGGCCCTTCCCCGGGGCCCTTCCCTGGGACCCTTCCCTGGGGCCTTGTGGGGCCCTTCCGTGGGGCCTTGTGGGGCCCTTCTTTGAAGTGCGCGGGCGATAGCCGGGGATGCGGGCGGCCCGGAGGCGGTCCCGCTTGGCCTGGACGCCCCGGGCGGGGGAGAATGGCCTGGTGCCTAACCGCGATGCTCCGCCGGCCGAAGACCGCCCGTCCACGGCGCCCGAGTCCCCTGACGGCAATGAACCGCCGGAAAACGACCGCGCCGCCAAACGCGCGCAATTCGAACGCGATATGAAAGCCCTGACGCCGGAACACAAGCAGAACCTGATGCGGGTCAACCGCTATGTCTTCGGCTTCGGCGCCGGCGCCCTGGTGTCGATGATCGGATTGACCCTGCCCCTGCCTTGGCCGGCCGTCGGGCTGGCGGCCATAGTCGCATCGCTGGTCTTGGCCATTCGGGGGATCATTCTGGCCAAGCGCACGCCTTTGGCCAAAGGCGTGGTGGTCTACCTGGCCATGGGCGTGGCGTTGCTGGGGATGTTCGCCATATATTCGGTCCCGCTCATCATCACCTGGGGCGACCAGTGGGAATACCAGCAGTGTGTGGGCCAGACCCAGACCATCGAGGGCCAAGACGCCTGCCAGGCGCAACTCGAACAGGCGACCAAATCAGATTGGGCCAAAATCCTGCGCCAATTTCGACAGTAGTTCGCTCTCGCCCAGGCGACTCGAGCCCGCCGTCAGCGCGGCGGTCAGAGGCTAGAGGTCAGAGGTCAGAGGTCAGAGGCGGGATTGGACCAGGTCGGTCAGGGCCTCCAGCCAGGCCGGATGGTCGTTCAGACACTGGTGGCGGACGAACAGCCCATCGGGTTGGGCGGCCAGGAAGGTGCCTTTGTTGAGCAGGTCGATCTCTTCCAGGGTCTCCAGGCAGTCGGCCACGAATCCGGGGCAGGCCACGTCGATCCGCTTGACGCCGAGCGAACCCAGACGCGCGACGGTGTCGATGGTCGCGGGGGTGAGCCACGGCATCGGACCGAATTTGGACTGGAAGGTGACCAGGCACTGATCCTCGGTCAGCTGCAAACGCTTCCGCAATGCCGCCGCCGTCTCCAGGCATTGGCCTCGGTACGGGTCGCCGGCCCGATCCAGCGAGACCGGGACGCCGTGGAAGGACAGCAGCATCTTGTCGCCGGCGGCGAAGTCCGGCCGGCCGTGGCGCTCCCAGGCCTCCTCCGCCCGCAGGGCCAAGGCCTCAATGTACCCCGGCAGCGTTGGGTAGGAGTGGACCAGTGAATACTCGAATTGGTGTACTGAGCGCAGGGCGTAACGGGCGACCTCGTCCATGATCGAGGCGACGGTCGGGACCGAATATTGCGGATACAGCGGCACAACCAGCACCCGCCGCACGCCTTCGCCCCGGAGCGACTCAAGCAGGGTGCGCACCGCCGGATTGCCGTAGCGCATGGTTGGCTCCACCCGGATCGGCTTGTCGAGGCGCTCGGCCAGCCTTTCGGCCACGCCTTTGGCCTGCGCGGCGGTGTAGACCGCCAGCGGGGAGCCCTCCTCCAGCCAAATCGAGCGGTACTTCTCGGCTGACCGCCGGGACCGGAACGGCAGCACGAAGCCTTCCAGCACGCCTCGCCAAATGATGGCGTGCATGTTGACAACCCGCTTGTCGGAGAGGAATTGGCGCAAATAGCGTCTGACGTCACGCGGCGTGGGGGTGTCCGGCGTGCCCAAGTTGACCAGAAGCACCGCCGTGCTCGCTCCCGGCAGAATCATGGCTGCGCCTCCTTCGGTTTGATCCGTTCATTCTTGCCCAACACCGTGACCCGTTGTCCCCGCCACGCCACCGTCGCGCTCACGTCAGTCTAGGGTCACCCGTTCAATTGGCGCTCCGGGCCAGCCACCGGCGGCGCAAGGGCCAACCGACGAAAGGCCACGCCGGCCCGGCGAGTCCAGGCCGTGATCCCCGGGTCGAGTTGCCCGCGATTGGCTCGGCCAGACACGTGCCCAGGACCGCTAACCGCTGTTCACCTGAGGCGGACCCGGTCCCTTGACGCCGTCATTCCCAACAACGCCTGGTTACGTTTGGGCGAAACGTTATAAAGCGTAAACTAGATGGCGCGCTTCCCAACCCATCCAGCCCTGGAGACCGGCCCCAGGTGTTCGTCGGCCGGGAGGCCGAGCGCGACAGGCTGCGGGGACGCCTGGCCCGGGTCGCCGCCTATGGCGAGATGATGGGGCCGCTGACCATAGTGACCGGGCCGCGCGGGGTGGGCAAGACCTCGCTTCTGCGCGATGTGGCGGATCGGGCGGCGGCCGACGCGGGAGTGTTTCTGAACGCCGTCCAGAACATGGCGGCGGAGAAAGACGGCTTCCCCCTGGGCGTAATCGGAGCCGGGCTGCCCCAAACCAAGGCATGGCTCACCCAGGCGGCCACGTTCGGGGAGCGGACGCACGAGATCACACTCGGCAAGCTGGATGAGCGCGACTCCCGCGCCCTGCTGACCGAGCCGGCCCGCCTGGCGGGGGCGGCGTGGAGCGGCGACGCCCTGACGCTGGCGCTGGCGCGCGGGGACGGCTACCCGCAATCGTTGCAGATCATCGGCTCGGCGGTGTGGGACGCCGCCGCGCCCCAGGCGGGCGCCGAGATCGCGCCGAGGCACGTCGAGGCGGCCGAGCAGGCGATCCAGGAAGATCTCGAATCCATGTTCCGCGCGCGCTGGGAGGCGTCCTCCGCCGCGGAGAGGCTGTTCTTGGCCGCCATGGCCTGGCACGGCACGGAACCGGTCCCCCGGGCAGCAGTGGCGAGCCGCCTCGGGGTGCCCAGCGACAGCCTAGGCGTCGCCCGCCGAGCGCTGATCGCCAAGGGCGTGGTCGAGGCCGCGCGCCACGGGGAGCTCAAGTTCACCGTGCCGGGCTTCGGCGCCTTCGTCCGCTCCCAACGCGCCGACCCGAGCGATCCCTAACGCCCCGCCCTAGTGACGCGCCAGCGCGGACTCCTTCGCGCCGTCCAGCGCGCCGCTCAAGCCCGCAGCGAGCGGGGCCACTGGGGGGATCACTCGCCCGCGTGCTTACTGGACGTCAGCCGGCAGCCACCCCAGGACGCCTGCTCCCATGGCGTCCAACTAGGGCGCCCACGGCGGCGCCAACGCCCAGTTCCAACCACAGCCAGCCCGCCAGGGGCCAGAACGGCGCGCCGACTTCGGCCAGCCGACCGGGACCGCCGGCGCCGCCGGCCAAAGCCACCAGGGCCGCCAGGGCCGCCGCCGCCGCCAGCGAGGCCAACGCCGCTGCGATCAGGGCCCGCCACCAAACCGTGTCGAGCCGGCGGCGAAGCCGCCAACCGGCCACCAGGCCAGCCAGCACCGGAACCGCCACCACCGCCACCGCGAAGGCGGGCGGTTTCGTCGCGGGCAACAAGCCCAGCAGCGGCAAGGCCGGCTCGACCCCGCCCTGGGTGGCGAAGGCAGAGAATTCCGTCCCGGCGCCAACGGCGAAACCCGGCCCGGCCACATAGGCGACGGCCCAAGCGACCAGATTGGGCAGCAAGGCCAGGCACAGCCCCGCCAGCGCGATCCCCCCCACCACCCCCGGACCGAGCGCCCCGAATAGATCGCCGAACTGACTCCAACCGCCCACAGCCAAGGCCACCACCAGCGCGAATGCGCTCACAAGAACCAGTCCCGCAGCGGTGGCGGCGCCCCGGAAAGCGAATCTCAGTTCGGCTGGGACGTGGTCGACCAGCCCAGTCCGCCAGCCTCCCAGCAATTCCCCGTTGTGCGGCCGATTGGCCCTGAGCAGGCCGATCGCCGCCGCACCGGCCCCGCCGATCAACGCCAACCAGGCCGACGGCCGAGCCCGGTCGGCTAAGACATAGGCGACAAAGGCGTCTACTACCAGGAAACCCATCACCCCGCCGCTGATCAGCGGCCAGCCCCGGGCGGAGGTCACCCGGGTCAGGGCGGCGCAGGCCAGCGCCGAGACCAGGGGAATCCCCAGCGGGCTGATAGTGACGACCGCCTGCAGGGCGTCGGAGCCAATGACAGTCCACCCGAAATGGCCCAGAACCCACAGATCGGAACCGAACCGGGCGGCGTCCGCCCATGACAGGCCGGCATTGAACTCCTGGCCCGAGGTGGCCGTGAACGCGGCCACCACCGGGGTGACCACCAAAATCCAACTGAGCAAGGCGGCCTGCACGCCGACCAGGAAACCGGCCACCGTCGGCGCCATCACGCGCGGCGCGGGGCGGGTGGCCGCAGAGATCTGGATCGACTGGCTCATGGTTCAACCAATGTTGCCAGGCCGGTCCGCGTTAGTGCTCCTCCCTCGCCAGCAGGTCCGCGAAAGGCCCGTCAACTGCCGCCAGGCTGGCGTAAACGCCTCGCTGAACAATGCGGCCGGCGTCCATGACATACACGCGATCGGCGTCCTTGACCGTCGACAACCGGTGCGCGATCACAATCACGGTCTTGCCCGACCACGCCTCGCCTAGACGGCGCAGCACCTCGGCTTCGGCCTGATGATCTAGTTGGGAGGTCGCCTCATCTAGGACCAGCACCGACGGGTCGCGCAACACGGTTCGGGCCAAAGCCAGGCGCTGGCGCTGGCCGCCGGAGAGCAGTTCGCCCATTTCCCCCACCGGCGCCTGCCAGCCCGCCTCGCGTTCGACCACGACCGCGTCGAAATTGGCCGCCGATGCCGCCCGCTCCAGTTCGCCTTCGGTCGCGCCCGGCCGCCCCAACCGGAGGTTGTCCTCGATCGACATGTTGAAAAGGTAGGGACGCTGGGCCGACACCGCCACCTCGGCCCGCAGCTGGTCGAGCGAGTACTGGGGCAGCGGCTTGCCGCCCAAGTAGATGGCGCCCTGGTCAGGATCCCAACTCCGCGTCAACAGGGCCGCCAGGGTCGACTTGCCCGAACCAGAGGCGCCCACAATCGCCGTGACCTGGCCAGCCTCAGCGGTCAGCGAGACATCGATCAACGCCGGCGAATTGCGGGCAGCGCCCGGATAGCGGAAGGCGACCCTGTCGAACCGGACTTCCGGCGCGCTCAATCGCGCCATCGGCTCGCCCTGGCGGCCACTTAGGGCGCGGGCGGTTCTGCTTCGGCCCAAGGGGCGGCCCCCAGCCGCGCCGCCGTCCGGGACCAGGGACGGGGAACTAGCTGGCGAGGCGCCTGGCGCTGTTGCGCTGGGAGCGCGGTCGTCGCCGCCGGCGCTGGCGCTGGTGGCGGCGCCGGTGCTGGCATTGGCGCCGGTGCCTTCCGCGTTTCCGCTGGTCAGCGTTCCGCTGCCCTGCGTCAACACGGTCGGAGCGTGGCTGTTCACCACGCTCCTAGGAGAACCGTCTTGGCCGTGGGCGGGCGGCGGGTCGGAAACCAGGGGAACGGCATCGGTCACCGCGAAGATGCGGCGAGCCGAGGCGTAGGCCTGTTGGAGGTCGGCGGCGAAATCCTCCACCGCCAGCACCGGCGCGAACGCCGCCACGGTCAGCCCCAGGGCCAGGCCGGTCTGGGCGGCGCTGAACTCGCCGCCGGTGACCACCAACAGCTGGGCGATCAGGGTGAACGCCCCCGCCACCAGGTTCGCGCCGCGCCGCAGGGCATTGGCCCGGCCGATCGCCTCCAGGCCCTCGGCCAGGCCTTGACCGGCCTGCTCCAATTCAGTCAGGCGACGGCCCTCGGCGCCGAACGCCAGCACCTCGCGCACGCCCTGAACCGAGTCGCGGACGTGTCCGGCCAGCTGTCCGCGGGCCTGGCGCAATTCGGCGGCGCCCCGGGCGCTGGCGGCGCGGCCGATCGCCGGAGTCGCCAGGCCGACCACCGCCAAGCCGACGGCCAGCACGGCGGCGGGGGCCGGGCCCAGCACCACGGCCGCGAAGACGACTGTGCCCACCGGCACAACGACCGCCGTCACCGCCGGCCCAATGGTGTGGGCGAAGAACACCTCCACCCGGTCCACGTCCTTGGTCACCCGGCTGAGCAGATCGCCTGTGTCACTGCCCTCGACCGCGGCCGGCGCCTGCGGCGCCAGACGGTCATAGAAGTAGAGTCTCAGTCTGGCCAGCACGCGGAAGGCGACATAGTGGCCGCAATACTGCTCCAGATAGCGCGCGAGGCCTTTGACCAGCGATAACACGACCAATGTGATGACGATTGGGCCAACTCCGAATTCAGCCGGGTTAGGCACGGCGGCGCCAGGGCCGCTGGCCGGCGGCTCTTCGGCGCCCAGCACCGCCCAGCCCGCCACCGCCAACAGGGCGATCCCGGCCACCAGACCCGCCGTCCGGAACAGGATCGACATCGCCAGCGGCGCCAGGATCGGCCGGGCCAGGGTCAACAGCCGGCGGCGCAGTCGGCGCGGACTGATCGGCGCCGCTTCGCCCTGTCCGGCTCCGTTCCCAACCGGGCCGGTCGGGCCGCCCTGACTAGCCGAACCAGTCGCCTGATCGCCCTGCCCGGGAGCGTCCGGCGCCCCTTTGAGGCCCCGGCCGGGCGCCGCGGCGCCCGTCTGACGGGGTGACGTGGGCTGATCGGCGGTCATGGGCCCACCTCAACCGTCCGGTCGGCATGCAGGATGGTGGCGCGTCGGTGCGAGATCGCGATCACCGTCTTGTCTCGGCCGAGTTTCTCCAGGGAGGCCAAGATGGCCCGCTCAGCGGCCAGGTCGACGTGAGCCGTCGGCTCGTCCAAGATCAGAATCGGCGCGTCCTTGAGGAAGGCCCGGGCGATCCCGAGCCGCTGGGTCTGGCCTCCCGACAGGGCCAGCCCGCGCTCGCCCACCGGGGTGTCCAGACCTTGCGGCAACTCGGCCACAAAACCGGCCAGATCGGCCGCCGCCAGGGCTTGGCCCAAGCGGAGGTCGTCCGCCTGCGGAGCCGCCACCAGCAGGTTGTCCCGCAAAGTGCCGGTGAACAAATAGGTGTGTTGGGCCACCACCGCCAACTGGGCGCGCTGCCAAGCCAGCGGCGCCCGGGCCACGTCGGTCCCGAAGAGCCTGATCTCGCCCGCGTCTGGGCGCAGATTGCCCTGGATCAACTCGGCGATCGTGGTCTTGCCCGCCCCGGACACACCGACAATGGCGACGTGCTCGCCCCGCGCCACAGCCAAGCTGAAGCCAGTCAGCACCGGCGGCCCGGAGCCGTAGGCGAAGTCGACCGCGCCAAGCTCGACCGCCAAGTCAGACGCCCCGGCCCAGACCGCCGCCTCCGGGTGAGTGTCCAGGTCCGCGGTCGGGATCGGCGTCAGAGCCGTAGGACGCCGGCCGGCGTCTTCCCGGGCGGCGGGCGCGGCGGACAGCCGGCGGCCAATCCCCCGGCCGGCCGATGGCGCGGGCCCGGCCGCCGCGGGGCTGGCGACGGGGCTGGCAGGCGGGTGGACGGCATCGGGCACCGGGGCGCCCTGATCGGCTGGGTCGGTCACGGCCGGCGCGGTGGCGACAAAAGCCTTGATCTCCTTGGCCGAGGCGATTCCGCCCATGCCGATGTAGAAGAATTGGCCGATCCGGTCCAGCGGATCCAGCAGCAGCGTGCCGCACAGAACCAGGCCGAGCCCGTCGCCAGGGCTGATGGCGCCCTGGTCGATCCGCCACAAGGACAGTCCGGCCACACTCGCGATAAAGGCCAGCGAAAACAGCGAATCCACCACGAAGAGCATCAACTGGTTGCCCGCCAGCAAGCGCAT
Organism: Bifidobacteriaceae bacterium; assembly: GCA_031270825.1. Classification (GTDB taxonomy): domain Bacteria; phylum Actinomycetota; class Actinomycetes; order Actinomycetales; family WQXJ01; genus JAIRTF01. Next base: position 39,952 of record JAISXH010000006.1, read on the forward strand.
GACGTGGCGACGCAGTTCCTCGGCGGCGGCGGCCAAGGTGCGCCCGTGACGGCGGTCGGCGTTCATCAGCCGCAGGGTCCCCAGACCCTGGATGGCGTCGAGGAACTTGGCCGCGAACACCCGCCCGTTCTCGCGGTAGCGGCGCGACACGCCGCGGAAGGCGGCCTGGAATCCGCCCAAGGCCAAGGGGATGACAGGCAACGCGATCGCAGTCAGCCCGGCCACCACCCAATCGGCGAAGAATCCCATGAAGAGCAGGACGCCGATGGGCGCGGTCATCGAACCGATCATGGGACCCAGGAAGGAGCCTCGGTAGGCGGCCGCCCTTTCCACTCCGTCCGTGGCGGTGGAGACAATCGCACCGGTCCGGGCCCGCGAGCGCTGGGCGGCGCCGAGCTTGAACACATGGGCGACCACGCTGCGGCGATCGGCTGCCTCCTCGGCCGCCTGGTCCTTGGCCGCCAGGTACGCCACCAAACCCGCCTGCAACCCCGCCGCCAGCACCAACACGACCACCAGTGGCACCACCCAAAGCGCCGCCGGCCAGGTCAAACCCTTGGCGCCGGGGTCCGCCCAGTGCCCCACGGACAGGTATAGGCCGGCCAAAATCAGACTCTGGGCCCAGGCTAGCTCCACCACCCGGAAAACCCGCCCCATGACGGCTAGCCTACCCAAGTCCGGGCCCTGGCTGTTAGGCGAACCTTACCCTCGGCCCGACGATCCCCGCCCGCCGCGCCGCCGCGCCGCCCCGACGGGCAGGCTGGTCGAGCGCGGTTAACGGTGCGCCTGGGCGTAGGCGCGGAACACCAGGGCGTCCATGGCCGGGATCTTGGCCCAGTCTTCCGGGGGGATCCCGGCGCCGGCGTCGACGGCCGCGATCGCGGCCGTCTTGGCCAGATAGGGTCCGCCGGCCGGATCGACCGCGAAACCGAACCGGGCCCAATCCGGGTGGCGGAAGGCGGCGGCATCGTCCAAGACAACTGTCGCCACAGCGGGACCGTAGCGGACCTGCAACAGGTCCTCCGCCGAGACCAGGCGCCACAATTCCGTCAACAGGGTGGCGGCGCGGCCGCGGTCCGAATCGGGCAGGCCGGCTGCCGCGGCCAGGCGGTTGGCCTCCGCCTCCGGCAAGCCTTCCAGCGGCTCGATCGTCAACATCGCCGTTCCCAGCCGCGCTTCGATTCCCCCGCCGGGGCGCCCGATGCCGTCCGGTCCGCCCGGGCCCTCGCCGCCGCGGTCAACGCAAATGGCGGCGACCAAACCGAGCGCAGGCCCGACCTGGTGATATTCAAGCAGGCCACGGGCCTGAACAGGGCTGAGTTTCATGGTTCCCCCGATGATTCGATTCTTCCGTCGGCCGCCGGAAGTCGCCGCCCGACGGCCGAGCCTTCAAGACCGGTCGGCGAGGACCTGCCCTGGTCTTCCCCGGCAGGTCCTCACCCCACCAGCGCGTCCTGCGCCAGCCTTAGAGAGTCAGCCGGCCGCCCTGGCCGCGGCCGCCTCCGCGATGACGGCCTCGACGCGATGTGGCGGCATCGGCTCATGTCCCAGATAGTCGCTGGTGAACGAACCCGTGCCACGCGACATCGACCTCAGATCGGTGGCGTAGTTGGTGACCTCGAATTGAGGCACCTCGGCCTTGACCATGGTGCGGCCGCCCGCCACCGCCTCAGTGCCGGTCAACCGACCCCGCCGCGATGACAAATCGGACATGATCGCGCCGACGTGTTCGTCGTCCACCAAGATCGACATGGTCACCACCGGCTCCAGCAAGTTGATCGCGCCGGCCTTCTTGGCGGCCTCCCGCAAGGCGACGGCGCCCGCCATCTGGAAGGCGGCATCCGACGAGTCGACCGAATGGGCCTTGCCGTCGAACAGGGTGACCCGGATGTCGACCACCGGATAGCCGGCCAAGACGCCCTTCAGCATTTGGGACTTGACGCCCTTCTCAACCGACGGAATGAATTGGCGCGGAACCGCGCCGCCCACCACCTTGTCCACGAACTCGAAGCCGCTGCCGGGCGGCAACGGCTCGATCTCGACCTGGCACTTGGCGTACTGCCCGTGACCGCCGGACTGTTTGACATGGCGCCCCTCGGCGGTGACTTTCTGGTTGAAAGTCTCGCGCAGCGGCACCCGGTAGGGCACGCGCTCGACCTGGACGCCGAACTTGTCCGCCAGGCGTTGGAAAGTGACGTCGACATGGGCGTCGCCCATGGTCCACAGGACGGTCTGATTGGTCTCCGGATTGTGCTCGACCCTAAGCGTCGGATCCTCGCTGACGAGCCGATTCAGGCCGGTGCCGAGTTTGTCTTCATCGGAGGAGTTGACGGCCTTGATCGCCACGGGCAGCATCGCCTCCGGCGACATCCAGGGCCTGGCCACCAGCGGATGGTTCGGGTCAGACAAGGTGTCGCCGGTCTCCGCGCTGACCAACCGCGCCACCGCCGCCAGATCGCCAGCCACGGCGTAGGGCACCGGGCGCTGCTTCGCGCCCAGCGGCGAAGTCAACGTCCCGACCCGCTCGTTGCCGCCATGGCCCTGGTAGTCCGGGTCGTCCGAACCGGCGCCTTCGACATGGACTTGCGACTCCGAGCGCAGCGTCCCGGAGAACACCCGCACAATCGAAATCCGGCCCACATAGGGGTCTTGGGTGGTCTTGATCACTTCCGCCACCAGCGGCCCCTTCGGGTCGCAGCTGACCGTGACCTCGTGGCCGGCGCCATCGACGACCTCCGGCAGCTCCGCCACCACCGGCGAGGGGAATCCGTCGCGGATCAGGTACAGCAATTCGTCGGTGCCGATCCCACCGGCTGCGGCCATGGGCATGATCGGGAAGAACGAGGCCGCGGCCATCGCCTTCTGCAAGTCGGCTTTGAGGGCCTGGCCGTCCAGCTCGTCGCCTTCCAGATAGGCCTCCATCAGGTCCTCGTCACCCGATTCGGTGATCAGCGCCTCGATGAAGGACTCGCGGTTGCGCTCCATCTTGCCGAGTTCGTCGCCTTCGGCCGCCCGCACCTCGCGCTTGCCGCTGGTGAAATCCACCACCTTGCCGGTCAGGATGTCCAGCAGCTTGCCGATCTCCGCCTCTGACTGGTAGATCGGGACCATCATGGGCAAGACCGACTCGCCGAACGACTGGCGGCAGGACGCCACCACCTCGTCGTAGTCCGCCCGGGGATTGTCCAGTTTGGTGATCAGGATGGCGCGGGGCTTGCGAACGCGAGCCAGCTCATCCCAGAGCAGCCTGGTCGCGCCAGAGATCCCGTCGACGGCGCTGATGACGAACACCGCGGCATCGGCGCCTCTGATGGCCGCCCTCAAATCGCCCAAATAGTCGGCGTAACCAGGCGCGTCGAGGACGTTGATCTTGACACCGCCGAAAGTCAGCGGCGCCAGCGCCAACCCCACCGAACGGTTGGTCCGGTGCTCGATGTCCTCGTAATCGGTAACCGTCGTTCCCTCCGCCACAGAGCCGGCCCGGCCGATCTCACCGGTGGCGAGCAGCAGTCCCTCGACCACGGTGGTCTTGCCCACGCCGGACGAACCGACAAAGACCACATTGCGGATCTTGCCTGGATCGCTCACCGGCGCGGCCGACTTGGACTGGGCGGAGGTTGAATTGTCTACGGCCATGTGATGTAGCCCTTTCTGGTGGTAGCAGCTTCGCTTGTCCGCTTGGCAACATATCACCTCGACGCGGGACCTGGCGCCGCGCTCGGCTTTGGACTGGGCGGCGCCCTGAAATCAGCTGGCATTGGCCTGCCAAGCGTGCTCGCCCCGGGTCCGGGCGCCCGAACGATCATGATAATTCCCCGGCGCCGGGCCCCGGTGGAAATCACAGCGACACCGGCTGTCCGGTCAACGTCAACGCCGGACCCGGGCGCCGGGGAAATCGAGAATACCCGGCCGCCTCGGCTGCCAGACGACTACGCCGGCCCGGCCGCCGGGCCAACCGTCAGGCGTCCGGTTTGGTGGCGGCTTCGGCCAGGCGGCCCAGGGCGGCCAGCACCACCGCGCGGTCCTGAGTCAGCCACATCGGCGGCATCGACCGAATCAAGAACGGGCCGTAACGCTTGGTGGCGATCCGGGGGTCAAGGATGGCGACCACGCCCCGATCCTCGGTCGAGCGGATCAGCCGGCCGGCCCCCTGGGCCAACATCAAGGCGGCGTGCGCCGCCGAGACGGTCGTGAAACCGCTCCGTCCGGCCCTATCGGCGGCTTCGGCCCGGGCCGACAGGACCGGATCGTCCGGGCGCGGGAAGGCCAGACGGTCGATCACAACCAATCGGCAGGTCAGGCCCGGAGCGTCGATCCCCTGCCACAGCGACACCGTGCCGAACAGGCAGGCTCGCGGGTCGGCCAAGAAGTCCTCGATCAGCGCCCCGAGCGACTTGTCGCCCTGCACGCCGATCTCGAAGTCCGTCACCGTCGCCAGCGCCTTGGCGGCCGCCTCGGCGGCCCGTTGGGATGTGAACAGCCCCAGAGCCCCACCCTGCGACGCCTCAATCAACTCTCGCAGCCGCTGATGCTGGGCGCCCCAGTGCGAGTCGTCGCGGCCGGGGGCCGGCAGGTCGCCGGCCAGATAGAGGATCGCTTGACGGGGATAATCGAAAGGCGACCCCACGTCCAAGCCGTCCCATTCGCCGGGACTGAGCCCGGCGGCATCGGCGGCGCTGTCCATATTCCCGCCCAACGCCAAGGTGGCGCTGGTCATCACCGCGGTCGCGCGTTCCAAGACTGTGGAGCGCAGGTCGGCGGCCACCTCCAGCGGAGCCGCCTTCAGCGCGGACGAGCCCGCGGCCGTCCGTTCGATCCAATGGACGTCGCCGGACCCCTCCTGCAAGCGTCGGGTTGTTTCCGCCAGCTCCTCCAAGGCAGCCGAAGCGACCCGTTTGGCTGCGGCTGGCGTGGCCGGCGTGGCTGACGCGCCTGAGGTGTTCAACTCGTTTGACGTGTTTGACGTGTTTGACGTGTTTGACGTGCTTGGTGCGCCTGACGCCGGGTCAAGGACTGCGACCTGGCTGAACGCGGCCCTCGACGCCGCCCGCAACCCGGCCACCGCCGCCGCCAAGTCAGGCCCCAGACCCTGGCCCAAACGCCCTTCGGGCGCGGCCTCCAAGGCCCCGGCGAGTTCCGTCGCCGCCGCGCGCAGAGCCTGCGGATCGACGCCCAAGCGGTCGAGTTGGGCCGCCGCCCGCGCCACCAGGACGGTGGTCAGCTCGGCGGTCCTGGCCGAGGTCAGCGAGCGGGTCAGATTGTGGGCCTCGTCAATCACCAGGGCCTCGAAATCCGGCAAGATCGGCGTGGCGGAGGCGTCGATCGCCAGCATCGCGTGGTTGGTGACGACCAGGTCGGCGCGGGCGGCCGCGGCACGCGCCCTTTCCGTGAAGCATTCCGTCAAGACCGGACAGGCCTGGCCCATGCACTGGGAGGCGCTGACCGACACCTGGCGCCAGGACCGGGGCGAGGCCCCGCCCGGGAAGTCGTCGCGGTTGCCGCTGGCGGTTTCGCGGGCCCATCGCTCTAGGCGCCGCAGTTCTTCGGCCAGGGCCGAGCCGGTCAGGCTGCCGCGCGGTTTAGCGCTGGTCAGACCGGCCCCGCCAGCCGTCTCGAAAGCCGCGTCGAAGAGGTCGTCTGGCTCTTCGCCATAGCCGCCGGCGAGCTTGTGCCGACAGACGTAGTTGTTGCGTCCCTTCAGCAAGGCGGCGACCGGTTCCCGCCCCAATTCGGCCGCCACAGCGGCCCTCGCCAGCGGCAGGTCGCGCTCGATGATCTGGCGTTGAAGCGCCAAAGTGGCGGTCGCCACGACAACCCGTTGGCGGCGCCGCAGGGCGCATGCCAGGGCCGGGATCAGGTAGGCCAGCGACTTGCCGGTGCCGGTGCCGGCCTGGACCAGCAGGTGGCGTCCCGACTCGAAAGCGGCTTCGACGGCTTCAGCCATCTGCTGCTGCCCCGGGCGGCGCTGTCCGCCTAGTTTCGTGACCGCCGCCGCAAGCAGGTCGGCGGTGGTGGCGGGGGGCATCGTTCCAGCTTAGAACCCGGTCCAGGTCCGGCGCGGCCGGTTCGCTATCGGGTTATGACAGGTTCAGCAGGGGCTCCAGGCCAACGGTCAGGCCGGGACGGGTCGACACCTGGCGGACGGCCAGGAGCACCCCGGGCATGAAGCTGACCCGATCAAGCGAGTCGTGGCGGATGGTCAAGTACTCGCCGGGGTTTCCGAGCAGGATCTCCTCATGGGCCACCAGCCCGCGCAGGCGCACCGAATGAACGTGCACGCCGTCTATCGCCGCGCCCCGAGCCCCGGGCTCGGATCGGTCCGGATCGGTCGCGTCTGGCGCCGCGCCAAGGCCGGCCGCGGCCCTGGCCGCCGCGACCGCCGCCGCCGTGTGGCGAGCCGTTCCGGATGGCGCGTCCAACTTGTCGGGGTGATGCAGCTCGATCACCTCGGCCGATTCGAAGAATGGCGCCGCTTGCGCCGCGAAATGCATGGCCAGGACGGCGCCCAAAGCGAAGTTCGGGGCGATCACCACGCCGACCTCGCGCGCCTCGGCCAGATGCCGGCGCACCCGTTCCAGCGCCGGGCCATCCCAGCCGCTCGTCCCCACCACGGCGTTGACGCCCAGGTCGATCAGTTGGTGGACGTTGTCTTCGGCGGCCGACGGAACGGTGAAATCGACCGCGACCTGGACGGCATCGGCGGGCAGAGACGACAGCGGGTCGCCCACGTCAAGCGCGTCGGCCAGCCGCAAGTCCGGGGCCGCCTGCACCGCCTTGACCACAGCCGAACCCATTCGTCCTTTGGCGCCGATCACGGCGACAGCAATCGCTTGGTCCACGGCCACCACGTTACCCGGCCGCCATCCCACCCACCGACTAAGCAAGGAGACGGTGATTCTGCTTCGTCAGCAGAATCACCGTCGCGTTGCTTACCGCCGCGTTGCCGCCCGTGCGCGGAAAATCAACACAGTCACCGTCCCCCTGCGTGTCCTCGCCTGGTCGCCGTGCGCGGAGAATCAACACAATCACCGTCTCCTTGCGTGTCTTGGTTAGGGGGGTGGGCCGACTATCACGCGGGAGCGGGGGCGGGAGGCTAGGTCGGCCGCCAGGGAGCGGACTTGGTCGGCGGTGACCGCCTCGATGCGGGCGATGATCTCTTCGATGGGCGGGAGCTCACCCATCAGGGTGGCCGCCCGGCCGAGCCGGTTCATGGGCGAATACGGCTCCTCCAGAGACAGCAGCGTGGCACCGGTGATCTGGCCTTTCACGCGCTCGAGTTCACCCGGCCGCAGACCGTCGCGGCCCAGGCACTCCCACTGCGACTCCATCAACGCCGTCACCTCGGCCGCGGCGGCCGGGGTGCAGCCGGCATAGACGCCGAACGAGCCGGCGTCGGAATGCGAAGTGGTGAAACAGTAGGTCGAATAGGCCAAACCGCGCTTCTCGCGGATCTCTTGGAACAGGCGCGACGACATGCCGCCGCCGAGCACCGAGCCGAGCACCGCCAAGGCATGGCGGCGCTCGTCCGTGGCGATCAGGCCCTCGCATCCGATCAGCACCTGAGCCTGCTCGGTCGGCCGGGCCAACCCTTCGACCCGGCCCTCAGTCGGCAGAGCCACCTGGGGGCTGACCGGTCGCAGCGGCGCCGACTGGTGTTCGCCCGCCGCCGCGGGGCCCCAGCCGCCCCGCTCCAGCGCCTCGGCCACCAAAGACACCACCGTGCGGTGGTCCAGTTGCCCGGCGGCGATCACCACCAGGCGCTCCGGCCGGTAATGGCGGACATAATGGTCCCAGACCGAATCGCGGCTGACAGCTTCGATGTCGGCCGGGCGCCCGCCGATCGGCCGGGCCAGGGGATGATCCCCGTAGACGGCGGCCGCGAAGGCCTCATGGGCCACGTCGGTCGGGTCGTCCTGGTTCATCGCCAGCTCTTCTAAGATCACGCCGCGCTCGGTTTCGAAATCGCGCCGGTCGAGGACGGAGGAGGTCAGCATGTCGGCCAGCAACTCGATCGCCACCGCCGCACGATCTGCCAGCACGCGGGCGAAATAGCAGGTCGACTCTTTGGCGGTGGCCGCGTTGAACTCGCCGCCGATCGAATCGAAAGCCACCGCGATCTGCTCCGCGGTGCGCGTCTTGGTGCCCTTGAACAGCAAGTGCTCCAGGAAGTGGGTCGAGCCGAATTGACCGGCCACCTCATCGCGCGAACCGACCAGCACCCAGAACCCGACCGTGAAGGAGCGGGCGTGGGGCAACCCTTGGGTCACCACCCGGACGCCGGTCGGCAAGACGCTGTGTTCCACCGCCGGGTCCGCTTCCGACCAGGCTCCCAGGTCCGGGGCCGCTTCGAGGCCGTTCACGGACGCCCGATCAGGCCTCGTCGCGATCCTCGCTGTGGATATGGGTGTGACGCTCACGCCGCCGCCGGGAGCGGTCACGACGTTCTTCGCCGTCCTGTCCGTCTCCCGCCTCAGCCGGGCTCCCAGCGGAACCACCGGCCGAACCGGCGGCCGGCTCGTCAGCCGAATCGTCGGCATCGTCCACCACGGCGTGCAAAGACAGCTTGCCCCTGGGATCGATCTCCGCCACCCCGACCTGAACCTTCTGCCCCACCTGCAGGACGTCATCGACGTTCTCGACCCGCTTGCCGCCAACCAGGCGCCGGATCTGAGAGATGTGCAAGAGCCCATCCTTGCCAGGGGTCAGCGACACAAAGGCGCCAAACGTGGTGGTCTTGACGACAGTGCCCACGAATCGCTCGCCGACCTGCGGCATCTGCGGGTTGGCGATGGCGTTGATCTGGTCGCGGGCGGCCTCGGCAGAGGGTCCGTCGGTGGCGCCAATGTAGACGGTGCCATCATCCTCGATCGAGATGTCGGCGCCGGTCTCGTCCTGGATCTGGTTGATCATCTTGCCCTTCGGGCCGATCACCTCGCCGATCTTGTCGATCGGCACCTTGACGGAGATAACCCTGGGCGCCAGCGGGCTCATCTCGTCCGGCCCGTCGATCGCCTGGGTCATGACGCCCAAGATGTGCAGACGGGCCTCCCGAGCCTGTGCCAACGCGGCTGCCAGCACGGACGCCGGAATCCCGTCCAGCTTGGTGTCCAGTTGGATGGCGGTGACGAACTCGGCGGTCCCTGCGACCTTGAAATCCATGTCGCCGAAGGCGTCTTCCGCGCCCAAGATGTCGGTCAGCGCCGCGTAGCGGACCTCGCCGTCAACGCTGTCGCTCATCAGGCCCATGGCGATTCCCGCCACCGGGGCCTTCAACGGCACGCCGGCGTTCAACAGCGACAAGGTCGAAGCGCAAACGCTTCCCATCGAGGTCGAGCCGTTCGACCCGAGCGCCTCCGAGACCTGCCGGATCGCATACGGGAAATCCTCGCGACTGGGGAGCACCGGCACCAAGGCCCGCTCGGCCAGGGCGCCGTGGCCGATCTCACGGCGTTTCGGGCTGCCCACGCGCCCCGTTTCGCCGGTCGAATAGGGCGGGAAGTTGTAGTTGTGCATGTAGCGCTTGTGGGTGACCGGGCTGAGCGAATCGATCTGCTGTTCCATCCGGAGCATGTTCAGCGTGGTCACACCCAAGATCTGGGTCTCGCCGCGCTCGAACAGGGCCGATCCGTGGACGCGCGGAAGGACCTCGACCTCAGCCGAGAGCGTGCGGATGTCCCGCAGCGAGCGCCCGTCGATCCTAAGGCCCTCGGTCAGCACGCGCCGGCGGACCAACTGCTTGGTGATCGCCCGGACCGCTGCCGCGATCTCGCCCAGCCGATCGTGGAAGCTCTCCTCGAGCGCGCCCAGGGCCTCGCTCTTGATCTGATCCAAGCGAGCCTCGCGGGCCTGCTTGTCGCCGATCTGGATGGCATCGCTGAGCTTGTCGGTGACGATCTGGGCGGTCGCCTGGTAGGCGTCCTCCTGGTATTCCGGGAAGAGCGGGAACTCGCGCGTCTCCTTGGCGACTTGATCGGCCAGCCGCTGCTGGGCCAGGCACAGCTCGCGCAGGAAGGGCTTGGCCGCTTCCAGCCCCTGGGCCACCACGTCTTCAGTCGGAGCTTCCACGCCTTGGTGCTTGATGAGGTCCCAGGCGCGGTCGCCAGCCTCCGCCTCGATCATGGCGATAGCGACGTCGTCGCCCACCACACGACCGGCGACGACCATCTCGAACACCGCCCGTTCGCGCTCTGACCAGCGCGGGAACGCAACCCACTGGCCGTCTATCAGCCCCAGTCTGATCCCCGCCACAGGCCCGGAGAAGGGCAGGCCGGAGATCTGGGTGGACAGCGAGGCCGCGTTGATGGCCAGCACGTCATAGGAGTCTTCCGGGCTGATCGCCATGACGGTCTCGACGATTTGGACCTCGTTGCGCAGACCCTTGACGAACAACGGTCGCAGCGGCCGGTCGATCAGCCGACAGGCCAGCACCGCCTCGGTGCTGGGACGTCCTTCGCGGCGGAAGAAGCTGCCCGGGATGCGTCCGGCGGCGTACATGCGCTCTTCGACGTCCACCGTCAAGGGGAAGAAGTCGAATTGCTCTTTCGGGTGTTTGCCGGCGGTGGTGGTCGACAAGACCATGGTCTCGCCGTCAAGATAGGCCGCGATCGCGCCGCCGGCCTGCTTCGCCAGCCGGCCGGTTTCAAACCTGACCGTGCGCTGGCCGAACGAGCCATTGTCAATCGTGGCTTCAGAAAATGTGATTTCAGGACCCTCCACGGGGTGCCCTCCTTGCTTGGTCGGTGCGGTGGCGTCCGGCGCCCGGCCTCGAGGCCGGCGCAGACGCGCAGTCCGCTGATTCGTAAGCCGGGCCCTCCCGGGCGGTCTTCGATCGAGGCTCACGTAAGCAGATGGTCGCGCAAGTCGCCTTTGGACGATGCCGCGCGGCATCGTCCGCGTAGACAAGGCGCCTTGGCGTTCAACCTACGGAAGCCACTACCGAGGACCGCAGAACTTTTCGGGGACGATAGGCCCTGGCTGGTTGCACTATTCAGTTGTCATTCAGTTTTCGTGAAAACGCCCCGTCCGCTGAGCGTACGGGGCGTCCCGACAGGTTGGCTATCGGCGCAAACCGAGCCGTTTGACGATCGAGCGGTAACGCTCAACATCGATCGACTCGAGGTATCCCAATAGCCGCCGACGCTGGCCCACCAGCAACAGCAGGCCGCGGCGCGAGTGGTGATCGTGCGCGTGAACCTTGAAGTGCTCGGTCAGATCCTTGATCCGCTGACTCAACAGCGCGATCTGGACTTCCGGTGAGCCTGTGTCACCCTCATGCGTGCCGTATTCGGCGACGATCTTTGCCTTGGTGGCGGAATCAAGCGGCATAGCTCTAGTTCACTCCTTAGTTGCTGGTTGTTGCGCGGAGCACCGGGGCTGATCCACCCGGGCACTTGGAACCGCGGCCGTTAGACGGCAACTACCTACCTTAGCATCGCCTTCAACCGGCCCGAAGCGCGCCGGCCCGCCTCTCGACCGGGACGGTTGACTACCCCTTGTCCCCCGGCGCTTTGGCTTTCGCCGGTGGCGCCCAGGCAGGACGGGGGGATCGCCGCCGATGTGATTAGCTGGCTTCCTCGGTCGGATGGCTATCGGAGAGGATCCCCATGTTCAGACGGCGTTTGGCGACTGCCGGGCTATCCACGTGCCTGCTGGCGGGTGCGGTGATACTGGCCGCGTGCTCCGGAAATGACGAGGTGGCCACCCTGAAGGGACAAGGGGCCAGTTCGAGCCCCGCCGACTCACGCTCCCAGGCCGACCAAATCGCGGACCAGGCCCGCGGCGCCGAGGATCTGGTGGCCTGCCTGGCGGCAGCGCAGATTCCGGCCAAGGCCGACCCCCTTCGGGGCGATGGCCAGCTCGAGGTTTTCCTGGAGATAGGAACTGACTACCTGACGAACTGGGGCGGTGGCCAGGACGCCCGCGAGACGGCGCCGGAATCGATGCTCGACTTGGCCGCCAAATACGACCCGATGATGGAACTGGTCAAAGAAGTGCAGGCAGGCGGCTCGCCAACGGCCTGGCCAACCGCTGAGGCGCCGCCGTACTTGATCATCGGCCAGGCCGACCGCACGGCCGACTTCAGCGCCTGTTTGAAGTCCTCCGGCTACACCGAGCCAGTCGAGTATCCGGACCCCGACGCCGAGATCGCGGCCAAACAAGCGATCCTGGCGCCTACGCAGGCCTGGATCGAGTGCGCCCGCGCCAACGGCTTCCCGAACATCGAAGACCCGCAGCCGATCAAGGCCGACGAGTGGCAAACCCAGCCCAAGGCGGTCCTGTCCTCGACCATCACGGTCCCGGAGTTCCGCGCCCTGCTGGAGGCCTGTCCAGCCTTCAACGAAGAAGGCCATCTGGCCCGCGACAGAGCGATGGCGGAGCTGGGGCCGGACACTACCAGCGTGGAGTGGGAAGAACTCGAAGCCAAGTATCCGCTCGGCGACCCGGACATCGGCTTCGACCTGCCCGGCATGGACGGCCGAGCCTATTCCGGCCCGGAGACCAACAATCCCCTGCCGGAAAACGTCATTGAGGCCTTTGGGATCCTCCAGCAAGCCCAGGACAGCTACTACCAGGAGCATCCGGAGTTGTTCGGCGGTTGACCGGGCCCCGATCAGGCCGGTCGGTCGGGTTGGCGGGTCGGGTTGGCGGGTCAGTTCAGCAGGGCGAGTTCCTCCGGGGTGAGGACCAGGTCCACCGCCGCCACAGAGTCAAGGATCGTCTCTGGGCGCGAAGAGCCGGGGATCGGGATGACGTGTTCGCCTTTGGCCAGCTCCCAAGCCAGCGCCACCTGTTGGGGCGAGACGCCACGGGCCCGCGCGACCTCGCCGAAGGCGGCGAACCGGCTGCCCAAAGCGCCCGCCCCGCCAATCCCGCCGAGCGGGCTCCACGGCAAGAAGGCCAGACCGAGGTCGCCACAGAGCTCGAGTTCGGACTCGGTCGACCGGAAAGCCGGTGAGAACTGGTTCTGGACGGCCACCAGGTCCTCACCCAGGATCGAATAGGCCAGGGCGATCTGGGAAGCATCGGCGTTGGAGACGCCGGCCTTGCGGATGACGCCCGCGGCCAGCAGGTCGGCCAGAGCGCCGATCGAATCGGCGTAGTTCACCATCGGGTCGGGCCGGTGATAGTAGTACAGCCCGATCGCTTCGACTCCGAGCGCCTGGGCCGAGGCCTGGGCGCAGTTCTTCAGCCACTGCGGATGCCCGGCCAGGCCCCAGGCGCCGGTCGGCTCATAGGGGTGGCGGTAATGACCGCCCTTGGTGGCCACCAGCACATCCGACCGGTCGCCGGACCAGGTCCGCAGCGCCTCGGCGATGAGCAGTTCGTTGTGGGGTTCGGCGTCGACCCGCAGGCGGTAGCCGAAGGCGGTGTCGATCAGCGTGACGCCGGCGTCCAGGGCCGCGTGGATAGTCGCGATCGAGCGGGCGCGGTCCGGTCTGCCTTCGATCGACATCGGCATGCCTCCGAGTCCGATGGCGCTGACTGCGACCGATCCAATTTGGCGGGTCTTCATGGTTTGCCTCCTTAGAGGGCTGGGTTGGTGAATGGAGTTGGGTGCGCGGCGGGTCGCGAGGTCACAGGCCCAGGGCGACCCGGCCCCAGATGAACATGTTGACGGCCACCATGATGACGCCGGCGATGGCGATCAGGACGCCGGCTTTGTTCATGTCGCCGATTGTGATCATCCCCGAAGAATAGGCGACGGCGTTGGGCGGGGTCCCGGCGGGCATCATGAAAGCGCAGGACGCCGCCATGGCCACCGGCAGCGCCAACATCACCGGCGAATGGCCCAAAGCGATGGACACGGAGCCGAAGATCGGAATCAAGGTCGCCGCGGCGGCCGTGTTCGACATGAACTCGGTGATGATCCAGGTCAGGGCGCCGCACGCCAACATCAGCCAGAACAGCGGCAGACCGCCCAGTCCAGCGGCGCGTTCGCCGATCCAAACCGCCAGACCGGAGGCGCCGACTTGAGCCGCCACCGACAGGCCGCCGCCGAACAGATAGAGAATGCCCCAAGGCAATTCCTTCAGATCGCCCCAGTTCATCAATGCCCGGCCGGGACGTTTGAACGACACCGGCGTCAGGAAGAACACGAAAATCACCGCCACGGCGATCAACTCGTCGGAGATGCCGGAGTTGGCGATGTGGAGCAGATCCTCGATCAGGCCATGGAAAATCCACGAAAACGCGCAGATCAAGAAGATGATGCCGACGCGGCGTTCCGGCCCTTGAAACCGTCCCAGCTTGGCCAGTTCGGCCCGCAGGATCTCCTTGTGACCCGGAATAGCGACCTTCGAGGCCGGCGAACTGGACACGAAGGCCAGCAAGAACCACCCGATCACCAGGAAGACCGCCCACAGCGGCATGCCGACCTTCATCCAGTCGAAGAACGAGATGTTGATGCCCTGCTCGGCCAGATAGCCCAAGGCGATCGCGTTCGGGGGCGAGGCGATGGGGGTGCCGAAGGATCCGATCGAGGCGCCGTAGGCGATCGACAGCACCATGGCCACCCTGAACTTGGGATCTTTGCGCTTGGTCACCGATTCGACCAGCCGCAACACCGATGTCGCGATCGGCAGCATCATGACCGCCGTGGCCGTGTTCGACACCCACAGCGACACAAACGAGGTGGCCAGCATGAAGCCGAAAATGACCGACCGCGGTTTCGAGCCGACCAGCAAGACCACCCAAATCGCCACCCGCCGGTGCAGATTCCACCGTTCCATCGCCATCGCCAGCACAAACCCGCCCAAGAACAAGAAAATGATCTTGTTCGCATAGGGCGTCGCGGCCGAGTCGATGGCGCAGATCTGCAGCAGCGGGAAAGCGACTAATGGAATCAAAGCGGTGACGTACAGCGGCAGCACCTCGGTCATCCACCACACCGCCATCAGGCACAACACAGCCGCGACCAGCGCGGCCGAACGCTCGCCAGCGTTTCCGACGTCGCCAACCGGCTCGACATTCGGCATCGCGAAATAGCAGACCAAGAACAGCGCCGGCCCCAACACCAGACCGATGCGCCGCCTGGTCACAAACCGGACGCGCGCCTCCGGCAGATGGTGGACATGATGCGATTCGCCGGTGGCCGGCCTCAATGCCATTTCGGGCGCTCCTCAACGCTATCTAACAATGCTGTGGGCCTGTTCACAGGCCGGCTGCCAGCTCGCAGGCAGCCCTTGGAAGTTTACGAAAAGAAAACCCGGTTGCCAGGGACCGTTGGCCGTTGATCATTTCCGGCGGCGCCGGTCCGCCAGCGGCGCCGGTCCGCCAGCGCTGCCACAGGGCCCCCGTGGGATCACTCGGCGGCCAAGATGACTTCCAGCGCGCGGTCCAAGTAGGCGTCGACCGGCCCCATGGCGTAGCCTCGCTTGCCCCGCACCGGTGTGAAGACGGCATGGCGCACGTCCGATGACGTCAGCGGAGCGCCGTTGTTGAAGTAGTCCGCCAACCGGTGCGCCAGAGCGTCCACCTGGTCGCGGTCATAACCCAACTGGCCTCTTTCCGGCGGGGCGAACTTCTGCCCGTCCGAACGGCCCAGCCGGTCATACAGCGTGGTCGCCCGTTCCACGATCCGGTCCAGCCACGCCTGCTGCCCGTTCTCGGCGATGAACTCCGCCCGCTGTTTGCGGGTGAAAGCATTGTCCAGCCGGTCCAGCGCTCCATCCACCTGCGGTTCGTCGTATCCGCCTTTCACTTGCGAAAAGGCGGCCGTCCGCACCGTCTCCGGGCCCATCCGCTCGGCGGAACGGCCCTCATAGACCGCTTGGGCGCGCGCGAAGAAGTCGTCGACCTCATGCGTGTCATAACCCCGGCCGCTCTTGACCCGGCGAAATAGATCTGCCATCTTGTCTCAACCTCTCTAGCTAACCTCTTGGGCTAACCTCCTGGGCCAACCTCTCCAGCCAACCTCTCCAGCTAACCTCTTAGAACAGCTTCCCTAGCCGCGAGCTGTCCGCAAGCACCGTCGATCTCCTGGCCTCTAGTGTCTCGCAAAGTCACCGCGAAGCCCGCATCTTCGAGCCGGCGGACGAACTCCGCCTGGACCGCTGGCCGACTGGCGGTCCAGATCGAACCCGGCACCGGATTGAACGGAATCGGGTTGACATGGACCCAGCCGACGCCGTACCGCCCCAGCCTTTTCGCCAACAGCGATGCGCGCCATCCTTGGTCATTGATATCGCGGATCAGCGCGTATTCGATTGAGACGCGCCGTCCAGTGGCCTCAAAATAGCGGTGGGCGGTCGCGATGGCCTCTTGCACGCCGTGACGCCGGTTGATCGGGACCAGGCGATCGCGGGCCTCGTCGTCCGGGGCGTGAAGCGACAAGGCCAGGCGCAGCGCCATGCCCTCGGCCGCCAATCGGTCCATGGCGCCGACCAGACCGCAGGTCGAAACCGTCACATTGCGGGCCGAGATGCCGAAGCCGTCCGGGGGCGGCGCGGTGATCGCCCGGATGGCGGTCATGACCGCCCGATAATTGGCCAGCGGTTCGCCCATGCCCATGAAAACCACGTTGGAGAGCCGCCGCGGCGCCCGCGCGCCCAGATCGCCTCTGGCCGCGGCCCCCGCTCCGAGCCGGACCTGTTCGGCGATCTCCGCCGCCGTCAGGTTGCGCCGCAACCCCAACTGGCCGGTGGCGCAGAACGGGCAGCCCATCCCGCAGCCGGCCTGGCTGGAAACGCACAGGGTGACCCTCCCCGGGTAACCCATCAGCACGCTCTCCAGTCTGACGCCGTCGAACAATCGGTAGAGCGTTTTGATGGTGGCGCCGCCGTCCGCCGTGCGCCGGGCCACCTCGGTCGCCAACTCCGGCGCCAGTCGATTGACCAGCTCCGGGCGGCCGGCGGCCGGTAAGTCGGTCATCTCGGCGCTGTCGCGGCTCAGCCGCGCGAAGTAGTGACGCGCGACCTGGCGAACCCGCATCCGAGTCAGGCCTTGTTCCTCAGCCCAGCGGTCGCGTTCGGCGGCGGTCAAATCGGCCAGGTGGCGTGGCGGCTTGCCGCGCGGCGCCGGGCCGTCGGCGCGGCCGCGGACCACCCGGTCCCCGGGCGGCAGTTCAAGTGGACGAGCGCGTTCGATCGGCGGCTCTGAGCCCGACGCCGGCAAGGCCCCGAATTCGTGGCCCGGGCCTACGCCGGCCGGCGCCGCCGGTCTATCCCGGCCTTCCACTTCCGACATCACCCGAACACCTCGGCGCCGAACAACGTGATCACGGCGTAGAAGAACGGCGCCGTCATCAAGATCGAATCGATCCGGTCCAGCACCCCTCCGTGGCCGGGCAGCAGATTGCCCATGTCCTTGATGCCGATGGCCCGTTTGAGGAGCGATTCGGCGAGGTCGCCGAGAGTCGCGGCCAGCGCCCCCAGGACTCCCAACGCCAGGCCGAAGTACCAGGGCCGTCCCATCAAGGCCATTCCGCCGACAGCCGCCGCGACCGCCAGCAGCACCGATCCGGCCAAACCCTCCCAGGTCTTACGCGGGCTGATCTGGGCGGCCAGCTTGTGGCGTCCCAGGTACGAGCCGGCGAAATAGCCGCCGGTGTCGCAGGCCACCGGCACCGCCACCAGCAGCAACACCAACCAGCGACCGTCCGGCATGAAACTCAGCAACACCACCAAAGCGCCCAGAGTGGGCAAGTACACGGTGACGAAGGCGGTGGCGCAGATGTCGCCCCCCAGGCTCCGCGCCGCCGCCTCGGCGGGACGGGCGGCATGTCTCCCCCGCCACCTGGCGGGCGGTTCCGACGCTTCAGCCGGCGCGGCCGGCGCCGGCGAGGGCGCGGCGGTCGGGGACAAACCGGAGCCCGTCCGGTCGAGAACCACCCCGGCGGCCTCCCCGTCAGTCCCCGACACCCCAGACGCACCCGCCAGTCCGCCGCCAAGCGGCGGCGCCGATTCGGAGGGGGCGGGTGGCGGGGAGGAAACCTCGGGGGGCGGCGATGCTGGTAGTGCCGGGGCGGCATCGGGCAATTGGCGATAGTCCCCCTCCAAGACGCGCCAGACCACCCCGGCGGCCAAAGTCAGGAAGACCCCCACCACCACGCCCGGCGCCCCCGAACGGGCCGCCGCCACCTGGGTGAACGCGGCGCCCACCACCAGAGGCACATAAGGCACATGACAACCGGCCCGAGCCAGGGCCCCGGTCAGCTCATGCAGGGCCAAGGCCAAGGCGACCACCACCAGGGCGACGAACGGCCAGGGGCTGAATAACACACTGGCGAGCAGCAGAACGATCAGACCGAACGCCGTGGGGACGGCCACGGCCAGATTACGGCCCCGCCCCACCGCCGCCTGGGACCGGTGAGCAGGAGCCTCCATCAGACCTCGAGCAGTTCGGCTTCCTTGTGCGCCAACAAGCTGTCGATTTTGGCGATACGCGCCTTGGTCATGGAATCGAGTTCTTTCTCGGCGTGGCGGGCATCGTCCTCGCCGATCTCACCGTCCTTGAGCACCCGGGTGAGGCGATCTTTGGCCTTGTGGCGGGCCTGGCGCACAGAGACGCGGCCTTCTTCGGCGCGGCTGCGGGCCAGCTTGACGTATTCTTTGCGGCGCTCGGCGGTCAACTCGGGCAGGTTGATCATAATCACCCCGCCGTCATCCGACGGGTTGACACCGAGGTCGGAGTTGCGGATGGCCTTCTCGATGACGGCCAACGCCGACCGGTCGTAGGGCGTGATGGCCACGGTGCGGGCTTCCCTGACCGAAATCGAGGCCAACGACTGCAGCGGCGTCGGCGTGCCGTAATAGTCCACCTCAATCCGGTCGAACAGGGACTTGTTAGCCCGGCCGGTGCGAATAGCCTGGAACTCGCCGGCCGCGTTCTCGACCGACCGGTCCATGCGCCTGCCAGCCTCTTTCAACAAATCAGCGATCATGTCTCTAGCTCCCTCGAATGTTGATCTGGGCGGAACGCGGGGGCTGGCCGGGTTCCGGACCCTAATTGGCGGGGCGTTAACAGGGTACCGAGCCGTTCGCCCTCAAGGACGCGGAGGACCTGATCTGCTCCCTCCAAGCCGAACACCACCATGGGCAGACGGTTCTCCATGCACAGTGAGAAGGCCGCGGCGTCCACCACCTTGAGGTTCATGGCCAAGGCGTCCTCATAGGTGATACGGGTCAGCTTGGTGGCGGCCGGGTCGCGGCGCGGATCGGCGGTGTAGACGCCATCGACCCCGTTCTTGGCCATCAGCAACACCTGGCAACGGGTTTCCAAGGCCCGTTGCGCCGCCACCGTGTCGGTTGAGAAGTACGGCATGCCGGCGCCGGCGCCGAAGATCACCACCCGTCCCTTCTCAAGGTGCCTGATCGCGCGTAGCGGAATGTAGCTCTCCGCCACCTGGCCCATCGAGATCGCCGTCTGAACCCTGGTGGGGACGCCTGCCTGTTCGCAGAAATCCTGCAAGGCCAGGCAGTTCATGACCGTCCCCAGCATGCCCATGTAGTCGGCGCGGGCCCGGTCCATGCCGCGTTCGGCCAGTTCCGCGCCGCGGAAGAAATTACCGCCGCCGACGACCACCGCGACCTGCACACCCCCGTCCACCGCCCGGGCGATCTGGCCCGCGATCGATGTCACGACATCCGGGTCGACCCCGAGCGCGCCGCCGCCGAAAGCCTCGCCGGACAGCTTCAACATCACCCTGCGCGCCGCCGGGCGGCGCAAGTCAGCGGCTGCCATTGCGCCGCCCGCGGCTCAGGCCCCGACCCTGAAACGAACAAACCCGGTGACCACGCCTCCCGCCTGAGCCACCACCTTGCCCACAGTGGTCTTCGGGTCTTTGGCGAAAGCCTGGTCCAGCAGCACGTTCTCTTTGAAGAATCCGTTCAGCCGACCCTCGACGATTCTCGGGATGGCCTTTTCGTTCTTGCCTTCGGCGATGGCGGTCTCTTCGGCGATCCGGCGCTCCGAGGCCACGACTTCGTCCGGCACCGAGTCCCGGTTCAGGTAAGTCGGCGAATAGGCGGCGATGTGCAGCGCCACGTCATGGGCCACCGGGGCCCCCTTCGCGTCGGTCGCGACCAGCACGCCGACCTGGGGGGGAAGGTCCTTGTTGGTGCGGTGCAGGTAGAACTCGACGTGCTCGCCGCTGACCACGCCGACCCGGCGCAGCTGGATACGCTCCCCCAAGGTCGCCGAAACGGCGTCGATGGCGTCCTGGACCGTGCCTTTGGTCGAGGTCAACGGCGAGCCCAGCACCAAAGCGGCGTCTTCGCTGGCCAGCGCCGCCGCGGCACCCAGCACCTGGTTCGCCAGCTCGATGAACGGCGCCGATTTGGCGACGAAGTCGGTCTCCGAGTTGAGTTCGATCAGCACCCCGGTTTGGCCGTCCTCAGTTGTCACCACCTGGGCCGCGACCAGTCCGTCCGAAGTCGCGCGGCCCTCGCGTTTGGCCAGGCCTTTGAGGCCCTTGACGCGGATGATCTCAAGGGCTTTGGCCTGATCGCCGGCGGCTTCGTCCAGCGCCTTCTTGACGTCGAGCATGCCGGCGCCGGTCTTCTCCCGCAGTGCCTTGATGTCGGCGGTGGTGTAGTTGGCCATCGTCTTGCTAGCTCCTCTTTGCTTGGGTTGCGTCGGTTTCGTCGTCCGATGCCGCGGCGGCGTTCGCGCTGTCAGTCTCGGCTTCGCTGTCCGATGCCGCGCCGGCGGTCGCGGTCTTGGCCGAGGTCGGCGCGGAGTCGTCCTCAGCTTCCTTGGCGCCTGCGGCCCCGGCTGGCGCGGGTTCGACGACGGCGCCGGCGGCGGTGTCAGGCACTGCCGCCGTGTCGGCCACGGCCACAGGCGGGCTGTCGACCGCAATCGGGCTGTCAAGCTCGGCAACCGCCGCTTCGGCTAGCTGGACGGCGTCCCGGGCTGGGCGCGCCTCGGTGGCGACAGTGGCGGCGGCGGCATCGGCCAGCGGCTGGGCCAACCACTCCTCGGCCGCCTCATCGGTGATCTCCGTGCCAGGCAATTGGCCGGCGGCTGCGGCGGCGACATCGGCGGCGGTGCCATCGGTGGCCGGGGCGGGCTTGGCGGGAGCATCGGCCTCGGTCACGATTTGCGCCTGCGGGCCGTCGACAGTCTCCTCGGCCTTGGCCACGGCGCTGGTCTGCGGGACGGCGGCGGCCACTTCGGCCTCGGCCTGGTCCGACAGCGGCGCGGTGGCGTCGACGCGGCCGATGGCCGCCTGGAGAGCCTCGGCGCCGCCCGGCGCGCCGAGTAGTTCCTGCTCCCATTCGGCCAACGGCTCAGCCGGGGCCTGGGCGTCCTCATCGTCTTGGGCTTTGGCGGCGTGACGCTCGACCAAACCCTCGGCCACGGCATCGGCCATCACCCTGGTCAAAAGCCCAACCGCGCGGATGGCGTCGTCATTGCCGGGGATGGCGTAGTTGACCTCGTCCGGGTCGGCGTTGGTGTCGAGAATGGCGATGATCGGGATCCCCAGCTTGCGGGCCTCGTCGATGGCCAAGTGCTCCTTCTTGGTGTCCACCACCCAAACCGCCGAGGGCAGCTTGTGCATGGTGCGGATGCCGCCCAGGGTCCGCGACAGCTTGTCGCGCTCCCGGCTCATCATCAGCCGCTCCTTCTTGGTGAAGGCGCTGCCCGCGGCGTCCTCCAAGTTCATGTCCTCGAGTTCCTTGAGCCGCGACAGGCGCTTGGAAATAGTCTGGAAATTGGTCAGCATGCCGCCCAGCCAGCGCTGGTTGACATAGGGCATGCCCACCCGTGTGGCCTGGTCCTGGACCGCTTCTTGGGCCTGCTTCTTGGTGCCGATGAACAACAGCGACCCGCCCTTGGCGACCGTCTGGCGGATGAACCGGTAAGCCGTGTCGATGTGCTGAAGGGTCTGGCCCAGGTCGATGATGTAGATGCCATTGCGTTCAGTCAAAATGAAACGCTTCATCTTCGGGTTCCAGCGCCTGGTCTGGTGTCCGAAATGGACGCCACTGTCCAGCAACTGGCGCATGGTGACAATAGCCATTTGATGGTCTTCCTCTCGGTTGTTCGCCTTCCCAGCGGGTTCTGGCTGGTCAAGCGCCTAGTGCGCCCGCGGGTGCGGAACCGGGCTGACGCCCGGACCGAGTCCGCCCGCGCCTGGCCATCCAGGCTTGGGAGCACGCGAATTAGGCCGCTCTTATGAGCAGCCGCCTCGGAGTCTACCCCACGGCGCACCCTGTCCGTTGGCGGCCTGGGGGTAAGGGCTGTCTGGCGACCGCCCTCTTGACGCGATGCGGGTGGGCCAGGTTGCGCCTTCCGCGGCTCGCATGCGCGCGATACGGATGGGTCGGATTGGGGCCGACGAATTGACCATCCACAAGCCGGTCGTTTCCGTCACGCCGCCCGGGCGGGCGGCGGGTATGCCTGGAGCATGAATTGGGCGCGGAGTCTGGCGGCAATTGGCCTGCTCTTGATCGGCGCAGGTTCGGCGCTCGCGTTGCCGCCCGGCGCCGGCGCCAGGGCGGTGGACGGGGCGGCCGCCCGAAGCGTGGTCAACTCTCTCGAAGGCGCGACGCCCGTCCGCCATGAAGGAGCCGGCTTCGAGGCTGGGGCCACCGCACCGTCCGGACCTGAGGTTTCCTCCTGGATTGAGGGCTTTCCCGGCGTTGAGATCGCCTCGCTGTCCGGAACCGCAGCCGCCGTCGAAGGAGAGTTCCAATGGCCGGTGCCGCCACCGGTTCAGATCGTCCGTCCGTTTGACCTGCCCGCAGAGCCGTGGTTGGCCGGACATCGCGGTGTCGATCTCGACGCCCCGGCAGGTTCCAATGTGCTGGCCCCGGCTGCCGGCACGGTCAGCTTCAACGGCTGGATCGTGGATCGGCACGTCTTGGTGCTCCAACACGGGGAGTTGGCTTCCACCTTGGAACCAGTCGTGAGCGACCTGGCGGTCGGAGACTGGGCCGAGCAGGGTGCGAACGTCGGCGCAGTCGCAGCCGGCGAGGCCTGGCATTGCCAGGATTGCTTGCATTGGGGCGTGCGCCGGGGCGACCAGCACCTGGACCCGACTCTCCTAGTCGATCCCCGGCCCCGCGCCGTCCTTTGGCGGTGAGGCCGCTGCCCTCATCCGCCATGCTTCCATTCGCCGTGCCTTCATCCGCCGCTGCCCTCATTCGCCGTGCCTTCATCCGCCGTGTCTTCCCCAGTCGACGCGGCCTGGCGCCCCGGAAGGCATCAAGACTGGCCCCTCGCCCCTCCGAGCGGGATCTGGGGACGTCGCCCAGCCGCCCGGAAGGCGAACGCTTCGGGTCCCGCAGGTTTCTGCGTCACCGAGCAGGACGGGCGGCCATGCGGTCAGTCCTCCTGGCCTGATCGGGGATGGGCCTGGGCGTAGGCCGCCCACAGGCGCTCCGACGACACGTGGGTATAGCGCTGGGTCGTGCCCAGGGAGGCATGGCCGAGGATCTCCTGCACCGACCTCAAGTCGGCGCCGCCTTCGAGCAAATGGGTGGCCGCCGAGTGCCGCAGGCCGTGTGGCGCCAGATCGCCGACACCCGCCTGGCGGGTCAGCCGGTGGACCACCTCGCGGGCCTGTCGGGTGCCGAGGCGCCGCCCACGCCGGCCCAGGAAGAGCGCATCGCCGTCGGCGGCAGCGTCAGCGGCAGCGGCAGCGGCAGCGGCCGCCAATGTCGCCGGGCGCCCCTCGCTGATCCAGGCGTCCAGCGCCCTCGCGGCCGGCAGGCCGAACGGCACCACGCGATCCTTGTCGCCCTTGCCTCGAACCCGGATCATGCGTTCGCTCAGATCGACTGCGGCCAGGTCAAGCCCGACGGCTTCGGCGACTCGAATTCCGGTCGCGTAGATTAGCTCCACCAGCGCGTGGTCGCGCTGATCCAGCGGACCGCCCTCGAGCGCGGCCGCCAGGGCCTGCTCCATCAGGCTCAGGGCTTCGCCGGCGGTCAAGACCCTGGGCAAACGGCGCTGCGCGGCTGGCGTTTGTAGCCGCACGGCAGGGTCTGAGGCGATCAGGCCGGCGGCGCGGGCCCAGCGGGTCAGACGTTTGACCGAGGCCCCTCGCCGAGCCAGCGAGGCCCGCGCTTCGCCCCGATCCATGTGGTCTGCCAGCCATTCGCGCAAGTCATCCAGGGTGACGGCGGACAACTCGACCTCTGATTCGATCGCCAAACGTTCCAGCAAATCCCTGGCGTCCCGCGTGTAGGCATAGACGGTGTTCTCCGCCATCCCTTCACCCCGCAGGGACGCCGCAAACCGCTCCAGTAGGTCGATCCGCCACTGCTCCCCGGTCATGGCTACCAGTATCCCGTCCGCGGCCGTTGCTCGCCGGTCCGCCGCCGGCGTTGGCCAGTTCAGAACCCCACTATTCGGCGCCCGGGTCGATCCGCTCGCCGTTGCCCAGCCACTGGGATTCCACTCTTGCGCGGCAGTCTTCCTCCCCGCCATCACGCCGACCCCGCAGCTGGCCGGGCCTTGCGCCAGGCGCCGCCGCTCTGGACAGCCCGGCCGGCTCGCTCCAGGCGGCTCAGAGCGGCCATCACCTGGGGCGTGCTCAAACCGCTGGCCGCGACCAGCGCGGTCAGACCGGCGCCGCGCCGCACCGGCAGCGCGTCCAAGACTTGCCGGTCGCTGGGCGGCAGGCCGTCGAGCGGTCCGGCCGCCACTGGCGGCTCCACCAGCGTGACCAGGCCGAGCGGCGCCATCAATTCGCGCACCTCGTCGGCGCCGGTCACCAAGGTGGCCATGCCTTGCCGGATCAGCTTGTGGCACCCTGCGGACTGGGGCGAAGTCGCCGGTCCCGGCACCGCCGCCACGGGCCGGAGCAACTCCGCCGCGACGCTGGCGGTGCGCTGGGAGCCAGAGCGCCAACCGGCTTCAGTCACCACTGTGACCGTCGCCAAAGCGGCGATCAGACGGTTGCGGGACAAGAATCGCTCCCGCCTGGGCGCAGCGCCCGGTGGCAGTTCTGAGACCACAGCCCCCTCCTGCGCGACCGCTTTCAGCAGCCCGTCGTTGCCGGCCGGGTAGAACCGGTCGACACCGCCGGCCATGACCGCGACTGTGAACCCGCCCTGGGCAAGGGCGGCGCGATGGGCCGCCGCGTCGATCCCGAACGCCCCCCCAGAGACTACGGCCACTCCACGGCCGGCCAGATCTCCCACTATTGCGGCCGTCATCGACTCGCCATAGGAAGTGGAGGCCCGCGCCCCGACCACCGCCACCGACGGTGTCAGCAGCTGGCCGAGCCGCGCCGGAGCGTCCGCGCGCGCCCGCACCCACAGGCAAAACGGCATCTCCGGGCCAAGGTCAGCCAAGCCGGCCGGCCAGCCCGGCGCCTCCGGCGTGATCAGGGTCCCGCCCAACCGCTCTAGCGCGCGCAGTTCGCGTCTGGGGTCGAGATCCTCCAACCGGACTCGCCACCGCTCCCTCGCCTTAGTCAGCTCACGCCCGATGCCGTCCGCCCCATCTCCACAGACCGGCGTCAGTTCAGGTCCCCGCCGGCCGCCAGGCCCCGGACCGGCGCCGCGGGCTGCCGCCTGAGGCCAGGCCTCCGGGCGCTCGGACGGCGCCTGGACCAACCAGCGTAAGGCCGCAGACGGCCCGATGGCCTGCACCAGCGCCCCCGCCTGCCGGTCGGCCGGCTCGGCCAGCCGGCTCCAGGCCGCCCGCGCCAAAGTCGGATCATCGATGTCGAACTGCGGGCGCATCAAGTCCCCCTGCGCCGTAACACCATCGCCGCGTCGATGTCTGCCGCCCCGGGCCCGTCGCGTCCGTCCAAGTCCGCCATGGTCCAGGCGACCCGGAGCACCCGGTCCATGCCGCGCAGCGACAGGGCGCCGGTTTCGAGGGCGCGGTTCAGACCGCTCTGGTCGAGGCATCTGAAACCCGCCCTTTGGCGCAGCCAACCACCCGGCGCCTCTGAGTTGAGACGCCAGCCGAGGGCACGGTAGCGCGTCGCTTGGGCTTGCCGGGCCGCGGCGACGCGCGCCGCCACCGCCGCACTCGGTTCACCCGCCAGGGCGGCGGCGGAGGTCAGAGGCCCCACCGGCTCCACGTCCACCCACAGATCGATCCGGTCGATCAGCGGCCCGGACAGGCGTCCCAGATAGCGCCGGCGAACCAGCGACGAGCAGGTGCACGCCTGCGCCCGGCCATAACCTTGGCCGCATGGACAGGGGTTGGCCGCCAACACCAGATGGAAGCGCGCCGGATAGCGAGCCGTGGCGTTGGCCCGGTGGATGACGATCTCGCCGCGCTCCAACGGCTGGCGCAGAGTCTGAAGGACTCTGGGCGAGAACTCAGGGCATTCGTCCAGGAAAAGGACGCCCCGATGGGCCAGCGAGATGGCGCCCGGCCGGGGTGCGCCGCTGCCGCCTCCCACCATGGCCGCCGGCGTGGCCGTGTGATGCGGATCTTGAAAGGGCGGCCGGCGGATCAGGCCTCCCCGCGCGTCGAGCGCCCCGGCGATCGAATGCAGCGCCGTCACCTCCACCGACTCCTGTTCGGTCAAAGGCGGCAGGATCCCCGGCAGCCGAGACGCCAGCATCGTCTTGCCGTTGCCGGGCGGCCCTTGGAGCATCAGATGGTGTCCCCCAGCCGCCGCGACTTCCAGGGCGTAGCGGGCTTGGGCCTGGCCCACCACCTCGGCCAGATCGGGACAGGCCCGCTGTTGGACGGCGCCGTCTGGATGTGTCGCATCGGTAGTCGAACTCGCATCAACGCCGGCCCCGGACATCGGACCGGTTCCCAACCGGCCAGGGGACGGCAGCGCCGCGCCGGGGCCGGCAACTGCCACAACGGCCTCCCCAGCGCCACCATGGTGTTGTCCGCTGGTCAGCCGGACCGCGTCCGGCCTGGCGATGTCGGCGCCAAGCCGCCAGGCCAGTTCGTCTAGCGATTCGACGGCCAACACCTCCGCCCCCTTGACCAGACGGGCTTCCAGCGCGGCGTCATTCGGCACCACCACGCGGCGGCGCCCGGCGGCCACCGCTCCGGCCACGGTCGGCAGAATCCCGCGCATGGTTCGGATCCGGCCGTCGAGGGACAGCTCTCCCAGGTACACCGTGCCCGCTTGCGCCTCCTGATCGATCTGCCCCATCGCGATCAGCGCCGCCACCGCGATCCCCAAATCAAAGCCTGTGCCGGTCTTGGGCAAATAGGCCGGCGACAGGTTGACGGTGACCCGGCAGTTGGGGAAGCCGAAGCCCGATGACGCCAAAGCCGCCCGCACTCGGTCCCGCGACTCGCCGACCGCCGTGTCCGGCAGCCCGACCAGCACAAACGCTGGCAGACCGGATTGAGTGAGGACTTCCACATCGACGATGTGCCCGTCCAGACCGGTCAAGGCGACCGCCAGAGTGCGGCCGATCCGGCTCATAGGCCGACCCCTTCAAGATGCTCAATCGACCGGCCCGCCGGGCCGCCCACAGTCACCGCGATGACATCGATTCGGACCACTTCGGCATGGTGGTCATGGGCTGCCAGCCAGGCCGCCGCCAAGCGCCGCAGCCGTGCCAGCTTGCGCGGGTCGACCGCCGCCTGGGGCGTCCCGCAGCGGTCGGAGGAGCGGGTTTTCACCTCGACAAACACCAAGGTGTCCGGGTCTGGTTGCCCCACCAGATCGAGTTCGCCCAGGTCACACCGCCAATTGCGGTCCTCTAGCTGCCAGCCTTTGAGGGTCAGATAGGCTGCGGCCACGCTCTCGCCATAACGGCCCAACGCTCGTCGGGGATCGTTCGCCACCAGGCCAGCTTGGTCCAAACTGGTCGCGGCCGGGCCCGGCGGCTCAGAATCCTGTGGACGAGGCATTCATCCCACCTTTGTGCCGCCCCCGTCCGGACCAGAGCCATGCTCGGCGCCGGCGCGACGGGTTCCTAGAGCTCGATCGGGGCCACATTCCATTACCAAGTAGGAATGCCCTGCGCTAAGTGCGGGCGTGCCGGGCCGTGGTTAGCATGACGGAATGATCTCGGCTGACTTGGAAACGACCGCGCCCGCGCCGCCACTGCGGGTTTCGGTGCTGGTGTTCGAGGGATTCGAACTACTCGACGCATTCGGCCCGATCGAAGTGTTCGGCCGGTTGCCCAATGCCTTTGACGTTGAATTGGTCGGTCTCAGCGGCCAGCCGGTACGCTCCAGCCAGGGCGTCCAAGTGCTGCCTGATTACGACCGCTCCGGCGCCCCCGTGCCGGACATCGCGCTGGTCCCGGGTGGCCAGGGCACCCGAAGGCTGGCCAACGACAAGCAATTCGCCTCATGGTTGCGGGATTGGGCGGGCCCGGCCCAGCTGATCGCCTCGGTCTGCACGGGATCCGCGCTGCTGGCCGCAGCCGGGCTGTTACAGGGCTACCGCGCCACCTCCAACAAGCGGGCCTTCGACTGGGTTGAGGCGATCGGCGGCGGCGCGACTTGGGTCCGCGACGCCCGCTGGGTGGTGGACCGCAACCGCTGGACTTCTTCAGGCGTGGCCGCCGGCCTGGACATGGCGGTGGCGCTGGCCCGCGAACTTAGCGGCGATGAGGCCGCCAGCTCAGTCGAGCGGGAGATCGAGTACGTCGCCAACCGCGATCCCAGCCACGACCCCTTCGCCGATGCCGTGGGGCCGGCCAGCCGCGGTGGGCTACCCGCCGGACCGGGCGGCATCGGGCACGGCGGCGAAAACCTGGCCGGGGTTACGAAGCAGCGAGAGGCGGTCGAGCGGCCAAAGCCGGACCATCGCGACCCCGACCACGCCATCCAGGGCTATGGCGCCGCCTAGCTCTTGGTCCTGGTGGAAGCGCGAATCAGCCGACCTGGGGCGGTTGTCGCCCATCACCCAGAGGGCGTCTGGGGGCACCACAACTGAGAACGGGCTGATCGAAGGCTCCGCGTCCGGCATGATGTAGGTCTCGTCCAGCGGCACGCCGTTGACTGTCACAGGCGCTCCCTCGCCGGCGCAGGCGACCTCGTCGCCGGCCACGCCGATCACGCGCTTGATCAGGTAATCGTCCGAATCGACGGGCGCCAGGCCCAGCGCCTGAGCGAACCCGAGCAGCCAAGCGCCCACTCCGGTCTCCTCCGGCAGGGGCGTGTTCTGGCTCGACCAACCGCCGGGATCCCGGAAGACAACGATGTCGCCGCGGTGGACTGTCAGCGGGCCGGGCGCCAGTTTGGAGACCACGACGCGGTCGTCTTCTTGCAAGGTCGGCTCCATCGACTGCGTTGGGATGTAGAAGGACTGAATTACGAACGTCTTGAGCACAAACGAAGCAACTAGCGTGGCGAGCAGCGTCAAACCGATGTCGGCCCAGATCGACCGGTAGACCAGCGGGACTTCCTGGGTTTGCCCGGAGCCGTGCCGAGCGCCTCCCCGCAACATGGTCACACCGAGAGCCTATCCTGTGACGCCCTCGACGTGCCCAAACGCCGCCGCTGGAGAAGTTCGGGCGCGAGCGCTGGAATCCTCTTGCCGGCCGGGGCGGTGACCGCCCGTGGTGATCGCCAGTGGTCGCCGCCAGCGCCGTCGAGAATCGGCCGGTGGCGCCAGCGTCCCTTCCGGGTGGTCCGCGGCGAATCGGCTGCGACTCGGGGCGGCGCTGCGCTCAAGGACAATGGGTGGGCCGGGCCGAGCCGCGCCGCCCAGGGCCGTCCCGCCACCACCGCTCCGACCAACTTCAGACCGGGTCAGGGGAGGTTGATGTCCGGTTTGGCCAATTCCTCGATGTTCACGTCTTTGAAAGTGACCACCCGGACCGAACGCACGAACCGGGCCGACCGGTAGACGTCCCAAACCCAGGCATCGGCCATCTTGACCTCGAAGAAGACTTCGCCTCCGGCCGACCGGACCTGCAGGTCGACCTGGTTCGCCAGATAGAACCGCCGTTCCGTCTCGACCACATAGCCGAACAGGTTGACGACATCGCGGTACTCCCGGTAAAGCGACAGTTCGGCATCGGCCTCATAAGACTCAAGATCCTCGGCGCTCAACGGCTGCCCCCATCGCCGGGCGGAACGGCTGCAAACACCTGACCAGGGTTGCGCAACAAGGCCACACGGTCAAGCGGCCAGGTCCGCACCTGGGCGATCCCAACCACATCCTCCAGGGCCACCGCCCCGCCTAAGGACTGATCCATGTGGGAGCGCGAATCCGCCGACTGCGCGCGGTTGTCGCCCATCAGCCAGATCGCGTCCGGCGGAACCAACACCGAAAACGCGGTCAACGAGGGCGCCGATCCGGGCGCCACGTAGGTCTCGTCCAACGGCACTCCGTTAACCGTCACCGGGCTGCCAGCGCCTTCGCAAGCGACCTCGTCGCCTCCCACACCGATCACCCGTTTGATCAGAAAATCTTTCGAATCGGCCGGCGCCAGGCCGACCGCCTCCGCCAAAGACCGCAGGCCCCCGGCTATCCCCCCGGAATGCTCGGGTGGCGCCTCAGAGGTGATCCAGCCGCCGGGGTTCTCAAACACCACGATGTCGCCTCGATGCACCTCCAGGATGCCCGGCGCCAACTTGGTCACCAACACCCGGTCCAACCTTTCGAACGTCGGCACCATGGACGCCGACGGGATATAGAAGGACTGGATCAGGAAAGTCTTGAGCAGGAACGACAAGATCACCGCCGCGACCACCACGAAGGCGGCGTCCTTCACGAAACGGACCAGCCGCCTTTCTGGCTTCGGCGGCTGCCGCCGCGAACGGCGCTGCTCGGCTCCCGGCTCTTGATGCTTGTGCGCTCCCCCGGCCGCCCGGTGGGCCCGTCGCTGATCTGTCGGGCGGCGGGAGGCGCCCCGGTTGGAGGCTCGGTTGGAAGCTCGGTTGGCGGCGCGGGTTAGCGGAGCGATCGGCTCCCCGCCGGCGGGGCCGGACTCGGTCACGGGAAAGGCCGGGGCCGCGGAAGACGAATCGGTCCCCGGCGGAGCGGCCCGTTGGGCCGTCTGGCCGGCCCCGTCCCCAGCCCCGTCCTTCTCTAAGAGACGAGCCCAGGGGGACAGGGCGGGCCGGGCTGGAGGGGCCTGGTCGCCCGGCCGAGAGGTGGTTTGCATTGACGGGCTGACGGCATCGGCGGCGGGAACAGCGCCAGCGAACCGGGCGGCTGGGGCGTCGCCATCCGGAACAGCGGTTTGCGTTGACGGGCTGACGGCATCGGCGGCGGGAACAGCGGCCGCGAACTGGGCTGGGGAGGCCTGGTCGCCGGGCAGAGAGGTGGTTTGGGGTGATGAGGCGACGGCATCGGCGGCGGGAACAGCGGGCGCGAACTGGGCTGGGGCGTCGGCGGGAGGGTCAATCGCCGGAGCGTTCGCCACGGGGGCCGGCGGCCGGGTTGGGCGAGACCCGGCGACCTGGTCAGTGGGGCGCCACTGGGGCGGCCCCAAAGGGCGATCGGACGAATGCACCATGTTAGCTTCCCACTTCCGCGCGGTCGGCGCAGGGAAGCGACCACGATTGACGATGCTGAGGGCAGGGCCCGAAGCGGCGCAGGGCCTCCAAATGCTCCGGGGAGCCGTAGCCTTTGTTCGCCGCCCAACCGTACTCGGGGTGCTCAGCGGCCAATTCGACCATCCGTTGGTCGCGCGCCACTTTGGCGATAACAGAGGCCGCCGCGACGCTGGCGCAGCGCTGGTCAGCCTTGACTTTCATGCGCACGGTCCACTGCTCTTCCGCCGGACTTGAGAATAAGTCCGCCGGGGGATTCAGCCAGTTGTGTCTTCCGTCCAAGACTATGACCGCCGGGCAGGTCACCAGGTCGGCCAAGGCCCGGCGTCCGGCCAGGCGCAAAGCGGCGACGATGCCGTGCCGATCAATCTCCTCGGCGCTCGCCCAGCCGACCGCGCGCTGAGAGCCCCATTCGGCTAGTCGCGGAATAAGGTGCTCGCGCCGAGCAGAACTCAGTAGCTTGGAGTCGGCCAGGCCAGCGGGCGGCGGCGGTGTGCTCGGATCAACGACCACCAACCCGACGCAGACTGGGCCGGCCAAGGCGCCGCGACCGACCTCATCCATACCCCCTACGGTCGCGGCGCCCTCGACGAAGAGGGCAGATTCCGTCTCGAGGGTCGGTTCGACCGGCATGACGCGGCGAACCGGATCAGCAGCTCATTCGGACTGGCCGCCCGAGGCGTTGGCGCCGTCAGCTTGGTCGGCGCCAGCGGTGTCGGGGCCAAGATCAAGGCTGGTCTCGTCCTCGTCGGCGATGTCGGCGGTGCTAACGGCGGCGTTGGCGGCGCCTGTTCCCCGCGCCTCCCGGCGTTCGCGGATCTTGGCCGCCTTGCCGCGGCGGTCGCGCAGGTAGTACAGCTTGGCGCGGCGGACGTCGCCCAGGGTCACCACTTCGATCTGATCGATGGCCGGCGAGTGCAGCGGGAACGTCCGCTCGACTCCGACTCCGAAAGAAACCTTGCGGACTTTGAAAGTGGCCCGAACGCCTTCGCCGTCCCGGGCAATCACCACGCCCTTGAAAACCTGCACCCGCGAACGGGTCCCCTCAACCACTTTGACGTGCACTTTAACGGTGTCGCCAGCCCGGAAAGCAGGCAGATCCCGCTTCAAGGACGGCTGGTCAACTGAATCGAGGCGCTGCATTGGCCACTGTTCTTCCTCGCCTGTCGCCGCAGGTCACAAGCGGATTCGGGCAGCCCATCGGCTGCTGGTGGATTTGGTATCGCTAACGCCGCCACACTCGTTCTACCCGACCCCCTGCGGCAGGTCGCCGGGCGTGGCGCGCCGGACGATCATTGTGCCATATGGACTGAACGCGGCCAAACCCGGTGGCGCCGGAGGTGGCCGGTTTGGTCGGGAATCGACCCGGTTGTCGAGGCGCTCCGGGTTTGACCGGAGTCGACCCAGTTGGTCCGGAGCTGGCCGGATTCGGCGGGTCCGGCCGGTTTGGCCAGAATTAGCCGGGTTCTGCGGGTCTGGCCGGGTTGGGCGATTTGGCGGGTTGGCGGGTTGGCGGTTTGGCGGTTTGGCGGGTTTGGCGGGGTCCGCCGCCAGTTAGACAAGAAGCGACCACGGGTTCTCCAGCAGCGTGCGTATCGCGACGAGGAACCGCGCCCCCTGCGCGCCGTCGATGACCCGGTGGTCAAAGGACGCTGTCAGGCGCATGACCTGGCGCGAGACCACATTGGCGCCGTCCAAGGCGAGTTCGGCCTGGGCGGTCCCAACCGCCAGGATCGCGGCCTCGGGCGGATTGATGATGGCGGTGAACTGGTCCACGCCGTACATGCCCAGGTTGGAAACCGTGAAGGTGCCGCCGCTCATTTGTTCGGGCGCAAGCTTGGCTTGCGCCGCCAACTCGGCCAGGGAACGCGCCTCGGCCCCCAGTTGAGCGACAGTCTTGACGTCCGCGTCCATGATCACGGGCACCATCAATCCGCGCTCGGTGGCGACGGCGATGCCCACGTTGACCCGGCCGTGCGTCGCAATGTGGTCGCCGCCCCAACTGGAATTGACGGCCGAGTGGCTCCGCAGGGCCAGGGCGGCGGCCTTGACGACCATGTCGTTCACCGACATCTTCCCGCTGCCTGTGGCCGACAGCTGCCGGTTCGCCTGGGCCCGTAGCTCCAACAGAGCATCCACTCGGACCGCCTGCGTGACCGTGAAGACCGGTGTGTCCCGCGCCGATTCGGTCAGCCGCCGCGCGATCACTCGCCGTAGCTGGCCGACCGGTGTTTCGATGGGACGGCGCGGGTCTTCGCCGCCGCTGCCGCTGCCGCCGCCGGCGACGGAGCGACCGGCGGGGCCCGGTGCTTGCGCCGCGCTAGACGTTTCGATTGCGCCAGGCGCTTCGGCCGGGCCAGGCGCTGGCGCCGCGCCAGGCGCTTCGGCCGCCCCAGACGTTTCGATTGCGCCAGGCGCTTCGGCTCCGGGATGGGCGCCGGTTTCGACCGATCCGCGCACTAGTTCCCCGCGACTGGCCTGGCTGGGCGCGGTCGCTTGTGATCGGTTGCGCTCAGCCAAAGCGCGCTCGACATCTCGGCGGATGATCCGGCCGCCCGGGCCCGATCCAGTGATTCGCCGCAGATCCAAGTCATGGTCCCGAGCAATCCTCCTGACCAGCGGTGATGCAAGCACATGACTGATCGGCGGCGCATGGGGCGAGTGGTTGTCGGGTGTCCCGGCGGCAGCCTCGTAGCGGTCATCCCGGTTGCCGCAAGCGGGCGCGTCGGCCCTTTTCGGCTCCGCCCTAGTCTTCAGCCGATCCGCGCCAGCACTCAACGGGCCCGCGCCAGCACTGGGCTGGTCCCGGCCGGCACCCAGTTGGTCCCCGCCAGCACCCAGTTGGTCCGCGCCAGACTTCGCTCGACTCGCGTCAGACCCCGGCCGGGACGCGACTGCGTCTCCAGGCCGAAGGGCCGCCGGCCCAGCGACGCCGTCATCCAGCAGCGCGATGGGCTGACCGATCGACACCGCCGAACCGGGCTCGACCAGCAATTCCGTGATGGTGCCCGAATCGTAGGCCTCGAAGTCCATGACGGCTTTGTCGGTCTCGATCTCGGCCAGGACGTCACCGGGCGAGACATGGTCGCCGGGCCGCACCTGCCAGGCGGCGATCGAGCCCTCTTCCATGGTGTCGCTGAGGCGCGGCATCGTGATCTCAATCATGCGAAACGCTCCCTCCACGGTTGAAACCGGTCGCGGCCAGAGTTTCCTTGATCGCCCGGACCACGTCACTCATCTGCGGCAACGCCGCCGTTTCGAGCGGTTTGGAGTAGGGCAGCGGAACCTCGGCCATCGCCACTCGCCGAACCGGGGCGTCCAGGTGATCGAAGGCCCCCTCGCCGATGCTGGCGGCCACCTCGGCGCCGATCCCATAGGTCAGCCAGTCGTCCTCGAGCACAACCGCCGCATGGGTGCGCCGCACCGAGTCGACAAAGGTCTGGCGGTCCAGCGGCCTCAAGGAGCGCAAGTCCACCACTTCCAGATCGGCGCCCTCGGTCGCCGCCAGATGCCGGGCCGCCGCCAGCGCCACCGACACCATTCTCGAATAGGCGATCACGGTCAGATCCCGACCCGGCCGGACGACCGCGGCCCGCCCGATCTCCAACGGCGGCGCCGCCAAGTCGACTTCGCCTTTCGAGTTGTACAGGGAGAGATTCTCCAAGAACAACACTGGATCGTCGTCGCGGATCGAGGCTAGCAACAGACCGCGCGCCTCCGCCGGCGTAGCGGGCGCCACCACCTTCAATCCGGGCACGAACGAGTAGTACAGCTCCACATTCTGCGAATGCGTCGCCCCGAGTTGCTGCCCGCCGCCGCCAGGAGTTCGGATGACCATGGGCACCGAGACCTGGCCGCCGAACATGCCGTAGATCTTGGCCGCGTGATTGACGATCTGATCCAACGCCAGCAGGGAGAAGTTGATCGTCATCAACTCGACGATCGGACGCAGTCCCAGCATCGCCGCGCCCACAGCGGCTCCGGTGAACCCCTCTTCGGCGATGGGCGTGTCGCGGATCCGCTTAGGCCCGAACTCCTTCAACAGCCCCTGTGTGATCTTGTATGAGCCCTCGAACAGCCCGATCTCCTCGCCGATCAGCAGCACATTGGGGTCGCGCCGCAACTCTTGGGCCAAGGTGACTCGCAGCGCCTCCCGGTAGGTCATGGTGGCGCCCGCTGTTGATCGCGCCCGGTCCGGTCCCTCGACCGGCTCGACCGGCTCGGACGCCGCGGCGCCTGCGCCGAGGGTGGTCGCCGCGGTGGTCATGCCGCCACCGGTTGGGGCAGCGAATAGGGGGACGATGCCGCCGGGCCGCCCTCGTCAAGGTCGTTCGGCCGGCGGCAGGTCGCCTCGGGCGGCGTCTCGAAGAGCGGGTCCCCGGGCAGGCGCCGCGACTCGTTCGGCACCGGTGTGGCATAGGTGTGGTCGAACAAGGCGTCTACCGGCGGCAGGGGACTGGCTTTGGCGAACTGCTCGGCCTGGGCGACGGCATCGTGCGCCTGTCGTTCCCAAAGATCGAGCTGGTCCTGGGAGGCGCCCCCCTCCACGATCAGCTGGCGGGCCAAACGGTCCAGCGGGTCGCGAGCGAGCGCTTGGGCGGACTCCTCGGCGGTCCGGTAGGCGGCTGGGTCGACCACCGAATGCCCCTTCAGGCGAACGGTCATGACCTCGAGCAGGAAGGGGCGCCCGGCGCGAGCGCGGGTCAGGGCGTGCCGGGTGGCCTGGTAGACGGCCTCCGGATCCAAACCGTCGACACGAGCAGAGTCCATCCGGTAGGCGGCGGCGCGTTTGTGCAGGTCAGGCTGGGCCGATGAACGCTCTACCGATGTGCCCATGCCGAGTTCGTTGTTGTCCACCAGGTAGACGACCGGCAAGTTCCACAAGGCGGCGATGTTGAGCGACTCGTGGAAAGCGCCGATGTTGGTGGCCCCATCCCCCATTGTCGCCACCACCGCCTCGCTGCCGCCGCGATACTGGATCGCCAAGGCGGCGCCGGTGGCGAGCGGCAACTGGCCCCCGACAATTCCGTATCCACCCATCAAACGGTGTTCCAAGTCGAACATGTGCATGGAACCGCCCCAGCCCTTGGACAGGCCGTCCGCACGACCGTAAAGCTCGGCCATCACTCGGCCTAGATCGGCGCCTCGGGCGATCGCGAAACCATGCTCGCGATAGTTGGTGAAAAGGTAATCAGTCGGCTTCATGGCTGCGGCCGCGCCCACGACGAAAGCCTCCTCGCCGAGGTTCAAGTGCAGGTAGCCGCCGATCAGCGCCTGGGTGTACGCACGGCCCGCCCGCTCTTCGAAGCGCCTGACCAGCAGCATTTGGCGGTAGAAGTTGGTCAGACGGCGGTCTTTGGCGGACGGCGCCGCCTGGGGCCGGCGGGTTGGCCGCGTCTCGGCGCGAGCGGCATCGGGAACTGGCGCGGTTCGGTCTGCGGCGGTTGGCCCTGGTGCCCCTCTAGGCGCACTGCGGCCCGCCGGACTTCGGCCTGTCGCGGTTCGGTCCTCGGCGGTTCGGTCTGCCGCGCTCGGACCTGGCGCGCCTGGGGCCGCCCGGCGGCCTGTCGCGGTTCGATCTGCCGGGCTCGGGCTTGGCGCGCCTCGGGCCGCCCGGCCGGGGCCTGCCACGGTGCGGCCTGTCCCTGTTCGGCCGGTCGCGGTTCGGTTGGCCGCGCTCGGACCGACTGTGTCTCGAGCCGCCCTGCGCGGGCCGATCGCGGTTCGGTCTGGCGCGCTGCGGTTAGCGGCGCTGCGGTTAGCCGCGCTTGCGGCCGTCGGTATGGCGGATCGCGCCATGGTCGACTCCTCACTGGTCTGGTGACCTGTCCGTTGTCTTGGTCGCCGGCGGGTATTGGCCCGACACAACAGAGATGTTCGGTGACGATAACACAGACTGAAGGCAATTCATCCCATGATTCTTCGCCAGCTCACCTGGTGGTCATGGCGCCGCTCGCCCCGTAGGCGCCTGCGAACCGGCAAGGCCGCAGGGCCGGCCAAGCCCTAGGATCGACCACTATGGCAACCGGTACTGCGCCTGGCGCAAATGGAGGATCAGCCCCCGATTCCGGGCCGCCTGCGGCGGCGGTAGAACCTTCGCGCAGCCAAGTGCGCCGCTGGCGGCGCTATCTGGCCGACGAGCTCCAGGAGGCCGCCACCTATAAGGACCTCGCCAAACGCTCCAGCCCAGAGGAGCGGGAGATTCTGACCGGCCTGGCCGAAGCGGAGGAACGCCACGCCGACCATTGGCGCCGACTGCTGGGCGACAAGGCCAAACGAACCGTCAACCGACGTTTTTCAACCGACCTGCTGGCATTCATGGCCAAACGATTCGGCTTCGTGTTCGCGCTGGCGATCGCCGGGCGCGCGGAAACTCGCACGCGATACTCGCGCGACTCGAGCGTGCCGGACTCGATGACGGCGGATGAACAGATCCACTCCGAGGTCATCAGGGGTTTGGCGGCACGCGGACGAGCCCGCTTGTCCGGAACCTTCCGGGCGGCGGTGTTCGGGGCTAACGATGGCCTGGTCTCCAATCTGGCCCTGGTGATGGGGATCGGCGGGGCTGGCGCCCGCCCCC
>JAISXH010000033.1 GCA_031270825.1 Bifidobacteriaceae bacterium
CTGGCAGGTCGCGGACCACATGCGCGCCTCCTTGGCGGTCGAGGCCTTGGAGATGGCCCGCGCGTCCGGGGTCGCGGCCGGCGGCGCGGTCTTCCATAGCGACCGCGGAGCACAGTACACCAGTTCGGAGTTCGCCACGGCCGCCAGGCAGTTAGACATGCGGTTGTCGGTCGGACGGACCGGCTCCTGCCATGATAACGCCGTCGCCGAAGCGTGGTTCTCGCAGCTGAAAAACGAGATGGCCCACCGCGAGGACTTCCCCACCAGGGCGCGCGCCAGGGTCAAGATAGCCGAGTACATCGAGGTCGACCACAACCGCCGCCGCCTCCACTCCACACTCGGCTACCGCACCCCCGCGCAAGCCCTCGCCGACCACTTCCAACACCGTCGGCAAGACCAACAAGACCAACTGCCGCTAGCGGCATGAGGAAACCGCAAATTGACTGTCCACCAAGCTTGACACAGCACACTAAACTTGGCCGCGTATCAGGTATCCAGGGCACCGCCGCGCGAGGTCACGGCTGCGTCACGCTGTCGCTGGACACTGAGGCATCCGCTCGTCCAGGAAGTCGCACCCGAAAGGAGACCACCAAGCAATGTGCGAAAAGTGTCACCGGAGTTTGCTGATCTGCCAGGTCTGCAGCGGGAAACGGGGCAGCCTGTCATGCTCGGCCTGTAAGAATACTGGCATGGTTTGCCCGCAGTGTGGCGGCTACTGGCAAAGGTAGAGCACGATGCCAACCGACTATCCTGGCCGCCGCATCAGTGTATTTCAGCAACCAATACCGAGCGATCTGTCATGACAGAGAAGCCATACCCGCCAACAGTTGGGGATCACCTACCCAACCCCGCCATCGCAGTAGCGGTGGCCATGCTCGCCGCGTTCCTAGCAGCGAAAGCCGCTGTTCTGCTTAACAGGTTCGCCCAAGCGTGGCCGCTGCCGTTCGGGTCGCTCCTCGGGCTCGACGCGCTGCTCGGCCTCTTGCTGTTGCTCGTGTCCATGCTGATGGTTATCAGTTCCTGGATATGGGTCCCAATACTCGCCTATTGGGTGTGCGATTGGGTGTGCGATTGGGTGTGCGAAGCTG
The DNA here is from genome assembly GCA_031270825.1 of Bifidobacteriaceae bacterium. Taxonomy (GTDB): domain Bacteria; phylum Actinomycetota; class Actinomycetes; order Actinomycetales; family WQXJ01; genus JAIRTF01. The sequence goes on from JAISXH010000033.1 coordinate 1,089, forward strand.
CGGAGAATTGGGAGGACCCGCCTGCCTGGGCTCAGGGTCTCAGCAAATTCGCGGCGGTTGTCTACGGCATAGCGTGCGGCCTCTATGAGGCGATCTGTTCTTCACTAATGGGTAATTCACTCGCGGAGACGTTCGGTGCCTACACTTGGTGGGAACCGGGATTGTCCGGACTGGTCGGACTAGCCGGCGTGAGTTGGGGACTCCTGAGGACGGTCTATGACAGGTGCATCTGGTATCCGAGGGCGATGGCGAAGTGGAAACGAGAGGAGCATGCGGCTGAACTGCGCAGGAGAGCCGCCCAAATCGCGGACGAGCGCGCCCGTCGCGAACGAGAGCGAAACGCTGCCCGAGATCCGTTAAGGGGTGGACGGGGGACAATCGGCGCGACTATGGACGGCATCCGGCGCGAACTTGGGGAAGGGTAAGTGCCCGCTGTCAGGCTTCGACGAGCACATTGCCATCGAGGCCGGTGCCCCTCACCTCGGGGCCCTCGTCCCGCAATTCCGCCGAGAGCGTCCCATCTCCCGCATTCCACATTCAGTGCAGAGGCCTCCCTTCGGCCACGGCGCCGTAGGTCGGCCGGTGATAGCGCATGCTGAGATCGCAGTGCTCCGTCGAACTGTCCATTCCTCGACGTTACGATGCGCCGCCCTGAAACTGCGGCCGGGGAGAGAAATCCTTGGGCGTTTCCCGAGCCACAAGTATACTGAAGGCGCGCACGAGTGCACGATCACAGGTGAGTGCGTTTGCGATACTTGGGCTACGTCGAGTTCCCCCACTCCCGCCGCGATCACCTTGACGGCGCCCCACACGCGGAATCGACCCACCCAAGCGTGACCGGAGCCGGGCGTGAAGCAGGCCTGACCCGTCCGCTAGGATGTGGCTAACCTAATGTAGCCAGATTTGGAGGCTGGGATGACCGAAGTTGGAGTTTTGGAGGCCCGGAACAACCTCTCGAGCCTGATCAAGCGCGCCCTGTCGGGTGAAGAGGTGATCATCACTTCGCACCGTGTTCCCCAGGTGAGGTTGGTGCCGGTGTCCCCGGTGCCTCCGATCGGCTCGGGAGCCGCCATTCTCGCGGCTCTTGCCTCGCTGCCGCCGCTGCCCAGGCGGTTGAGCGCCGAGGAAATTGAGGCGCAGATCGAGGCGGAGCGCGAAGCGTGGGACTGATCTACCTGGACTCGTGCGCGGTCATCTACCTGGTGGAGGAACACGCCCAGTTCGGCCCGATGGTTCGAGCCGCGCTCGCCGGCCATGCGGAGCATTCTTTCGCGATCAGCCCGCTGGTGAGGCTGGAATGCCTGGTGGGGCCGCTGCGGGAGCCGCACCTCGGACTTGTGCCCGCCTTTCAGGCCGCCTTCCTGCAGTTCGTGAACCTCAAGGCCTCTGACGGCGCGGTCGACGATGCCGCCCGCATCCGGGCGACTCACGGAATGCGCACCTCCGACGCCCTCCATCTGGCCATCGCCAGGGCGGCCGGCTGCACCGCCCTGTGGACCAACGACGACCGGTTCGCAAAGGCCGCCCCAGGGTTCGCCCTGGACTTCCGCGCCTTGTGATCCTGCGACGCGGCCCGACCCCCCGACAGCCCGGCGGGTCTGGCCGAGATCGCCCGCGTGCTGAAACCGGGAGGCGCGTTCGTCAACGCCCTCTACACCCCTGCGACCCTCTCCGGTTTCTCGCACACGGAGCATGGCTACCGCAAGTATGAGCCGCCCGAGCTGGTCGCGGCAGCGCCAGCTGCGGGCTTCGGCGCCGAGGCCGTGCCCCTGTTGGGCGGCAACGCGTTCTGTGTGCGCTGCGTCAAACCAGCGGCCTGACCATGATCAAGTCGGCGCCGTTCTTGAGCAGGGGCGATCTGGCCGGCTGCCACCGGCCCAACCCGGACGACTGGTCAGGTCGGCATCGTGGCGGTGGGGCAGTAGACCAATCGGGGCGGTCAGACCTGACCTGGATCGGGGTGGTGTGGCTGTAGTATGACGAACCCGGAGAGGAGCGTTCATGCCTGGATTCGCCCACGCCGACGCGCTCAGGACCTGGAAGGGCGCCAAGCCCGATGGCGACTTGACGGTTGCCGGGGCGCCAATCGCCGAGTTCGGAGGCGGCGGCTCAGGCCGTCTGGAAGCGACCGCCGAGGCCTGCCGGACCGTCAAACCGATTTTCCGGACCACCGCCCGCCAGCCGACAGCCGGTTGAACGACCGTGACCACGTTCCCTCTCGGCCCCCTGGCGGCCGGCGACCGACCCAGTGCGGGTCTGGTGGCGGCTGTTAGGCGACACCCCGAACTGGGCCAACTCCGTTACGTCGACCGCGGCCGATTCAACCGGCGCCTCCTGGCCGGGCTCGTGGCTGGTTTTGTCATCGGCTGTCCCTTTGTGGTTTGGCTGGTTAGACCCAGCCCAGTTGGGGCATTGGTGATCGCCATCGCCGCGGCGGCGCTTGAAACCGCCCTGTATGGGCTCGGTCACACTTCCCTGGCCGCCTGCCAACACGGCATCATCCTGGTCCACTGGCCATTGCCACGTTGGAACCACACTGCCGTGCCCTATGCCGTGATCGAACCAGCCAGCCTCCGGGCGTTCAACCGCCTCGACCGTCTGACCGCCATGGTCGGCCGCCAGGCCCTAGTTTTCCAGGACAGCCATCCGACTGGACGGGGCATCGTCTTTGTGGGCCCAATCCCGGCCGCGGGTGGTCATATCCAGCTTGGACCGGGGCCCCGGCGGTTGTGGTGGTACGCCTGCCATCGCGATCCGGCGGAAACGGCCTGGACTCTGCTCAATCTCATGGCTCAGGCTGGCGACCACCGGTTGGCCGGCTGGACTGGTCGTCCGATCAGCGCCGCTGAGTTGACCGGTCAGCCCGTCGATGCCGCCGCCGGAACGTGGTACACCGATGTCCGGGAGTTGGCTGGGGCCGAGGACGAGAAGAAGAAGTTCAACTTTGGCGGCGACGGGACCGACGTCGACGGTATCGCCGCGTTTTTCCAGATCTTGAAGCATTATCTGGACGGCCTGCCCTGAGTGCCCGAGAGTCGAACACCGAACACCGGGTGGGGTGCGCTGCCCCACGGCATCCATGTTGCGATGCGGTAGCATCTGATGCATGCGCACCACTTTGACGATCGACGACGACGTCCACCAGGCAGCGAAGGAGCTGGCGGCGGCGCAGCACAAGACGACCGGCCAGGTGGTCTCGGAATTGGCGCGCCAGGCCCTCACCGGCGGCGCGGCGCTCCCAGTCGGACCCGCCGATCAGTTGGGCCAGGCGTTGGCGCAGCGCTTCGGGATCGAACCACGCCGGGTGCCGGGCGTGATTGTGACGAACGAACTGGTTAACCAAATCAGGCAGGACGAGGGCGTGTGAGCGGCGCCGCGCTGCTGGACGTGAACGTGCTGCTGGCGCTGTTCGACTCGACGCACATGGCGCACGCCCAGACCGCGCGCTGGCTGCTCGGGAACCTGACCCGGTGGGCGACCTGCGCCGTCACAGAGAACGGGTTCGCGCGAATCCGCGCCAATCCCAGTTACCCGTCCCCGATTCCGGTCGCCCGGTCCCTTGCCCAACTGGAACGTGCCCGCCAGTCCGCCGAGCACGAGTTCTGGCCGTGCGACGTGTCTCTCGCCGACCCGGCGACCGTCGACCGGTCCAGGCTGCTCACCGGATCGGCCACGACGGACGTCTACCTGCTGGCCCTAGCCGTCCGCCACAATGGGCGGCTGGTGACTCTCGACCAGCGGATCACGCCTGAGGCCGTGCCGGGGGCGCTCCCCGAGCACCTGGTGGTGCTGCGCGCCGGCGGCTGAGCCGCGGCGACGCGAGGCGCGGACCCCCACTTACGTCACCGTAGGTTATGCTGGCCTCGTGCTTGACCCCGACGCACGGCCTTGGTTACCCGCGTACGCCGAGGGCGTGCCTGCCAGCGTGCCCAAACCAACCGATCCGCTCCACGCCGCACTGGCCGGCGCCGCCCGGACCTACCCTGACAACCCGGCGCTCGATTTCTTCGGTAAGCGCACCACCTATGCCCAATTGTGGGAGCAGGTGCGGGTGGCCGCTTCGGCGTTGCGGGCACGGGGCGTTGGCCCTGGGACGGTGGTGGCGATCGCCTTGCCGAACTGCCCGCAGCACGTGGTCGCGTTCTATGCGGTGGCCCGTCTGGGCGGGGTCGTGGTGGAACACAACCCCACTTACGGTCCGGAACAGTTTGCCCACCAACTGGAAGATTCCGGCGCCCGCGTGGTGATCGCCTGGGATAAAGTCGCCCCGGTGGTGGCAGCTGCGGTCGACCCGGACCGGGTGGACATCATCGCCGTCGACATGGCCAGCGCGCTGCCTTGGCGCCAGCGCCTGGCGCTCAACTTGCCGATACCCAAGGCTCGCCGCCTCAAGCGCGAGATGAGCGGAAAGCGGCGGCGCGACATCGTCCGATGGGAAGACTTGTTGCGCGGAGAACGGCCCCTACCGGCCGCGGTGCCGGGGCCGGGCGTGGAGGACCTGGCGGTGCTGCAGTACACGGGCGGCACCACAGGCACACCGAAAGGCGCCATGTTGACCCATGCCAACCTGGTGGTGAACGCCACGCAGGCTGTGGCCTGGGTGCCGTCGCTGGTGCCGGGTGAGGAGGTTTTCTACGGGGCGCTGCCGTTCTTCCATGCCTTCGGTCTGACCTTGTGTGTCACCGTGCCCGTGCGGCTTGGCGCGCTGCTGGTGCTATTCCCGAAATTCTCGGTGGGGATGGCTTTGGCGGCGCAGCGCCGTGTTCCGGGCACGTTCTTCGCGGGCGTGCCGCCCATGTTCGACAGGTTGGCGTCGGCGGCGTTCGGCCGGCCGCCAGCGGTCCCCTCCTCGTTGGCTCCGGCTCCGCGGCGGCGGCAACGGTCGGTTGACCTCACCAGCTTTAGGCACGCCATCTCCGGGGCCATGGCCACGCCGGCGGAGGTGGCCCAGCGCTGGGAGGAAGCGACCGGCGGGCTGCTGGTCGAGGGTTACGGCTTGACGGAGACATCTCCGCTCTCGGTCGGGAATCCCGTCTCCGAGGCGCGGCGGCCGGGCACGCTCGGAGTGCCGTTCCCGGACACGGAGGCGCGGATCGCGGATCTGGAGCGGCCGGAGCGCGACGCGCGGGCCGGCGAGCCGGGTGAACTGTGGTTGCGCGGGCCCCAGGTGTTCTCCGGTTATTGGAACCGCCCGGAGGAGACCGCTGAGTGCTTGACGCCTGATGGGTGGTTCAAGACCGGCGACATCGTTGTCAGCGACGGCGACGGGTTCTTCTGTCTGGTCGACCGGATCAAAGAAGTCATCATCACCGGCGGGTTCAACGTGTATCCGTCCCAGGTTGAGGCACACCTCGCCCGGATGCGCGAGATCGCCGAGGTGGCGGTGATCGGGTTGCCGCACTCGGACCTGGGGGAACGGGTGGTCGCGGCCGTGGTGTTGCGCGCCGGCGCCGTGCTGGACTTGGACCGGGTCCGGGCCTGGTGCGCCGACCAGATGTCGCGTTACGCGATCCCGGAGCAACTGGTTCTGTTGTCGGAGCTGCCGCGTTCCCAGGTGGGCAAGGTGTTGCGCCGCGTGGTGCGTCTGCGCGTTCAAGGGACCAAACTCCCCGCCGCCTGAGCCGTTCTCACCTGGGGCCCCGAGCCGCAGAAGCATGGCCCTGATCCGAACGCTGCCCGGTACTTCTTTGACGAGTCAGACTTCACCGGTTAGATGTTGTACAGAACCCAGGCAGCGCCTGGGAATCCGATGCCGCGATGGCTAGGCTTGGTTGCGTCCGCGCGTTCCTTCAACCCAGGTTGAGCCCGGCCCCTGCGGGGGCAGGTCCCCGGCCGCCGTAGAAATCCCCGCCATGTCTCAAACGAATTCAGCGCTCAAGCTAGTCGCCGCTTGCAGTGAAGTCGCCACGGGCAACGCTGTTGGCGGCGTAATCGGGTTTCTCGGAGTTGTCTTCGGTCAGACACCCGCGCGGGAGCGCCTCGCCCAAGAGGTCACGCGGTTGGTCGGCGCGGGTTGGGATGTCGCCGCCGCGACAGTCCCTAGCGCCCCACTGACGCTGCCGGACAAGGCCTTGACTTGCGGCTATATCGCGGACCGCCTGGACAGCGCCAGCGTGGCTTCGGCGCGAGGACTGGTCGAGGCCGTTGACCCGCGCCCCTGGCCCATCGACGAGCGATTGGTGGCGGGCGCGAACCATGTCTGGCGTCACATTGAACACCAACTGGCAGATGAACCCTTGTTTGGTTTGTCGCCAACGGCCGGCGCCAACGAGGCCGAGTTCACGGCGGTCTGGCATGCGATCGAACAGCAGCAGGAACGCCTCAGCGAGGCCGTCGATCCCGTCGCGCTGCTGGGGCAGGTGGCCAGTGGGTTGAAGAACAATCGCATGATCAACTTGTGCTATGCCGTAGGCCTGGTCGGCCTGGCTGAGGAGCAGGATTTGGTTGCCCGCGCGGAATCGGTTGAGGCTCTGGGCGTGGTGGCGAATCGATTCCCAAATGACCCGCGCATCAACCTGGGGTACGCCAAGGGACTGGCCAGCCTGGCCGAGGAGCAGGACTTGGTTGGGTGTGCTCGGTCGGTTGAGGCTCTGGGCGTGGTGGCGGGTCGGTTCCCGAATGATCGTGAGATCAACCTGGAGTATGTGGACGGCCTGTTCTGCCTGGGCTTGGAGCAGGACTTGGTTGGGTGTGCTGGGTCGGTTGAGGCTCTGGGCGTGGTGGCCGGTCGGTTCCCGGATGATCTGGAGATCAACCGCGTTTACGCGCAGGGCCTGCTCTATCTGGCTGAGCAGCAGGACTTGGCTGATCCGTCCGAGTCGGGGGAGGCCCGTAGGGGCTTGGCGGACAGGTTCGCAGGCGACCAGAACATCAGCCTCGCCCTCATGGCCGCTCTGCTCTGGAACCTGTCGGTGGGCGGCGCATCAGCCGAAACAGTTCGGGAATTGGAACGCGTGGTATCGCGGCTCGGTTTCGGTGAATCCACCGCTGCGGGGCTCGCGGATCGTTTCGGCGAGGAAGGCCTCCCGGCACTGTCTGCGGCTCGCAAGACTTGCCGGCGGGCGCTCGGACGACGTAACCCACTGGTTGGGCTGCTGACCGAGGTCAGCCGCCGCCTGGGCGGGTCTTGACGCGGCCAAATCGGGAGCCGCACTGCCGCCAGCTCGACCGCCGCGGCCCGAACTCAGACGGCCGATGCCGCCAATCCCGGCCCGTCTGCGGCCGCCAGCAGGTGCAGGGCGATCTTGGCTGCTATGGTCATCGTCTACTTCTGGCAGAACCGGGGCGGCAAAGACATCAGCGTCGAACGAGGGCCTGCCGGGTCAGTTCGCCAGCGATCCGTGATCGAGCCGGACGATGTTGTCCGCGCACGCCGCCACCAAGTCGGCGTCATGGGTGGCCACCACGACTGTGCGCCCGCCATCTGCCAAGTCGCGCAGGGCCTTCGCCACGGCGGTCATGTGGCCAAGATCCAGGCCGGCGGTCGGCTCGTCCAAGACGACGACCTCTCTGCCGCTGGCCAGAGCCGCGGCCACCACGACCCGTTGTTTCTGTCCGGCCGAGAGCGACAGCGGGTGGCGGCCGGCCAAGTCGCTGATGTCGAGCTGGTTCATGATCGCCGCCGCATCCGGCGCCGGCAGGCCGCTATCGGGGCTGGCCAGGCGCAGAGCCAACTCGATTTCTGTGGAGACGGCCTCGGTGAAGAGCTGGTGGTTGACGTCTTGGGACACCAAGAACACCCGGCGGCGGCGCTCGGACCGCTTCCAGACGCGCCCGCCGTCGCTCAGCGTGCCACGCCGGTCACGGCGCAACCCGCCCAACCAGGCGGCGAAGGTCGTCTTCCCGGCGCCGTTGGCCCCGACCAGAGCCGTCACCGCCCCCTTGGGGATCCGCAGTTGGTCGATGCCGACCACGTCGCGTCGGCGTGGGGTGGCCAGTCCCGAGCCGCCAACGCGCCTGTAGCCGCAACGCAGTCCGGAGACCTCAAGATAGCCTCGGTCAGGGGCTTGGGAGGCAACAGCCAGCGGCCGCCCCCAAGCGCAGCGCAAACCGAGCCGGCGCAACTGTCCTTCGTCTAGCCGCCGGAAGTCCGTCCCGCCCAATTCCTGTCGCAGCCGGCCGTCGGCGAAGATCAGAACGCGGTCGACCAGGTCCCGGAGGTAGCCCAGCCGGTGCTCGGCCACGACCACCGTCGCCCCGCTGGCTTTCCAAGTGGCCATTATCGCGCGCAACTGCTGGGTCGATTCCAGATCCAGATTCGCCGACGGCTCGTCCAAGACGTAGATCGGCGGCCGCACGGCCGCCACCGAGGCGCAGGCCACCCGTTGTTTCTCTCCGCCGGATAGGGCGAACACCGAACGGTCGCGCAATTCCTCCAACCCCATGGATTCGATCGCCGCGTCGACACGGCGCAGGATCTCAGCGGCCTCCAACCCCAGATTCTCTGCGCCGAAGGCGATCTCGCTGGTGGTGTCGGTGGTGAAGAACTGGGCGCGCGGGTTCTGGAAAACCGAGCCGACCGGGAGCCGCCACAATGCGTGGCTGCTCGGGTCGACGCCGTTCACCAAGACTTTTCCGGACAGGACCCCCTCGTAATAATGCGGGATCAAGCCGTTTATCAGCCTGGTCAGCGTGGTCTTCCCCGATCCGGATGGCCCGGTCAGCGCCACGAACTCACCCGGCCGCAGATCCAATTCGAGGTCGCTCAGCGAGTCACCCGCCGCTGCGCCATAGCTGAAGGTGACGGCGTCCAGCCGTACCGCGCTATCCGGCAACCCACACCCCGATCCCGGCCGCCATCGCCGCCAGGGCGAGCACGTCGGCGGGTCGCAGCCCGATCCTGGCGATGCGATTCGCTTGGCCGTGCCGCCCCAGCCCCCTGGTCAGCGCGGCCTGGCTCAATTCCTCACCGCAGCGCACGGTGGAAACGATCAGGGGGATGATGCGGTATTCCAGCCACGGCAGCGGGCCCACCCTCCCCAACGACAGCCCCCGGACGCCCATCGCGGCCTGGACTCCGCGCGATTCCTCGCGGACCGTGGGAAGAAGACGCAGAACGACGGCGGCGGGGATGACCACGAATCGCGGCAGGCGCAAAGCCTCCAGCCCCGCCATCAATTCGCTGACGCGGACGCTGATCACGGCGACATAAGCCATGAACACTCCTGGGGCCAGCCGCGAGACCAGTCCCGCCACCCCGGCGACGATGACGCCCGCCCCGCCCAGCGAACTGTCCAGAGCCCAGAGTTCCAAGACGTACGCGGCACAGACGGCCGTCAGGTAGCCGATGGCGGCGATCCAACGTCCCAGCCCTGCGGCCAGCACCGCTGGGATCGCCATGAAGACCAGTCTCGCCCACCCCGCCCCGCCCGCGAATCCGGCGGAGAACATCACCACGTTCAACACCGCCACGACGAGCAAGGTCGTCCGCGGGTCGAGTCGGAACAGCTCTCGGGTCATCGCCGGGCTTCGCCAGGCGAAGGAGCCGAACCTCTCACCGGGGACGACGGGCTTCGTGGGGCCATCTAGGCGATGCCCGCCCGCTCGAAGTGCTTCTTCAGCAGCGCCCTGCCCACATAGGCTCCGACCACCGCTCCCACCGCGAGTTCCCCGATCATGACCGCGAACATCCAGTTCGGGGTGAGTTCGATCATCGACTGTATCCAGGCCGCGTCCTTCCGCTCGCCGAGCCTGGCCAGATACGCGTCCCGGGCGAAGAACAACGGGATGACCGTGCCGATGAGCATCTGGGAGAAGACTATGTATCCCAGCACGGTGTTGATCCAACGCTTATAGCCGCCCAGGCTGAGGATCAGGTCCGCCAGCGGGGCCAGGATGACAGCCAGCACCAGCACCCAATACGCCTGCCCGGTGGCGAGCACCAACAGACCCACCAGAACACCCATGATGGTGACCATGCCGGGTTTGGTCACTCTAGTCAGGAAGAGCATGAAGACTATGCCGGCGAGGGCCGGGATGTAGAACGGGCCGAGCACCTGCCCGATCGGCACCAGCGCGCCGAGCTGCCCGCAGACGGCGACGACGGCGATGTACAGGACGGTGAAAACGCCCACGTTGATTAGGTCTTTGGTGTTGAGATTGAGCTTCACGGTCGATTCCTCCTTGACATGCCGTCGAAAGCCGACGCCCAACCGGGAACGCTACTGCAAGCGGCCTTGGCTAACAACTCCCACAGCGGGCGGCGGCTCGGCAATCGGCGAACGGCGAAGCAGCCTATTCGCTCCGCCCGCTTCGCCCGCGCCCGGGGGGAGGGCGGATTGAGCATGGCGGCGCACTATTGGGTAAAGTGCTTTGGCGGATGCCGCCAGGAGGTGACGATGAGCGAAGCACGCGTGTTGGTCGTGCATGGAGGGCGCTTTGGGCAGAGCGCGAAGATCGCCGCCGCGATGCGGCGGACGCTGGGCGAGAAGGGGCTGCCGAGCGATCTGGCGCCGTTGACCGCTCGCACTGCGATAGACCCGTCGGCTCACGCGGCGGTGCTGCTGGTGACCTCGGTGCGTTACGGCCATTTCGACAAGAACGCCTATCGGCTGGTGGAACGGAACCGCTCTTGGCTGGAGACGCACCCGGCCCAGCTCGTCACCGTGTCGCTGACCGCGCGCAAGCCGGAGAAACGGGACCCCCAAGTTCATTCCTACACCAAGAAATTCCTCGACAAGAGCGGCTGGAAGGGGCGGGTGGCCGTGGTCGCCGGGGCGCTGGAGTACCCGAGGTACAACCTGTTGGACCGGTCGATGATCCAACTGATCATGCGGATCACCGACGGCCCGACCGACCCGTCTGCGGCCATCGAGTACACCGACTGGGACCAGGTGGCTGAGACTGCTCAGAGCTTCGCCGAACTCGTCTCGAACCATCCCCGCGAACAGTGACCAGGCCGGGTCGGCTAAACCCTGATCTGGGCGCCTAGCCGCCGCGCGAAGCGCCCTTCTTGGCCGGGGCTGCGCAATCGGCGCAGGCCCTTGACAAGCAGTGGGCCAATGCCGACGGCCAACCGGCCACAGCCAATCATGTTGTACGCGCCAATCGCTGAATGGTTCTCAGGGTTTACTCCCACTGCCAGAGGGCGACGATTGGAAGCGACCAGAGCCGATCGCGTAGGGGGAGACCGCTCCGTACGATCTGATCCACGTACGTGCCTCCGAAAGTTCCGACGGCGAGGTCTGTCCGCTTCGCGTCGCCGCAAGACGAATCGGGCAGAACGCCCCCGGGGCCTGCGGTCGGTGGCGGCGAAACGGCATCGTGCGCCGGGAAACCACGGCGAGCAGGCTCAGATCGGTGGCTCGGCGGGAGCGGGCCCACCGGAGTCTTCCGGCTCTGCGGGGCCGCGAATGAGCCGGACCTCGGGGGACACTGCGATCCACGCCCGGTCGGCGGTCAGGACGGCGCCGCCCCAGCGGGCGGCGGCCGCCAGGCAGAGGCGGTCGCCCAAGGAAAGTTGCGGATGGGCCAGCCAGATCCGCGCGGCCGCCACCGCGTCGCTTGCCTGGAGGGGCGTGATCTCCAAGCCGCGCCCCAACAGGGCCGCCTCGGCGGCGTCCCAATCGCCGCCCTTGGCGAAGACCTTGGCGGCCACCTCCGCCCAGTTCGCCACCGTGCAGCGAACCGGCGCGTCGTCCGCGAACGCGGCCAGGACGGCATCGGCCCCGGGCTCACCCCACAGAAAGGCCAGTGCGGCCGAGGAATCGAGCACGGCCGGCATCAGACGCTCCCCTCGCGGGCGGCTTCGGCCCGCCGCTCCGCTAGCAGCTCTTCCACCGCGCCCCCCTTGCCCGCGACCGACCGCCTGAACGCCGCCAGCGCCTCGTCCGCCGACATGACGCGCACCCCCGATTCGTCCTCTTGGAACACCAGGGTTGTTCCGGCGCCCCAGCCGTGACGCGCTCGGATCGCCGCAGGCACGATGACGCGCCCCTTGTCCTTCATGGTCGACGTGGGTGGGATCATGGCCCCAGCGTACCACCCGGAGACTGAAGTGCCACTTGCGGTCCGTGGTTACGCCGGACGATGGTTGGGGGAACATCCGGGCTGGCTGTCCCGCGATCGCGCCGCGCGGGAGAGCCCGGGCCTACTCCGTGTTACGATCTACTGGTATCTCGTGAGACGAGGTAGTGCGACGCGCCAGAACGGAAGGAATGGATCATCGACGGATTGACCGAGATGCTGAAGGGCACGCTGGAGGGCTGCGTGCTGGGGATCATCGACGCCGAGGAGACCTACGGATACGCGATCACCCGCCGGCTGAACGAACTCGGCTTGGTCGACGTCACCGAGGGAACGGTCTACACGATTGCGCTGCGGCTGGAGAAGCGCGGGCTGGTCGATGTCGCCAAGCGCCCCTCCGAGCTGGGGCCGCCGCGCAAGTTCTACACGCTCAACGACGCCGGACGCAGGGAACTGGCGAGGTTCTGGGCCAGATGGGACTACCTGGCATCGCGGATCGACAAACTCAAGGAGGGGCGAGCATGAACTTCTGGGAGAGGATCACCGGCAGCGATCTGACCAGGGACTGGCAGGCGTTCGAGGCCCGCGCCGCGGCGCTGCCTGAAGACTACCGCCAGGCATGGGGGCAGATAGAGGCCCACCTGTGGGAGCACGCCGACTTCACGGGCCGCAATCTCACGCCGATCGTCGATGGCGTCCTCGGACTGCTGGAGACGACTGCGGCTGAGGGGCAGGGCGTCGCCTCAGGCAAGAGCGCCATGGAGCTGATCGGCCCCGACGTCGCCGCCTTCTGCGACGACCTCATCGGCGACGAGCAGACCTACGCCGATCTCTACCAGGAGTCGATCCGCAAGAAGTCCTGACCAAGCCAGTGTGAACCGTGCCGTCGGCTGCAGAATCTGCCGGGAGACTCTCGCACATATGTGTGTGAGGGTCGACCCCGCTTCACCCTCGGGCCGTCTCGCGCTTGGAGGGAACAGCTTGGTCCCGGGGTCGCCTAGCTGGCGCGGGGGAGCAGACGCACTTTGGTCATGCCCTCGACCTCGTCGCCAAGCACGCCTTCGCAGAAGTGGTTGCCCGCCATGGGGCAAAGCTCCCTCAGTCGAAGGCCTGACCCCATCTGGGCCAAAGAGCCGTTGACCATGCCGGCGTGGAGTTGGCACACGACTCCCGGAAGCGGCCGGCCGACTCATAGAAAGGACAATCGCCGCCGCCTACGGCGTGTTGGGCGTCCCCGCCCACTACTTCATCGACGCCTCGGGGGTGACGCGCGCCGTCCAGGTGGGTGTGCTCTCCCCGCAGTCCGCCTAAGACCAACTCGCGAACCTGCTGGCCCCGGCCAGTCCACCCTGAGCGCCGGCCCAGCCCGCTTTGCCGTGGGGCGCTCGCGTTTGACCAGGCGGTCGGGGACGAGGTGTTCAAGAAGCTGGCCCCGGCCAGAGCGGTCGAGCTGACCAGCAAACTCGGCTCGATCCGCGTGCCGGAGGGGGCGAGGGGCGCGGCAAACGAAGCGTAGACCTGGTTGTATACTGTTCTGTATGACAACCAAGTCAACTCTGATCCGGGTGCCGGTTCCCGTGCGAGATCACGCCCGCGCTTTGGCGGGGCCCGGCCAAACTCAGGGCGACGTGATCGCCCAGGCCCTCGATCTGCTGGAACAAGAACTGTTCTGGAAAAAGGTCGCCGCCGTCCGGCCCGATCCTGAATACTTCGCCGAGTTCGCCGAATGGGACGCCGCGCCGCTCCAAACCGGTGATGACGATGAGTGAGCCGATCAACGCCGGAGACATTTACCAAGCCACCCCGGCCAGCGGCAAGGGCCGCGAACAGCACGGCCAACGTCCAGTGCTCGTGGTAACCGACTCTCGCCTGACCGCGATGGGCCTGTGCTGGGTGGTTCCGCTGTCCACCACCGTACGCGACTGGCCCACCCACCACCGACTCGTGATCAACGACCGGGCCACCTACGCCATGTGCGAACAGCTCCGCGCGATATCCACCGAACGCCTCGGCCGCAAGAGCGCCGCCATCGACCACGCCCAACTGGCCGAGGTCAAGCAAGTCCTGCGCTCTATTCTGGGCCGCTGACCGGCCACGGGTTCCCGCCCTAGTCCTCGATCCACCTCCCCAAGGTTCGGGTGATCCTGCTTTGGTGGGTATGCGAATATTGCGATGGCGGCGTGGCAAAGCTAATCGCGAGACACGTCAGGCCACCGGCCGCCAGCCGTTGGGCCGGTGGGACCAGCCCCGTCAGGCGGCCTGCGGGCGTGCTCGCGTTCGCCTTGGCCTGGTGTCGCGCGGCCCTGTCAGGATGCGATTTCCGGGCGGATTACCGTGTCCCTGACAAGACGCGCCAGGTCCGCGCCGTCGATACGGCCAGCCGGGTCAGGGAGGGATCTCGGCAGATTCATCTGGGAGGGGCTCCCATCATTGTGTGGCTGTTGATGAGGATCTGGGCCAGGCGCGGCAGGGCAAGAATGAACAACGCTATTGAGATGGTGTTTGGGGTCAACCCCACAGCGCTGGCCCAATCTTCGCAACCTGAGAACGCTCACTGACGATCAGGGGCTGGCCGGGACTCGCGCGGAACCCACCAGATCGACGATCAGGTCTGCGCAGGCGATCCCGGCGCCAAACCCGCGTGGCGGCTCGAAGCGTGCCGTCCTGGCGGGCATCGCGGCGCGTCATCGCAGCCTCGGATCGTGGGTCGGGTCGGGATACAACTCGGGGCAGCCCGCGGTCTTGGCCTGGGGCCGCAACTCGAAATGCCACGGCTCGTTGGCATAGACAAGGCACAAGCCGTATTGCGCGCCATTGTGGGCCAGCCATTCCTTCGCGCCCACGCCGTCGATGTCGATGGCGCCGCCGAGGACATGCAACGACTTGTCCGGTGCGGCTACCCATTTGGCGGCCTCTTCGGCCGAGCCGTAGGTGGCGATGGCTTGTTGGAGCAACTGTTCCTGGTAGGCGGCAGACCGCCAACCGCTGGAGACGTAGAAGACCACGTTGTCCCGTTCGGCGTCTTTCGCCGCTTGGTGGAGAGCTTTGAGCAGGGCCTGATCAAGGTTGGCGATGCCGGGGTATGCGCTGTCGAAGACGGTTGCGTGGTCAGGGAGCGCTCCGCCGGCCTCACCGAGTGCGTTCTTGGTGCGGCCTGGCAGGCCGCGGGTATCGGACTGCGGCGTCGCGGCCGGGGCCCAGGAGCCCGAGGACGGTGGCTCGGTTCGTTGTGGGGATGGCGCCGCCGTCTCGTCCGCCGGGAGTTCCAGGTCGCCGGCAAGAGCGGGCTCTTCTCCAGGCGAGGTCCAGGTGGACGCGGGCGCCGCAATCATAAGCGCGGCCCCGGCGATCACCGCCAGGCCCGTCGCGATCAGCAGGATCTTCGCTGGCTTCATATCGTCCAGTCAACGTGGACGGATGTTGCCAGGGCGTATGCGGTTTTTGATATGTCGGTGATATGCCCCGACTGGCACAATGTCGGTTGTGCGGGTGCTGATAGTCGAGGACGAACCGTTGATGGCCCAGGCGATCCGTGACGGGCTGCGCCTGGAAGCTATCGCCGCCGACACCGCCCTGGACGGCGACACGGCCCTGGAACTGCTCAATGTCAACAGTTACGACATCGCCATCCTCGACCGGGACATCCCCGGCCCCAATGGAGACCAGATCGCCCAGCACATCGTTGCTTCAGGCAGTGGGATTCCGATCCTGATGCTGACCGCCGCCGACCACCTAGACGACAAAGCGCGCGGGTTCGAGTTGGGGGCGGACGATTACCTGACCAAGCCGTTCGCCATGCGGGAACTGGTTTTCCGGCTGCGGGCGCTCGACCGCAGGCGCGGCCACAACCGGCCCCCGATCAGGGAAACCGCCGGGCTGGTGCTGGACCCGTTCCGCCGGGAGGTGTTCCGCGACGGGCGCTATGTGGCGCTCACCCGCAAGCAGTTCGCGGTGCTGGAGGTGTTGATGGAAGCCGACGGCGGTGCGGTCAGCGCCGAATACCTGCTGGAGCACGCTTGGGACGAGAACGCCGACCCGTTCACCAACGCTGTCCGCATCACCGTCTCCCAACTGCGTAAACGACTCGGCGAGCCGTGGCTGATCGCCACCGTCCCAGGGGTGGGCTATCGCATCGAAGCGACCCCGCATGGATAGGCCGCCAGGCTGGAGCATCCGGCGCAAGCTGGCCATCTCGTATGCCGCGCTTCTGGTCGTGGCCGGGTCGTTGCTGCTCGCCGTCGTGTTGCTGTTCCTGCTGCGCTACGTTCCCGCTGACGCGATCTCCGTCCCAGTGCACGTGCCTGGCCGAAGAGACGGGAGCCCGGAGTTGTTCATTCCTGGCCGAGGCGATTTGTGGAGAGCGTTCTGGCCCAAGGCCGCCGTGGCGATGGCTGGGCTGTTGTTGTTCGGTCTGATCGGCGGCTGGTGGCTGGCCGGAAGAATGCTCTCCCCGCTGGACAGGGTCACCGAAGCGACCCGCCAGGCCGCGAGGGGTTCCCTGTCACACCGGATCAACCTGCCCGGCAAACGCGATGAGCTGCGCGAATTGGCCGACGCCTTCGACGCGATGCTGGCCCGCATTGAGACTCAAGTCGATGAACAGCGCCGGTTCGCCGCCAACGCCTCGCACGAGTTGCGGACCCCGTTGGCGATCACCCAATCGCTTCTCGACGTGGCCGAACAAGACCCCGGGCTTGACGCCGAACAGTTGGTCGAGCGGCTCCAAGCAGTCAACGCCCGCGCCATCGCTTTGACCGAGGCGCTGCTCACCCTCAGCCGGGCCGAACAGCGCGCCTTCACCTCCGAAGAGGTGGACCTGTCCCTGCTGGCCGAAGAGTCCGCCGAGACGCTGCTCCCGCTGGCCGAGAAACACCACATCGCCATCGAGTTCTCCGGGCAGGCGGCCGCCGCTGTCGGTTCCAAGGCCCTGCTCGGTCAACTGGTGTTGAACCTGCTGCACAACGGCATAGTCCACAACCACGAAGGCGGTGGCGTGCGCGTGTCCACCCTGTCCGATCAGCACGGCAGCACCCTCGTGATCGAGAACACGGGAGACCTGCTGACCCCCGAAAAGGTGGCCACTTTCGCCGAGCCTTTCCAACGCGGAGATGAACGCGCCCACACTGACCAGGCCGGAGTCGGCCTGGGCCTGGCCATCGCCGCCAGCATCGTCAAAGCCCATGACGGCGCCTTGTCTTTGGCGGCCAGGCCGGATGGCGGAATGGTCGCGCGAGTCAGATTTGGCCGCTCACCGGAGTGATCTGCGATCCGGTCTTCGCACTGTGGCCAGCGAGGGCGCGGGGCCTCACGCCCACGGCATCGGGCAGAAAACGAACGACGACGCCGCCAACGTCGCCCACGGCGTCGGGCGGAAGACGAACGACGATGCCGTCAACGTCGCCCACGGCGTCGGGCGGAAAACCAACGACGACGCCGTCGACCTCGCCCACGGCATCGGGCAGAAAACTATCGACGACGCCGTCAACGGCCTGTGAGGCGCCCGTCACGGCCGGCTTCGCTGCCTGCCCACCGGCACCACATGCGGCGTGCCGGTGACGGGGTCTGGCACGATCAGGCAGCGCAACCCGAAGACCTGTCCGACCAGCTCGGCGGTCACGATCTGCGACGGCGTCCCCTCGGCGACGATGGCGCCGTCCTTCATCGCGATCAGGTGGGTGCCGAAGCGGGCGGCGTGGTTGAGATCGTGCAGCACGGCCACGAGGGTGTGGCCGACCTGGTGCAGGTCGGCGAGCAGCTCCATCAGCTCGATCTGATGGGTGATGTCGAGGAATGTGGTCGGTTCGTCCAGCAGCAGGATGTCGGTGTGTTGCGCGAGCGCCATCGCCACCCACACCCGCTGGCGCTGCCCGCCCGACAACTCGTCCACCAGGCGGCCGGACAGGTCCGTGATCGCGGTCTGCTCCATCGCCCTGGCCACGGCCCGCTCGTCGGCGTCGGTCCACTGGCGGACCAGCCCCTGGTAGGGGTACCTGCCGCGGGCCACCAGATCGGCGACCGTGATCCCGTCCGGCGCGATGGCGGACTGCGGCAACAGCCCGATCCGCCGCGCCACCTCCTTGGTCTTGTGGGACTGGATGTCCGCGCCGTCGAGGATCACCTGCCCCAGGGAGGGCCTGAGCAACCGAGACAGCGCGCGCAGCAAGGTCGACTTGCCGCAGGCGTTCGGACCGACGACCACCGTGAACGACCTGTCCGGGATCGACACCGACAGGCCCTCGCTGATGATCCGTTTGTCGTAGCCGATCGAGGCCGCCTCGATATGGAGCCGGACGTCGCCAGCAGGTGGTGGGTCGGTCATGGCCGAGTGGTCCTTCGGGGTTGTGGAACCGGTCGAGCGGCCTATGGGATCGGACCGAGCATCTGTTGCTCTGGGTCCGCACGGGTTCGGCGCGCGTGCGAATGGGGGAGGAGCCGGAGTTCCGTCTCGCCGAAGGCGAGGGCGTCTGGATTCCGGCGGCCGCCGGCTGTTCTTGGATGATCGTCACCGAGCCGGGCACAGTTGCCTTTCCGCTGTTGACGCACCCGAGCATCGCGGCCGAGGCCTTGCCGGATCCGAGGCGGTTGGTGATTCCGGATGGGTGGCGGGACTGGCTGATTCAGCACTTCAACCTCATGATCACGCCTTTCGCCGGCCACGGATGCCCCCAGGAGGCGCTGGTCCGTCTTCTGCGCGGCGCCGGTCGGCTCCCGCCGGCGCGAGGCGGCGACACTGTGCCGTACGCGGTCGATCCGCCGGTCCTGCCGCGAGCTCGCGCCGCCCGAGCAGTGGCCGACGAACTGATTCGAAATCCCGCCCTCGACCTCACCCTGGCCGAATGGGCGCCGCGGGTGGCGTCCAGCACCCGGACCCTGCGTCGAGACTTCCTGGCCGACACCGAGCTGACTTTTGAGCGCTGGCGGCTGCGCTTCCGGCTGAGCGCGGCCGTGGAGTTCTTGGCGGCCGGGTACGCCGTGGATCAGGTGGCCGCGCGGGTCGGCTTCGCCAGCCGCAACGGCTTCACCCGCGCGTTCAATCGATTCCACGGCGTGTCGCCGCGAGAGTACCGGGACCACCACGCCGACCAACCGTAACGATGGTCACAGCGTCACCGAGTGCCAGCGCCTCGCCGGAGCCCCTCGGCCGCCGAAGATCGCTCAGCGTCCAGTGCCCTGCCGGCCGCCGCCGAACGCGAGCGGAGGCGCCGATCACCCCGTGTTTGGACCACACGTCCCAGAAGGCCTGCCTGAACGCAAGCGAAGCCGCCCACCGTTTCGTGATCGCCTCTTGCCGCCAGTTCTACGTAGAATGGGTAATGAGCAGTCTTTATGAGCGGAGGTACGTATATGAGTACTGTAAGAACATCGGTGGCTGAGGCCGGACGTAATCTGTCCAAGCTGGTGGCCCGGGTGCGCGGGGGCGACGAGGTTGTCATCACCCGGCGCGGCCAGCCGGCGGCCCGCCTGGTTGCCGCCCAGCCGCCAGCCCCGGGACACGGCAACGGCCGGCGCGCCGCTGAGGCGTTGAACAGGCGGTTAGCCGCCAGAAAGGGGTGGGCCAGCGAAGCGGAGGTTGAGTCGACCATAAAGGCGGCCACGGACGGGTGGGGCGAGTGATCTACGTCGACAGCGCGTTCTGCATCTACCTGGTGGAGCATCCCGGCGAGCGGGGGCGCCGGGCGCGCGAACTGATCGACGCCGACGAGGAGTTCGCCATCAGCCCGTTAGTCGTGATGGAGTGCCTGGTCAAGCCTCTGCGGGAAGCGGATCCCGTGCTAGAGGACGACTACCGGGCGACCCTGGGCGAGTTCCGCCTCTTGGACATCGCCGTCAGCGCCTACGAGAGGGCCGCCCGCTTGAGGGCCGCCACCGGTGTCAAAACGCCCGACGCGATCCACTGGGCCACCGCATCCATTCACGGCTGCGCCGAGGTCTGGACCGCAGACGCCCAATTTGCCGCCAAGTCCTCAGGGTTCGCCATCGATCAGTTCAGGGGCCTACCCTGACGATCACCGCGCCGCCAACTCCGCGGCACCGCCACAACCCGCCAGGCTCGCCGCCATAGGCCAGTCCGCGAACGCTGCCGCGCTCCCACGCCGCTCGGCCATGTCCTCGATCTGGACCTCGCCGAGCCACCGATCCTGCTCTGGTCTCGCAGGCCGGGTCTGCGCTCAGCCGCAGGTGGCGATCAGCTCTGTCCCACGCGGATCGCGGCATAACCGCCGCCCGTGGCAAAGTCAGGGCCTATGGTGACGACTCCGCAGTCCAGTTGGTCGAGCTCAATCGGCCAAGGCTTCGGCGGGGGTGAGGTGGCCGAGGATGGCCATGGGGCGGTTGTTGATCTGCCCGACGCGGTCTTGGAGGTCTTGGCTGGTGACGTGCTCGAAGTTGGTTCTCTTGGGCCAGTGGCGGCGGATCAGGCCGTTCGCCCTCTCGTTGGCGCCGCGTTCCCAGGAGTGGTAGGGGGCGGCGAAGTAGGTCATCGTGCCGAGCCTTTTCCTTGGTTCCGCCCATTTGGCGTGCTCAGATCCGTTGTCGCAGGTGGTGGACTTGCGGGCGGCTTTCGGCAGGCGCCGGAACATGGCGAGTTGGGCGTCGAGGGCGCCCTGGCTGGTGGCGCCGGGCACGAGCCTGGCTTTGAGGTGTCTGGTCTTGCGTTCGACCTCGGTGCGGATGGCGGCGGCCTTGGTCGCCCCGACGATGGAGTCGCCCTCCCAGTGCCCGAACTCGGTCCTGTCGTCCGCGCCCGGGGGACGCGCCGAGATGGGGACCCGGCGCACCTCCCGGCTGACCGTGGACGGGCCGCGGCCCAGCTCTCGGGCCATCTCCCGGATCGACTTCCCCTCGGATCCCATCTTCTCGATGGCCGTCCGCTCCTCAGCGCACAAA
>JAISXH010000070.1 GCA_031270825.1 Bifidobacteriaceae bacterium
CGCAACAACCGCGTGCTCGCACGCCTGATCTCACCAGAACCCACACCCGGCGCAACACCAAGAACCTCGTAATAGTTCACAGGCCCGGCCACACCCGCGATTCTAACCGGCACACCGCCACCCCAGCACCGCGGGGGATACCACTGCCATGCCCTGTCGACCGGAGACCATCTCTGGGGAGCGGAACCCCGTTTCGAATGGCCGGCGCCGATCACCCTAATAGTTGAGTCAACCCAGGCCAGACTCAAAGTTGGCAGGCTCCGCCACATCGGACATGGAGGCAGGCAGACGTGAACAGTTCGGACGCGAGCGCGACCTCATCAGACGACAAAGTGATGGCCTTGCGCTATGCGGGCAAATGCCGCCTCCGCGGCAAGGCCCTTCCGGCCCGGGAGAGGGCCGTATACGAGCGCTCCCGCAAGACGGTGCGTTGCCTGGACTGCACGGCATCGCCGTCAATCGCCGAGGGCTCACCGCCGACAACGACAACGGAAGCGCCAGTCCCCGAACCCGAGGCGCCCACCCCCAGACTTGAGGCGCCTACCGCCGAACCCGATGCGGCCACCCTCAAACTTGGGGAACCCACTCCCGAATCCGATGAGCTCACGCGGCGGGACCCGCTCCCCGTGTCGGCGGATGGCGCGGCAACGCCCACGCCCGAGCCGCCCGCCCTTGGGGCGCCCGCTTTAGAGGTTCCCCCGCCCGAGCCGCCGGCGGCTCTCCCGTCAGGGGCGCCAGTCGGCGAGGATACCTATACGGACGGGGAGGCCGGCGGCTCCGCCCGCGCCGAGTTCGTGCGCCGCCACAACAAGCGCGAAGACAAGGTCCGCAAAGCCCACCCCAAGATCGGCGGCTTTCTCCTGGCGGTGACTGACGACCCCCAAACGACGGCGGCGTGGTCCAAAGGCGCCAGCGGTGAAGAGATACTCGGCTCGCAAATGAACAAGGCGGCCGGCCCGCTGCTGAGAGTGCTGCACGACAGGCGGGTGCCCGGCTCGCGGGCGAACATAGACCATATCGCGGTCGGACCGGGCGGCGTGTGGGTGATCGACGCCAAGAAATACCAGGGCCGGCCCGCCTTGAAGGTTGAGGGAGGCATCCTCTCGCGGACGGTCGAGAAGCTGATGGTGGGGCGCCGCGACTGCACCAAGCTGGTCGATGGCGTCCTCAAACAGGTGGAGATCGTCCAGGCGGCACTCGAAGCAGCGGGCGAAAAGGCCCCGGTTCACGGGGCGCTCTGTTTCGTCGATGCCGACTGGCCACTTTTCGGCGGTGCTATCACCACCAGAGGGGTCCAAGCTGTCTGGTGGAACAAGCTGCTGACGGCCATCCGCCGACCGGGTGATTTCGACGCCGATGCCGTCAAGAGAGTTTGGCAAGTGCTCGCGGCAGCGCTGCCCGGCTACTAGCAGCACAAGAGTCGGCCCTCGGGGCCGGGGGTTAGAACCAGCGGCGGTTGAAGACCCAGGTGATGGGGTCGAGGACGCGGAAGCGGCAGATGCCGCGGGGGGAAAGCCTTTGACCCTTGACCGGTTCGCCCAAGGAGGAGACCGCGAAGAACCGCGGATTGGCGCTGGCGGAGGCCCGCAGGAACTTGTCCTCTTGCCCTCCAGCCAGGTCGAGCAGCGAGATCAGCTCCAAAGACAGCTTCAAGGCGTCATCTGGGTCGCCCCGCATCAGTTGGCCATTTTCGAGGCGCGGCCGGGCGCTGGGCGGCTGATCCTGATAGAAGCGCGCACTGGCATTGGACATGACGTAAGACCACTTCGGGTCATGCTGATTCTTCAGCGACTGGAGCAGGTCGAACTTGGACACGATCACGCCCATCATCGGTCCGCCGGCGGGTAAAGCAGCGGCCAGGTTGGCCCAGACGGCATCCGACCGAGCCCCGGCTTTGTCCAACGCCTCCGGTGGCAACAAAGTGTCAATGCCCGGGATCGAATGCGGGTCGAACATGAAGAAGACAGCGTCCGACCTGGGGAAGAAGGCGAACTCCGGCAGCACCAACCGGCCCTGCTCAATGTCCTCGCCAGCGACGTCGCGAATCACCAGCACGCGCGTGACTCCGCCGATTCGGCCCAAAGACCACATCAACGGTTCCTTTTGGTAGGCGTTCTCAGTCGCCAGGCTGGCGGTGGTGTCCAGCTTCCCGGGCTGCGCCGGAAAGCCGGTCGCGGGATCCAACACGGGCTTGCCCGTGCGCGGATCAACGCCGGTGATGCGAATCAGGTAGTTTTCGGCCAGGTTGTCGGCGGTGTTCCCCAAAGGAGTGATCGCGTTGCCGAAGGCCTGGCTGACATAGATGGCCAGCTCCGCCACCATCGAGGCGATGTAATGGCTCTTGCCCGAATTGACGGCGCCGGCCATGGCGATGGTGACCACATCAGCCTTGTCCCAGCCGCTGACGGGATATTTTGCACCGCAGTCCGGGCACTCGCTCCGGCCCATCCGCTTGGAGAAGCAGGCGGGGCAGGCGCTGTTCATCTTCCCTCCAACCGGCTCGCCAGCGCGCTGCCGGGCGCGAAGCTCCCCCGCAAGAGGGAACGGCAAGCGTCCAGAACCGATTGATAGTCGCCGAGCAGCGAACCGACCCCCGGGTCGGGGACTCTGAGCTTGGTGGCCGGCACCGGCAAAGGCTCCAGCGCCTCAAGTCCCGGCTGGAGCACCACCAGATGGCGCAACTCCCCCGGAACCCGCCCTTCGCTGGCGATTCGGTCGATCGCGCCGGGCACGCCGTCAGTGACCAGGTAGGCCAGGTTCGTCTCGACTTGCCGGTCCGGCGCGCGCAGTCCGGCCGACCCGAGATCCACCCCGATCAAAGGGGGGCGCTGCGACAATGCCGCGGTCAGCGCCTGGACGGGGGCGTCGGGATTGGCCTGGTCGAACTCCCAAGCGGTCAGACCCTGATCCACCAGGACGTACCTGGCCGGCCGGCGGGACGAACCCCCCAGGACCAAGGAAATGCCGGTCAGCAGCCGGACCGCCTCCGCCACCGCGCCGCTCGCCACCAGCCGGCGCATCGACGCCGACCCGTCGACCGCGATCACGATCCTGAGCGCCTCAGCGTCCGGCACCCGGTCGATCCCGCCCAAGACTTCGCGGGCGGCGGCACGGGCCTCAGCCGCCGGCGACCCAACGGCCACTTCCGGCGGCGGCGCGCTGAAGGCGTACCGGTCCGCGCTGGCCGCCACGGACAGGACCACCCGGCGGGGGACCCCGCCCACATCGACCGGCGGCACTTGGACCGTGTCACCGGTGGCTTTGACTTCAACATGCAAAGCCACCGTCGCGCCGGCCGCGAAACTGGCGCCGCCGCCAGCCACCGCTTCGACCTGGAAGGACTCGGTCTGGCGCGGTATCACCACCATTGACGGGCTGGGGCGCTGCAGGTCAACGATCTCGCCTGCGGCCCGCGCCGCCACCAACTTGTACGCTCCGGCCTCTCGGCTCGCATCAGACCTCACCACCAGGTCAGAAGCTCCGGTGAGGGCCGGCACCTCAGTTTCCAGCAAGTAGTGCACGCTTAGTCCTTCCTCTTCGACCCCACGAAAACGGCGCTGCCACGCTCAGGCCGTGGCCGGAGCGAATCTCCACGGCCTGCTAAACCCAGGTCAATTGTCAAAGTTCTCCACCCCTAGTGCCGTGATTTGTCCAACCCGGCCGCGAGCCGTTCCGTTTCAACTTCGATCTGATCGCGCGCACCCTGGTCAACACGCCAGCCTGCCTGGTCGGCCAGTCGAGCGATCGCATCCGCATCAGGAATCCGACTCAATCGCGCCGCCAGATGCGCGAACACCGGCCGGCGCCGGCCGTCGAACTCACCCGCCAGCGTAGCGGCCGTGGCCGTTTGATCGGGGGCGCACGGTCGCAGGTCGCCTAGGCCCGCCAGATAAACCAGGACGATGCCGTTAGGCGGGTAGCGGGAGAATAGCTGTTCCGCTGCGGCGGAACGCGCCGGATTCAAGGCGGCCAGTGGCCCCGGCGCCTGCCGTATGCCGTTCGGAGGCCGGTCTTGGCTGGTCGCCGCCAGCACGGCCCAGGCGAAGACCAAGGCGCCGGTCTGCTCCAAGTCCGGCCCGAATCGGCCCGGACCCGGATTGGCGGCGAGATCGGCATACCAGTTCGCCTCCTTCGCCAGATCGTCTGGGCCGATGACCGTGTTCAACCCCTTCAGCATGGTCGCGTGGATGCGGCTCCGGAACGCTGCCAGCTCATAGAGCGATGATCGTTTCAGCTCCAACTGGACCACCAGCGGCTCTAGCTCGGCCGACCACTCAATCTGGGTCAAGAGTTCTCGAGCGAGCTCACTGGTGTTCTCTTTCATGCCGATCAGGTTGATGGCAGCCACCAAGGCGCCGACGGCTTCCTCCAGGCTGGCGCACTGGCGCCACCAGTCCCGCTTGGCGGCGTGAGCGTCGGCCCACTCATCGGCCCTGTTCATGCGGGTATGCCTGCCGATGCCAGCGTCGGTGAAAGCCCTGATGTCGTTCTGCGGCGTCCCTGGCCGGGCGCCGGCACGGCCGATTCCGGAAGGATTGACCGAACTCCCCCGGCCCAGCTCCGCAGGCGCCCGAGACAGTTGCTGATCCCAGCGCAGGCCCGGTTGCGGGCCAGAGGCATAGCCTGGCCCTGAACCGGCCGGCGCGGGCGGAACCGGGACGGGCCCAACTGGGACAGGCGGAAATGTCGGCCTGCCCGGCCCGGGGTCAAGGCTCGGCGCTGAGGTGACCGGCCCCTGCGGTGAGGGCGACGGGTCGCCGTAGTACGCAGGACCGGCCGCGCGGAACTGGTCGGGCGGGAAGGACTGCGCCCGGACGGAGAAACCCGCCGGAGGAGGAATGGTGGCCGCGAATTCGGGCGGACTGGCGGCCACAGCTGGACCGGCGGCGTCCCGAGCGGGCGCGTGGGCTACGCTCGCACCGGTGGTCCGCTGCGGCAGCGCTGGGCTTGACGCCGTCAGCAGCTCACGGACTCTATCCCGCAATTCAGCCGGTGCCTCCTGATTCGCGGCGACCGCCCGCGCCAACGCCGCGCCAAAGCGGCTCGGCTCCTCCAAGTCGCCATCCAGCGCGTCGAAGAGAGCGTCTCCGCGCGCTTCGGAGACCAGCACACTGCCGACTGCCTGGCCGAACCGGCCAACCACAACTGACGCGGCGCCGGGTAGCTGATGGCGGCCGCCCAACGGTCCCATCTCCACCTGCCAGTCCACGTCCACTGCCAGCGCGCCGTCAAGCGCGGCCGAGGCCCCCGCCAGTTCACCAGCAGGCACACAGATCAGATCCGCGCCGCGTTCCCAGGCTTTGACCGCCGTCTCTTTCGAGTCGAGCAGCGAGAACCCGACCCTCAGCGCCTCGACCGGACTGAAGAACAGACAAACCGACCCGATCCAGAGGGCGGCCTGTTCTTGGTCGCCAATCCCAAGCAACACCGGCCGCCCCTTGACGCTCTCCTGAACCAGCGCGTCGACTAGGACCGGAACCATGTCCAAACGGTTGTTGGGGGCGTCGAAATCGTCTATGAAATCAAGTATTTCCTGACGGGTGACAACACCGCCGGGCACGGGGAAATCGGTCGCCGGCGTGGAGGCGTCGCGCACCTGTGTGGGCCCCCACGGGGTGAGCCAACTCGGCGACCGCCAATACTCGATCGGCCGTCGCCCTCCCGTCGGGTTCGGCCCGTCGGCGTAGGCCGCCTGGCTGAAGGTGTTGCCGGTCCGCCCGGAGCCATCGACTCCAGCAGCCGTGCCGTGCCACATCGCCGCCCCGTCCAGGAAACGGCTGTAGGCGAAACGCCGCCCCATGGCCGCCAATTGCTGGGAAGTCGGAAACTTCGGCAAGTCACGGCCCAGATCGGTGAGTTTGCCGATCCTGGAGACCAGAGCATCGACCGTGGCCTGGTCCAGGTCGCCGATCCGGTCTTTGACCTGCCAACCGCCGCTGGTCGCTTCGGCCGGCCTATAGGAGGTGTAAGTCAGCTGACCCCGCACGCGCGCCCCTCACAGCTCCGTGACGGCCGGCAGCGGCGGCACCCGGACGTCTCCGGCCGGAGGCCGCAACACCACCGAGCGGAGCTCTTCCTTGTTGTCGGAGGATACGAACAGGCGCAGGTACCAGCCGCTGTGCATTCCCGGCACGCCGCCCGGCCGTCCCATGTCAAGGTTCAGTTCGAAGCTCGCCGTTCCCAACTGGCTGGGCTGGATGTACACCACCGCTTGGGGTCCCCTCCGCTCCCAGTTCCCTTGGTTCAGGACCACCGGACTGACTTGGACCTGCGTGCCGCCGTCGATCATGGTGTCCTTGGGGAAGAGCGGCACCCGGCCGGGTTTGGCCACCACCACGAAACCGACCTGCGCATGGTCCTGGCGCAAGCGCACGGGCTTGATGTGCAAGATCGGCCGAGGCGGCCACAGCCTGGTCTTGGCGGGAGTGGCTTTGCGCAGCAGAGTCGCCGGTCTGGCCGGCTCCACCTCTTGCGGGCGGGGCCAGTCGATGAAGTAGTCGATGTGAGACAGGGCCCGGTAGGCGACCGGCGTGGGCTCGGCGCGGTCGACCGGACGCTCGCGGACCGGAGTGAGGTAGATCAGCCCCTCGCCGCGATCTCCGAAAACATCGAGGTCCAAGGCGAAACCGCCGGCCTCTTTGTAGTCCTGACGCTCAATGTAGGCGTACGGCATCCCGTCGCCGCCCGGCGCTCCGTGTCCTGAGGGGTCCTGGCCCGGCACGTCCAGGCGCGCTTCCACCCGATCCGCCGCCCGGGGCCACTCGAAGCTGATGACCTGCCTGTTCACCCGTTCACGCACAACCGCGTCCCGGATCGCCTGCAACGGACCGGGCGGAACCGCCGGCGCCCCGACCCAGGCCCGCTCGCGGCTGACGACCACCGGCACGAGGTACACCTTTTCTATGTTGGATGGCCAGGGGTAGCCCTGGATGTAGTGTTTCCCGCCGGCGCTGTGCTCTCCGGCAGAGCCCATCACCAGCCTCAGGTCAGGCAGCCCGTTGGCCGCCAGGCTTTCCACAGGCATCTCGTCGCCAGCCGCTATCCCAGTGGGGAACTCGTGGACCAGGTAGATTCGCGACTTGTAGGCGGGCGGCGGTTCGGTCCATGACATCGACAGCGTCACCGGCGCGGGGCCGGCCCCGCCTCCGGGCGCCTCAGGGCTTTCGATCGCCCGGGCCTCAAAGTCCTCGATGACCCACTTCGGGGCTGGGATCGCGATCTCTTCACGTTTCACGGCCGATCCCAGCGACTGCCCGCCTTCATCATGCAAAACCAGGGCGCTGTAGACCACCGTCTCGCCCAGCGGCGGGTCAGCGTCCATGAACCCGGGGCCGGAGAACGGACTGCCGAACAGCTCTGGCCCTAGTCCGTTGGCGGCGTTGCGCGCCAGGGTCCGGTGGACCCGCACCCTCTCGGTGCCGGGGGGCACCTTCCAAAAACCCTTGACCGTCCGGTCCTGCGCAACCAGTTCTAGTTCCTCGATATCGCCCAGGCCCAGGCCTTCCGCCACTTTGACGGCCTTGGCGGCGCGCGCCTCGTCGAGGGTGTCGCCCGAGTTGCGGAAGACCGTGTAGTAACGCCTCACCCGGGTGTACGGCCGGGTGTCGTCCACCTCGGAACGCTTGGTGACGGCCAGCAACTCGCCGACTTCCGGTACCCACGCCCTGGCGTCGCCGTCTGAGACGACCAAGCGGAAGAGATGCACCCGCCCATCCGCAGGCGCTGGCGGCCAGCTGATTCGTTTGCCATCGGCCAGGCCGTCGACCTCGGCCTTGGCGAGGTCGGGCGCCTCGTCGGCGGTGTCGAACTTGGCGAACACAAGGTCGAGGGGCAAATCGTCGCTGTACTCCGCGACGACTTCTTCCTCGCTCGGCGCGGTTTGCGCCTCCGGTTCGCCTTCAGTTTCCCCGGTGGACGATGCCGTCCGGCCGCCATCCGCGCTTTCCGCCGCCGCCGCTGTCCCCGCCGTCCCGGCCTTCGCCCCGACCTTCCCCGCCGACGTCTCGCCTGCAGAAGCATCCGCAGCTGATCCTGTCTGACCGCCGGCTCGGCCCGGCGCCGTGGCCGGCCGGCCGGCCGGCGGCTTCCCGCCAGTGGCGGCAGAAGACTTCGGAGCTGCGGCAGCCGGCCCCCCATCCGCCGCCGCCAGGGCCGCGACGGCTTGCTCGATCGCCGCCAGGATCGTCGGAGCCAGCGGCTTCAGGCGATCCGGCGTTTGGGCGGCGACCACCTCGGAGTCAACCAGCTTGCCCCGCCAGGCCCCGTTGGCTAGCCGCATCATCAGGCTCTGGCTGAGGTCGCCAGCTCGCCCGTCACCTTCGGCCAGGGCGCTTTCCTGCCAAGCTTTGAGAGCGTCGATCACCGCGCGCAGGGTCGTGTTCTTGTCTGCGGTCATAGCTGAGCTTCCCTCTCGCTGCCGCCCTCCACCGGGACGGCTCCTAGGCGCGCCGCGCCTCGGCCGGCTGCCGCGCCTGTTGCCATTCTTGAAGACTCCGGCGCCACTAGAAGACCTCAGGCACGTCGTCGGGCTTTAGGTGGTCATCGGCCGACGGGAAGATCTTGACGTGGTAGGGCGGGATCACGCCGGTGCTTTGGGTCAGCGTGAAGGTGGAACTGAGTTCCAGCTCTTGGGAGTTCAACTCAGCTGGCCCTTCGAAGACCGTCAACCTTTGATGGACGGCCTCGCTGTCCAGCAAACTCGAGTTGGCGGCGTCAACCCGGTTCGCCGCCGTCGCCAGGCCGGACTGGAACCAAGCAGCCGATTCGGGCGCGGTCCCGGCGGCGGTTTGGACCGTCTGCACCAGTTGTTCGCGCAGCGCTTCACCCGGGCCCAAGCGGCTCTCGGCCTTGCTCCAGACCGTCTCGCCAGCGCGTTGACCCACGCCGTGGGCCAGAACGGCGGCGCTCCAAAGGGCCAGGTATGAATTCGTGCCGCGGTCGGCATAGAGCCGGCCTGGATCGCCGTCCAACGCGATGGCGGCCTGAGGCCCCAACGTCTCCAAGGCCGACTGCAGGCAGGCCTCCCAGGCCGGCTCCAACCAGCCGGGCTCGAAAACGCCCTGCCGCAGAGTGGCCGTGACCTGGGCCAAGACCTCCGGCGTGGTGACCACGACGGCGGATTGAACCGCTGTGGGCAGGCCCACGGGCGCCACCGCCGGGGACGGCGCGGCCGTCTTGCCGCGCCCGAAAGGCCGGTTCAGGAACTCTCCGTAGATCGCGGTCCAAATGAGGTACTGGTCATAGGCCAACGACAAACGTTGGATGTCGCTGTATGCCTGCCGGAGATTCCGCCTGAGCGCATTCAGCGCCGGCTCGAGAGTCTTGACCCGGTTCGCCAAAGCGAATAAATCCCGCTGGCTCGATGTGAACGCGAGCAGCGACGAGACCGCCCAGCCAATCAACAAAGCCGCGCCGATCCCAACGGCGAGCGCCACACCCAAGACATCCAGCACGGCCAGCACCACGGTGGCCACTAAGCCGAGCAAGAAGATTCCCAGAATGACCAGGATCCGGCGGCGCGCCCGCTTTTGCGCATCCGCCAGATCCTGCGATGTCGCCGCGCCCCGTTCCCGCCGCTCGATCTCAGTCAGGTAAGCCCGGACCTGAGCCAGAGCCGCCAGCAGGTTGCCGGCGATGAACCGCCCGACATTATGGGCAAAAGTGTGGCCGACCGTCCCCAACCAACCTTCCAGCCGGGCCAGCTCCTGACCGGCTCTGGCGCCCAGGACCCGGTCTGAGGCCAGCATCCGCAAGCGATTGCGCAGGTCTTCCGATTCGGCGACATCGCCGGGTTGGACTTGGGCCAAACCGAGTTCGGCGGCCAGCAGAGCGTCCAATTGGAAGGGGTCTTCCCTGGGGTCCGGGACAATCTGCGCTGGCCGGGGGATGATCGGACGTTTCGTTCCGGTCAGCGGCACCTCTGAGTCCCGTCCCCGGGGAAGGCCATCCGCCAGCGCCCTGGCCGCGCCGCCGTAACTCTTCCAAACCGACCCAAAGTTGGGCACGGCATCGGGCGTGGTGGCGAAACCCATGCGGTCCGCCACCGAAGCGATCTGCTGACCGAGCTCGCGCCAACCGGCCGGTTTGCCGTCTGCGCGGCGCCCGTTGACCACCACAATGACGGCCGGATCGTTGGACCCGAAGACCAGATTCGAGATCTTCCTGGCCACGGAGCCGCTGATCTTGTTGATCACGTGCTGGGGGAAATTGGCCACGGTGTTCCCGATCGCGCTGCCGAGGAAGGAGAAGAACATCTTCAGGGTCTGGCCCGGACCGAGTTCCTTCTTCTCTTCCACCGGGATCGCCTCGCGCGGGCCCAACCCCAGGTCGCCTCCATGGTCAGCCAAGAAGACCTTGGACATTTGGTAACTGAGCGCCGCCGGATCAGGCGCCGCCTCGGTTTCTGAGCCGACCACGGTTGAGACCGGCAACCCTTGGTCCAGGCTCAAGACCGACTGCCGGGCCGCGCCGACCACGTTGGTGGCGTCCAGTTTGCGGTGAAACGAACGGATCATCCGCAGACCGCCGTTCGGCGGCGGCACCGTGCCGTCCAGGGCTCCGGTCGATTCACCCCGCCAGAGGGTGAACAAGCCGCAGATGGCGGGCAACGCCCGGCGCCCGAAATCGGAGGCGTCAGCACCGCCGGTCCAAGCCACTGGGCCGCCACCTGGACTGGTGGCGTTCTCCGGATCGATCAAGACGTTGTGCCACCCGAGCACAGGCTCGATCCCCTCGACCGGGTGGGCGCTGGGATCGGCAATATAGACCCGCAGCCGCTCGGCATGCGTACGCGACAACGCCGGGTTGGTCTCCAACTCAGCGGCCAACTCGATCGCCTCTTGGAGGCCGATCTGGTCAACGCCCGGGTAGGCCGGAACCAGAACGCCTACCCGCAGGTGGTCATAGCCTTCCTGGCCCTTGTCTTTGAGCAACTGGTCCAGCGGGGCGGTGAACCGCTCGCCGTCCCGGATCCAGGAACCGGTCGCCGCCAATCCGGCCCCGTCCAGGCCGGCCAGCCAGATGAACGGCTGGACCATGCCAATGGCGGAGAGGTCTTGCAGCGCGTCCAGAATCTCGCCGGCCGGACCCTTGGGCGCGGCGATGACATTCAGCACCGGCATGTCAGAACACCTCGTCGAGGTCATCCCGGACGATGTCCGGTTCTTCCTCGCCCACCGCGGCTTGGGCCTTGAGGACTTCTGCCAACGCCTCGTCGATCAGTTGCTCGATCTCAGCCAGTCCGTTCCAGACGTCCCTGGCCACTTGGCAGTAGAGCGGCGCCTTGGCGGCCTCGGCGCGGGTCTCGATCCGGGAGTACTCGCCTCCGCCCGGGGCGCCGTCCAAACCTTGCGGCAGGTAGCGCTGACCGACCAGCTGGCGCACATGGGCGATCCACGCCTTCGCCGCGGCGGCGCGCTCTTCGGCGGTCCGGGCTTGGGTCGCCGCCTTGACGAAGCTCTCGCCGCCGGAAGGCGACCGGCCCGCCGCCAACCACTCCGCCAGGCGCCCCACGGCCGCCAGGGTCGACTGCCCTTCGGCCGGCTCCGCGCCCGAGTCGTAGACCGACCGCAACGCCCTATATGGGGCGAGCGAATCCAACACCGGCGGCCAATCCCCCCGGGCGTAGGCCAACAAGACTGATTCCAACACCGCCGGCAGCCAGTCCACGGCGCCAAAACCGCTGCTTGTCGGCGGAGTCAAGAGCGGATTCGGGAAGTCCAGCCAACGGTCGGCGCTTTCGCGGTCGCGGAAGAAAACCCGTACCGGCTGGTCGAGGCGGTCCCGGCTCGGAATCGCCAAGTCGCCGACGATCTCGGCGATGAACCAGCCCTTCACCATCGCTTGGCGCTCCGCGTCCGCCATCGGCAGCCGCGCCGCCAATGGCCGCGAAGCGCGCCACATCCAAAAGCCGCTCCGCGCCGCCGGGATCTTCAAGTTGTCCCATTCGGTCGCGATCGGTTCCAACAAAGACGAGTACGCCAACGGCGTCAAGCGCTCATATGAGCCGAACACCGACACCCGGGTCGCCCCCGAATCATTCAGCCGCTTCTTGAAACGTCCCGCCGTCTCCTGGGACACACCGGCGCTGGGCTGCGCCAAATAGTGCTCCAGGGCCGCCGCCACGCTGGACCGCTGGAAGGGCAGGGCCGAGAACTTGTAATCCAGTCTCAACGCCGCCTGCGGCACGGTCGCTTGCGCCACCTGGGAGTTGATCCGCACCAGCGGCTCCGCCCGCTTCAAAGTGTCCTTGAACAAGCGCTCAATCTCGGTGGCGCGTGGCCCCAGCAATTCCGCTTGCCGCGCCGGCGCGTCCGCGACCGACAAGTAGTCGGCCAGACTCAGCGCCACGAACTGGCTGAATGAGAACTTCGGCCGGTCGACGAACCCCAACGCCCGCTCCCGCAACTCCTTCGGCCGCGCGTGCACGTCGAAAGCCGCGCTTTGCTCCACAATCTGCGAGCCGTCCCGGGGGTCCTGCCGGAAAGCCTTCGAATGCCACACCTGCGTCACTTGGATCAACGGCGGCGGCGACCCGGGACTGCCGTCGCCGGGGGTGCTGGCGCCCCCGCCGGCATTTTCCCAGCGTCCATCGATCACCCGCGCCACCGGATTGTGGGCGGAACCGGGCGTCCCGTCCCACATTTGCGCCGAGGCCGCCAAATCCGCCCGGTACTGGGCCGGGAAATTCTTCGCCGGGGTGATCAACACCTCGGTCACGGCATGGTCCCAGCGGTTGGCCGGGCCATGTTGGTCATCCGAATCCGACGGCCAATCCGGGTAGGCGTCGGAGTCCAGGTTGGCCAGACCGGCCTCGCCGTCCTGCCTGGCCCGCTCCGCCTCCAAGACCCGTAGTGTCACGCCGGCGGCCCCCGCCAGCGGGGTCAACACCCCGGCTGAAAACGAGGCCAGGCCGCGCCCGAAATACGGCGCCGACTTGGCCCGAATTGTCCGCACCAGAGCGGCTCGCACGTGCTGCCAGTACTGCTCGGCTGTCTGCCGGGCCTGGTTGAAGGCCGCTTTCTCGCTTTGCTGGGCCAAGACATCGGCGATTGGGGCAGGCGTGGTGAAGACGTTCGCATCCGAGGCCGGGGCCGCGCCCAAGGCCGCGCTCACCACGCTCAGCTGTTCATCCACGGCCTTGATCAAGCCGCGCAGATAGGCCAGGCCGAACCGAGCCGTCGCCTGCTCGAACACGGCCACCGAACGCTGGAACAGGCCTTGGTTCCAATGGTAAGCCAGGGCGTAAGCGCGCTGGTCCGCGCGCTGCGCCGCCTTTGGACCCAGAGTTTGGGCGAAGTTCGCGAAAGCGTTCCGCAACTGCCCAACGGTGGCGCCGGTCCCGAATTGGAGGTGGCCGGCTGGCACCGTCTCGGCGAAGGCCGCGTTGGCTTCGGACTGGTAGGTCGCCTCTGGTATCGCCTGGAATTTCAGCCAGTTGATGACGCTCTCGCCGCGCGCGGGCAAACCGATCTCGCGCAGGTAGCCGTCCAACGTGGAATCCAACAAGCGGTCCAGTTGGACCTGCGGATTGTCTGTGGCGCCGGTCGCCAAATGGCCTTCGACCAGTCGATCGACCGCCGCCCGGGCGAGGCGCTGGGAAGCGTAGTGGCGGTACCGGTCCCGCCCCATCGACAGGGACGCGAAACCGAAGCTCTTCCACGCCAACCCGCCAAGTTCGGTCTCGTCGACGCCCCAGCCAAAATAGTTGCCGTCGATCACCAGCGGATGCGGATTTCCCAGGTCGTAGGCCGCGAAGTCATGCAGGCCCTCGCCAGACGTCACCAACGCCGCCAATCCGCGCCCCAAGGCTCGGTACAAGTCTCCGGCCTGGTCCGCCAACTGCTCTCCTTCGGTGCCAATTCCCGCGCCCACCGGGAACACGCGGGCGAAGGGCGACAACGGCCCGGCGCCCACTCTCTTGCCCAGCATCGCTGAATCGTGTTCGAAGGACGCGCCCGTCTGCGCCGCCACGATCTCACCGAGCATGGCCAGAGCATTGGCCCTGATCCCCTGGCGGCCGTCGGCGGGCAGTGAATCGAACACGTCCGGCGCGTACATGAACACGCCGACCAAGCCCGGATCCAGTCCCGGGATCTCGGTCAAGATCCGGCAGACGTCCAGCGCCATTGAGGCGCCCGCGCCGCCGGCCATCGATGAGACCACCAGCACGATGGGGGCCGCCTTGTTGTTTCCGCCCACGCCAGCCTGCCCCGGCGGCCCGAACTCGGGAAACACTGTCGCCACGGCGTCGAGCGCCGGACCGGCGTTGGCCAAATCCGTCCACGCCCGCTTCAACCCGTCAAGCACTTGACTCCTGCGGGCCAGCGTTATAACGCGCCCTACCGCCCGGAATTGACCGGCCCCGTTGGTGATCGGAACGGCCACTTTGGACGGTTCCTTAGGCGCCCAGGATCCCAATTCCCGAATGCGTTCCGGGCCGAGCGCCTTGGACACAATCCCATCGACGACTCCATAGGAACGCTGGCCGTCTCCGGTCGACAGGTACCTGGTGCCCGGCACCCCGCCGACCGCCGCCTGCTCGAGACCCTTGGGCACTGAGTCGTTCTCCGCTGGCACGTCGATCTGCGCGAACTGCCAGCAGGCGGGCAATCCGCCTACCCCCAGAGCCGCCAACTGGTCCTTGCGAGGCAGCAACAACCCCGTCAGTTCGTCGATCATGTAACTCAGCGTCGCCCCGCCGGAGCCGCCACAACCAACCACCAACACTCGCCTCATGGCCTTCGCCTTTCTCAGGGAACTAGGAATCTATTCAGTTATCTGGCCTGGTTCCCCGGCGCCGCTGTCAAGCCCAAGGATCGGAGTTGCCGGAGGGACCCGCCGGCCCGGGTGAACCGGGGGGACCGCCTGGGCCCGCGCCCGGAGGCGGCCCGTAATAGCCCCCGCCGCCACCCCACGGGTCTGGCGCCGATCCGCCCGGCTGGCCGCCGGCGGGCGAACCCCACGGGTCGGCCTGGCCGAATCCGTCCGCGCCCGGTCCCGAAGACGCCCACGGGTCCGCCGGCTGCTCCGGCGCGGGCGGCGTGGCGGCGCCTTTGCCCTTCTTGGGCTTCTTGGCCTTGGTGACGCCTTCCTCCCGCGCCGAGCGGGCCAAGCGGTCGATCACATCCGGCGCCTTGGCCTGGGCGTCTGCCAACGTGGCCTCGGCCCCCTGGGCTGGATCGACGATGCTGGCCAGCACCAGCAGCGTCGCGCTGGCCACCGGGCCGCCCGCTCCATAGGTGCCGTCCGCGGGCGCCGCGCCGGCGTTGGGGTCCACCAAGACGACCCAGTTGCCGCCAATGGCCAGCGGCAGCGCGGCGTGATGGTCCTTGCCTTTGGGCCAGCCATCCGAGGATGAGGCTCCGAGCAGACCGGGCGCCACGACTTTGACGTGGCCCAGGCCGTACGGATTGGCCCCGTACACCACCTTCAGCTCAAACCCATCCGCCATCACCGAACGCGCGCCGGCGGCCGGACCCTGGATCACGTCTGCCGTCGGCGAGATCGAGTTCGGGTCGAGCAGGCCGCCGCCGGCCAACTCCAGACCGCTGCCTGGCATGACCTGGACTTGGAAACGCTTGGCCATGACGTTTTGGGGCTGACGGATCTTGGTGCCGAGGAATTTGAGCACGTAGAGCACCAGGAAGGGGAAGCCCAGGCCAAGGACCACCGCGACCAGGAGAACCAGCCACAAGGTGACCGCGTCGATCTTCTTGGACGCGGTCGCGCTGGCGGTGGCCTGGTAGGCCTGCGGCTCTCCAGCGCCCTCCGGCGCCGCCATCACGGTCAGCGCCCCGGCGGCCTGCCCGTTGCCGCCCTGCTCCATGGTCAGGTCGATCTGGATGTGACCGATTTCGCCTTCGCCCGCGCTAACGCAAGTCTCAGCGGAGTTCGCGGTCGAAGACCACTTCACGCCGGTCGCGTCGGCCGGTTCCGCTGTGGTGGCGGCCTCATCCAGCCACAAGCAGCCCGGCCCGGTGAACTCCAGTTGGCCGCTGCCGCTGGTGGCGCCTTCCTCCAATTTGCCCAGCGCCACCTCTTTGGCCACCTTCTGCGGGTAGCCGGGCAGCGGGTAGATAGTCAACGGGTACGATGCCGTGGTCCCCTGGATCGGGGTCCCGTCCGAACCAGCCGTCCCCGCCGCCACATACCAGGTTGTGAGCACCAGGCTGGCCTCGCCGGGACGGGCGTCTTCGGGGATGGTCAGCGACCAGACGGTGTCCGGGTCCAGCACGTCTTGGCCGGGCACGGCCGATTCCAACTCGTAGTCCTGGCCCGCCAGATGGGCTTCGAGCGACAGCTCGCCAGCTAATTCCCTGATCGGCTGACCGTCATTGTGCTCCCAGGTGATGCGGCCCTCGATGGTGGCGCCCGGCTGAACCAGCTCCGGCTCCGTCACCAATTCCCAAATCGGCTTGATGTCCGCCTCGATGCGGAACGAGTAATTGGACTTCTGGTTGGCGGTGGAACCGGTCGGATCAACAAACAGCACCCGCCATTCGCCCGCCCAATCGGTCCCGCCGCCTTGGGCGAAGGTCAGGGTGGTGGCGGAGACGGCGTCCTGGGGCAGGGCCTCCCAATCGACGGCGACCCCGCCTGGGGTCAGGGTTCCCCCGGTGCCGGTGACGTCGATGGGGCTTGCCTCCGGCGGCACCACGTACAACTTCAAACCCCCGGCCGGTGCAGTCGCCAGGCCGGTCAGCTTTGTGATCGAATCATCGACAGTGAAACTGTGCGAATAGCCCGCGCCTTTGGCCACGCAGGCCTCCGGATCGGCCTCCTGGCAGATCTCAGCCTGATCGGTGTCTACCGGCACTTGACTGGGGTCGCCGAAGCGGTTGAACTCAATCAGCAACTCTTCCAGCGAAGACGCCGGATAGAACTGGCCTAGCGGCTCCTGGTCGCCGCAACGGGCGGTCGGGCCCTCGGCCATGGCGGTCATCAGTTCGAAGGCGGTGGCCGGCGCGTCTTTCGAGGCCAATCCGACGGCGAAGAGGTAGATGCCGTTGGCTCGCAGGCCGTCCACCACGCCAGCCGGTTTGCAAAGCGCTCCGGAACGGAAATCCGATCCGCCGGTGGCGGCCTCTTCGGCCTGTTTGACCTGTTCCTTGGTCGTGTCCTTGAGCTCGGGCGCCCACTCGAACACCTTGCGATCATTGGCGCGTTTGACGTTTGGCTCCAACGAGAAAGCGCCGTCAGAGAACCAGAACACCGCCTGGCAGACGTCCGCCTCCCCGCTCCGCCGTGCCGTCAGCACCTCGGTGGCGCTGGTCAGCGCGTGCCAATAGTCGGTTTCCTGGCCGTTGTCCCGCTTGGCCTGCGCGTCCATAGCCGTCAGAGCCGCGCCCAGACCGGCCGGCAACTCGGTCCAGCCCAACCGCTCCTCATAGTCAGAGGAGAAGCCGGCCACCGACACGTTCAAACCGCTCCAGTTGTTCGTCTCGGCGGTCTGGGCCAGCTGGTTCAACATCAATCGCGCTGCCGTCACCCGGACCGCGTCCGGGTCTGAGGCGGTGAAGTTGGTGTAACCGCGCAAGGACGCCGACTCGTCCATCAAAATCAACAGATCGCCCCGGCCGCCGGCGCCCTGCAGGCAGGTGCCGAACTGGGCCAGGGCTGGCGAACCGGCCCCCTCGCCAACGGCGGGAACGAACTCTGGTCTGGGCACGGCATCGGCCGCCAGCGCCGGCGCCAAGGCCAAAGCCGCGCCAAGGGCCAAGCCCACGGCCAGCCCGCGGCGGACCACAACCTGGCGTGTCATAGCCGGGCCGCCCAAAAGCCGACCTGGACCGCCGTGGCCACAACGGCCGCCACGGCCAAGACCGCCGCCACGGCGTAGACCAGGCCTACCGAAGGATCGCGCGAGTAGGCTTGCGACGCTCGGCGTTTGGCCTCCACCGTGGAGAACACCGACAGCGAGCCGAATGAGCCCAGGGCCGCCACCGCCCACGGCGCCAAGGCCAAGACCGTCTGTTTGGTCACCAGGTAGGCCACCGCGGCACTGGCCACAGCCAGCGCCATCGAGACGTAAAGCCAGACCAGGGGCGGCTTCGAAACTATCACCGGCCCACCACCGAACTGAGGTTCGCCAGTACTCCAAGGGTTTTGGTCGTTGGCGTCCGAACTTGGCCAGGGCGCGCCCCCAGCCGTCGGGGCCGCGGCCTGGCCGGGCCAACCGCCTGAGGAGACGTCCATTGGCAGCTACCTTTCACACCGGTGGCATGAGACTAATGTCGAGGCTGACCAGCCTACCCGCGCGTCCAAGACCGCGCATCCGGCGATGCTGACCGCTAGCCATGCTAGCAACTGCCTTGACCGGCCGCAGTATTTCCTGAATGCCAGCGCTAACATTGCTGGGAATCAGGTGAACATCAGTCGCCATCTTGTGACCCAGGGAATGGAGAGACCCAGTGTCTACAACCGGACGCGCAGTCGGTATCGATTTGGGAACCACCTTTTCGGCGGTCGCCTACCTGGGGGACGATGGCAAACCGCGGGTCCTGCCCAACCGCGAAGGCGAAGACGAAACCCCGTCGGTGGTTTTCTTCCCGCCCGGCGACGGCAAGGACGAACCGCTGGTGGGCACTATGGCCAAGAACTCGATCTCGGTCAGTTCGGATGATGTGGTGCAGTTCGTCAAACGGTCCATGGGCAATCCGGACTGGCGGTTCGTTTCCTCGACCGGCGAAGAGTATTCCCCCGAGGAGATCTCGGCCATAATCCTGCGGCGCCTGGTGGCGGACGCCGAGGAGGCGCTCGGGGAGCCGGTGGCAGGAGCGGTCATCACCGTGCCCGCCTACTTCGGCGACGCCCGGCGGACCGCCACTCTGCAGGCCGCC
The DNA here is from genome assembly GCA_031270825.1 of Bifidobacteriaceae bacterium. Lineage (GTDB taxonomy): Bacteria > Actinomycetota > Actinomycetes > Actinomycetales > WQXJ01 > JAIRTF01. The sequence continues at coordinate 18,840 of JAISXH010000070.1, forward strand.
GAGATCGCCGGCGTGAACGTGCTGGCCTTGTTGAACGAGCCCACCGCCGCCGCCCTGGCCTTCGGAGTGGAAGCCCAAGAGAACGCGACGGTGCTGGTCTACGACCTGGGCGGGGGCACGTTCGACGTCACCATAATGCAGTTCACCTCCGCCTTCGAAGGCCCGCAGTGGATCGAGATCGGCAAGCGCGGGGACTCCAATCTGGGCGGCTTCAACTGGGACAACGAGATGGTGAAGCTGATCATGCGCCGCATCGCGGAACAAGGCGGCCCCAAGATCGCCGATGACGACTTGGACGAGATCGCCCAGTTGCGGGAGAAGGCCGAAGACGCCAAGCGCACCTTGACCACCGTCACCACGGCCACCCTGGTCTACGCCTTCCAGGGCAAGCCGTACCGGATCCGGATCACCCGGGAGGAATTCGAACAGGCCACCGCCAATCTGCTCGGCCGTACCAGGAGCATGGTCGAAGACACTTTGGACGAATCGAACCTGAGCTGGGAGGAAATCGACAACGTTCTATTGGTCGGCGGTTCGACCTTCATGCCGCAGGTCTCGCAGATGCTCCACGATGTGACCGGCAAGCGGCCCTTGCGGACAGTCGACCCGAAACAGGCCGTGGCCCTGGGCGCCGGCGTGCGAGCCGGCTTCTTCGGCGAACGCGGCGTGATCGGGGCCGAGGTCTCCTCCGGAGACGTCTCCGCGCAGGAAGGTCCGGTGGTCGAAGACGTCCGGCCGATCATCCCCAGAGACACCTTCCGGGCAGCGGCCGACGAGGCCACCGGCCACGCCTTGGGCGTTGTGATGCTTGACGCCACCGACGGCAAGACCGAGGTCAACATCGAGGTGATCCCGCGCAACACCAACTATTCCAAAGCCGTCGGCGAGGCTCTAGCGCTCACCCGGCTGGACAAACAGCCGACGCTGACGGTACGGGTCACCCAGGGTGATGGCCGCGACCTGCGATGGGTTACCCAAATCGGTTCGGTCACTTTCCCGATCCCCGAATACCCCGCCGGCGCGCGATTCACAATCCGCTACCAGTACGACAGCAATGAACGCATCTTCGTGGAGGTGATCGACGAGCAGGCGTCCAGATCACTTGGTGTCTTCCCGGTCAAGCGCAAGGCAAACCTGGACCAGCGGCAAGTCTCGGAGTCCCGAACTAAAGTGATGGGTTTGATCATCGACTGAGCGACCGGCCCCGCCAGCGCTGGTCGAGCATTGATCGCTGGTTACGTTGGCTTGCGTGGCCCGTCGCGTTCTGGTACAAAAGGAGATTACTTCCCCATGGGGCCCCATCAAACGAAGAAAACTCGGAGTTGAATTGTGAAGAAGATCCACAGAGTTCTTGCTGCGGCGGCGATTTCTGTCGGCCTGGTGACCGCCGGCGCCGGCGCCGTGTTGGCCGCACCCTCGCCCGCGCCAGCACCCACAGCCGGCAACTCCGCCTACACCCCGGTGGTAACGGTCGCCTCGACCACCGCCGTCCAGGGCGGGGCCGTCTCCTTGACGCTGGATGGTTTCCTGCCCGGCGAGCAAGTCGAGATCGGCGTCCGGTCGGATTACCAGAAGCTGATTGTCTGGACCGTCGATTCCTCGGGCGGGGTCAGCGGCTCTGTCACCTTGCCTGACGACCTGTCGGTCGGCACGCACACGATCATCGCCCAGGGGCTGACCTCTGGACGTACGGCTCATATCGAGATCAACGTCGTGGCCAAGCCCACGTCGGCCGCCGGCCCGGGCTCCACAGCCAAGAGCGGGCTGCCCCGAGCCTCCAACGACGTCCCCACGAGTTGATTCTCCGTAGCTCTTCGGTTTTCTGACTTCAGACCGGGGGTCGCCCGGGGCCTGCTGAATAGCAAGGCCTTGAGGCGGCCTCCGGTCTTCTTCACGAAAGGAGGGATTCTGCCTTGAGCGACGACACCCCAGACGCGGGGGAAACTGAGCCGGCCGAGGCGCCGGACCAAGCGGCGGCCGGGGCTGCAGAGCCTGGCGACTCAGCGGAACCCGACCACGGGCCCGAACCTGAAGACACCGGGGAATCCGAAGACAAGGCAGAGCCCGAAGCAGCGGCGGAGCCTGACGAAGTCGAGGAACCCGAGGACCAGGCAGAGCCTGACGAAGTAGCCGAGCCCGGCGAAACCGAGGAACCCGGGGACGAGACAGAGCCTGAAGCCGAGGCGGAGCCCGACGAAGCAGCAGAGCCCGACCATGCCGAGGAACCCGAAGACGAGGCAGAGCCGAACGAAACAGCGGACCCTGACGACGCTGAAGGCCCTTCAGACGAGGCAGAGCCCGACGACCGGGCAGAGCCCGAGGACGCTGGAACACCCGACCAGGACGACGAGGAAGACCGGGACGACCAGGACGAAGACTCCGAAGACCAGGCCACCGCTGACGACACCGCCGCCCTTGAGACCCCGCCGGAAGCTGCGGGGTTCGCCACCCGGCGCAGTCTCAGGGGCCGTTCGCGCCGCCGTTCCCGCAAGCTGCTCTTTGTAGTCGGCGCGCTGGTCGCGGTCACCGTAATCGCCTGGGCGGTCATCATCGTGGCGGGCAATGGCCGCCAGCGGCCCACCGCCGCCGGGCCGTCCTTGGCGCAAGGCGACCTCAGCGTGTTCAAGATCGAGCCGCCGCCGCCAGACGTCGCCTCACAGCCCACTCATCTGCGCATCGAAGCGATCGACGTGGACGCGAACATCGTCCCCTACACAGTCGAGGACGCCAAACAGGGCTCCGACGGGCTCACCGGCCAACCCTGCTACGAGGACGGCGTCATCACTTGCGTCGACCCGCCTTCGCTGCAATTGGTCTATTGGCAAGTGGGCGGCCGGGCGGGCGTCGAATATGGCGACATGCCGGGCGGCGATTCGCGCGGCACGGTCTACCTCCACGGCCACGCCGGAGACCCGGCCCAAGAGCCGGTCTTCAACAATCTGCCCAACCTGCAGATCGGCGACACCGCCGAGGTGTCGACCGAATACGGCGTGTTCACCTACACAGTTGAAACAGTCCGCAACATTCCCAAGGACGATTACCCCTGGGACCCGGAGGCGCTCAAACAGGTCCCCGGACGATTGCTGTTGGTGACCTGCTTCCACGGCCAGGACGCCACCACCGAGGGCGGCTTCTCCACCGACAACACGGTCGTGACCCTGCGTCTGAGCGACACTCGCGGGCTCGACAGCTAGCCATCCGCCTGCGGCCGTGAAGACCAGTTCGCCCAGCAGCGCCCCGTCGTCAGACAGCGGCGAATCCCCGACCGCGCCCAAGAACGCGCCCGAGGACGCGCCCTCCAGCTGGCTGAAGCGTCTTGGCCGGCGGCCCCTCAAGCCGGCCGTGAACGCCGCCACCGGCCGACGCAAGGTTAGGCGGGTGGCGGCGACGGTCGGCATCGTGCTCCTGGCTTTGACGCTGGCGGTGTCCGTCGACGCGGCCGTCCTGGTGCTGCGGGTGGACCGATTCCCGATCCCGGCCACCACCAGCGCCGCCCCGGGCGAGACCTGGGTGCTGGTGGGAACCGACTCGCGGGAGCACCGGCCGCCTGGTCGAGACATCTACTACGACGGTGGCCTGCCGGGCGCCATCGGCGAACGAGCCGACATCATCTTGGTGCTCCGGCTCGAAGCCGACGGCTCCACGCAAGTGGTGTCGGTGCCGCGGGACATGGTGTTGCCGCGAACAGTTGACGGCGGCCACGAACGGGTGGCCGTGGCTCTGGAACAAGGCGAGGCCGAGCTGGTTCACGCGCTCTGCGCCGGGCTCGGCATCCCCACTGATCATTTGGTCAAAGTGACGTTGCGCGGCTTTGTCGAAGCCGTCGACGCGCTGGGCGGCCTGACCCTCGACTTCGAGCATTCGACCCGCGACTACTACAGCTTCCTTGAGCCCACCGGGGCCGGCAGCCAGACCCTGGACGGAGAAGCGGCCTTGGCCTTCGTCCGCTCCCGCCATCCGGAATACCTGATCGACGGGAAGTGGCGGGAGACCGGCCTTGACGAGGGCAACGCCTATCGCGCCTCGAACGCCGCCACAACGGTGGCCGCGCTGCAGCGATCAGCCCAAGACGCGCTGTCCGATCCGATCCGTCTGCAGCGGGCGGCTTGGGCCGTCAGCGGCGGTTTCCAGGTGGATGAACAGACGTCGTTGTGGTCGTTGGCGCAGTTGGCCCGCGCCAGCGCAGGCGCCAACATGATCACCTTGCCGGGAGCGACCACCGGTTCGGAGTTGGCGCTGTTGGCCGACCAGACCACCTACGATGCCGTCTCGGCCGCCGGGTACACACCGGGAAGCTGCCAGGTCGTCCCGTGAGCGCGGCCGGGCGCGGCTGGGCGCGGCTGATGGCCTGGCGCCTGACGGAGCGAGCATTCCGGTGACTTCCCGGCCGGCCGCGCCCGCTCGGCTGAACAGGGCGGGCTTCTAGGCGTCTAGGCCGAGGCCAGGCCGTCCAGCCTGTGACCCACCCTTGGGCGAGGGGTTTGCGCTGGCCAGTCCTTCATTCAGCGCCGATTTCGAGCAAAGACCGCGCCCAGTCGGGAAGCTCGACGTCTTCTTCTTCGAGGGCCTCGAGAAGCTGATCGCGGCCGTAATCGACTCCGTCGGCGATCTGCGCGCTAGAGGCGGCCGCAGTTCGGGCCAAAGAGTCGACCCCGGCGCTGAAGCCCCAGGGCAACGTGGCCATGGGGCCCACAACGGCCAGTCCCAACCCGATCCCGGCCATCACCCGGTGAGCCCCTTTGACCAAGCCGACAATGCAGAAGACGATCGCGACCACCGGCGCCGCGGCCAGGAGCAACAAAGCCAGGAGCCACCACTTGGCCGTGTCGAACGGCGAAGGGTCGATTCGAATGGTGGCCAGACAGGCCCAGGCGGCCAGGCCGATCCCGGCCGTGGCGACCGCCGCCAAGACCAGGCCCACCACTCCCGCGACGCCCTTCTTCTTGGCCACGAGGGCGGCCGGGCCGGGCGCCACGCCGTATGGCAACGGCTGGCCCGGCAGGGCCGGTCCGCCGCCTGGATGCTGGGGATATGTTGCACTCATGATCTCCGCCTCGCCCTCGGAACGTGGTGCTGCTGTCAGTGCGAATAGTTGGTGCGCGAGGGGGGAGTTGAACCCCCACGCCCTTTCGGGCACACGGACCTGAACCGTGCGCGTCTGCCTATTCCGCCACTCGCGCGCAAGCGATGAGGCTAGCATGAATTGCGTTCGGAGGGGAATCTGAGACGTGGTCCGGTCGCCAGACCTATACGCACGGGGGAAGGAAGTCGTTACCATTGGCTAGGTTCTTGCAGTGGGGAGGGATAGCAGGTGACATTCCTCGACCGGTTTGAGAAAGGCGTCGAGCGCGCAGTCAATGGCGCCTTCGCCAAAGCATCACGTAGTGAGGTGAAACCAGTGGACCTGGCTTCGGCGCTCCGGCGCGAGTTGGACGACAAGGCGGCCGTGCTGGCCCGCGGGCGAGCCGTGGTGCCGAACGAGTTCGTCATCGAACTCTCGACCCCAGATTTCGACCGCCTCTTGGACTGGGGCGCTGAGGCGATGGGCGAGGAACTCCAAGAAGGCGTGGCCCAGCACGCGGCCTCTCAACGCTATGCCTTCGTCGGCCCGGTCTCAGTGACCTTCGAGGAAGACCCGGACCTTGAGGTCGGCATCTTCCGGGTCCGCTCTGAGACGGTTCGCGGGGCTGTGGCGCCGGCCGGACCGGCATCGGCGACCTCGCGGCACCCGATCGTCGACATCGACGGTCAACGCTATCTGCTGACCGGACCGGTCACGGTGATCGGTCGCGGCTCGGACGCCGACATCATTGTCGAAGACACCGGGGTGTCAAGACGGCATGTCGAAATCAGGCTCACGCCCGAGGGGCCCATCGCCACCGACCTCGGTTCGACCAACGGCACGTTCGTCGAAGGCCACCGCATCACCAACGCCCTGCTGGTGGACGGCAACACCCTCACCGTCGGCCGGACCCAAGTGGTGTTTTGGACCGGCGAGTCGACCGACTTGGGTTTTGATCCTGAGAACTGACCCCGGGCCCAACTAAGGTTGAGGCATGGGAGAGCTGTCGGTCTCGTTGCTCCGGCTCGGCTATTTGCTGATGCTATGGCTGTTCGTGCTCGCGGCTCTGGTCACCTTGCGACGTGACATCTACGGGACCACCATCCGGCGGCGTGACGCCTCCCCCGGCGACCGGTCGGAACCGAAGAAACGGGCCCGGGTGGGCCGGCCGGCCGAGTTGGCGCCCGCTGCGGTGGCGACTCCCGCGCCGGCCATCCCGCCGCTGGCGGCGAACCTGGTCCCGCCCCACGCCGGCGCCCAGTCCGTCAATCCCTCCTCCCCGACCCGCCTGGTGGTCAAGACCGGCCCGCTCAAGGGCACCACGCTGCCGCTGACGCGCGCGCCAGTGGTGATCGGCCGCTCCTCGACCGCCAATCTGGTCCTTGACGACGAGTTCGCTTCTGGACGCCACGCCCAACTGGTGCCGCGACATGGCGGCTGGGTGCTGGAAGACTTGGGCTCGACCAACGGCACGTTCATTGGTCGTGAGAGAATTGCGGCCCCGATCGAAGTGACTGCAGGCCAGTCGATCCGGATCGGCAACACAACCTTGGAGGTGCTGAGATAGCGTGACCATCGCGCTGCGCTACGCGGTGCGGTCCGACATCGGACTGACCCGCGCCAACAACCAGGACTCGGCCTACGCCGGCCCGCATCTCTTGGTTGTCGCAGACGGCATGGGCGGCCACGCCGGCGGAGACATCGCCTCTTCTGTGGCGATCGCGCATCTAGCCCCTTTGGACGAGGAGACACCGACCTCGGACCAGGCGGCCGAAACCTTGGAGGCGGCTGTCGAAGCCGCCCACGACGAACTTCTGGAGCGGGTCGAAGAGGACCAAGAGCTGGCCGGCCTGGGCACCACCATCACAACCCTGCTCAGGTCCGGCGACCGCCTGATCCTGGGCCACATTGGCGACTCCCGCGCCTATCTGCTCAGAGACGGCCAATTGGAACAGGTCACCACCGACCACACTTTTGTCCAGTACCTGGTCGACACCGGCAAACTGGAACCCGGTCAGGCTGAACACCATCCCCAACGGTCATTGCTGCTGCGCGTGCTCGGCGACGTGGAGTTGTCCGGCGGGCTGGACATCTCGGTGCGCAAGGCGGAGCCCGGCGACCGCTGGCTGCTCTGCTCCGACGGGCTGTCCGGAGTGGTGTCACAGGCCACGCTGCAACGAACCCTGGTCGAGGAGGCCGATCCAGACCAATGCGCCGACCTGCTGATCGAATTGGCCTTGCGCGGCGGCGGCCCCGACAACGTCACTTGCATCCTGGCCGACGTGCTCGACATAGATGATTTACCGGCCGATGAAGTCCCGTCCACCGCCGCCCAAGTGGCCGGCGCCGCGGCGATCGACCGCCACCGGCCCACTCGCGGCGGTGGCGGCGCCGCCGCCAAGGCGGCCTCGCTGGTGCAGACGGCTAAGCCCGCCGATGAGTCCGACTTAGCTGACTCGCGCCGCCCGATCGGCCGACGGCTGGCTTGGGCCACAGCCGTCCTGGTTGTCCTGGCGCTGATCGCCGGCGGCCTCTACTGGGCCTACACCTGGAGCCAGAACCAGTATTACGTCGGCGAAGCAGATGGCAACGTCGCCATCTACAAGGGCATTCCCCAAGAGGTTTTCGGCCTTGACCTGTCGCATGTCGCCCGTCGCACCGCCTACGGCCTGACCACAGACCTCACCGAGTTGTACCGCGAGCAGGTCGAACAGACCTCCCAGCGCCACCTCACCTGGGAAGAGGCCCAGGACTGGGTGAACGATGCCGTGGCCGAGTCACGCTCGGATCTCCCGTCTCAGGGCGCCAAACGCCGGGAGCCCTCGATCGACCCGTCGCCCAAGGGAAAGACGCCGCAGTCGAACGCCCCTTCGCCCAGCCAGTCCCAGGGCGGCGCTGAACAGTCCAGCTCCGGGCGCCCAACAGGAGGCTGAAGGTGGCGACCGTCCTGCCCGGAGGCGCCAGACCTGGCCGCTGGGCTGAACTGCTGCTCCTGATCCTGGCCCTGGGGATGTCCTTTTTCGCCTACGCCCAGGTGGCGCTCGCGGTCACCGGCCGATTGCCAGCCCAAATGTCGGTCCAGTGCGGAGGCTTCACTGTTCTGGTCCTGGTGGTGCATCTGATTCTGCGTTGGCGAGCGCCTTACGCCGACCCGGTCATTCTGCCGGTGGCGGTGCTGCTCAACGGCATCGGCTTGGCCATGATCTACCGCTTGTCGCTGCGCTACGAGGAGCGCGGCGTCGATCCCGGCTCGTCCATCGCCTCGAAGCAGCTGATCTGGACGGTGCTCGGCCTGGTGGCCGCGGCGGTGACGGTGACCTGGCTGCGCGACCACCGCTCGTTGCGGCGATTCACCTACACCGCGCTGATCTTGGGCCTGGTTGGACTGGTCGCGCCATTGGCGCCGCTGATCGGCACCAGCATCAACGGCTCGCGGATCTGGATCCACGTCGGCCCGCTGTCCTTCCAGCCGGCCGAAGTCTCGAAGATCGCCCTGGCCGTCTTCTTCGCCGGCTACTTGGTCACCCGGCGTGACGCCATGGCTCTGGCCGGCCCCAGGGTGCTGGGCTTGCAACTGCCGCGCCTGCGCGACATGGGGCCGATCATGGCGGCCTGGGTGATCTCGGTGGGGCTGCTGGTATTCGAACGCGACCTGGGAACCTCCCTGTTGATCTTCGGCTTGTTCGTGGTCATGATCTATGTGGCGACCAACCGGCCGTCCTGGATCATGATCGGGCTGATCTTGTTTTCAGGCGGCGTGGTGGTGGCCTACCGACTGTTCACGCATGTCCAGAACCGCTTCGCGATCTGGCTGACGCCGTTCGACCAGAGTCTCTATGAGGCGCAAGGCGGTTCCGGCCAACTGGTGCAGGGCCTGTTCGGGCTGGCCAACGGCGGTTTGTTCGGCACCGGCCTGGGCCGGGGGCGGCCCGACATCACGCCCCTGGCCTACTCCGATTTCATTTTCGCTTCGATCGGCGAAGAACTCGGGTTGACCGGCGTGGTGGCGATCCTGTTGGTCTACCTGGTTCTAGTCGAGCGCGGGCTGAGGACCGCCATCGGCACCCGCGACGGCTTCGGCAAGCTCTTGGCGACCGGTCTGGCCTTCACTTTGGCCTTCCAACTCTTTGTCGTGGTGGGCGGCGTCACCCGGGTGATTCCACTGACCGGCCTGGTGACGCCGTTCTTGGCCTACGGCGGCTCGGCGCTGTTGGCGAACTGGATTGTGGTGGCGCTGCTGCTGCGGATTTCCGACGGCGCCCGCCGGCCCCCTCCCGCCACCTCGGAAATCGACATCGGGCCGGTGCTGCAAGCTGAGGCGGCACGGGCGGCATCGTCCTCTTCGGCGGCGCGGCCTCACGGCGCCGCCACGCCAGCCAGCGGCGGTCCGCTAACGGAACGGGCCGGCGATCAAATCGCCACCGAGGCGGTGCGGCGCCCGTGAACCGCGAAATCCGCCGCGTCTCCTTGGTCGTCACGGCAATGTTCATAGCGCTGCTGGTGGCCTCGAGCACAATCCAATTCGCCGCCGCCGGCAAACTGCGAGCCGACCCGCGCAACTCGCGCACCTTCTACGACTCCTTCGATCGCGACCGCGGGCCCATCATCGCCGCCGGCGGGACCATCGTGGCCCAATCGAAGAAAAGCGACGACGACTATTCGTACCAGCGGGTTTACGCCAACGGTCAGCTCTACGCGCCTGTCACCGGCTATGTCACGGTGGTCGGACCGCCTTCCGGGCTGGAGTTGATTGAAAACGAGGTTCTCGAGGGAACCGCCGACTCGTTGTTCTGGACCCGCGTCCAGGATGTTTTCACCGGCAAGAAGCCGACCGGCGGCGCGGTTGAATTGACCATCGACCCGGCCATCCAGCAGGCGGCTTGGGACGCTCTGGGGGAGGTCCAAGGCAGCGCTGTGGTCCTGGACGCCAAGACCGGCGAGATCTTGGCCATGGTGTCGAAGCCGTCGCTCGATCCGAACTCTTTGGCCGTCCACGACCCGAAGGCCGTCCAAGCGACCTACACGGCGTTGGAAAAGGACCCGACCGGTCCGCTGCACAACCGGGCGATCGGCGGCGACCTCTACGCACCCGGGTCGACCTTCAAGCTCATCACCGCGGCCGCGGCCTTGGAATCTGGCGACTACAGCGCCGACAGCCAACTCGAGGCGCCGCAAGCCCTGGAGTTGCCGAACAGCACCAGGAAGCTGACCAACTTCGCCGATTCCTCCTGCGCCGCCGCCGGCGTCATGACCCTGGCCGAGGCCATGACCGTGTCTTGCAACACCGCTTTCGGCTGGCTGGGCATGAAGCTGGGGGCCAATGTCATCGCCAATCAGGCTGAACGGTTCGGTTTTGGGCAGGACCTGTCGATTCCGCTGTATGTGTCGCCTTCCACCTTCCCCAAGGCCATGGATCGAGCCCAGACCGCGATGGCCGCGATCGGCCAATTCGACGACCGGGTGACGCCGCTGCAGATGGCGATGGTCGTGGGCGCCATCGCCAACGGCGGCCGCGAGATGCGCCCCCACTTGGTCCGGTCCGAGCGAGCCGCTGATCTGAGCGTGGTCAGGGAAGTCAGAGCCGAGGAGTTAGCCCAGCCGATCAGCCGCGCCACCGCCGCCACGCTGAAAGACATGATGATCGAGGTGGCTGAGACCGGCACCGCCAAGCGCGCCCAAGTCCAAGGCGTGACGGTCGGGGCCAAGACCGGCACGGCCGAGACCATGGAAGGCCAGGCGCCAGACGTCTGGACGGTCGCTTTCGGAGAGAGCCAAGGCCGCACCGTGGCCGTGGCCGTGGTGGTCGAAGACGGCGGCGCTCTGGGCCGGTCCGGTTCCGGCGGCGCAGTGGCCGCGCCGATGGCGGCCGCCATCTTGGGGGCGGTCTTCGAATGATCGCTCAGACCGGGTTGATGCTGGCGGACGGCCGCTACCGCCTGGTGTCCCGCATCGCGGTGGGCGGCATGGGCGAGGTCTGGCGGGCCCATGACCTGCAGGTGGACGGGCCAGTGGCCATAAAGGTGCTGCGCCAAGAGTTCACCGGCGACGAGACGTCGCTCAAACGCTTGCGCATCGAGGCTCGTAACGCCTCCATGCTGAACCACCCGAACATCACCACGGTCCACGATTACCGTGAACATGAGGGCACCGGCTACTTGGTGATGGAATATGTGGACGGCCAGTCTTTGGCGGATGTCGTGGCGGCTCATGCGGTGATCGCGCCGATGCGGCTGCTGCCCATCCTGATCCAATCGGCGCTCGGCCTGCACGCCGCCCACAGCGCCGGCGTGGTCCACCGCGACGTCAAACCGGGCAACATCCTGCTGGGCCCGTCCGACCACGTCAAACTGACCGATTTCGGCATTTCGGTGGCGCACGGCCAGCTGGCGCTGACCGACACCGGCAAGGTCATGGGCACGGCCCAGTACCTCGCCCCGGAGCAGGCCCTCGGCAACGCCGCCACCCCCGCTGGCGACCTCTACTCGCTCGGAGTGATCGCCTACGAGGCGCTGGCCGGACGGCGGCCGTTCAGCGGCGCGAACTACGTCGCCATCGCTTTGTCCCAGGTCAACGACACGCCACCGCCGCTGCCCGGCACGGTCGAGCGGTCGCTGGCGGCCTTGGTCATGCAGTTGTTGGACAAGGACCCCGCGGCCCGCCCGGCCGGCGGCGGCGAGCTGGCCCGCTTATTCGGCGAGGCTTTGGAGACCCACCGCCATCTGGCCAGCCGTCTGCTGGCCTCGCGCAGCGGCGTGACCGCCCGGCCGTTGCTCGCCTCCGAACGGCCGGACACCCCTCCCCACACCGCCGAGCAGCCCGCCTCGCCGATCGCCTCCCTGCTGCCGCCACCGGCCCCGGCCACCGATGTCGGACCGGTTGTGGACCAGGTCGCGCCGACCGTGGCCGCTCCCTTGCCACCTGACGTGGCCGCCGTTCCGGAACAAGGCGACCGGGCGGCATCGGACCCGGCGAACGGTCACAGACGTGCGCGCGCGCCCGGGGCCAGGCCCCGTCCCCGTCGCGGCCAGGACGTCCCGGCCTTGGTTTCCGCGCTCAGCCAGGCCCCGCCGGCGCCGCTTCCCCTGCCGTCGACCGCCGAGCTGGCCAAACCCCTCGATCCGCCCCTCGAGATCCCACCCGACGAGCCCAAGTCAGGGCTGACGCCGACGGCGCCGCCGTCCTTCCCGCCGCAGCGGTTCGCGCCCCGCTCGGGAATCCGCGCGCGAGACTGGTTCTGGGCCATCTTGGCCGGGGCCGGACTGCTCATCATCATCTTGATCGGCCTGTTGACGGTGATCACCGCGAACGCCGGGCCGCCGGCCCCATTGGGGCAGGGTTCGGCGGCGGTGGCATCCACGACGACGGGCCGGGTAAGTATAGTTAGCACGGTGCCCGCATTGGGCCTAATCATGGAAAGGTAGATCGGTGGCGGACTTCACTCCACGGATCCTGGCTGGCCGCTACGAGGTCGGCGAGCTGATCGGCCGCGGCGGCATGGCCGAGGTCCACGTCGGCCGCGACACCCGCCTTGGGCGAACCGTCGCGATCAAACTACTGCGGTCTGATCTAGCCCGGGACCCGTCGTTCCAGACTCGTTTCCGGCGCGAGGCGCAGGCGGCCGCGTCGCTCAACCATCCGGCCATCGTCTCGGTCTACGACACCGGCGAAGACATTGTCACCGACGCGGCCGGCGTGACCCATCATCTGCCGTTCATCATCATGGAATACGTCGAGGGCCACACTCTGCGTGAATTGATGCATGACGGCGCCGCGCTGCCGATCGACGAGGCCACCGACATCACCATAGGGGTCTTGTCGGCGCTCCAATACGCCCACCACGCCGGCATTGTGCACCGAGACATCAAACCGGGCAACATCATGTTGACGGCCGCCGGCCAAGTCAAGGTCATGGATTTCGGCATAGCCCGGGCATTGGCCGAGACATCTGATTCGGTCACCCAAACTCAAGCCGTGATCGGCACCGCCCAATATTTGTCGCCCGAACAGGCCCGCGGCGAGAACGTCGACGCCCGCTCGGACTTGTATTCAACCGGTTGCGTGCTGTTCGAATTGCTGACCGGGCGCCCGCCTTTCCAGGGCGATTCGGCGGTAGCCGTGGCCTACCAACACGTCCGCGAATACCCGGTGCCGCCTTCGGCTTACGCTCCCGACGTGCCCGCGGTGCTGGACCAGATCGTTATCAAGGCGTTGACCAAGGACCGCAATCACCGTTACGCGACGGCTTCGGAGTTCTTGGCCGACCTCCAGGCGTCCAAACACGGCGGCCGCGTTTCGGCGCCGCCGGTCTTGCCGGTGACCGATGACGCCACCCAAGTCTTGAGCCCGGCCACCAGCCCGACCACGGCCGTTCCGCCGGCCGCCTTCCTGCCGCCCACGGCGCCTCCTGGCGCCCCGCCGTTCAGCCAGGCCGGGATCCTCCCGGACGCGAGCGGCGTGGCCGCGCAGGAAGCGGAAGACAGGTCCAGGCGGCGCAAGCGGATCACCATCATTTCGGTCATCGCCGGGGTGCTGGTGGTGGCTTTGGCCGTCTTGGCGATCATCCTGACCCAGAATGACAAGGAGCCTCCGCCGGCCGGCCCATCCGGCCCGGCCACGGTGGCCGTCCCGGCGGTGCCGCCCAGCCGCACCGTCGCGGACGCGGTGGCGGCCCTAGAGGAGGCCAAACTCGAGGCCGAGGCGGGCACGCCGGAGACATCCGAGACCATCCCGGTTGATCAGGTCATTCGCTTCGACCCGGCCAGCGGGCAATCGGCCAAAGAGGGCGACACCATCAAGTACATTGTGTCTCTGGGGCCGGATGCGGTGACAATCCCCGAGACCTCCGGCATGACGCCGGAGGCGGCCCGGGCAGAGCTTGAACGGTTCCATTTGAAGGTCGCCCAAACCACCACCGTCGAGAGCGCCAAAGTGGCCAAAGACCTGGTTGTCGGCACGGAGCCGGCGGCCGGTGAGGAAGCCAAGCTCGGCGACTCGGTGGTCCTGCAGATCTCGAACGGGAAGACCCGCGTGCCCGACTGCGCCGGCAAGAACCAGGCCGAATGCTCCCAAACCCTGGGCGACGCGGGCCTGCGTCTGGGCGACTCGAAGACCGAGGTCTCAGATCTGGAGGCTGGCACCGTCATTCGCACCGAGCCCGCCAAGGACACGCTCCTGGACCAGAACGCCCTGGTCACCATTGTGCTGGCAAAGGCCGCCGAAGTGGTCAAGATTCCCGACTGGACGGGCTCGGATGCGGAAGCCGCCAAGGCCAACTTGACATCGCAGGGGTTGGAGGTGACCGAACGGCGGGAGTATCACGCCACCATCCCCGCCGACAAGGTGATCGGCACAGATCCGCCTTCCGGAGCCGACGCCAAGAAGGGGGACACGGTCACGTTGATCATCTCCCGAGGGCCGGATCCGGCCAGCGTTCTGCCGTCCCCCTCCTCCAACTGACGGGCGGCTAAACAGGGCACGGCGGCCGCAATCTCGCAATGGCGGGCTGTCGCCGTTCAGGCGAGCGTGGCAGACTATCCACCGAACGCGACACCAGCGTCGCCGTGCCGAGTCTGTCCCGGGCCTGCGCGGTTGAGGATTGACCAGGAGCCCACAAATGTCGAATCGGCGGCCGCCGAAGCAGGCCTCTTCAGCCCCGGACGCCGCCGCGCCCGCAGACGGGCGCGAGGAGGGCATGTCCGTCAGCCAGTTGGGCGGCATCGCCGAGAGCACGCCGCTAACGGATGACGACTCCGGCCACGAGTGGCGCCGCCACTTAGCCATTGTCCTGGTCGTGATGGCGGCGATCAGCTGGCTGGCGCTGTGGTGGCCCCGGCCCGCCCCAGCCGCCCCTGCGGCCGCGATCGTGGTGGCGACGGTCCCTGACACCTCCATGGCCGCCAAGGCCGAGCCGCCGGCGCCGCCCCCGGACGGCCCCTACCCGATCGCTCTCCTACCTGGCGATGTCCCCGCCTATGACTCGCCTGGCGGCGAGCCTGCCGGCACGGTGGCCGGCGAATGGTGGGGCTACCCCTCGCAGCTGCCCATCATCGACCAAACCGACGGCTTCCTGCTGGTCCGCGTCCAGCAACGCCCTAACGAGTCGACCGCCTGGATCGCCGCCGAAGGGGTCGAGATCACGACCACGCCCTACCGGATAGTGATCGACCTGGACGCCCGCCGCGTCAAGCTCCTGAATCTGGGCGAAGTGATAATGAACGTGCCCGCGATTGTGGGCAAGCCCGCCACGCCCACCCCGGCCGGGCACTTCTTCGTCACCATGGCCCAGCCTGGGCCATCGGCCGGCTATGGCAAGGAGGTCCTGGTGCTGTCCGCCCATTCGGAGACGATCGACAACTGGCAGGGTTCGGGCGACGCGGTCACCGCGATCCACGGCCCTTTGGGCAATGAAGCCTCGATCGACACCGCCGGCGCCATCTCCAACGGTTGCGTGCGCCTGCACATGGCGGATCTGGACGCCTTGGCGGCGGTGGTCCCCCCGGGCGCTCCGGTCGACATCGAACCCTGACTCCCGCGCCCACCAGTGCGATCGGCACCTCGAACAACGCTCCGAATAGCCGCCCTACGCTACAACCGGTCGGGTGGCTACGCTACAACTGGTCGGGTGGCTACGCTACAACTGGTCGGCTCCTGGGCAACGGATCCGCTGACCTGGGCCAACCACCGGAAGCGGGCGGGCGGCATCGGACACCGAGACGGATTACGGGAGCTTGAACTCTCCTTGCGACTCGGGCGACTCGACCGAGGTCGGGGTCTCCTCCCCATCCACCGTCACGTGGTTGAAAGGCAGCAGCGGCGAGATCCAGGGGAAGAAAGTGGTGAAGCAAATCGCCACCAGCGCGGCCGCCACCGCGACGAAGAGCAGAACCTTGGCCCACCAAGGACCGGGGGCGTAACGCCACAACCAGCTATACATTATGTCCTCACCCCTGCCCGGCCAGTTCTTCGAGCGGACCCTCGGACTTGTCGGTCCAGTAGGCCAGCTCGCCCCAAATCACGTACCGCTGTTCGGCCGAGAACATCGGGTGGCAGGTCGTCATGGTCATGATCCGCTGAGTCGGCTCGCCATCGGCCTCATTCGGCACCGGCCAGATCACCCTGGTGGCACTCGGATAGACGATCTCCCGGCCGCAGTTGGTCTCGCAGTCGCGGCCGCGCTCGCCGGGCAGAACCTTGTAGACAAAGTAGTACTGGGCGGTCTCCACAACCAGCGAATCGGCCGCCTGCAAGTCCGCCACCTTGTTGTACGGCTTGCCGTAGGTGGTCCGGTGAGCCGAGGTCGCGAAGTTGCCGATCTCGCCCGGACCCTGGGTGCCCTCGTAATGACCGATCAGACCCTTATTGAGTATTTTTACTCTATGGGTGCCTTCGACTATCGGCACCTGATAGCCCTCCCCCCAACGCGGCACGTGCAAGATCCCCCAGGCCTCGCCGAAGGCCGGCACCGCCAGCGGGTTCTCATCCACCGGCGGCGGATCGACGGCCGGATCGTGCTGCGGAGCATACTGCCCGCCTGCGGCCGGGGCCGGTTCGATCCACTCCTTGTCTTCGACGATTTGCTGGCGGATGTCGCTGGCTTCCGCGTTCGCCTCGACGTCAGTCCAGACCAATTCCCAGACCACATACAGCCCCAGCACCACTCCCAGAGTGATCAGCACTTCGCCGATCACGCCCACAACCGCCGCGCCGCGACGCTTCTTGCGCTGATCGGAGCGTTGACGCCGGCTGGCGGACGATGCCGTCTGGTCACCCTCCGCAGGACCTGGCGCCGCCCGATCGCGCCCGTCGGCCGCCGCCACCAGGGCGTCCGGCGCGTACGCCGGAACAGGGATGGACGATTCGCGGACGCTCTGCTCCGCCCGGGCTGGCGGCGCGGTCGCCACCGCAGCCGGGCTTTGGCCCTGGCTTGGACCCCGGTCCGCGCCTTGGGCGTCGAGGCGGCGAAGATCCCGGCCGGGCAACGGCGCACCCGGGGACGGGTATCCGGGCGGGGGCGTCTCGGCGGGTCGCGTCTCGGGCGGTCGAGGTTCGGGTTGCTGGGTCTGGCGAGGTCGCGGTTCGGGCGGTTCCGTCATGGGAGGTCGCGGTTCGGGCGGGGCCGAGGCCGCCGCCTGCGGACCGATCGGACGCCAACGCGGCCGCAGACCCGAGTCCAGCTCAGGGTCGTCCGGCAAGAAAGTCATGGTCCAGTCCAGTCCTCTGCTTCCAACGTCGAGTCGATTGCTCTCGCGTACCGTAGCGCCGATGACACCAGCGTGTCACCCGGGATGGTCAGCTTATCCTCGTCCACCGTGCCCCAAGTCAACCCCAGACGGCTAGCGCGTTCGCGGTAGGCGTGGACCGCCGGTGAAACGTCGAGATGGTCACGCATTTCGGCGGCGGGACCAATGGCGGAGATCAGATACGGCGGCGAGTAGACCCGGCCAGCCACCAAAACGACGTTGCCAACGCACTTGATCACCGTGGCAGAGGTCACCCGATGGCCTTGGACCGCCACAACCTCCGCCCCGCCCGCCCATAGGGCGTTCATGACCGCGTCTATGTCTTGTTGGTGAACCAGCAGGTCCGAGGCCGAAAAGGCGGTGCCGGGAGGTACGCCGCCGGCCCGGTCGGCATCGTCCAAAGTCACTGTCAGGCCGGGACCCGCGACTTCGGCGGTCCCGGCCGCCACCGCCAACTCCGGGGAGGCGGCCCCCTGCGGGGTATCCACAGTTCCGACCAAAGCTTCCACTGCGGCGGCCAACTCGGCCTGGCGTTCCTGCAACTCCTCGACCTCGCGGTCGCGGGCGGTCACCAGCCCACGCAAACCAGGGGCGTCGCGCATGTCGGAAGCCCGGCCCGGAGTGGCGTTCCAGACGAACAGCCAACCGGCCAACAGCGCGACCAATCCGACCGACAGCGCCTGGCGTCGCCTTGTCGCCTGGGCGGCCCGGCGCTGACCAGTTGGCATGTGACCGAATCGTCCTTTCGTGGTTCGGAAAGGGCGGCGTTATCCAACGCCCTCCTAGCTGAGTACCCTGTTACAAGATATCCGCACTTGCGCTCAGCTCTTGCGCCTTGTCGGCGCCGCCGGGGCTGGGCCCACACCCGAGGGAGAAACAAAGGTGCCTGAGTCGAGGTCGCGCCGCAAGAAGAAGCAGACCTATATCGCCCCGCCGGTCTCCAAGGCGGCGAAGCCCTCGCCGCAGTGGTGGGCGCCGGTGATGGTTTCGGTCATGATCCTGGGGCTGGTCTGGGTGGTGGTCTATTACCTGTCGCAGGGCGCGCTGCCGATAAGGCAGATCGGCAACTGGAATCTGGGGATCGGCTTCGCCCTGATCTTGGGCGGCTTCGGCATGACCGCCGGCTGGCGCTGACTCAGGCGCCGGGCCTGGAACCGGCCCTTGTGCCGACCCTGGCGCTGACCTTGGAGCCGACCCGGCCGCATTCTGGCGGCCCTGGGGTTTTCACTCGGTCTGTGGTTTGGGGCACCCGGCTGACGCTCCCCGGGAAACCGTTTTCCCTGGTCGGGGCAGCGTTTGCCTGCCGCGTTTCCGCTGGTCAGCGTCCCGCTGCCGTGCGTCGACACGGTCGGAGCGTGGTTATTCACCACGCTCCTGGGTTGGCGCCCTTTCATCCCCAGGTGGGGACAAACCTGGGGAAAACTACATCTCTGTAATTCTGGTTCTAGGCGGGTTTCCCACCGCTCGAGTCGCCGGACACCGGCCCCTGACCAGCTTTTCCCACAGGCCACCGCTGTTTGTCCACAGTTCCCTTGGGATAACTCCGAGACCGCTGGCGCCGGCCGTTGGCCGGGTGAGACCTGCGCTGCGGCCTGAAACTAGGCGCTCTGGCGGCCGGCTCTCAGGCGGCGAGGCTCCACGACCACGGCGATGCGGTCAAGAAGACGATCAAGGCGACCACCACCGGCACCGTCACCCCGACCACCCAGGCGCGCCGGCGCCGCCGGTCCGGGCGGACGTGGATGTAAGCCCACGCCATCGCTCCGCCCACCAGCAGGCCGCCCACATGACCCTGCCAAGAGATGTTCGGCACTGTGAAGCTCAGCACTAGATTCAGGCCGATCACCCCCACTATCCCGTTGATGTTGCTCCCCAAGCGCCGCCCTGCCATCAGAGCGGCCGCGAACAGCCCGAAGACCGCCCCCGAGGCGCCGACGGTGCCGCTGTAAGCGGCCTGGTCGGTGAAATCGAAGACCCGGAAATAGGCCAGGATCAAAGCATGCCCGCCCAGGGCCGAACCGAGGTAGAGAGCGGCCAGGCGTGAACGGCCGAACAACTGCTCCATGAAGCTGCCGACCACCCACAGGGCGTACATGTTGAACGCCAGGTGCAAGACGCCGCCGTGCAGGAAGGCCGCTGTGACGATGCGCCACGGCTGGTGCCACACGGCCGCCGGCGCGAACATCCAGTCCCATGTCAACTGACCACCGGTGACCTGCTGGGCCACGAACGCCACCACGCACAGCCCGATCGCCGTGATGGTGACCACCGGCGCCCCGGCGGAGATCGGCGCGCCCAGGGCCGAACGAGCCGCCGGCATCTGGCGGGCCGCCTGCCTGACGCAGTCGGGGCATTGCACCCCCACGGCGGCTTGCACCTGGCATTCGGGACAGACCGGGCGGGCGCAGCGCTGGCAACGCACCAGGGCGGGACGTCCGGGATGGCGGTAACAGCGCGAATCGGCGGCGTCCGCCTGGCCGGCCCGAGCGGCATCGTTCACGGCAAGACGTCAACCGAGTCGATGACGATCTCCTCCAGCGGGCGGTCATTCCGGCCGACGGGCGTGGCCGCGATCGCGTCCACGACCTCGCGCGAGGCCTGGTCGACGACCCGCCCGAAGATGGTGTGGGCGGTGTTGAGGTGCGGGGTCGGCGCGACGGTGATGAAGAACTGCGACCCGTTGGTGCCCCGACCGGCGCGCAGGCCGGCATTCGCCATGGCGACCAAGTAAGGCTCCGCAAAGGTGCGGCTGGGAACGATCTCGTCGTCGAAGGTGTAACCGGGGCCGCCCGTGCCGGTGCCCAGGCGGTCGCCGGTCTGGATCATGAAGCCCTCGATGACACGGTGGAAGGGGACGCCGTTGTAGAACGGCCCCTGGCCTACCTGCTCGGTTGCCGGGTCGCGCCAGGGCTTGGAGCCTTCGGCCAGGCCGACGAAGTTGGCTACTGTGGCGGGCGCCGTGTCCTCGAACAACTCGAATTGGATGTCGCCTTTGGAAGTGTGAAGAATCGCATGCATCCCGCCATCTTTCCATGTCTTGGTGGTGGTCGGGTCCTGCCCGGCGCGTCGCCCAGGACCGCAGCGGCGCCTACGGCCCAAGCATTCGCCCTCGGTCCGCGTTCAAGGCCGCCAGAACCTGGCTGGCCAGGGAATCCGAGTCGTTGACCGGAGCGTCCTCGGCGCGATCCAGGACGGACATGTTCCAGACCGCCTCGCAGACCGTGCGCCGATGGCCCTAGCATGGGATAGCGATGTTGCCAAGCCCGGCAGCAGATTGACAGATTCTAAGGAGAATCCCATGGCCAAATTGCGCTCTTGTTGTGTCAGCGCCAATCCGACCCCGAATGCCTCGCCGTGGGCCGACAAAGCCGCCGAACTGGCCGAATCGGCCAAGTCTGTCGCCACCACCGTGGCCGATTTGATCGCCACTAAGAGCGGTCCGCGCCTGGGCGCCGCGTGGGAGTGGGTTTCGCCCAGGGTTGAGACGGCCTGGCGCAGAGGCATCACGGCGGCTGCGCCCAAGATCGAAGAAGCCGCTCAAGCTTTGGCACCCCGGGTCGATGACGCCCGTGACGCGATTGTCGAACGCGCCCTGCCGGCGATTGTCGCCGCTGTCGATTCGGCCGCTCGCGCCGCCGCCGGCGCCGGCGCCGAAGCGGCCAAGGAGGTCAAGAAAGCCAAGCGCCGCCGCGGCGGCAAAGCGATCGGCTGGGGCTTGGCCGGCGCCGCGTTGGCGGGCGTGGTCTTCTGGCTCTGGCGCCAGACCCGGCCGGTGACCGACCCATGGGCGGAGGAGGATTGGGAGGACTTCGAGGCCCCTCCCGAGGAAGACATCGCCGATGCCGCCGGTGACGCCGTCGAAGCCGTCGGCGAGGCCGCCGGCCATGCCGTCAAGGCGGTCACCGACGCGGCCAAGAAGGCCAGCGGCGCCGTCAAGAAAGCCGGCGACGCGGTCAAGAAGGCCGCCACCGACACCATTCACCCCGCCGACGACTAAGCACAATCACCGTCCCTTTGCGTAATTACGCAAGGGGACGGTGATTGTGCTGATTTATTAGGGCGCGGATGGCGGTTTCGGCTGTGGCGTCCAGAAACTCGAAGCCGGAGGCCTCCAGCACGCAGGGGCGGACCGGCTGTGAGGCCAAGAGCAGGTCCTGGGCGGCGCCATCGAGCGCGGCACGCAAGAGCGGCGCCGGAACGGTCAGCCAGCAGGGGCGCCGCAAGGCCCGGGCCAGCGCCTGGCTGATTTCGCCCGCAGTCGCCGGAGCCGGGCCGACCAGGTTGACCGGACCTTCGATGGACTCGTTTTGGAGGGCGAACGCCCAGGCCCGGACCTCATCCCGGAGCGATATCCAGGGCCAGAACTGGCGACCGCTGCCGAAGCGGCCGCCCAGGCCCAGCTTGGTGGTCAGGATCAAGGGCTTCAAGGCTCCTTCATCGGGCGCCAGCACCAGGCCGGTCCGGGCCCGCACCAGCCGGGTCGCCGCCGCCGCCGGCAGCGCCGCCGCTTCCCAGGCCCGCACAACAGCCGCCAAGAAGCCGCCGCCGGAGGGCGAAGACTCGGTCAACGATGCCGGCGGCCACGTCCCTCCAGCACATCCGTCAAGGGCGGAACCCGGCGACGCGGCCACCTTCCCGCGCCGGTGAGCACCCGTGCCTGCCGTTGCCACGCCAGCGTCACCGTAGAAGCCGGTGGCGCTCGCCGACACCCAGACCGCAGGCGGACGCTCGGACTCGAGGATGGCTTGGGCCAGGGCGCCAGCGGTGTCGACCCGAGAGGACATGATTTGGCGACGGTACGCCCTGGTCCAGGGCAGCTTGGCGATTGGGGCGCCGCTAAGCGATGCGATTGCGTCCGCCCAGGTCACAGCCGCCGCAGGCACCGAGCCGACCCTACCCTCCCAGGTGTATTCGCCCTCCGTGGTGGCGGCCCGCCGGACCAGCGCCCGGACATCGTGGCCGTCTGCGGCCAATTGCGCTCGCAGAGCCCGTCCGATCAAGCCTGAAGCGCCCGCCATCAAGATACGCATGGGGGCAACCCTACGCTGGCGTGGCCGCTGTTCCGATGAGCGCCGCCGCCAGCCGCGGCTGTGCGCGCGGGTTCGATCAGCTGTCTAGCGCTCCCGCGCGGTTGGTCTTCACGACCGCTCAGAGCACGGACTGGCGCCCAGCAGCCGAAGGGGTTGTCAGCCCGCGTCCGCTGTCTGCATGCGCAGACGGCCCGCCAGCAGGCCCACCGCCGCGAAGACCGCCGCGAACAGGAGTTCCACCGCCAAAGGCCCCAGGTAAGGGGCCAGCGAATCCCACGAGAAGTCTGTTAGCCGGCCCGCCGCCTCGACGGCGCGCACATGCCAGTGGGTGGGCGTGAACGGCGCGATGGCGGCCATGGTCCCCGAGGGCTCGATCCCGGCCGTGAACAGGCCTCCCAGGAACGCGAACGCCAACCCGGCAATGGTGCCCAACCCGTTCAACGCCGCCGGGCCCAAGCCCAGCGCCCCGGCCAAGAACCCCATCGCCAGCGGCACCGCCGTGTAGACCAGCGCGGCCGCCATCGCCAGCGCGAACCGCCCGGGGGCAGCGGTCAGCACCCCAAGCCCGCCGACAATCGGCACCAGAGACAAGAGCCCAACCCACAGCCAGGCGGCGACGCACACCGCCACCCCGGCCAGCCCCAGCCCGGCGGCCATCCGCCTCGGCGCCAGCGGCGAAGCCAAGTTGCGCCGCCGCACCTCGCCCGTCTGGAACGAGTGGAACAGCAGCCCCGTCAGCACCAGAACCCCGGCGGTCAGCGGATAGGCCGCGTAGTTGACGTAGACGCCGAACCTCTGGGTGTCCGTCTGCGACGCCGGCCGCGCCACCACCGTCTGCTTCACGCCCAGGTCCGCCAGCCTCCCGGCCTGCGCCAACGCCTGGTCCAGGCCCGCGCCCGGGTTCGCGATCAACCCCGCGCGCACCAGCCGCAGATAGGTGTTGGTCACCTGCTCCAGGTACCGGCTCTGCGCGGACTCCAAGGTGGCCACGGTCTCCAGGGCCGATGCCGTCGCCTCCCCACCGCCGTCCCCACCGCCCGGGTCCGCTGCGGCCAGCGCCGACGCGACGAACTCCTCCTGGTAACCGGACGGGACCACCGCTATGTAGGCGACGTCGCCGCTGGCCGCGGCGTCCTGGAGGTCGCGGCTGGTGGACCCGATCTCGACCGGTGTGCCTCGGCTCGCCAGGTACGCCGTCAGGGCGTGGGAGAGGGCGGAACCGTCGTGGTCCACCACGGCCACTGTCGGCTTGATCGCGACAATCCCGCTTGTGGCCTGGTCCGACATCGCCCCCGCCATCAAGAACACACCCACCAGGCCCAAGGCGCCCAGGTGGGTCAGCGGTAACGCCGGGCGCCGGATGATCAGCCGCAACGCGGTCCTAAAGATGCTCATGGCGCGTCCTCCTGGGGCCCACGGCGGCGACGGCGAGCAGCGCCACTGCGAGCACGGCCAGCCGCAGCATGATCTGCGCCGCCTCGCCAAAGGTGTCGTAGTTGTAGAGCGAGAACAGGGCGTCGTAAACCTCGCGCGCCGGGTTCAGCCAAGTGGACCAAGGCGCCGCCTGGGCCACCTTGTCCGCGAGATCCTGGCTCCCCGGCCCGTACAGCCCGGCGAACAGCGACAGGACGGTGGAAATCGCGGCGATGATCCCACTCAGAGCCGCCTCCGGCAGCGGCAACGCGCAGATGGCCGCCCCCAAGGCGGTCACCGTCAAAGCCGCCACCGCCAGGATCGCCAGGATCTGGATGTCCTTGCCGCCAAAGCCGATCCCCAGAATGAACCGGATATAGAGGTAGTCCGCCGCCAGCGTGGCGAATGACAGCGTGTAGGCGGCGGCCGCGGTGGGCGCCAGCAGCGCCACCTGCGAGTGCCCGGCGGTGCTCAACCGGGCGCCCAGCGCCGAGCGGTTGGCCCGCAGCCGGGCCAACCCGGAGACCGCGAAACCGCACACCATCAGCGCGGAGAACCCCAGCACGGCGTAGAAGTAGCGCACTTGGTCGCTGGGCGGGTTGGCGGTCAGTTGGACCGCTTTGGTGAAGGCGGGCGTGTCCTCCAACGCGGCACGCAGGGCCGCGGCCTGGGCCGCCGGCCCGGCCGCGAGGCGCGGGTCGTCGCCGGTCCCGGACGGGGACCAGCCCGAACCGGCTCCCTGGCCGCCGTCCTGCTCGTCGCCGGCCGCTGCTTCCCCGCCGGAGCCGGCCGAGGCTCCGCTCGCGCCCGGGCTCTGCCCGAGCCCAGCCTGGGCCGCCGACGCTTGGGCGGCCGCCGCCTCTGCGGCGAAGGCCGAGCCCTGCACGTACGAGTCCAAAATGGCCGTGACGATCTCATGGCCGGGGGTGCCGATGTACTCGCGCCAGTCGCGGTGGTACTCCACGGCGCCGTCGGCGTCCACCGCGATGTAGCCGTAGAGACCGCCCGCGTTGACCAACCGCTCGGCCCCGGCCCGGTCCGTGACATAGGTGGGCTCCAGGTACGGGTCCTGCCCCTCGGAGGTGGCCGTGATCAACTCGGACAGCGCGGGGGAGGCGCGGTAGACGGCATCGTCCACCACGGCGACGGGGACCGGGCTGGGACGGAACGAGGCGTCGAGGCCTCCGAACGCCACGTAAAACAGCGTGGCCAGCGCAAACGGCAGGCCAATCCCCCACAGGGTGGCGCCCTTATCCCGCAGCATGACGCGCAAGGCGAAGGAGAAGGCGGTCATAATCAGTCCCGCAGCTCCGCGCCGGTCAGCTCCAGGAAGACGTCGTTGAGCGTGGGCGGCTCGGAGAAGACGCGGCCGTAGGAGACGTCGGCGCGGTCGAGGGCTTCGACGACATCGGCCAGGTTTCGGGCGCCAGGGGCGCAGGCGACCTTGAGGGTCTGGCCGGACAACGAAGCGTGCTGGGTGTGGGGCAAGGCGCGGACAGCCGCGAGGACGGCATCGTCGGGGAAGTCGAGCTCAACGCGGATCCGCTCGCCGATCCCGACCATCGACTTGAGTTCCGCGTTGGTGCCCACAGCCACGGCCCGGCCGGCGTCCATGATCATGATGCGGGTGCACAGTTGTTCGACTTCCTCCATGTAATGGCTGGTGTAGACCACTGTGGCGCCCTCGGCGCCAAGGCGGCGGATACCCTCCAGGATGGCGTTGCGACTTTGCGGGTCCACAGCGACAGTCGGTTCGTCGAACAGGATCAGACTGGGCTGGTGGGCGATTCCGCAGGCGATGTTGAGGCGGCGAACCAATCCCCCGGAGAGCTTCTTGGGGCGGAACTTGGCGAACCTCTCCAGGCCGGTGAACTCGATCGCCTCGCCGACCAGGCGGCGCCGGCGCGCCTTGTCATCCACGTACAACGAGCAGAAGTAGTCGATGTTCTCCGTCACCGACAACTCCGGCAGCACCGCCACCTGCTGCGGGACCAGTCCAATCCGGCGCTTCAAGTCGTAGCGGGTAGGGCTCATGGGTTCGCCCCAGAGCTTGATCTCGCCTCGCGAGTAGGTCAGCAGTTGCAAGATGCAGTTGATGGCGGTGGTCTTGCCGGAACCGTTCGGGCCCAGCAGGCCGAAGATCTCGCCTTTGTCGATGGACAGGTCGAAGTGGTCCAGGGCGACCACCTCTTTGTAGCGTTTGACCAGGTCTTTCACGTCCACAACGTGGTCCGGGCGGCTGCCTTCGCTCTGCCCGATGCCGTCCGGCTGGCTTTCCGCCTCGGTTGCCGCGGCGCCGTCCGGTTGGCCGCCTGTTCGAGTCATGACAGCCAGTCTCGCTGGCGCGGCCCGGCCGGCGGTAGTGCCATCAGTCACGACCTGGCCGCGGCGGGCATGACATTTGTCACCCGCTTGGTCTGCGGGGGTTGGCGGGGAGCGGGCTCCGGCGGCGCCAGCCCTAATAGACGACTTCTTCGCTGGCCGGCAGCGGTTAGGCCAGGAGGTCCCTGGTGGCGAAGCGGCGGTGCGCCGCGTAGAACAGGAGCGCCGAGACCGCCAGCACGCCGACGGCCGGGGCCCACTCGAAGTCGGTGTTCGGGGCCAGCGGCACCGCCGTGAACTGCGAGAAGAACCGCGCCCAGTCCGGCAGGCCCAGGATGTTGCCCACCAGCATGTGGATGAACGCGTAGGCGAACGGCGCCCAGCTCAGCGCCGCCAGGCGTGGGAAGCCGGCCGTCAGGAACGAGGCCAGCGCCACCGTCGCGATCAGGGCGGGCAACGCGCGCAACACGCTGCCGGCGATGGCGGGGGCGACATCGGGCCCCACGGAGGAGTCCGTCGCCACCACCGCGAAGTAGCCCAACCCGGCGACGCTCATGCCGAGCAGAGCGCTGACGCCAACCGTGATCTCGGTCGCGCCGAGCAGCCGCCCACGCGCGACGGGCTCCGCCAGACAGCGCGCGGTCAGGCCGGCGAACTCGTCCGCACGCAGCGTCCCTATCTGGGTGATCACATAGGCTCCCACCAGCATCGCCGAATAGAGCACAATCACGCCGCTGAAGCCCTCGACCATCGCGTCCAGCCCGGCGGCCGGGTCCACTCCAAGCATCTGCGCCATCGCCGGGTTGTTTTCGAGGTAGCCGCCCATCGAACCGATCGCCGGCCCCATCGCCAGGCACATGACCAAGGCGCCCCCGCCCCAGCCGAAGAGGCTGTTCTTGGTCCGCCGCCAGACCAGCCCGCTGGGGCTGAGCAGGCCTTTAGGGGCCCGCGCCGGACCCGGCCGGGTGGCTAAGAGCCCGCTGCCCTCGTCCCGCCTGGCCGCCAGCAGCCAAGCGGCCAGCCCAAAGGCCGCGGCGAACGCCAGTGTGAGCAGCACGGGCCACCACCGCAGGTCGACGAACACCCGGGTCTGGTTGGCCCAACCGAGCGGCGAGAGCCAAGAGGCCCAGGCCGAGTCGCCCTGCACCTGCGCCGTGTCGCCCACCGCGCGCAGCAGGAACGCGACGCCCAGGACCGCGGCCGCCAGACCGCCGGCGGCCCGCGCGGTCGAGGCGAGTTGGGCGGCAAGCGCCCCCACCCCGCTGAAAGCCAGCCCGGTGACCGCGATGATCAGCCCAAACGCCAGGCAGTCGCCCTTGTCCAGCTCCGGGTAGACCATGCACCCCAGCCCCATGGCCAGGCCGATCAGCACCACCTCTGCGCCGGTCACAGCTAGCGCCGCAGCCAGCGGCGCCCGGCGTCCCACGGCCGCCGCGCCGACCAACTCGAGGCGCCCGGTTTCCTCCTCGCGCCGGGTCATGTGGATCACCAGCAGTATCCCCGCCAGCGCCACCGTCAAGTTCAGCCACAGCAGCAGCTCGTTCGCCACCGAAGCGCCGATGTCGTAGTTGTCCAGCCCGTAGCCCGGGCCCCCGAAGACGCTGCCCGTGGGCGTCGCCATGATCGCGGCCCGGGCCTGGGCGCCGGCCCTGGTCTCGAAGATGGAGCTGTAGGAGCTGATGGCCGGCACCGTCACCCCCGGCACGGCCAGCACCCAGATGATCAGCCGCACCCGGTTCTGACGCACGGCGCCGCGCACCAGCTTCCAGAATCCCGCCAACTCCCCGCCCCCGGCCGCGCCGCGCCGAACGCCCGGCGCGGGCGCCCGGCGAACGTCAGTCGCCGCGCCCATGGTCACGCCTCCTCGTTGCTGGCGACAGCGGGGGCATTGGCCCCCGAACTGGAATGGCGCTCGGAGGCGTTTTGGTCCGACCCACTTGCCGGCTGGGCGGGGGCCGGGCCGCTCTCCGAATCAGAACGGCGCCCGGCGCCATGTCTATCCGGCCCGGCGGCCAACTGGGAAGGCGCGGCGGCGGGTACGGAGTAGTGCGACAGGAACAGCTCCTCCAGCGACGGCGGGGTGCAAGTCAGCGATTCGATGCCGAGTTCGACCAGCTCCGCCATAACCGCTTCGAGCGCGGCGTTGTCGCAGGCGAAACTGGCCCGGACGGCATCGGACACCTGGAGGTTGTGAACCCCCGAGACCCGCGCCAGCGCGGCGGCCGGGCCGCGCAGCACCACCTCGACCTGGGAGCGGGTGAGGTGGCGCATGTCGGCGAGGGTGCCGGATTCGACGGCGCGGCCGGCGCGGATGATGGTCACCGTGTCGCAGGTCTTCTCGACCTCCGCGAGGATGTGGCTGGACAGAAGCACCGTGGCGCCGGCGGCCTTGATCTCGCTTAGACAGCCCGTGAAAACGGCCTCCATCAGGGGATCTAGGCCGGAGGTGGGCTCGTCGAAAAGGTACAGCTCGGCGTCAGCCGCGAGCGCGGCGACCAGGGCGACCTTCTGTCGGTTGCCTTTGGAGTAGGTGCGGTTCTTGCGGGTGGGGTCCAACTCGAAGCGCTCGATCAGGGCGTCGCGCTTGGTCGCGTCCAGACCGCCGCGCAAAGAGCCCAGGTAGTCGATGGTCTCGCCGCCGGTCAGGGTTGGCCACAGGCTGACGTCCCCCGGCACGTAGGCGAGGCGTTTGTGCAGCTCGACGGCGTCTCGCCAGGGGTCCTGGCCCAGCACTCGGGCAGGCCCCGAGTCCTTGTCCGCCCGGATCAGCCCCAGCAGCAGCCGGATCGTGGTGGACTTCCCGGCGCCGTTGGGGCCCAGGAAGCCGGCGATCTCGCCCTGGGCCACCGTCAAGTCCAGACCGTCGAGGGCTTTGACCTGGCCAAAGCTCTTGCGCAGGCCCTGGGTGGCGATCGCGTCAACTGTCTGGCTCATCTGGGGTTTCCTTCGGTTGGTGGTTGGCGATGAATGCTTCGAGCAGGTCCGAGCTGGTGAGCAGACCCTCGGTGTAGAGTTCCAGGCTGGCCATGCCCAGATCGTCCATCAATTGGCCGACTCCGCCCGGGGCGCCTTGCGGTTGGACCGCCTGCCACGCGAGCAGCATCCCGAGGCCCGAGTAGGTGAGGTAGCGGGCCTGGGCGGCTGGGTCGCGGGACTGGCGCATGGTGCCGGCGGCCACGCCGCGCTCGATTAACTGGGCGGTGGCCTGTGTCATGGCCTCCAGGAAGTGGCGGCCGGCGGGGCCGCCGAGGCTCAGCGAGCGGAGGAAATAGCCCAGAAGGTAGCCGTATTCGTCGGCGTTGGCCAGGAGGTAGACCAGATTGGCCTCGGAGGCCTCCGGCGACTCGGTCGTGGTCGAGGACTTGAGTTGGAGCATGACCTGGCCCACGTGCCGGTCGCATTCGGCCTGCAGCCCGGCCTTGGACCCGAAATGGTGGATGACCAGCGCCGGCGAGACCCCGGCGGATGCCGCGATGCGCCGCAGCGGCGCCGCGAACCCCTCCTGGGCGAACAGCGTGATGGCGGCGTCCCGGATCCGCGCCCGCGCCGTCAGATCGGCCGGGGAGCCGTCCTCGGATGCGGGCCAGGCTGAACACACGTACAGTAGCCTAAACTCGCGTTCAGCCCCGGCGCAAGCCCCGCGCCCAAAGTCACTCCGCGATGACCACAACCGGGGTGCGCGGGCCAAGATGGTGTCGCGGGCGGCCAGCCGCGCGCCGCGGCAAGGCGGGCGGACAACTCCCAGACGCTAGTTTGGTGGCGTGGACAGGATCGCGGACAAAGCCGTGGCGCTGGCGCTTTGCTGCGTCGCGGCCGGCGCCGCCCAAGCGATCCCGGCCGCCGGGGCGGCTCGGACCGCGGACAGCACGGCGCTGGTGGTGGGAGGGCTGGCGGCGATCCTGATCTCGACCCTGGCGGAACTGGCGCGACGGTCCGACTGGACCGGCGCGGCGCTGGCGCGAGTGGCGCCGGTGGCGGGGTGCCTGGCGGTGCTGGCCTGGCCGGAAGCCCTTCCCTGGCTCCCGTTGCTGGTCTACGACGTGTTCGCATCGGGCGTTCCCTGGTTGGCGGCCCCGGCCGTGGCCTGGTTGGGAGTTCTCGGCCGAGCCCCAGGCCTGACGGTGGCGTGCGCGGCCGTGTTCAGCGGCATCGTCGGCGTGTTGGCCTGGCGCACCCGACGTTTCGGCGCCGTCATCAACAGCTACCGCGACCTGCGCGACCAGCTGGCGGCGGCGTCCCAACGGCTGCGGCGGCTGAACACCGACTTGGCCGAGCGCCAAGAGCTGGAGGTCCGCCTCGCCACCGCCGACGAGCGTTCCCGTATCGCGCGCGAGATCCACGACAACGCCGGCCACTTGCTGACCCGTTCGGTCCTGCAGACTCAGGCTTTGTTGGTCGCGCGGCCGGAGCTGTCGCCGGAGATCACACCTGTGGCCGCCACCCTGGCCGAGGCGATGGACACGATCCGCCAATCGGTCCACAACCTGCGTGACCAGGCCGTCGACACGGAAGCGAGCCTGGCCGCGCTGGGCGAAGGCACATCTTTGCGCGTCGCCGTGGATTATCAGGCCGGCACGCTGCCGCCGCTGGTTGGGCGCGCGTTCACCGCGATCGCGCGGGAGGCCGTGGCCAACACCCTGCGGCATTCGGACGCCAGAGTCGCGCGGATCGGGGTGGTGGAGCGCCCAGGCGTCTACCAGTTGACAGTGCACGATGACGGCTCCGCGCCTCCCGCTCCCGCCAGCGGCTCGGGCATGGGGCTGGCAACCATAGAGGAGCGGGCGCGGGCTTTGGGCGGTGTGTTCAAGGCCGGTTACGACGCCGGTTTCACGGTGTTCGTGTCGATCCCGCGGGTCGATCACGGCCTCGACCAACAGGAGGACCTGTGACAACCGAACCGATTCGGGTGCTGATCGTCGACGACGACCCCTTTGTCACGCAATCCTTGGCGACCATCTTGGGCGCGACCGCCGGCGTGGAGGTGGTCGGAACCGGCCACACCGCTTCCGCTGCCGAGAGACTGTGGCAAACGCTCGAGCCAGACGTCGGCCTGCTCGACATCCAAATGGGCGCGGCGGCGACCGGCCTGGACGCGGGCCGGGCGATTTTGGCCCGCTGGCCCCGCGCCCGGGTGGTGTTCCTGACCACCTTCGTAGACGATTCCTATATCGCCGCCGCTCTGCGCATGGGGGCCAAAGGCTACTTGGTCAAGCAGGACGTGGCGGCGATCGCCCCCGCGCTCAGCACTGTCATG
The DNA here is from genome assembly GCA_031270825.1 of Bifidobacteriaceae bacterium. Classification (GTDB taxonomy): domain Bacteria; phylum Actinomycetota; class Actinomycetes; order Actinomycetales; family WQXJ01; genus JAIRTF01. The sequence goes on from JAISXH010000070.1 coordinate 50,160, forward strand.
GCCGGCGGTTCGGTCTTCGGCGAAGCCGTCGCGGGACGGCTCGACGCCTTGATGGCGCCGGCTGGGCCCGACTTCGCCCTGGACCGCCTGACTGAACGCGAAGCTCAAATCACCGCCCTGGTCAGCGAAGGACTCGACAACCGAGAGATCGCCGAACGGGTGTGCCTGACCGAGGGCACGGTGCGCAACGTGGTCAGCGCCGTCCTGGGCAAACTGGGCTTGCGCAGCCGCACCGGCCTGGCCTCCTGGTACCTCGGGGGCACCGCCCGGACCAGGGCGGCTGACTCTTGATGGCGGTGACTCGCGCTTCTGCCTGACCCCGTCGCACCGGGTGCGCCGAGATTCAGTCTCATGGGGTGAGACGCCGGCGCCTGCCAAACTGCCCCCCGAAACCCCCGACCTATCTTCGGCCTTGACAGCACCTTCATCAAGCCACCGCGTCAAAGGGGGGACCGCATGGGCGCTCTCATCATCACCGAATCTTGCTTCGGCAACACCACCGCGCTGGCGGATGCGATTGGCCAGGCCCTGGCCGACAGCGGATCCATGGCGGTCCAGGCGATCGCCGTCAAAGATGCCCCCGAAACCATCCCCGACGACACCGAATTGCTGATCCTGGCAGCGCCGACCCACGACTACTCGCTGCCGCGGGAACGCACCCGAACACGGGCCAGACGCCGTGGCGGCCTGCTGGCCGGAGACACCGGCCTGAGGGAATGGATCGCCGCCGTCCAGCCTGCGGCCAACGTCAAAGTCGTGACCGTCGACACCGCGTTCAAGGCGGGCTTCATGCCATCGACGGCCGCCAAGACCGCCGCCCGCCTGATGGGCCGAGCCGGCTTCAATCACGTCCGGCGCGGCGCGACCTTCGGCGTGTCCGATTACGCCGGCCCCCTCGATGACGGCGAACTGATCCGCGCTCGCGCCTGGGCGGCCACGCTGGCGGCGGGCTTACGCTCGCTGACCCGCGCGCCCGGGCGCTAGCCGGCCCGGGAACGGCCTCAGGGCAGACGCCGCGCCAACCGATAGCCGCTCGCGTCGCCCGGCTCGACGATTCCGCTGACCGGCTCGTAGTCCCCGCCGTAGACCGACTCGGCATAGCGATCAGCCGCGCCCGGGTCGCCGCTCCAGCCGCTGATCGGGTCCAGCAGCACGTATTCCGGCTCGACCTGGTCGGGGTAGTCGCCGATCCAATAGACCGTGTGGTCGGTGGCCAGTTGGGTGATCAGCCCACGGTCTGAGGCGACGCTCGCCCCAGGGGGAATGGCCGCCAACACCCGCGCCGCCTGCTCCGCCCTTGGCGAACCTTGGTACGAGGCCCGCTTGACCAGCCCCGCCAAGGGGAACCAAGCCGTTGTGACAAGGGCGAACACTAGGCTCGCGACAGCCACAACGGGTACGATGCCGTGTCGCCACCGCCGCCGTGGTCCAGCTTTGACAACACCGTCCGCCGCCGGTTCGGGCACCCGCGCCCGCCAACGTCCCAGCGCGTCGATCGCCGCCACGAACACCATCGGCATCAGAATCATCGAATAGTGCCAAGCCGTGCCCCAATGGGCCGAGTCGGTCGAGGCGAACCGCCACAACAGCGTGGGCGCCGCCACCAAACTCCAGCGCGAGAACCAGCACGTTCCCATGACGACCGCGCTGACCATGGCCAACGTCTTCAGTTTGACCGCTGGCTGCAGTATCCCCACAATCAAGCCCAATGGCCCGCTGGTCTGGTCCACCTTGTCCCAGTAGTACCAACTGCCCCCTTTGAAGGCCGGCATGATCAATCCGAAAACCAGAATCAGCGCGACCAGGCCGGCGCCCGCCAGCGCCAAGCCGACGCGGACTTGCGTCGCCCAGCTATCGCTGTCCCACTGCTCCTCCCGGGAAGACCGCCCGGCGGCAGCTTTCGCGGTCGCCCCCGCCGGCAGAGCGGTCTGGACCGCACCTGTGCCGGCGTGCCGCGCGCCGCCGCGCTCAGGCAAGTCGGCCCCAGTTCGGCCGACCGCCGCCCGGCGATGGAGCCACCAGCCATGACCAGCCATGACGGCGCCGAATGCCATCACCGTCAGACCCATGTCTTCCTTGACGGCCAAGGTGGCCGCCGCCCACGCCGCCGCCGCCCCCCAACGCTGATCCACCGCCGCCGCCAAGGCGAAAGCGATCATGGGGACGGCGAATGCGTACTCATGGAACTGGGCGTCCACACCGGTTTGCAAACCCCAACTGAGCGTGTAGGCCACGCCCAGGCAGATCCCGGACCATTTGCCCACCCGGCGGCGGGCTAGCGCCGTGATCGGGACGATCGACAGGGCCACCAGCACGCATTGGGCAACCAACAACGTCACCGGGGAGGGAAAGAGCCGGTAGAACGGGCCGAGCAGGGCCAGGATCGGAGAGAAATGGTCGCCGAGCTGGTTTGCGCCAGGGCCTTTGATGTCCACGATCGGCCAGCCGAAATGGGCCCAGCCTTTGACGGCCTGCTCGAAAATGGCCAGATCGAGCGAGGGCGCCTCCTGGCGGTGCCACCGGGCCAGCGTCAAAGTCAAATACAGGCCGAAGCCGACTGCGGCCACCGCCCAGGCGATCTTGTCCGCCTCGGCCGCGCGGCGGCGCAGCCAACCGATCACTTTGCCTAGGCGCTGCCCGTCGGGGATGTTCTCCGGGCGAGGCAACAAGCGGACGCGGCCAGACGGCATCGGCGGCGTCACCAATCTGCGCCCGCCGGGCTGCCCTGCGACATGGCGCCCATTCTAGATAGACGCACCTGTATGCCGAGTCCTCCGGGCCGATCCGGCCTGGTCAGAACCGAACCGCGCCGCTGAGCCGTTCGCCCGCCAGCCGCGTCCTCACACCCACGGCCAAGACCACGGCGGCCCCTCCCCGGGGTTGACGGCATCGGCGGCGAGGGCCCGTGTCCCTACCTGAACTCTTGTCGGCGACGTCCGCCGGACGCCCACGGACGCTCGACGACCGTGCCCGCGAACCGGGGCCCGGCGAATCGCCTCAAGGCGGCGTCTGCGAGAGCCACCGAGGGCACGTTGTCGGGATCGGCCAACATCTTGTGGGGCAGGAAGACGTAGCGCTCGAACGGTTCCGGGCCAACTATGGCCCGCGGACCCCGTAGGAGCACACCCCGCAAGTCAGTGCGGTCGCCGAAACCAGGCGTGACTGGCGCGAATCTCAAATAGGTGGACACCCGCATCCTCATCCGCCGCGGCACCAGGAGGTCCTCGGGCTGGGTGTAAGGGTCGTAACGATCCACAACCGCAGGTTGGACCGCCGCGATTTCCGTCCATTTCAAGAGCACCCGCCGGCGGTTGCGCCGGATGACGATCCCGTCAGGCAGGATGGCCAAATAGGAGAGCTTGCGGTATTTCAGCCCCCTGAGCCCGGCAATTCCGAGAAGCAGCAGGAAGCCGCCCAGGCCCCAGGCGACGGCCCACACCACCGCCGGCGGCACCGAGCCGTCGACCTGGCGACCGGTCGCCCAGGCCACCACCGGGCCCACGATCAATCCCAAGCCGAGCACCGAGCAAAACATGACAGACACAAGGAGCGTAGCGGGCCTTGGGCCGGAGACCTCGTCGGCGATCACCACAGCGGGCTGCGTATGCGCGGCCTCCAGCGCGCGCGGATCGTCGGTTTGAATCACATAAGCGAGCAACGGGTCGCCGTCTGGGGGCTGGCGCATCACCTTGCCATGCTACTGGGGCCGGCTCGCACTGTGGGGGGTGTCACGGCCGCCACGGCCGCGACGCTGGCTCAACCCTTCAATTCGACCAGCGCCTGAGAGGACATCATCGATCCGGTTTCTCGTCGGCTGACGATGCCGCCCGTCTCGGCGTCATAGATGGTCCCGTCCCAGCTGGCCGAGGACCAGGCGTCGGCCATGGGATCTTCAGCGGTCGTCGCCGCGAACAATCGCGAACCAATGGAGTACATGGTCATGGCGGCGGCCTCGCCGCCGTCAGGCAGCACGCCTTCGAGCGACCAAAGCTCCTCCAGTTCCGAAGTCAGGTCGACGGCGCTAATGCTGCCGTCATCATGGGCGACATACGCGACCGCAGACCCGAAACCGATCACTTGGTCGCCCGACTGCGGGCGGCGGTAGGCCAGGTTGTCTCCGGCCTTGAGGTCGCGCATCGTCATGCCCTGAGAAGCCCCGGTGGTGACGACCCGCTCGCCGCTCATCAGCCGGATGTCCTCATTCCGCTTCGACCACAACTGTCGGCCCGATTCGGCGTCAAGCATGACGCCCCGCGACCCCATCCGGTCGGAGACATTGAGAGCCAGGTAGCTTCCCCCGACCGCCGCGAAATCAAGCCAGGTGACATTCTTGATCGGCTCATCCCAGGAGTCCTCGCCGGTCTTGGCGTCTATCCGCATGACCGTTCCCTGGCGGTCGTCGTGGCGCAACAAGACGGCTGTGGCGCCCTGCGCCAAGGTGTATCTGATGTGGTCACCGCCGCCCCGCGCCTGGTCCAATCCGAACCCCACGTTGGCCCCGGTCCGGGCGTCTAGATAGCCGTCCGCGCTGGAGACCCACCAGGCTCCGCTGGCGGCGCTGTACAAGTCCTGCGCCTGGTCTGAGGAATCGTGTTGCCAGACGGGGTTGTCGAGGTCTGTCGCTTTATAGCCAGCCACCTCGGTTTCGCCCCCGAGCACGACTGTGCCGTCATGCAAGCCAAGCAACCACGCTGTCGGCCCGACCTCCCGTTTCGAGATCATCTCGCCTTGGCGGTCAACGGTCAGGACGAAGCCGGCAGACAGCGCCGGGTCCCCCCAATAGTCGTTCTGCATCAAGGAGACCACCGCCAGACCATCGGCGACTTCCGCCCAGCAGGACCAAGACGCCTTCACGTCGATCCCCAGCTCCGCCAACGGATCGACTCTCCATTCGACCTCGCCAGAATTCAGATCGAAGGCCGCTAAGGCCGTCAATGGGCCGTCGAAGAGAGGCTCTGGCTCACGTTCCTCGCCGAAGAAGGCGTCGCTGAAGCCCTGGCCCGATTGCGTCATGGCGTGATCGACTTCGGCTGGGAGTTCGCAGTCGTCGACGCAGTCGATCCAGTTCTGGGCGGCCTCGGGATACTTTTGCGCCATCTCCAGTCCGAGGTCATAGTCCTGGTCGTAGTCCGGATACCACCACGAATCCTGGGTCGGATCGTTCACGCCCACCGCCAGGCCTGTGTCCGGATCGAGAAATCCCTCGAAGATGGTGGACTGGAATTCATACTCGAATAGCTCGTCGGTCCGAATCGTCGCGCCCACTGCTGGTTCGGCGGTCAGGTTCGGCAACAGCTCCCAGCCGACCGGTTCCGCGGTCTCAGGCCGGTCGGCGAGCCAGATGGCGCCTACCGAAACCGCCGCGACGGCCACTACGACCATTCCGGAGCCCACCGCGATTCGTTTGGCTTTCGATTTGCGCTTGGCCGGCTGTTCCTGCTGCGGCGGGCTGGCGGGTTGGGGTGCGTCACCGCCCGGCGGCGGCGCCATGCTTGGTGGAGGCGCCAATGGGGGAGGCGCCAATGGGGGAGGCGCCAAAACGAAGGCGAAGTCGGCCGGAGGCCCCGAGACGAGACCGCCGGGATGAGGGGCGTTCGATGGCGCGAACCACTCGGCGCCGGCCGGGACGCTCGACTTCCACAGCGACGGTCCCGTGTCGTCAGAGCCCAGATTCGCGGCGTCGCGTCGCGGGTCACCGGCGGTTCCGGCGCCGGGCTTGGGACCGGGCACAATAGGCCTCCTCGCGCTGACTGGAATTCCTCTCCGCCGCGACCCTACCAGGCCAGTGCCGGATGGCGCCGCCGCCCGCTTTCTAATTGGAAGTGCAACGGGTTGTGGCCTGGAGTGATTGTAGCTGGTCGTGGAAGGCTTCGGCCGGTGTGGCCCAGGCAAGGACTTTGAGGGGCCGGTTGTTGATCTCTTC
>JAISXH010000024.1 GCA_031270825.1 Bifidobacteriaceae bacterium
ATTCTCACCCTGCTGGTCTCAGCCTCAGCTGCCTTGATTGCCTGGCGGCGTGGCTGGTTCCGGCTTCAACCGAAAGGAATTATCTCATGACCCATGCTCCCACCCCTAGGCGGGTCGTCAGCCTCTTGGCTGCCGGCGCCCTTGGCCTGGCCGGCGCAGCGGTGTTCGCCCAGGCCGCCACGGCCGCCGATGTGAACGTCGAAGACGTCACCTTGGCTTGGTCCATCAACGACGAATCAGGCGGTGGCGCCTACTTCGGAGGTTGCAATTTCCTCAGCGCCGGGGCCGCCGGGAACACCGGATCGTCGCGAGTTTGGACCGAAGCCGACGGCTTCTACAGTGCCGCCTCCGGTAACGTTTCGATCGAGAAGCCGACTTCGGATGGCGGCTGGGTGGCCCCGACTTGGGCCACCAAGTGCCGTGACGCCGCCGACGCCGCGGTCACCACCGCGGTTGGCTCGACCACCGGCAACCGGGTTGTCCTGGCCGCCGGCGAAGGCACGGTCGACCTGGATGCGGGCACGGCTTCGATCGAATGGGAAGGCAGCTTCACCGTGGTCTTCTACGGCGGTCTGACCTACTGGTCGGCTAGCGACCCGGTGCTGACTGTCAGCGCTGATGGCACCGGAACGCTGACGGCCACCGGCTCCGGCTACGGGGCATCGATGGACGACCCGAACGTGTGGGTGCCGTTGACGCCGCAGCCGATCGTTCTGGCCGACTTCGAGGGCATCACCCTGACCGACGCGGGGTTCACTTTGGCGCCCGAGTACAGAGGCGTGGCCGTGACCGGCGTCACCCAAACCCAAACCGGCGCCGACTGGGGCGCCTTCCCGCAGAGCTTCGTTGACTTCCAGCAGCTCACCGGGCAAAGCTCCTATTGGTACTCCTCGGGCGGCGCGGCCGATCCCAAGAAGCCGGCCAAGCCCCTCACAGTGGGTTGGGAAATCCTCGCCCCGCCGCCACCGCTGAATCCGCAGGTGGAGGTCTCCAGCGTGCAGTTGTCGGCCGATGGCGTGACCACCATCACCGTGGTCGGGAGCGGTTTCGACCCGACTGCTGTGACCGGAGCGTACCCGCCCCTGGCGGGCAAGTCGTCCGGCGTCTATGTGGGCTTCGGCCGCTTCGCCGAGACCTGGCGTCCCTCCGAAGGCGCGGCCTCTAGCTCTCGGCCCACCGCCTCGGTGCGTTGGGCCGTGCTGGCGGAGTTCCAGGGCACCGTCGGCGGTGCTGGCAACGGCGCGATCGTGCTCGAGCCGGACGGCTCCTTCAGCGCCACCTTCGAGGTCTCCAAGGAGGCGGCTGACACGGCCGCAGAGGCCAAGGGCCTGGTCGGCGGCAACTACGGCATCTACACCTATCCAGGTGGCGGCGCCTCCCAGCCAGCCTTCGAGACCTACACGGCGCTGACCTTTGTGCCCGGACTGCCGATCGATGTGAAGATTCCAGAGGCCTCAGGGCCACAGCCGGGCGAGTTCTCCTGGCGCGTGACCGGGAACGCGGCGGTGTCGCTGGGCACCGCCACCGAGACCGCTGACGGCTTCATCGCGAACGGCTCTCTGCCGAACATCGAAGTGACCGACACTCGGGTGGCGGCCTCTGAATGGTCGCTGAGCGGCCAGGCGGCCGCCTTCACCGGGACGGCCGGCAGCTTCGGCGGCGAGGCCTTGGGTTGGACGCCGGTGGTGGCCAACGCCGGCGCGGGCGCTCAAGCTGGCACGGCCGTGGCGCCGACCGCCGCGGGCGGGTTGGGAACGGCCAAGACGCTGGCCTTCGCGACGACCGGGCACCCGCTCGGATCCGCCACCGTGGCCGCCGCTTTGGCGCTCAAGGTTCCGGTTTCCACGCCGGCCGGCAATTACACCTCACTGCTGACGATCACGGCGGTGGGCTGATAAATGCGTGGTCGGGGCACCCGGGCGGCGCTATCCGCAGTAGCGCTCGCGGCGTTGTTCAGTTCCGCCGATCTGAACCCGCTAGCGGGTGCCCCGACCGCTTTCGCTGATCCGCGCCCGCTAGGGACAGTTGGGCCTTCGGACGGATCGGCCTGGGCCGCCACCGGCCCATCATCCCCCAACGCAGGGAACGACGCCGACAAGGCGGCTGCAGGGGAAGTCGAAGGGGCCGTTGGCTGGGCGCTGAGGCCCGCCAACGGCCCTTTGGGCAACAATCGCCCGAATTACGACTACCTGTCCGCGCCTGGTCGGGTGATCGAGGATGGGATCGTGATCGAGTCGCGGGCGACCGAGCCGCTGGTGTTGAAGGTATACGCCGCAGACGCCTACACCACCTCCGACGGCCTGCTCGATCTGCGGCCCGCCGTCGACGCGCCCAAGGACGCCGGCGCTTGGGTCAGCTTCGGCGCCCCGGTGACGGGTGACGCCGACACCCTGAGCGGCGCCGCCGCCGAGGATTCGGCCGCCTGGACAGGTCAGTCGGCCGTGGAAGTGACACTGGAGCCGTCCAGCGCCGTGACCGTCCCGTTGCGCTGGTCCATCCCGGCCGACGCCACCCCCGGCGACCACGCCGCCGGAATAGTGACCTCCCTGGTCGAAGACAGCGCCGCGGCTCCCGTCCAGGTCGATCGCCGGCTGGCGCTGCGCGCCTACCTGAACATAGACGGCCAGCTCAACCCGGCGTTGACGGTTTCCGACCTTCGAGTCAGGGCTGTCAGCTCGGCGAACCCGTTCACTTCCGGGAAGTTGACCGTCGCCTACACTCTGAACAACACGGGTTCTTCGCGACTGGTGCCGACCGAGCGGATCGATGTGGCCGGCCCGTTCGGCTGGGGCGGCCGCGACGGCGGCGCCGGCGAGGTTCTGCCGGAGCTTCTGCCCGGCTCCCACCTCTCCCGCGAGGTTGTGGTCGCGGGGGTGTTTCCGTTGTTCAGAACCAAGACCACGGTGGCGGTCGATGCCGTCGCCGTCGGCTTGGGAGCAGAGGGCGCCAGCGCTTCGGCCTCTCGCTCTATCACCATTTGGACGGTGCCCTGGCTCTGGCTGGGCGTTCTGGTGATTGCCTTGGCCGTGGCCATCGTGGTGCCGGCGCGTCTGGCCCGTCGCCGGGCCCGGGACCGGCCCGAATCGCCTCCCCAGCCGGCATAGCCGTCCGGCCCGCGTCAGCGGCGATCGACGCCCTCAGGCGGATCGGTGTCGGTTGTCTTGGAGGGCTTGGTCGCCGTGGCGCCCCGGTTTCTGAACCGATGGTGCAGGATGGGATTTTGGTCGGGATCGATCCATTTCGGCGGGATGAACTCCGGCAGCCCGTCATCGCGGAGCCGCGCCACCCAGTCCGGCGGCCGGCCCCGAGGTGGCTCGACCATCCTGTGGTGGGTCGGACAAAGCGTACAGGCATTCGATAAACTGGTAGGTCCTCCCTGCCACCACGGCTTCATGTGGTGGATATGGCAGGCCTCGACAGGCCGATCGCACGTTGGAAAGGCGCAGCCACCGTCGCGGACGGCCAGGGCTCGCCGTAGCTGCCTGGGGATGGCGCGGGTGGCCCGGCCGATGTCGAGAATCTCGCCTTTGGCGCCCAGCACGGCTCGGAGCACGTCGGAGTCGCAGGCCAGAGTCTTCAGCGTGCGGGAGTCGATCCGGCCGCCAGTTGAGGCGATCCGGCCGCCGGACCCGCTGATAGCGGGGTCCGAGCCGGCCAGATCGGCCAGGGGCATGGTCAGGACCAGCGTGGTGTTGGCTGCCCCTAGCCCGGCGGCTTGCGAGCAGCCCTGGACGTGTTTGGCGATTTCAACCAGGGCGTCGATCCTGGCCGCCCGCCGGTCCACCGGCGCCGTTCCCAGAGCTTGGCATTGGCTGCGGCGACGCTTCTCCGCCGCCCGGTCGATCACTTGGCGCAGGAACTCTCCGTCCACCGCTGGCAGCGACCCGCTAAAGGTGGTCACTCCGTCCGCATGGGTGTGAATAGTCAATGATCGGCGACGGTTGGCGCGCTCGAATTGGCGGCGTGCCCGGTCCTCCCCGACTTGCTGGGCGACTTCGGGAGCGACTTGTTCGAGGACGTCTTCGCCCGCTCTGGCCAGACCGTCTGCGGCCGTGGACAGGGCCAACTCCACCAGATACCGCTCTGCGGCGCCGCGCTGGGGCTCATCCAAGTCTGCGGGTAGATCAGCCAGGACGTCCACGATCGCCCGCGCCTGGACGGCGCTCACCGATCCTGCCGCCGCCGCCCGGTTGACCTGGGCGAACCGGGTCGCCCGGCGGGCGCCCAAGACCAGGCTGGAGGCCTGACGGCGGGTCAGCAACGCCTTCAGCATCAGCCAGGTCGTCAATTCTGTGCCAGTGGCCTGGTGGCACAAGCCGGACCGGTCCAGACCGCCGACGACTCGGCTGGCTGCCGCATCCACTCGGTTCTTGACATTCAATAGTCCGGCCAGCACTTCCAGCGCTTGGGGGCTGGACGCCAGAGCGTCTCCGTCCGATCCGGCCATCAGTTCGGCCAGCCGACCCAAGACCGCATGCGCCACCCCCACCAAGTCCGGCGCGGTCGGACCGGCGCCGGCCTGCTCGGCGCGGTCCAGCGACTGGCTGACCTCTGCCACCAATGCCGAAGCCGGCGGCGCATAGCCGCCCACCCCCAAGCTGCCCGGCGCCGGCGGCGCAGACCCATCGTCGCCGCCATTAAACGGCCGACCAGGTACGCACCAATCCGACATGTGTATAGTCTACCCGAGGACGGTCTGACGAGCAATCGCTGTTCGAACAATGGAACCGCTTCCAGTGCCGAGATTTCAGTATTTTCCGCAAGTGTTTTGTTTCTGGAGTCGGGGCAGAATGCGCGTCACCGCGATCGCAAAGTGTCGGCCCCATGATGGCGGCTCCGGGGCGGTGGCGGGGCGGTGGCGGGGCCGGAACCTGCAATTTGGGGCAGGTTCGGGCGACCCATGGTGGGTACCTTCATCCAGGGAATCGCAGGTGGCCGAGCGGAGGAGAGTGGCTCATGATCGCAGTGTTCGAGAAGCTGAAGGCGGATGATTCCGCATCCAGGCTTCGACCGGCGACGGACGCGCAGGCGCGGGTGGCGCTGGCAGACGACGAGCCGACTGACGCCCCGGCGCAGCGCCTGCGATGGGTCAATGCCGCCTTTCAGACTCGCGCCAAGCCGGGCCAATGGGTCGGGATGTTCACCGATCTGCCCTCGGAGAGCCAACAGCAGGCCGCTGAGTGGGAGGTGTCTTTCACCCCGTCAAGGCTGATCGTCTGGTCGCCGCTGGCGGTGGGGCTGATGGGAAAGATGAAGCCGAAAGCGGGCGCCGCTTCCGGCGGCCACGTGCTGTACAAGTGGATCGACGAGTTCACACTCGGGCGCACCAACACCGGCTATCCGGGGATCACTTTCATCTTCGAGGCCAATCCCAAGGACACGCGTTATCGACTGCAGCTCGCGGAGTTGAACTTCTGGAACCGAGAGGACGCCGTTCAGACTTCAGCCCTTCTGGCGGACCGGATCGGCGCATATTGGCGTGGGCAAGGAGTCGACACCCCAGAGCTCCAAGCGGAGCTGGACAAGCTCCGGAATCATGACTGGTCCGGCCCGGAAGAGGCCCTGGGCATGCTAGGGACCGGCGTCGAAGTCAAATACATGCCGCCGGTCTGACCAGGCGGGGGCCGTTCCGGCGGCGACGCGACAACGCAAATCAAACCGCTGAAAAGCAGGTGTTCAATGCGACTAGACGGAGCCGACTGAGACCCTGCCGGAAGCCAGGCCCGGGAGGAGGCTCACCAACGCGGCCGCGGCGGCCAGGCGGGGTCGATGTCCTCGAAGACCAGGATCGGGAAGGCCACGTCTATGAAGGTTCGAGCGGCTTTGGTCAGTGGCAGGGACCAGAATCTGGGCGGCGGCGGGTCGCCGAGCTCGCCCCAGCCGTCGAACGGCGCCAGCCAGTGGCTGGCCAGGTCGGAGGAGATGTCGAAGGTCCGGGCGATGTAGCGGGCCAGAGTGTGCCGCGACCGGGCCAGATTGGCCCGGGTCGGCAGGGTCAGGTTCAAGGCCGCGAGGCTGTTCGGCGTGGCCGCGGCCGGCTCAGCCAGGCTCTTGGCGACCAAAGCCAGGACTTGGGGATCGTATTCAACCTTGGCCAGGGTGCGTAGCCACTGGAAGGGATGGCCGATCGATTTCGAGAGGCTGCCCCGGTAGCTGATGGCCGCGATGGAGTCCAGCGCTCGCGCCAAGGCCTGAGCGCGCGCGTCGAAATCCATGCTGGCGGCCAGCACGGACGCGTCCAAGTCGGCGTCGAAAGGCGCCAGCGGGCCCGGCGCGGCGGGTTCGAACGCGGCCTCCGGATAGGCGTTCGGGATCAGCAGCGGGCGTCCGGCCGTGTCACGGCGGGTCAGGTCCACCACATCGGCGTCAACCAGGAGCCGGGCCAGGGCCGCGTACAAGCTCTGCGCGCCCCAGCCGTTGGTCTGGTCGGTCAAGGCCACCAGTCTGGTGTCGGCGCCTCCATGGCGGCGGATCCAGGCGAACAGCCCCAGCCCGGAGCACAGGCGTGGTTCGCGTCGCGATGTGTCGGGGAGCCAGGAGGCCGCCCCGTTACCTGGTTCGAGCACCGCCATGACCAGGTCGAAGGGCTCGCCGGCCTGATTGGCGTCGGCCCAGGCTCGGGCTGCCGCCGTCGCGTCGGCCAGATAGACCGGCTCGGCGTAGATGGCTTCGCGCACGCACAGATCCGCGAACCAGGGCCAGGGGCGGACCAAAGCGCCGGCCAGGTCGGCGCCGTTCCCGGCCACCAGACAGCGCAGCCGAGCCGAGTTCTGCGCGCCCCGCCGAGCGGCCATCGTGGCGGTGCTGGTCCGGTCATCCATGGCGGCCGTCCCCCGCCTCGCCCGCCTGATCGCCGGCCTGCGGTTCCGGCTTGGCCGGTTTCCGGGGTGGGCGGCCCGGCCGGTCGCCCCGCAGTTGTTGCCCGATGCCGTCTGGCGCGCTTGCCGTCTCCTCTTCGGTTGACCCCGGGCCCGGGCCTTGAGTTCCGGCGGCGGAGTCAATGTCGCTTGGGTGGGCGCCGCGGCGACCATTCCACTCCACTGCCAAGGTCGGCCGCGCGGCCGGCGGGATGGTGACACGGCCGCCGCCAGGTCGGGTGGCGGCCGCCAACCGGGCGGCCAAGGCGCTTAACTTGACGGCGTCCAAACGGACATCCAACTCAAATGTCAGCCGGGCGGCATCGTCCCGGGCGGCTAGGCGGACGGCAAGCTGGTCGGTGGTCCGCAGGTCAAGTTCGGTCAGCCAGACCACCATCTGGCGGGTCAAACGCATGCACCGCTCGGCCTCCCAAATGCCGAGCTCGCGGCCGCTGGTCTGGGCGGCGCTCTGACCTGGCCAACCGGTCAAAGCCGCCCGCAACAGCGCCTCCGCCGCTGGCGTTGGCAGCGAGCCGGAAGCGGTCAGTTCCGGCAGGATCGCGACTAGATCAGGAGCATCGCGTAGCGCGGCGATCGCGTCCGCGATCTCGTTCCCCAGGGGCGGGCAAGTTCCCGAGCCCTTGCCAGCCGCTGACGGCTGGAACTCGCCTCGGGGCTGGAACTGGGGCTCGGCGGCATCGTGCGCCAGGTGGATCAACTCTCCCAGGGCGAGGGCGCCCAGGCGTCCCGAAGTCTCGGCCGCCAGACGGGCCAAGCGTTTCTCGGCCGCCGTCAAGCGTTCCTGGTGCTCCACTTCGGCGGCGTGCAGAAGGCGATCCACCAGCGTGGTCTCCTGGCCGATCACGAGCGGCAGCAGGCAGACCAGAATCAGCCCCGGCAGCGACTCGGGCGTGCCCAGGCCGCGCCCGAAGTGGGCCCAGGCCAACGCCGCCAAGCACCCCGCCGCGCCGAAGGGCCCCGCCAGGCGGTGTCCCCAGGCGTAGACGGGCGCCGACCGGAGATTCGTGTCGAGCGTCGCCTCGTTGGTGAACAGCCGGAGCCCGAGCGTGGGATAAAGGACTCCGCCAAGCCAGGCGGCCAGAGTCCAACCCGAGTCGCCAGCCGGCGGCAACCCGGCCGCGAGCACTCCGAACACGGCGGCAATCCATGCCGCCCCCGCCAGCACGCCGGGCACGGTGACTCGGACGAGCCTGCCCCAAGAGGCCATCGAAATCGAGTTGAGCCAGCGCGCCAACGGCCAGGGCCGCCCGCCCAGATGGGTCAAGCCGTGCTGGGTGGCGAGTTCGGCGGTCAGATGCAGGGCCTGGAGACCGTTGACCAGATAACACCAACCAGGGGCGCCCAGCGCCACCTCGCCGGCGACCATCAACGCCGGCGCCGGCGCCATCCACCACATCATGGCGTAGCCGTCGAGGGTTGAGACCCGGCGCACCACGACGGCTTCCTGAAAGCGCGTCGGCGGCATTGACAACAAAATGCGTCGCTTGCGCTTGCCTGATGCCGTCATGGGTCGGGGCCTACCTTATGCCGTAGGGCGGTCGGGATAATCCTGCGCGCCATCCCCCGTCTGGCGCCAGGTTCAGCATATACGAGGCGGAGCGCCTTGGCCCAATGTGTTGTGAACGTGCCAGATCCGGCAGGTTGACCGGGTCCGGCAGCGCTAGTTTGGTTCGCGGCTCGGAATTGGGGCGGGCCGCGCTGGCGGCGCCGGAGCTGAGGTTCCTGGCGAGAAAAACCAACGGAGGTAAAGAAATGGTAAGACTGCAAATTGGGTCTTTTGGAAAGATCCTGATCTGGTTGTTCGTGCTCGGGACCGCGGTCGCTGGCTTCTCAGAGCCGTTTTGGTTCGCTGTCTCGGCACTCTTCTTTATCCTCGGGCCGTGTATCGCCATCCCGGCGATGATAGCCGTCCATGGCAAGACGGTGTTGTCTTCTCAGACTCCGGCAGAGATCCGCGAAACCGTGGACAGCGTATTCGGGAAGAACAAGACCGGCCGGAAATGGATCGCGCAGAAGGATGGTCTCGGGGCGCTGAACTACGAATTGATCAGCGCCAAGGGCGGCTGCGAGCCGACGGTGTCAGTTGACTTCGAGAATTCTTCTTCCGGGCTGGTCATTGTGCATGTGTGGATGTCTGAGTGGACTTCGGGTGGCCTCAACGGCGGCAAGGGGACCCCTTTCTGGACGTGGGGCGGCGCCAGGGCGCTGTCCCAGGTGAACGCGGTGGCCAGATTGGTCGAGTGAATCGGGGCATCATTGGGCAACATCTGCCGGGAGAAGGTGAGAGAGATGGCTTCAGAGAGCGAGTATTTGTCAGCGATTGCGCGGGTCAGGTCAGGCAGCGCCAATCAGCGCGACTACGACCTGGTTTCGCAGGCGGCCAAGGGTGTCGGTTCGCTGGGCGACAAGGCACGTGACGCGCTGAGAAGCGCCGGGCGGTGACGTCGCCGAACCAACGCGGGATCCCGTGCGCGAGCGCGGGATCCCGCGGTAGGCTGAGCCGCCGCCGGGCCATCACTGAAGAAGGAGCCGAGAATGAGCGTTGTCAAGACGGGCCACGGCAAGGTGATCGTGGTGTTGCTGGTGGTCGTGGTGATCTTGGCCGGCGGCGCCTACTATCTCTTCATCGCCAACGGAGGGGCTAACAACCCGTTCGCAAAGACAGATACCGCGTTGCGCGACCTCGAAGAGGCCTGGACGCACCTGTCCGACACCGAGGATGACGACCAGGACGGCCTCAACAACTGGTTCGAGGACCACTATCAGACCGACCAAGGCGCCTCCGACAGCGATGGCGACGGGCTGTCTGATTACGTGGAGGCAGCGGTGCTGAGAACCGATCCGCTGACCAAGGACACCGGCGGGACCGGGACCAGCGACGGCGACGAAGATTTCGACGATGACGGACTGGCGAACATCGACGAGGCCGCCAACGGCCTCAATCCTTTGCTGGCCGATTCAGACTTCGACGGGCTCAACGACTACAACGAGACGAACACCTACCAAACGGACCCAGTTGGAAGTGACACCGATGGCGACGGCGCCGGCGATGGCTGGGAAATCGAACACGGGTTCGATCCGCTGGCGCCGGCCGAATCATTTGAAGTTCAAGAAAGCGCCGCCTCCGAAGCGACCGGTGTTCGAGCGAGTGTGAAAGTGGACCTCGCCTCCACTCAGGCCGAAACTCTGCATGTGGATGAGGTGACCTCCCACTATTTCCTGAATGAAGATCTGCCGGGCTACCTCGCTCCCGCCTACGATTTCAGCCTGGCGGGCGAATTCGAGTCGGCCGAGATCTCCTTTGAGCTCGGCGCCGACCTCTCGGCGGCGGGCGTCGCCCCCGCCATATACCGGTTCGACGTGGAATCGGGCCGCCTGGAGGAACAAACCACCAGGCTAGACGGGAACACGGCGAAAGCGACAGTGGAGCATTTCTCCGAGTACATCGTGGTGGACAAGAACGCGTTTGACGGCCAGTACGCCGCGCCGACTCTGGTCGACACCGATTTCGACGGCTTCCCGGACAGTAAGGACGAGCGCCCACTGGTGTGGGATGTCTCTGATCGAGACTTGGCGATGTTCGCCGGGACTGTGTACACCTCGTTCGTGAGCCATGACCTTTCCCAGCTGTCGGACAAGCAACTGGCTAAGATCGACGATGCGTTTGACGGAGCGCCGCGCGTCAGCGCAAAGGAACTGCGAGGCTGGAAGGTCGTGGATCACGCCAACAGCTTCATCTCCGGCTTTGCCGCCACGGCCTACAAGAACGGGGACAATATTGTTATTGCTTTCCGCGGCACTGAAGTCCCCGATCTCCGCGACTGGGTCGTGGATAGCAGCGCCGTTGTTCTGGGATGGGCCCTTCAGGACGAGGACGCGAAGTCGTTCGCCGAAAGGGTGGTGACCAAGTACCAGGGCAAAACCTTCTACGTGGCGGGGCATTCGTTGGGCGGTCGGCTGGCGTACAAGGCGGGTTCGGCCATGATCTCCGCGGTCACCAGGATCGCCACCTTCAACGGGTTGGGTCTTGACCCCCGTGACGCGGACGGCGCCCGGCTGAGGGAACAAGGGGGGTTGATCGCTGATTTCAACGTTAGAGGCGACATTGTCTACGGGTTGAACCTCATTGCCTTCCAGCCCCAGCATTACGGTGTGAGCCACCAGTTCGAGAACAGGAATCTGGAGAATGGCGCTCCGGCGTTTTCGGAGCACAGCCTCCACACCTTCCTGGTAATGCTTGAGCCCAAGGACCGGGGCGCGGGGGCCGCCGCGCCAACTGAGACAGGCGAGCCTTCGGCCTCGACTTCACCCCCTTCCCCCTCAGCCGCGTCCCAGCCGTCCGCGACGGGCGGCGCCGGCACGCCGGCGAGCGGCTTCTCCATCGAAGGCGCCTGGAAGAACATTGGCGATTCCGGCTTTGGCCAGGCGCAGCCAGGCGCGACGGTGACGTTCGACGGCGTGAACTGCAACTTCTACAGCCCCCAGGACACCTATGCCTTCTATCGCGACGGCGAGGGCTGGCGCCTCGACGTGACGAGCTTCATATTCGCCGAGAACCTGAGTTTCACGGTGAAGGTCGTCGATCAGGACCATGTCGAGATCAGGGGGAATTCGACCGTCACCCTGCTCGAGCGGGTGGGGAACGCCGCCGGCTCCGGCAGCGGGGGAGGCGCCACCGGCGCAGAGGGCTTCTCCATAGTCGGCAAGTGGAAGAGCGTCGGCGCCGAAGGCTACGGGCAGGCCCAACCGGGCGCCGTCGTGGTTTTCGACGGCGAGAATTGCAACTTCTACAGTCCGCAGGACTCCTACGACTTCTACTTCGAAGACGGCGCCTACTACTTAGACGTCATCAGCATGTGGTTCGAGGAATTCAAGACCTACGCCGTGACAATCGTGAATCAAGACCAGATCGAGATTCAGGCAGGCTCGACGACGACCGTTCTGAAGCGTGTCGGCTGAGGTCAGGCCCGCCAACGCGAGACGGGCGCCCCGACTGGCCGAGCCTGACCGACCCCGGCCCGCGCCAGGTGCTGGCGGCCCGGATACCCCACCCGATGTCGCGAACCTGCAATATCCGACAGGTTTGTCAGGTCCGGTGTGAGTAGGTTCGGGAGCAGTCGGCCCAGGGCGTGTCGAGGGCGGCGGGGCGAGCGGTGATTTCTTGTGGAGGCCGCGCCTCGATTCGCCGGGGGCCGATCTCAAGCACATTGACCGGATGAAGGGGAAAGCCATGAGCGCATCAAGCGTGATTTCCAGGTTGATCAGACTCGGCCTGATCTTCGCACTGGCCCTGCTGTTGACCTCGTGCGGCGGCGGCCTGTCAGGAACGTATAGCTCGACCGGCGCCAAATCCAGTTCCGCCCGGTTCGACGGGGCGGAGCTGGTCTCGGTCGAATTCAAGTCCTTCGGGAAGGCCGTCATAGAGACGGAGGGCTTGGTCTCCCGGACGACCTATGAGGACGGGAGTTACAAGATCAACGACAACCAGATCACTCTCAAGGCCGAATGGAACATCAACGACGAGTGGGAGGGCACCTACTCGTTCACCCAGGAGGGCGAGCTGATTTACATAGACGGCTCCGAATACTCGAAGTCGTAGCCGGACCCCCAGGCGGGGCCCCGAAGCGGCCGCCGACCGGGGAAGGCGGAAATATCCACCGCCGAAGGCGCTGAGCCGTCGTCAATCCGACCGTGGCAAGACTTCCCGCCAAAACCCCAAGGCGGACGATGCCGTCGCCCGGCCGGACGGCATCGTGCGCCGTCTTGGAGAACTCGCCTAAGGGCCGAAGCTCAGCCGAATCGGGAACCCGCCGCGCTGGGACGGGTAGGGGTCGGTTTGACCCGGTTGGCGGCGGGACCGTAACCTAGTAGGTCGGCGCGCCCGCGCCCGGTTCCGGCCGGGGCGAACGGCGGGTGACCGAAATCCCAATCCTTCCGAAAGACCATGGCGGGCCCGGCCTTGCCGCAATAGATGGAGAGTTCGTGGTGTACGCGATAGTCAGGGCCTCCGGGCGCCAGGAGAAGGTGACCGTGGGCGACGAGGTCGTCCTGAACCGGCGTCCAGAGAAGCCCGGCGAGGTCCTTGAGCTGCCGGCGCTGTTGCTGGTCGACGGCGACACGGTGACCAGTTCGCCGAAGGCGCTCAAGAAGATCAAGGTCACCGCAGAGGTGATCGGGGACGAGCGCGGTAAGAAGATCAACATCTTCACCTATAAGAACAAGGGCGGCCAACACCGCCGCCAGGGTCACCGCCAGGATCTGACCCGGGTCCGGATCACCAGCATCAAGTAGGGGAGCACGAACGAGATGGCACACAAGAAGGGCGCGTCCTCTTCCAGGAACGGCCGCGATTCGAATGCCCAGCGCCTGGGCGTCAAGCTGTTCGGCGGCCAAGTGGTCAAGACCGGCCAGATCATCCTGCGCCAGCGCGGCACCCACTTCCATCCTGGCAACGGCGTTGGCCGCGGCGGCGATGACACCCTGTTCGCTTTGGCAGACGGACACGTCAAGTTCGGCTCGCGCGGCGGGCGCCGCGTGGTGGACGTCGTAGAGACCTGAAACGCCGTTGGCCGCGTTTGTCGACCAGGTGCGTTTGCGCCTGACCGCCGGCCGGGGCGGCAACGGCTGCGTGTCGGTCAGGCGTGAGAAATTCAAGCCTTTGGCCGGCCCCGATGGCGGTGACGGCGGCGATGGCGGCAGCGTCATCTTCGAAGTCGACCCGCAGGTCACAACCCTGCTGGGCTATCACCACGCACCTCATCAAAAGGCGCCCGGCGGGCGGCCGGGAGAGGGCTCGAACCGATCCGGCGCGGCCGGGGCCGACCGCATCCTCAAAGTTCCGGACGGAACAGTGGTCAAATCGGCCCAAGGCGAAGTCCTGGCCGACATGGTTGGCGCCGGCGTCCAATTCACCGCGGCGCAGGGCGGCAAAGGCGGCCTGGGCAATGCCGCCCTGGCCTCATCCAAGCGCAAAGCCCCTGGTTTCGCGCTGCTGGGCGAAGGCGGCGAGGAACGCGAAGTGGTCCTGGAAGTCAAATCCATCGCGGATGTGGCGCTGGTCGGCTTCCCCTCGGCGGGCAAGTCTTCGTTGATCGCCGCGATGTCGGCGGCGCGCCCCAAGATCGCCGACTACCCGTTCACCACCTTGGTGCCGAACCTGGGCGTGGTCGAGGCCGGCGACACCCGTTTCACCATTGCCGACGTGCCGGGCCTGATACCGGGCGCCTCGGACGGCAAAGGCCTCGGGTTGGAGTTTCTGCGGCACATCGAGCGCACCGCGGTGATCTGTCATGTGCTCGATGCCGCCACCTTAGAACCGGGACGCGACCCGTTGAGCGACTTCCAGGCTTTGGAGAACGAACTGGCCCAGTATTCGCAGGACCTGGGGATCGAAGGCGCCAGCCTGCCTGTGATGGAACGTCCCCGGGTGATCGTGTTGAACAAGATCGACGTGCCAGAGGCCGAGGAGCTGGCGGCGCTGGTGCGTCCGGAATTGGAGGCCACCGGGTGGCCGGTGCTAGAAGTCAGCGCCGTGGCCCGGCGCGGAATCAAGGAGCTCGGCTTCGAGTTCGCCCGCCAGGTGTTGGAAGGCCGCTCGCGCGTGGCGCTAAGCGATTCGGCGGTGCGCCGCCGTGTGGTGCTGCGGCCCGAGCCGAAGGGCTCTCTCGGTTTCACCGTGGAACGCCATCGCAGCGGTCAAGGTGAATATTTCCAGGTCTGCGGTCGCAAGGTGGAGCGCTGGGTGTCCCAAACCGACTTCGCCAACGATGAGGCGGTCGGTTACCTGGCCGACCGGCTGGCCACAGCCGGGGTTGAAGACGCGCTGGTCAAAGCGGGCGCCAAGGCGGGCGATGAAGTTGTGATCGGGCCGAGCGAAGGCGGCGTGATCTTCGACTGGGAGCCGACTCTGGCCACCGGCGCGGAACTGTTGGCCGGCCCACGCGGCGCCGACTCCCGGCTCGACGCCTCCCGGCGGCGGTCGAACCAGCAGCGCCGACGGGAGTACCACGACCTGATGGACGCCAAAGCCCAGGCCCGCGAAGAGCTCTGGACGGAGCGCCAGCAGGGGCAGTGGACCGATCCGGCGGCAGACCAATGACGCCCTCGCGGCCCCGCCGTCCGGCCGGCGGCCGGTCCGAACTGGTGGCGGGTCCGCGGCTGGTGGTCAAGATCGGGTCCTCATCGCTGGTGGATCGGGACGGGCGTTTCAGCCCCAGCCAACTGGGCGCTCTGGCCAATGTGGTGGCCGATCAGATCAAGGCCGGCCGTGAGGTTGTGGTGGTCTCCTCCGGAGCACAGGCGGCCGGGCTGGAAGGGCTGGAGCTGCGGCGCCGCCCGAAGAGCCTGGCACAGGCCCAAGCGGCGGCCAGCGTGGGCCAAGGCCGGCTGGTGGCCGCTTACACCGACGCCTTCAAGGCCCACGGGCTGCAGGTCGGCCAGGTCTTGCTGACCGCCGAGGACGCCATCCGGCGAAGCCGTTACCGCAACGTGCTGCGGGTGCTGGAGGAGTTGCTGCGCCGGGGGATCGTGCCGATCGTCAACGAGAACGACGCGGTGGCCACCGATGAGATCCGCTTCGGCGACAACGACCGCCTGGCCGCGCTGGTGGCGCACCTGGTGCGGGCTGACGGCTTGATCCTGTTGACCGATGTCGACGCCCTTTACGACGCTCCGCCCTCTTCGCCCGGCGCGCAGCCGATCCGCGAAGTCACCAGCTTCGACCAATTGGAGGACCTGGAGGTGACTGGCCGAGGCTCGATGGTCGGCACCGGCGGGATGGTGACCAAGGTGCAGGCGGCGGCGATGGCGACGTCATCGGGGATCCCTGTGCTGCTGGCGGCGGCCGGCCAGGCCGCTGCGGCCTTGGCTGGCGAACCGGCTGTGGGCACGTTCTTCCACGCCACCGGCGCCCGCCTGACCGCGCGGCGGATGTGGCTCGGCTACGCCGCCTCCATGCGGGGGGCCTTGACGGTGGACGATGGCGCCGCCCAGGCCATCACAGCCGACAAGAAGTCGTTGTTGGCGGTCGGGGTGACGGCCGTGGAGGGCGATTTCGAAGCTGGCGAGCCGGTCGAGATCCGCTCCCAGGCGGGGCTGGTGCTAGCTCGCGGTCTGGCCGGGTTCTCGGCCCGGGAACTGGAGCGGTTCAAGGGTCTGACCCAAGCCGAGATCGCTGGTCTGCTCGGCCAGGGACGGGCGCTGCCGGCAGTGCACCGGGACGAATTGGCGACCCAGGCCCGTTCGCGCCGCCCGTAACCTCGACTGCTCCTTCGCGGGCGGGTCGCCCGGGTGCCACCTGGGCGCCGCCGGATGGAGCCGCGCCGGGGAGCCGCGCCGGGGAGTGGCGTGGGGGAGTGGCGTGGGGGAGTCGCGCCGGGCGGCGCGACAGTGGGGCAATAGAATCTCCCTTATGACTGAAGCTGACGCGGCCGTGACCGAGTCGGTCCAGGCGACGGCTCGGCGGGCCCGCGCGGCCAGCCGCGAGTTGGGACTGGCATCGCGAGCGCAAAAAGACCAGGCGCTGGCGGCCATGGCGGACACCCTGTTGGAAGGGGCCGATGTGGTCTTGGCTCAGAACCGAGTCGACCTGGAACTGGGCAAGGAGAACGGCCTGGCAGAGTCCCTGAGGGACCGGCTGACGCTGACGCCGGAGCGGATCGTGGGGATTGTGGAGGCCTTGCGCGAACTGGCGGGGCTGGCAGACCCGATCGGGGAAGTGCTGCGCGGATCGACCCTGCCGAACGGGTTGAGGTTGCGGCAGGTTCGCGTGCCGATGGGCGTGATCGGGATGGTCTACGAGGCGCGCCCGAACGTGACCGTGGACGCCGCCGGGTTGAGCTTGAAATCTGGCAACGCCGTCATCTTGCGCGGCGGCCAGGCGGCCGCTCGCACCAATGCCGCCATTGTCGAACTGTTGCGCCAAGCGGTCGCAGGGACTGGCCTGCCGGCCGATTCAATCCAGACGATCGACCAGTACGGACGCGAGGGCGTCCGGGCGTTGATGCGGGCGCGGGGCCTGGTCGACCTGCTGGTGCCGCGCGGTGGCGCCGGACTGATCCAGACCGTGGTGCGGGAAGCCCAGGTGCCGGTGATAGAGACCGGGGTGGGCAACTGCCATGTTTATGTCGACGGAGCGGCGGATCAAGACCAGGCCTTGGAGATCGTCTTGAACTCTAAGATCCAGCGGCCCTCGGTCTGCAACGCCGCCGAGACCTTGCTGGTCGACCAAGCGATCGCGGCCGCCTTCCTGCCGCGGGCGCTGGGAGCTCTGGCGAAAGCGGGTGTGAAGCTCCACCTGGACGCTGAGGCGGCGGCCTTGGCGGGGCCGGGGGTTGCCTGGGACACCGCCACGTCGACCGATTGGTCGACCGAGTATCTCGACCTGGAGATGGCGGCGGGAGTGGTGGACGGCCTTGACGGCGCCATAGAGCACATCCAGCGTTACAGCTCCGGACACACGGAGGCGATCTGCACCAAGGACCTCGGGCGGGCCCAGACGTTCGCCGACCGCCTTGATTCGGCCGTCATCATGATCAACGCCTCGACCCGTTTCACGGACGGCGGTCAGTTCGGGCTGGGCGCTGAAATAGGCATTTCCACTCAAAAGCTGCACGCCCGCGGGCCGATGGGGCTGGCGGAGCTGACCTCCAGCAAATGGATTTGCCTGGGCCAGGGGCAGACCCGCAACTGAGCGATGACTTTCCGCGAACGTCCTGGAGCGAATTGCCCGGCAGGGCCGGCCATCATCCCGTCGGCGGGTCTGCCCGCCCCCCCGCAGGCTTCCACGCCTGTCCCCCTGGGAGGCGGCGGGGCGCAAAATCTCGAAACGACAGGCGTTCTACCTGGTATTGCACCAACGGCCGGCCGATTGATGAGACACTTAGGGCAGTGTGACCCGCATCACGTCAAAACAGGAGGTTCTGTGTCGGACGAATCGCCGCGCCCTCGCGTTGGCGTGATGGGCGGTACCTTCGACCCGATCCACCATGGCCACTTGGTGGCCGCCAGCGAAGCCGCGGCCGTCTTCGAACTCTCGGAGGTCGTCTTCGTGCCGACCGGGCAGCCGGTCTTCAAACATGGCCGGCCGGTCACCTCGGCCGAACACCGCTATCTGATGGCTGTGATCGCCACCGCGTCGAATCCGCGTTTCAGCGTCAGCCGGGTCGACATTGATCGCGACGGCCCCACCTACACGGTCGACACCCTCCAGGACCTGCACGCCGAACGGTCAGACGCCGAACTCTTCTTCATCACCGGCGCTGACGCCATGGACGAGATCTTGGCCTGGAAGGACGTCGACCAGCTATTCGACCTGGCCCATTTCGTCGGCGTGACGCGCCCCGGCCACACCCTGCACGCAAGCGGCCTGCCGCAGCGCGATGTCTCGTTGCTGGAGGTGCCGGCGTTGGCGATTTCCTCGACCGACATCCGCCGCCGCGCCGCCGCCGGCCACCCGATCTGGTACTTGGTGCCGGACGGCGTGGTGCAGTACACCGCCAAACATGGTTTGTATCGAGGGGGCGCCCAGTGACCGGCGGGCCTGAGCTTCCCTCCAGCCGCCCGCCTTCGCTGGGCTCGGCTTCGGCGGCTTGGGCAGCCCAAGTGGCCAAGTTGGAGACCGCCTCATGGTTTGTGATCGGCGCCGACGAGGCTGAGGGAGACAACGGTCCCACCCCCGCCGACCAGGTGCCCGATGCCGCCCGGTCGCCTGCGGTCCACCAGGCGCCCGATGCCGACCGGTCGCCCGCGGTCCACCAGGCGCCCGATGCCGACCGGTCGCCCGCCAGCCCCGTTACCGCCAGCCCTGTGGTTGCCAGCCCCGGCGCCGGGGCCAGGGAGGAAGCGCGCCGGCCGGTTGCCGGCGTCGCCGGCATCTCGGTCTGGCCAACCGAGCGGATGGGCGAGCCGCCGGCGCGGCCTGGCCGCCACCAGGAGCCCCAAGCGCCGACCAGCCCTCCCGGCGACGGATCGGGCCAAGCCGCTGAGGCGGGTCTGACCGCCCCCGGCAAGCGTGCAGTCCAGCCGTCGCGGTCAACGCCGGCCGAAGGCCAGATAGTTAGCTCGCGCGCGCCTGGGACTGGCACGGGAACAACTCCGGCCGGGACAACCCAGACGGTTGGCTCGGGCGCGTCGGGGACCGGCAGTGATGCGGCCGCCGCGCGGCCGGTTCCAGCCCGAAGGCGGGTCACCGGCGCTCACGCGATCGTGGCTGCGCCCCGTGACGATTCGGTTCCCGGCCGGGCCAGTCCGCCTTCATCGCGGCCCAGCCAAGTGGCCCGGCCGCCGGCCTCATCGCCCCCGGCTGGAACACCGGGACGGCGTGCCGCCGGACCTGGACTGGGCGCAGGGCCGCCCAGCTCGGCTTCGCTGCCGAACGTGCCGCTGACCGGCTCGGCGACCGATTGGCAGAATGCCAGGGAGGCCGGATCAGCTCCCGCTGTGACGTCCGGCGAGCTGCCTCAAGCCCGCTATCCGTCTTCCCGGTCTTTGGCCGGGGCCTATCCGTCGAGCCGTTCGCAGGTGCGCCTGGAGCGCGAGAGAGCGCGGGCTGCGGCGATCAGCGCGGCCGTGGCCAGACCGCCCTCGGCCGGCGGCGGCGTCAGGGACACGGCCGGTTCGCCGGCGGTCCGGCCCGCGCCCAGCACCGGCGGCGGTGACCGCCGTCCCAAGTCGGTGACGATTCATCCCCCGGCAGGGGCTCAGGCGCAGGTCGATGTCACTGGGACGCTAGGCGCGATAGCGCCGGTCGAGGTGCCGATCGCTCTGCCCAGCTTCCCACCCGGTTCCACGCCGGCGCGGGCGGCGGCCCCGCCCCCGCCGCCGGCCCCGCCAAGGCGATCTGTGCACGGACAGTTCCCCGCCGGCGCCCCTGGGGCGCCGTTGGCGGCATCTGCCGGCCCCGGCTCGGGCCCTGCGGCCCCGTTCCCTGGGGAGATGGATGATTTCGAGTTCGACGGCGGCGATTCGTTCCTCAACCTGACTTCCCGGCGGGAGGGCGAACCGACCCCTCAGGCGCTTGACGAGGAGGGGTTCTATCAGGTTCTGCCCCAGGCCGGAATCTCGGGCGCCTCGTTCGCCGGGCTCGCGCCGCTGGTCCACGGTCGGCGGCAGCCGGTTCGACCCGAACCTGTGGCGCCGCCGCTTTCTCCCATCCAACCGGAAGCGGTGACGCAGCCGCCTTCCCCGGGGCGCCCCGAAGCCGCGGTGTATCCGTCTTCCCCGGTCCGGCCCGAAGCCGTGGCGCCGTCTTCCCCGGTCGGCCCGGAAACTGCGGTGTATACGCCTTCGCCGATCCGGCCCGAAGCCGTGGCGCCGCCCTCCCCGATCCAACCCGAAGCTGTGGCGCCGCCGCTTCCCCCGGCTCGGCCCGAAGCCGCGGCGCCGCCTTCGCCGGTCCAACCCGAGCCTGCGCCACCGCATCCTTCGCCGGTCCGCCCCGAACCTGCGGTGTATCCGCCTTCCTCGATCCGGCCCGAAGCCGCGGCGCCGTCTTCCCCGGTCCAGCCTGAACCTGTGGCGCCGTCGCTTGTCCCGGCCCGACCCGAAAGCGCGCCGCCGCCTTCGTCGGTCCGACCTGAGGCTGTGCCGCCGCCTCCTTCCTCGGTCGGGCCCGGACCTGCGGTGTATCCGCCTTCCCCGGTCCCTCAACAGCCACCGCCCGATTCGCTGGCGCCGATCGGCGAGTTCGCCCAGGACCCGCAGGACGCTCCGTTCGTGGTCGCGCCGGGAATCGTGGTTCAGCCGCCCCCGGCCGAGTCTTGGCCGCCGGCTGGTCCGGCGTTCACGCCAGCGGTGGCCCCGGCGGGCGGTCGCAGGAGCGTCGCTGACTATCGGCGCGTTTCGCCGGCTCGTCCCCTCGAGGCGACTGTGGCGCCGCCGCAGGCGCCGGCCGGGGTCGAGTCGGCGTCGCCTGAAGGCGCCGGTGGCGAGGATGGCGGCGAGAGGTTCGCATTCGACAGCGCCCAGCCCGGGGTGGCCGAGGCGCTGGACGCGCGGCCGTCAACGCTGGCCGAGGCACAGATCGAGTCGATCCCGGCGCCGCCGCAGGCGGCCCCGCCACCTTATGGGGCCGCCTCGAAAGGGGTCGTAGACGACTCAGCGGCGGTCGAAGAGCTGGACGACTATTGGAGCGGCCCGGTCAACGTGCCGCCTCCTGGCGCGGTCGCGCCGGCCGACGGGTTCGGCCGTGCGGGCGAGTTCAGCCCGGTTGCCTTCGTTCCCTTACAGCCGGGGGCCAACTGGGCTGGAGGTCAACCGGCGGTTGAGCTGGTGGCGGACCAGACGGCATCGGCGGCCGGGGAGATACCAATCCCGGGGACGGTTGACTGGCCGGTCTCCGCCGCCGAACCGCCTGCGGACTTGGCCGCGCCCGTGCCCGCCGAGGCCGCTGCCTACGCCGCTGAGATTACCGCTGACGAGGAAGAAGACATGGGCTGGGAGGGGCCGCCGGAGATCGGGCCGGACGGTCGCGGCCCCTGGCTGGACGGCCCGGACGCGCCCTGGGGGACTGCGCCCGGCCAATCCGGGCGGCGTGCCCTGGTCGCCGGCGGCTGGGGCGCTGGAGTTGGTCTGCTGGTCGCACTTGTGAGAGTGTTCCTACTGAGCTGATCGCAAAGGAGATTATCGAGAGTGGCTGATGCCCAAGCGCTACACCTAGCCGAAGAGGCGGCCCGCGCGGCCGATTCGATCAAAGCAACCGACATTGTGGCGCTGGACGTGAGTCGCCGGCTGCCGCTGACCGACGTGTTCGTGCTGGCCACCGGTGCCAGCGAACGGCAAGTGGACGCGATCGTGGACGCCGTCGAAGAACGCCTGATCGGCCTCGGCGCCAAACCGAAACGCCGCGAGGGCCGTTCCGGGGCGCGCTGGGTGCTGCTCGACTTCGGGGACATCGTGGTCCATGTCATGCACGCCGAGGACCGGGAGTTCTACGCCCTCGAAAAGCTCTGGAAAGACTGCCCCGGCGTGGATCTTGAAGGCGTGCTAGAGGCGCAGGCGCCGCTGGTCGCCGCAGCGCCAGCGTGACCGCCCGCCGGGTCGTGATTTGGCGACACGGCCAGACCGCCTACAACTTGGAAGGGCGCATTCAGGGGGCTTCGGATATTCCGCTGGACGATGTCGGCCAGGGGCAAGCCCAGGCCGCGGCCGCGCAGTTGGCCATCCTCGAGCCGGCGGCGATCTGGTCCTCGGACCTGAAGCGGGCCCGCGAGACGGCCCAGGCCCTGGCCTCGCTGGCCGGCCTGTCCGTGGTGACGGACGAGCGCCTGCGGGAGCGTGAATTCGGGGCTTGGGAGGGTCTGGCTGTCAGTGAGATCTCCCTGAGATGGCCTGAATTGTTCGAACGTTGGCGGGCGGGGGAGGACTTGCCCGAGATCGGCATGGAGACCCGGAGCAGCGCTGCCGCCCGGATCAGCGCCTGCGTGCTGGAGGCGGCGGATGGCGCCCCGGACGATTCGACCATTGTGGTGACGACCCACGGCGGGGCTTCGGTCTGCGGCATCACCGGCCTGTTGGGACTCGACCCGGTCGACTGGCTCGGTCTGCGGGTGATGCGCAACGCCCACTGGGCGGTGTTGGAAGGCGGCGGGCGCCGCGCCCCGGCCTGGCGGCTGGCCGGCTATGACCTGGGGGATTTGGCGGGGCGGCCGGGGATGACTCCTTGGGCGTGAGCGCGTAGTTGGCCCGGTGTGGGCCAAGGCTGGTCTGGATGCGGGCGTCGAACGGGGGAATCCGGACCTGGTAGGCCGAACCGAGGAATCCGAACCAGGTGAGCCGAAACCTGGTGGGCCGAAACCCGGTAAGCCGAACTTGGCAGACGGCATCGTCGGCTTGTTCGAACTCCGGAACGGCCGGCTTGGCTTGTGACCTGCTGTTCCCCTAGAGTAGGTGCGAATCAACGGCCCTGCCCTCTTGGTAGGATGGCGGGGCCCGCGGGGCATTGGCGCAGTTGGTAGCGCGCTTCCATGGCATGGAAGAGGTCAGGGGTTCGAATCCCCTATGCTCCACCCACTGAGAGCCTTCAACTCATCGCGAGTTGCGTATCGACCCGCGTGGGCTGAGTGCGTCGTCCGGCGCCGACCGTTCGCTGGCCTCCGCCGCCGTCTGCGTGCCGCCGCCGCGAACGACCGGCAAACGGCCGTGTGGCTACGCTCCGATCAGGTCAGCGTGATCCGCCGCAACCTCCAATATCCATCCGACTACCCCGCCTCCCGAGCCTCGGAGAAGGGCATCGACGTCGCCATCGCGGTGGACATGATTCGCCTCGGCATGTCCGGCCACATGAGCGCCGCGATTCTGTTCTCGTCCGACAACGACCTCATGCCTGCCGTCGAAGTGCTCTGGGACACGCCACAGTGCCATGTCGAGGTCGCCTCCTGGTCGGGCGCGCACCGCATCCGCTTCCCCGGCACCCAGCAGCCCTGGCGCCACCACCTGAACGATGTCGACTTCCAAGCAGTGCGCGACACCCACGACCACTCGACCCACCGGTAGCAGTCGATCACGCTCGCTCCAGGCGGGTCTTCGCCCACATCGCGCCCCGGTGGGCTCCGGAACGACGTGCCAGCGCGTTTACGCTCACGCCCTGCGCGCAGGCTGTTCGCATAGCGTCCACTTTCTCGTCGGTGCGGCGCGTTCGCGGCCATCGCCGGGTAGGCGCGGATGCGCAGTTGCGCGTCCTTGCAGCCTCGGTCGAACGCCTCCAGCCTGAGCTTGATCTGCTGTAGCTGTTCCTCGACTCGCTGCTGCTCGCGCTTGTGAACGGTCGCGGTGATCGCGCCGCCGTAGAAGGACTGGAGCGGCTTAAGCTGTTGGTCTTCGAGTTTGAGCGCCTGTTCCCGGTTGCGCTGACGACCCATGCACCGGGCTGTGGTCTAGGCGCACGTGCTTCCCGTGTGATTTGCCTGCTAGTTGCTGTGCGAATTGCATGGCATGCTCTGTGCGAATCGCTTGCTAGGGCGATCGACGCAGTAGGCTGGCGTCATGGAATATCGGCCCAGGCTCATGGATCAGCAGCTCGACGAGTTGTTGGGCGTTCTCCCTGCGATCGCCATTGATGGCGCCAAGGGGGTGGGCAAGACCGCAACGGCGTCGAGGCATGCGGGCGAGGTGTTGACGTTGGATGTCGAGCCGTGGCGTGGCCGAGTCGAGTCCAATCCGGAGTTGGTCTCGCGAGGCGCTGCGCCGGTCTTTGTGGACGAGTGGCAGCAGGTCCCTGACGTGTGGAATGTCATCCGGCACTGTGTGGATGCTGATTCGACGCCGGGGAGATTCCTGTTGGCGGGGTCGGCGACACCCCGTCCGGGCACGGCCATCCACTCGGGAGCAGGCAGGATCGTCTCTCTCGTCATGCGTCCGATGTCTTTGCCTGAACGCGGCGTCGAGACTCCACTGGTCTCGCTCGCGGAGCTTCTTGCCGGTGCCCGACCTGACTATTACGGGCACACGCTGATCCCAGTCGAGCAGTACGTTCACGAGATCGTCGCGTCGGGTTTCCCTGGCATCCGGGATGCCCAGCCGCCAGGACGCAAGCACCTTCTGGATGGCTACCTCGACAGAATCGTGGACCGGGACATTCCCGAGGCCGGCGGTGCGGTCCGTCGTCCCGCTGCGCTTCGGCGGTGGCTCGCGGCCTACGGGGCTGCCACGGCGACGGTCGCGTCGTATTCGACCATTCTGGACGCGGCCACGCCCGGCGAGGCAGACAAGCCGAGTCGGAGCGCAGCGGACT
Source organism: Bifidobacteriaceae bacterium (assembly GCA_031270825.1). Lineage (GTDB taxonomy): Bacteria > Actinomycetota > Actinomycetes > Actinomycetales > WQXJ01 > JAIRTF01. The sequence goes on from JAISXH010000024.1 coordinate 24,607, forward strand.
CGTACCGGGATTTGCTGACGCGCACCTGGGTTCTTGATCCTTTGCCAGCGTGGCGGCCTGCGTTTTCCCATCTCAAGCGCTTGGCGCAAGGGCCCAAGCATCATCTGGTTGATCCAGCCCTGGCCGCACGGCTGGTCGGCGCGTCTGATGAGTCATTGCTTGCTGGACGGGGCGAGCCGTCGTTTCGCAGGGATGGCACGTTCCTCGGTGCCCTCTTCGAGTCCCTAGCCGTCCAGACGGTGCGGGTGTTGGCGCAGGCTGCGGGAGCGACCGTGGCGCATCTACGGGATCAGAACGACCGCAGAGAGGTCGACATCATCGTGCAGCGCGACGACTCGTCGGTAGTGGCCATCGATGTGAAGCTGTCCACGAGCGTCAGGCCGGCCGACGTGACGTCGCTGAACTGGCTCGACGAAGAGATCGGCCCTCAACTGCTCGACAAGGTCGTCCTCAACGCCGGCGACAGCGCGTACCGGCGCAAAGATGGAGTGCTGGTCCTGCCCCTAGCCCTCCTCGGGGCATGATCAGGGCAGGCCGGAGAACGTGGCAACCGCCGGGCCCGCCGGGCGCAGACCGAACTGAGCCTTCCTTCCTGGCAATCGGTGATGCGACGGGAGTGCGGGCCCAGACGAGCATTCGTGGCGTCAAGGCTGGCGAGGCTTCGCCGGGCCGGGCCACTGGCCTCGTAGTGGCGGTGACATTGGCCGATGACGTCCGCCAAGGCCTGCGGTTCGCCCGCCGCGGCAACTCGCTCGTCATGCGCATCGCCCTCCTGGCGTGCGCCATGGCGGCCATCCCCGCGTTCGTCACCGGCGTCCCCCACATGCTCCGGTCACCCTCCACTCCTCCGACGCTCCTCCTGGCCACCGCGTTCGCGGCGACCAAAGCCGGACAAGCTCTCACTGCCGGGGACAGGCCGGGACGGCTTCAGACCTGGGCCACGTTCACGGCCTTGGACCTGGCCAGGGCCGCCAGCCGGGTGTCTGCCGTGACCAGGGTGGCGCCTCGGTCGCGCGCCAGGTTCAGGTAGAGCCAGTCGTAGATCGGGTGCGGGCCGTCTCCCGCGGCCTGGAGGGCCGCGGCGGCCGCGGCCGAGTCGATCGGTTCGAGCCGGTCGCACGCGGCCACCGCGTCGTGGAGCATGCCCAGCGCCTCGTCGGCGGACAGCTGGCCGGCTCTGACGTACTTCCAGAGCGCGTTCGCCACTTCGGCGGCGAACAGGGACGGCGCGATCACCTCGTCGGCGGCGTCGAGCGCCGCCCGGCCGTCGGCCGAACCCTGGGCGACACGCAGCGCCGCCGAAGCGTCGAGCACCAGGGCCGCGCTCACCGGTCACGGTCCTCGCGGATCAGGAGCGCCGGTTCGAGCGCCATGCGGCGCTGGCGCTCCGGGTCCCCGGCCAACCGGCCGAGCGCGGCCCCGCGCCGCTCCCGGCGCGCTTGGGTCCTGGCCTCCAACGCCTCTTCCAGCAGCACCACCGTCTCTTGGGCGATGCTGCGGCGGTCGGCCGCGGCCCGGTCCGCCACTGTCCGGTACAACTCATCAGGGCAATTGCGCACCTGGAGCAAAGCCATGTCGACATCCTTTCGATCAGCCCGAGCCGGGCGGCGGTGCCACGTATGCGCCCGCATGCATCAATCATACAGACGCATGCGCGCGGGCGGCGGGGCGGCCAGGACGTGCGCGGCGAACGGCGCGAAGTCGGCCAGGTTGGCTGTCATGACCGACGCGCCGATGGCGTGCGCTTGGGCGGCCAGCAACGCGTCGACGCTGCGGAGGCGCGCCCCGGCGGCGTCCGCTTGGACCGCCGCCCCGGTGTCCCGCCCGTGGCTGGTGATCCGGTACGGCAACCCGGTGGCCAGAGCCCGCTCGACAACCGCGCGCGGATTCTGTTTCAACTCGCGGGTGGTGACAGTGGGCATGGCGCCGGTCATACCCGCCAGGTAGACGCCCGGCTACATCATCGCAAGGCCGGCGAGGCTTCGCCGGGCCGGGCCACTGGTCTCGGCAGTGGTCGTGACATTGGCCGATGACGTCCGCCAAGGCCTGCGGTTCGCACCCCGTGAGAGCCCGCTGCGACCTGAGTCCCAGCCGACGCGCCAAGAGGCCTGTATTCTGCAGGCGGATGTCGCCTCACCTGACGCGCCGCGTCGCCCCCGCCGCGGCCACAATTCAAATTCACTCCACCCCATCACCAGCCAGATGACTCAGGAGTAGCCATGACACCCAGCCGGCGAACCGCGTTCGCACTCTCCCTCGCCCTAACCGCCGCCGCCGCGCTGGTGGCCGCGCCAGCCCAGCCCGCGGCGGCCGAGGAGCCGCCCTTCGTATTGCCCGCGCGCTATCTCGATCCAGACCCCGTGGCGGACGTCTCCGAGTGGTTCCACAACTTCCGCCTGGACCACTTCCTGCCCTCGAACGATGCCGAAGTCCTCGCGTTCGTCGGCG
>JAISXH010000013.1 GCA_031270825.1 Bifidobacteriaceae bacterium
ACCCGCACGGGCTGACCCGCGCCGACCTGTTGTGCGCGGCGACCGCCGCGACCTTCAAAACCCCGATGTACACCCTGCGCCCCGAGGCCTACATCGGCGCGGCCAACGGGCTGAAGACCTTGAAATACGGCAAGACCCGCAACCCGGACGCCCAAGACCATTGGGAGATCCCCCCCGGCATGGGGCTCCACGGGGAAATCGTCGACTGGGACACGCTGTTCAAATGGTCCCTCCGCCCGCCCGGCCAGCCCAACCCGGAAACCCCCAACCCCTGACCGCCACCCGCCCGCACGGCCGCGCCGAACCACCGCGCCGCCGAACCCGGCCCGGCGGCGCGGACCGGCACACGGCATCGCACGCCAACGCCGCGAAGCGACGCCGGGGCCGCCGCGACCACCCAGCCAATCAGGAACTCCCGATTATGGCGGCCGGAACGGCTGAACACCTGTGCTTAATACCTCTGAGCGCGGGCCCGGACCGGTCGTTACACTGGTGCGCATGGAGGCCGATAGGTACGCCGGGCAAGACTCGTGGTCGGAGATAGATCCTCAGCTGTACCTTCGGGCGGGGCTGCCCCGTCCGACCAACGGGCCGGTCAGGCGGGCTGTTGAGCGGGCGATCGTGCCCGCGGGGCAGGTGCCGGACGTGTCGGACTACCCGCCGGACGCGGAAGACTTGCCGTGGGCTTACACGGCTGTGGACGAGCAGGGACGGCCGGTGGAGGTGACGTTCGCCCGCACCTGCCAATACTTGTTCGAACCGCTGTATTGGAACCTCAACTCCAAAGCCGACGTGACAGCGGTCGGCTGGGACCAGACGTTCGGGCTGCTGCAGGTCACGTTCGGCGAAGAGGGCCGCGACCGGCGCAACGACATCGCGGCGCACCACCCCGACCCGGACAACTCGACCATCGTGACCATGGACCTGTCGGTGTTCCTGGCCGGGCTGCGTCCCACCAAGTTCCGGGCCGACGACGCCCTGTACCTCCCGATGGCGATCCTGACCGAGACCGCGTTGATGTGGATGGTCGACCCCGACGGGTTCAAAGTCCGGGGTTTCGGCGCTGTCTGGACTTTGTCGACGCCGGTGCCGGTCACCGAGGAGATCTTGGACTGCTACGCCGACATCGCGTTCAGCCTTCCCTCGGACAACCCGCACGGGCTGACCCGCGCCGACCTGTTGTGCGCGGCGACCGCCGCGACTTTCAAGACCCCGATGTACACCCTGCGCCCGGAGGCCTACATCGGCGCGGCCAACGGGCTGAAGACCTTGAAATACGGCAAGACCCGCACCCCCGACGCCCAAGACCATTGGGAGATCCCCCCCGGGCTAGACATCCACGGGGAAATCGTCGGCTGGGACGCGCTGCTCAAAGAGTCCCGCTACCCGCCCGGCTGGCCGAACCACCCGGAAACCCCCAACCCGTGACCGCCACCCGCCCGGCCGGCCCGCCCGGCGCGGGTCTGCGCCCGCCGGCGGTCTGCCAGGTGGCGGCCTACGCATGGCCGCTCGGGTTGGACGCGGACGGGGCGATGGTCTTCCCCAGCCTGGCCTTCGCCCATCACTGCAGCGACAAGCTGTGGTCGTGGGAGGGGCCGGTGTGGCATCCGGCAGACGCGCGGTTCGCCAAGGTGGCGGCCGGCGGGTCGGGTCTGGCGGGATTGGGGCTCGACGGCCGCGTCTACTACCGGCCCAACCAGGACTGGGCCGGGCCGCGCCCGCCGGGCGTCACCGAGGGGGGTACCGTCGCCGGGCTGCTGGCGTTCCCCCCGGACGCCGAGCTGGTGGACGTGGCGGTCGGCTGGGACTTCGTGGTGGCGGCCGACGCCGACGGGCGCGTCCACATGATGTTGATCCGCCGGCGCCGCCTGGGCTCGCGCCACCTCGCGGAGACCGCCGAATACCGCCAGGCGCCCACGCCGTCCGGCGCCCCGATCGTCGCCGTCTCGGCCGGGGACGTCCACTGGGCCGTGCTCGACGCCGACGGGCGGGTCCACACCGCCGGAGGCAACCAGTACGGACAACTGGGCGACGGGACCAAACAGCCCCGGCCCCACCCGGCCCCGGCCTTGTGCTTCCCCGATGACGACCCGGCGGTCGAAGTCCACGCCGCCGCGGCACACACATCCATCGTCACCGCCTCCGGGCGGGTCTTCCAAACCGGCGCGGTCACCGCCCACTGGAAACGGAACCCACCCGTCATGGGCGGACCGGAAGCCGGCCAGCCCGGATTCCCCAGAGGCACCCGCATCACCACGATGTCCTCCGGGGAAACGCACATGCTGGCCCTGGACCAAGACCAGACCGTGTGGGCGTGGGGCGACAACAGCGCCCACCAACTCGGCTGTGACGCCCAAATCCGCTGGTCGCCGCGCCCCCGGCCGGTGGTCGGCCTGCCCCGCGACCGACAGGTCAAACAACTCGCCGCCGGGAAGCGGTACTCGATCGCCCTGGCCGACGACGGATCCGCCTGCGCCTGGGGATGGAACGAAGAAGGACACCTCGGCGTCAACTCACCCCACGACTACCAACGCCACCCCGCCAAAATCCACTGGGCCCAATAACCCCGCACCAGACCGCGACAGCGGCCGCCAGGATCACCCCGAGCCCGCCGGCAACGGCGCGGAAGGTGAACCAGGAGTGCATCTGGGAGTGATTGCGCATCACCTCGTACCAGAACGGAACCAGGGCACAGGTCCAGGCGCAGGCAGCGAAGCGGGCCAAAGCCCCCGGCCCGGCTCGGCGCGTGGCCGCCACCACTAGGACTGCGGCCGCCGCCACCGCCAGGACGAAAACCAGCGGACCAAGCGGCAGGGCGAAGAAGTCACGGATGTTCAACCTGGTCGCCAGGCCGAACTGGGCTTCGACGGTGGGGTAGTCGGACTGGTGCGACAAACCGGCCCGAATTCCCACTAGCTGCGTGATTTGATCCAGCGCCTCCCTGGGTCCGGCCGCGGCCACGGCCGTGAGCCACCGCTCCACGAAGGCGCCCGCGTATCCGAGCATCCACCCGACGGCCGCCGCCGCTGACGCCTTGGCCACCCGGGCGGCCGGCGCTCCTGTCCACAGGAACCAGATTCCGCCCACACCGGCGGTCACCACCCAGGCCAGCGGCGCATTGTTGATCAACTCGAAGTAGTTGATCAGAGCGCCAGCCACCACCGCCGCCAGCGCCATCCGCCCAATTCCCCGCTTGGCCGCCAACACCACGCCGGCGACGCCGGCGAAGCAGACTCCCATCGACAGGGCGTGGACCTGCGACCCGCCGGGAAGCATCAGCGCGTCCGTGCCGATCAACAATGGCAGTGAAAACGCGGCCGCCAGCGGGACCGACAACCGGCGCCCCAGGACCGACCACATGGCCAGCAGACCCAAGGCGAATGCGCAGGTCGCGACTGCGGCCATGCCGGGCATGCCCCAAGCCGCCAGGGCGGGACGGAACAGCGAGGCGTAGCCCGCCCAATAGCGCAGGTAATAGCTGACCTCCGGCTGCTCGCCAGCGGCGACTTGGGCGATGTCGGTCTCGATCGACCGGCAGTTGCCCAATCGCGGCACTTTCAAAGCCCGATCCACCAGCGAAGTCTCCGCCTGACCGATGCCGGTGCCCAGCGCCACGCAATCAGTCGAGCGGTCGTTCGGCCAGCCCAAGGCGTTGACTTCGGTCGCGGCGGGGTCTAGGCCGGCTTCCATTGAGCGCATGACCTTGGCGGCTATCGCCGAATCGGGGACCAATGCGCCAACGAACTGGAGGGCCACGAACAGCGCCCACAGCCCCAGTAGCAAGACCGCGCTGCGCCCGGCCCAGCGGACACCCTGGCCCAGGGCGGTCTTGATTCCAGGTCGCAAGGTCCTCGTTCCTTGTTCTGTGGGGTCGGGCTGCTTATTCGTCCCCGCGCCCCCGGCGCCGTCCATCCTAGTCGCCCGCCTGGCCCGATGACGTTTGGCCGGCCACCAGCCAGGGCGTTGTTATGGTGATAGCCGTGACCACCGACCATGGGTCCGCCAAGGCGCCGCGCCGGGCCCGGATAGCGCTGGCCGCTGGGCTCGTCCTGGCCCTCGCCGGCGCCGCGGCCTTCGGCTATTGGGTCGGCCGGCCGGGCGGGCTCGACTTTTTCGGCGCCCCGGCGCCGGCCACCGGATCACCCACCGGATCGCCTACCGGATCGGCCACCGGGTCACCGACCGGCTCGGCCACCGCGACGGCATCGCCGCCCGCCGCCACGCCATCGCTGGCGCCGCTGGCGAACCCGCCCTCCAAGGAGGCGCCGCCGGTGTCCGCCAGCCTCGGTTACCGAGTCTCGGGCTACCGCCCCCAAGCCATCGATCCGCCCTTCATCACCCGCAACGAGGCGACCGACCGGCAAGTCGAACTGGACGGCGACGGCGCCCTGGTCTACCGGCTGGGGGATGGCGGCGATGAGGTCTACCAACCGGTCACCACCCTGCAGTGGGCGATGGGCGCGCACACCCAGTTCTGGCTGACCGGCCAGCAGTTGTGGCTCGACCTGGCCCGCGCCTCGGCGTTGAAGGTGCTGGACGGCAAGACCGCCTCCGACGACGCCTGGTACTACCCCTACCCGTACAAATGGGAGAAGGCCGAATTCGGTTATGGGCTCGATCCGCCCTGGTATTCGGCCATGGCCCAGGGAGAGGCCCTGTCGGTGTTCACACAGCTGGCGCGCGAATACCCCGATGAGGCGATCTGGGAACAGGCCGCGAGCGCCACCTTCGAGTCCTTCCTCCAGCCGGTCAGCGCCGACCGCCCCTGGGTGACCGACGTGGTGGACGGCTACGTGTGGTTCGAGGAGTACGCCGGCCCGGAGCCAATCGAGGTCTTCAACGGCCATGTCTTCGCCTTGTTCGGGATCTACGAATACGCGCTGGCCACCGGCGACCAACGCGCCATCGACCTGTTCGACGGGGGCACCACGACCGCGCTGGCCGCGATCGAGCAGATCAGGCTGCCGGGTGAGGTGTCCCTGTATTGCGTCCAGCCGCAACGCTGCGTCGAACAGAAGTGGCAGAGCCAGAACTACCAGGCGATCCACATCGCCCAACTGGAGATGCTGGCCGCCATCACCGGCGACCAAGCCTTCAACGACTGGGCCGCCGCCCTGAGCTCCGACGTCCCCGACCCCGTCCCCTGGCGCGTCGCCAAGTATTGGCCCAAACCCTGACCACCACGCAAGGGGACGGTGATTGTGCGTAATAGCCAGCGCGAATCAGCGCGGGGACGGCGATTGTGCGTATTCCTCAGCACGGGGACGGTGATTCTGCTTACTCGTCCGCATGGGGACGGTGATTGTGCGTAATCCGGCAGACTAGGCCAGGATCGGTGAGACTGCGATCGCTCAGACCGCGCCGCAACCAGCGGGCGCCGGCAGGTCAGCGCGGCGGCCCGACATCCGGCCGGATCCTCAGCGCACGACCCGCCACGCGGGTCTTGGCCAGGTGGCGCATGGTGTCCCGCGACAGCGGCGCCCCGATCTCCACCAGCGAGAAGTGCTTGAACATCTCGATTCGGCCCAGGTCCGCGCCCCTGAGGTCGGTCTCGCCCGTGATCGCGCCGACGATGGCGCCCGGCGCCGCGCCGTGCTCATGGCCCACGCCGATCCAATAGCGACCGCCGCCGCCGCGCCCCTGCGGCCGGCGGGACCCGTCGGCCCCGCCGCGGTCGCCACGTTCCCGGCCGCGGTCCCGGCCGCGGTCCCGATCCCGACCGCGGTCAAAATCCCGACCCCAATCGCGATCACGCTCGTGGCCGTGCCCGTTAGACCCGGTCCGGGCCCGCTCGCCGGCGCGACCCGCCTGGCGACCCCGGCGTCCGCCGGCGCCGCCGCGCTCACGCTCCCTCAGTTCCGCCAACGCCAGGTCAAGCTCGCCATCGGCGCCGTAGGCGGTCTGGTCGGCGGCGCCGTCAACGGCCAGCGCGGCCAACGCGGCCGCCAACGCGACCGGGTCCGCTCCGGCCTCGATCGCCTCGGTGACCGCGCTGTAGGCGATCTCCAGACGGCCGCTCGCAATCCGCGCGGGAACGCGGTCCAGCAGCGCCGCGTACTGGTGCTTGGCGACATCGGCGGCCGTTGGAATGGGATGCTCGCGGAGCGGACCGCCGGCTATCCGCTCGATCGACCGCAGGCGTCCACGTTCGGCCGGCGTCACGAAGGAAAAGGCCACTCCGCTGCGTCCGGCGCGACCGGTCCGCCCGATCCTGTGCACGTAGGCCTCGCCCTCGCGGGGCAGGTCGAAGTTGACCACCAGCCCGACCCGATCCACATCCAGGCCGCGCGCCGCCACGTCGGTGGCCACCAGCACGTCCAGGGCGCCGCCGCGCAGCCGCTCGACGATCCGCTCCCGTTCGCGCTGCGTCACGTCCCCGGAGATGCCGGCGGCGTTGATCCGTCTCGCGATCAGGGCCTGGCTGACCTCTTCGGCGTCCGCGCGGGTGCGCACAAACACGATCGCGGCGCCCGCGCCGGACACTGCCAGGATTCGCGTCAGCGCCTCGACCTTGTGACGGAACGGGACCACGGCGTAACGCTGGTCCACCCCGGCGGCGGCTGCGGCGCCCCCGGCGCCGGTCACCCGCAAAGGGTCGCGCAGGTGACGTTCGGCGGTCGCCCGAATCCCTGGCGGCATGGTCGCGGAGAACAGCGCCGTCTGGCGGTCCTCGGGGGCTCTCGACAGAATCGTGTCGACTTCTTCGGCGAACCCCATGCGCAGCATCTCGTCGCCCTCGTCCAAGACCAGGTAGCGCAGGCGATCCAACGCGAAGGTGCCGCGCTCCAAGTGGTCGATCACCCGTCCCGGCGTCCCGACCACAATATGGGCGCCCGACTCAAGCGCCCGCTTCTGCGGCAGATAGGGCGCGCCGCCGTAGATCGCCGCCACCCGCACCCCAGGAGTTGTCTGAGCCAGGTCCTCGATGGCGCCGGCCACTTGCAGGGCCAGTTCGCGGGTCGGGGCGAGCACCAGCGCTTGGGTTTCGTTGACCGCCGGCACGATGCCGTCGAGCAGCGGCAGCGCAAAAGCCGCCGTCTTGCCCGTCCCCGTCTGGGCCACCCCGACAATGTCGCGGCCGGCCAGGAGCGGCGGGATGGCGGCGGCCTGGATGTCGGTCGGCTCGGTGAAGCCGAGCCGACTGGTCACGGCCAGCAAGTGACCGGGCAGGCCCAGGTCCGCGAAGCCGCGAGCCGGCCGGGTTGGCGACGCGCCGCCGCCGGGCAGGTCGGCGGCCATCAGGTCATCTGCGGCCTGACCGTCCCAGGGCTGGTGGCCCGGGCCGGTCGCGGACGCAGAGCGCTCAGAGGTAATCGTCATCGGATTGGTTCACACCGTTTCACTATTGGTGGAGCATGGCCCTCCCGCCGGGTCGGCGGCGGGCCAAGCGAACCCGTACACACACCGACGCGACCGGTTACTGGCCGCTCTCGAAAATCCAAGGGGTCGCAATGGCTCCTGGAGACCTAAGGACTATACCCCATCCGTGGTAGCGGTCAACTGAGCGACCAAACATCGCCGGCCAGCCGTGATCGGCTGGTAATCAGCGTCGCACCTGCCGGAAACCCCGGCCCGCTGCAATTGGAGCGGTGTCCGACTCGCGGCGCTGATCAGTTTGAAGAACATCGCGAAGGCCAGCCTGCGAAGGGAACGCCGGCGCCGTAGAAGACAACTGCCGGCGGCGACAAGACGAGAGGAGAAGTGGCAACTGTGGCGGCGATGAAGGGACTTGCCAAGGCCCTGGCCCCCCGCAACGGCGAGGTCTCCCAGTGGATGGTCCACGCCGGCGCCAACCAGCGGACCCGGCCGCCCTTGGACGGCGATGAGACGGCCGATGTCTGCGTGATCGGCGCCGGGTTGACCGGGCTGTGGGCGGCCTACCGCATCTTGACCCAACGGCCGGACGCGAAAGTGGTGGTGCTGGAGGCAGAGCATGTCGGCTATGGCGCCTCAGGGCGCAACGACGGCTGGCTCTGCACAACCATGAGCGCCAATCCCGAGCGACTGGCCGCTTTCGCCGGACCAGACGCGGTGGTGGGATTCCAACGCCTGATGATCGAATCGACGAGCCGAATCCTGGACATCCTCGAACTCGAGGGCATAGACGCGGACGCGCAGCGGTCGGGACACCTCAGTGTGGCCCGCACCCAGGCGGCTCTCGGCCGCCTCAAGGAGGAACGCGAGCATATGGTCCGTTGGGGCTATTCGCCCGAACGGGTTCGCCTCCTCGATGCCGATCAGACCCGCCAGCGGATCGCCGTGCGGGGCGCCGTTGGCGGCCTGTTCGATCCAGACACCGCCAAGGTCAATCCGGCGCTGATGGTGTTGGGCCTGGCCAAGGCGGTCGAGCGCCTGGGCGCCCGGATCTTCGAGGGGTCGCGGGCGATCGCCATCCGGCCCGGCCGAGTGGCGGTGGCGACAGCGGATCACGCCCACGCCCGGCGCGCCGCCACCGTCGCCTCCCGGCAAGTCCTGGTCTGCACGGAGGCCTACTCGGGCGGCATCGGCGGGATGCCGGCCCGGCGAATAGTGCCGGTCAACTCATCGATCGTGATGACGGCCCGGCTCGACCAAGACCAATGGCGGCGGATCGGCTGGGACGGCGCGGAATGCTTTTCCGATGCCGCCCACGTCTTCACCTACGCCCAACGGACCCCCGACGGGCGCATCGCCATTGGCGGACGGGGCAAGGCCTATCGGTTCGCCTCCGGCACTCCGGGGCTGGGCGCCGTGGACCGCGGCACCATCACGGCCTTGGAACGCCGCCTGCGCGAGTATTTCCCGGCGCTGCCGGAGCGGTTGATCGAGCACGCCTGGTGCGGGTCGATCGGGGTCACGCGCGACTGGTGCGCCTTTGTCCACTACTCCCCCGCCACCGGCCTCGGTTGGGCGGGCGGCTACGCCGGACACGGCGTCACCAGCGCATTCGTGGCCGCGCACACGCTGGCTGACCGGCTCTGCGGCCTGGACAGCGTTTACGCCCGGGCGCCCTGGCTGGGTTACCGGCCGCCGAACTGGGAGCCAGAGCCGATCCGCTGGCTCGGCATCAGAGGTATGTACAAGCTGTTCGCCGTGGCCGACCGCCATGAGGAGACGGCCCGAGCCGCCAAGACCTCGACGCTGGCGCGCGTCGGCTCCCGCCTGGCCGGCCTGGGCTGAAGCCGATGCGCGCCAGCGGCCAAGGACTGGCTCTATTGCTGAGCCGTCGTGCACTGCGGCTAGTTCAGGGCGTTGGCGGCATACGACCGATTCCGGTGAGCAACGTCACACCTGCGGCCGCCTTCGGTACGACCTGCGGTAAGCCGGTCACTGTTAATGTTGTGGGAACGCGAGCAGCCAGACCAATCGGCTGATCTCGTCGGCCTGGCGCCATGCGGGCACTCGGGCGCGTCCGGAACGGGACGTGACTGATCTAGGGAGGGGGCCCTGGCATGTCGTCTGAACCCCATGGGGGCGCCGGAAGCCCGGCGGAGGCCGGCCACTATGATCGCGTGGACGCGGAGCCAGGTCTGGCCACCCCGGGAGGACCGGGCCGGCGTGGCTTGTGGCGGTCGGGGCGCCCAGTGTGGGTGTTGGCGGCCGTCGCGGTTCTGGCTTAGGGGGTTGGTTTCGGGGCGGGGGCGCTGGTGCGTTCGCCCGCTGGGGAGCACGCCGCGGCGGCGCCCCCAGAGGGCCTGATAACCGCCAGGGTCGAGGCGCAGGCGATCACGTCGATGGTGGTCGCCCGCGCTGATGTGGTGTTCGCCGACCCGGTGGCGGTCGACCCGGCCCCGCCGGAGGGCGCGGCGCCGGTGGTGACGGGGAGGGTCCCGCAGGTCGGCGCGACAGTGAACGCCGGCGATGTGGTGTTGGAGGTGGCGGCCCGCCCGGTGTTCGTGCTGCCGGGCGCTTTCCCGGCGCCCAGGGCGTTGGGGCCGGGGTCGAATGGCGCGGATGTGGTCCAGTTGCGGGCGGCCTTGGCATCTTTGGGGTTGGCGGCTGGGGACTCCGCCTCCCAGGATTTCGACGAGGCGTTGTCCTCCGCGATCGACGCCTTGTACGAGCGGGCCGGTTATGCCGCCCCGGGCAGCGAGGACCCTGAACGCCGCCAGGCGGTGCGCGACGCGCAAGACAGCGTCCAGGACGCGAAGGACGCAGCCGCCCAGGCCGACCAGGCGTTGGCCAATGCCAGGCAGGCGTTGGGCGCGGCGCCGCAGGAGGACAAGCAGGCCGCCGAGCAGGCGGTCAAGGCTGCGGAGTTGGCTCTCGCGCAGGCCAAGCGGACGGTGGAGCGTTCACGGGAGGCCTTGGAGCAGACCCAGCGGGCCGCATGGACGCCGATGCCGTTGGGCGAGGTCGTGTTCGTCGACGACCTGCCGCGCCGGGTCGACCAGGTCAACGTTGAGGTCGGCACGGACTTGTCGAAGGGCGCCGCCGATGGCGCCGTTGGGGGCGGCACCGTTAGGGAGGACGGGACGTCTTCGCAGCAGTGCCCGGTGCGGATCGCGGTGACCATCCCGGAAGGCGTGTCCGAGGCGGACCTGGTCGGGAATCTGCAGGCCACCATGGTGGTCGGGACCTCTGCGGAGGGCTCCTTGGTGGTGCCGATCGCGGCGGTGGCGGCGAACACCGCCGGGCAGACGGTGGTCGAGGTGGTGGACGGCGAACTGGTCCAAGGAGCCGCCGCCGACCAACCGACTAAGCAGGTCAAGGTGGTAACGGGCCTGTCCGCGCAGGGCCTGGTCGAGATCAAGTCGGCCGAACCGGCTCTGAAGGAGGGCGACCTGGTGGTGGTCGGCCTGGCCGGGACGGGCCAGACGCGATGAGCGCCACTGGGCCTGCGCCGACGGGCGCGAACCAGCCGACCGAGGTCCTGGTGCGTCTCGACGGCGCAGCGCCGGTGGTGGAGTTGGCGGATGTGGCCCGCTCGTTCCACGGCCCGCCGGAGGTGTTGGCGGTGCGCGGCGTCACCTTGACGGTGGGCCGCGGCGATTATGTCTCAGTGACCGGGCCGTCCGGTTCGGGCAAGTCCACGCTGTTGAACCTGTTGGGGCTGTTAGACCGCCCCACGGTGGGTCGCTACCGGTTGAACGGGCAGGACACAGCCTCCCTTGGTGACAAGGCCAGGACCCGGCTGCGGGGCCGCCAGTTGGGCTTCGTGTTCCAGGCATTCCACCTTCTGGCGGGGCGCACCGTGCTGGAGAACGTGCTGCTGGGAATGACGTACTCGGGGGTCCCCAAGCCGCAGCGGGCGGGGCGCGCCGCCGAGGCTCTGGAACGAGTCGGGATGACCCACCGGGCGGGGTTCTTCCCGGCGACCTTGTCCGGTGGCGAGCGCCAACGCACGGCGGTTGCCCGGGCCGTTGCCTCGCGCCCATCGATGCTGCTGGCGGATGAGCCGACCGGGAACCTCGACCAGAAGAACTCCCAAAGCGTGTTGGACGTGTTGGAGGAGTTGAACCGCGACGGGCTGACCGTGGTTGTCGTCACCCACGAGCCGGGCATTGCCGCCCGCTGCCGCAGGCGCCTGACCATGTCCGACGGACTGGTGACCGAGGGGGCCTGGTGAGCGCCCAGACCAACCCGATCAATCGGCATCGGCGGCCCGAAGCGGGGAGGCGCAACCGGGCGGCCCGTCCATGGCCAGGGCCTGCTGGCTCAGCAGGATCAGGGCGAGGCTCAGCGCTGACGGTCAACCGTCAGGACGGAGGCACGGGGTGCCGCCGGAGTTTGATTAATAGTGGGCTTGTCCGCGTCTTGAAACGGAACAGAACTGTTCCCGGGTTATGCCCGACCACCAGAAAGTACAGAGCCCGTTCACATGATCTGATGACAAAGCAATCGCAAATAGGATGGTACAGTAATTCTACTGCGTGAACCACGCAGGCGGTCCCATCGGCGGATCATCACGACGGGCGCAATCCCAGAATCGGGGAAACCTACATGCGGAAGACCAAAGGGCGGATAGCCGCCATGGTCCTGGCGGCGGCCGCGCTCGGCGTGGGCACGCTGACGGGCACTGCGGTGGCACCGGCTGAGGCAGCCGCCACGCCCACCTGGTCCCAAGCAAGCTATTACAACATCACAGTGACCGTCTACGGGGACGTCGGGCTGCACATCCCGGCGGCGTCGAACGGAAGCCTGACCTGCGTCATGGACTACGACGCCCAATCTGCTGCGGTGGGGGTGTTGCAGAACGCAGCGAACACGTCGCGCTACAACAGGGGGCTCACCGTCGACGAGAACTACGGACCGGCCACTCAGGCAGCCGTCCGCTACATCCAAAGCTACGAGGGAGTGGCGAATGTCGACGGCTCGTTCGGACCGATCACCCGCTACGCCATGCGCTGGCCGATCCAGTCCCCGGCCATACACAAGGGCAAGCTCGCCTACCATGTGCACTGACAGTCCAAACGCCAGCGCCAGCCCCCACCAGATAGGCCGCGCACGGCGGCTGGTGGGGGCCGGCGCCCTCCTCTTGGGGCTGGCGACGGCCGCGTGCACGGGCGGCCCCGCCGGCGGTGGGGCAACGGGTGCCACGGACTCTCCCGTCGTTGACGCGCGGGGCGATGACACGCCCACCGCCAGGGCTGTGAGCCCTTCGCCGGTCGAGATGCCGTTCGCGCCCTACCTGGCCGCGGCCAAGACCGCCTGGGCGGCCGCCGACGACGGCCTGTCGGAGCAACGCCAGAAGTGGTCCGACCAGGTAGAAGAGTCGACAGCGGCGTGCATGGCCCGGGCCGGGTTCGACTACAAGCCCCGGCCGTACCAGGAGCCGGAGGACCGGACCGAGGAAGACAGCCCCTACGTGGACCAGGACACGCTGACCATCCCGTGGCTGCCCCGCTCCCTCGAGGAGGTCCAGCGCGTCGGCTACGGCGTCGAAAAGCCCGAGGAGCCCCCGCAGGATCTGCCCTTCCCGGAGGACCCGAACACGGCTTACCTGGACTCGCTGTCCGAGTCGGCGCGCGAGCAGTACGAGTCGTCCCTGATCGGCAAGGACCCCGTCACCGGCCAGGTCCCCAACCCGAACGCCTGTTTGGCGCGAGCCCAATCGGAACACCCTGAGCCCACTGGTCCGGACATGTCCTTCCTCGATCCCGCAGACCGCATGAACTCGATCTTCGATCTGGATATCGACATGGACAGGGGCATGCCCGTGACGCTGCCAGACACCGTGGACTCCGACCCGGAGGTGGTGGCGCTGCGCGACGAGTTCGCCAACTGCGCCCTGGCCACCGAGTTCGCCCCCCGCCTTGGGGGGGCGCCGTGGGTCGAGCCGCAGTGGTTCGTCGCGTTGGCCCGCAAGACCGCCGCCGATGGAACGGTGCGGGATCTTCCGCCGGGCCCTTTCGACCCGGCCACGGTGCCGCAGGACCAGTTGTGGCTGGTCGGCTCCCAGCCGGAGCGGGACGTGGCGGTCGCGGATTTCAAGTGCCGCGAACAGACCGACTACGTCAACCGCTACGCCCAAAGGGTGGCCGCGATGGAGACTAAGTGGGTCGCCGACCACCAAGCCGAACTCGACCAGATGATGGCCCAGATCGAGACGTTCATGGACGGCCGCGACTGAACCCGCCCGCGTGTGACGTTGGCACGACCCCGGGCCGGGGCCGCCGCCGGGGTGCTGGCGGTGGTCGCAGTGGCCGCATCCAAACAATGGACGCCTGTCCTCGATCTGCGCCTGGCTGGCGCCTCCGCCCTGGCAGGCATTGTGGTCGGCGCCCTCGCCGGGGCCCTCCCTGCCCTCAAAGCCTCCCGCCTAGAACCGGCCGCCGCCCTCCAAGAAGGCACCTGAACGCACCCCAAAGTCGGATTGACCCCTAACATTGAGATGCCCAATCACCCCTTCGCCACGCAGGTCATCGAGCGCTCCTAGCTGGTCTTCCGGCCGGTAGTCGGGGTCGATCCGATGCAGGTAGACCAAATCGATCCGTTCGCGGCGCAGGCGCGAACGACTGGCGTAGACCTGTTGACGCAAGTAGTCGGGATGCCCCAGCACTCCCCAGCGATTCGGGCCCGGCCGAAGCATTCCCACCTTGGTGGCGATCAATACGGTCGCGTCCCCGCCGAGCGCCTCGCCCAGGATCCGCTCGGCCGTGCCCGGCCCGAGCGAATCGGCGCTGTCGATGTGGGTGTAACCGGCGGCGACGGCATCGTGCGCCAGCTGACGGGCCCGGGCTGGATCGGACGGTTCCCCCCAACCGTCGCCGGCGGTCAGGCGCGCCGTGCCGAGAACCAGCGGCGAGGTGACGCGCCCGGCGACGCGGACGTCGGCGACGGCTGACTCCATGGTCCCGCGCCGATCAGGCCGTCCAGCGGGGACGCAACTCCCCGGCCTCAATCGCCACTTCTAAGCGGTTGCCCGGTAGCGGCAGCGGGCACAGGTAGTGCTCGGAGAAGGCGCATGGCGGCAATTCGGCGGTGTTGAAATCCAGGACTGCCGCTCCGCCGCCGGCCGGGGCCTCGACCCGTAGGAACCGGAAAGGCGGCGAGTTGCCCTCGTTCGAGGAGTCGCCGAACACGATGTGGTAGCGGCCGCCGGCGCCGCGGGCGGACAAACGCAGCGGACGCCCTTCAAGTTCGAAGTCGAACGATCCGGCCACCGGGACTCGGACGGTGAAGCCATCGACGTGCTCTTGGTCTGCCGCGGCGCCCTCGGGCGCCGGGGTGAACACTGCCGGCACGGCCCAGGCCGAGTCCCATGGGGCCACTTCCACGCCGCCGAAGGACCGCGCCCGTTCAGACTCGGGGTCCAACACGCGCAAGGCCAGCGCCTCGCCGCGGGCGTATGCGACTAGGCGTTTGCCATCCAACTCCACGCCAGCCCCGGCCGGGAGGGCCAACCGGCCCGTTTCCCCGCCCGCGACCAGTTCGGCGCCGTCGGTCAGCTGAGCCGAGGCGGCGTCCGCCAAGTCTGCTCCCAGCACCCGACCGCCGTCGCTCCACCAACGGCCGGGCGCCGCCGGCAGCCGGCGTGGCGCCGAGTCCAGCCACCAGGTGCCGACCAAGGTGGTGGGCCCGAACCGGTCCCCCCAGTAGGCCTCCCGTCGCGCCTGCCAGTGGGCCCGGTCCGATGCCGCCTGCGGACCGGCGGCGACCCGGCCCAGACTCAGCATGAGGCGATTAGCCCAGTTGAAGAAGGCTGCCGCATGAACCACGTCGGCGATCTCCAAGCTGCTCAGACCCATGTCCGCCAGCCCTTTGACGTGCGCCGCAGTCAGACCGATCGGCGTGCGCGTGAGGGCGGCGGCCGTCTGGGCGATCAAACGCCAGCGCTCCGGCAGGTCGGCCTTCTCGGGGCCGTCTTCCAAGAGGCGGTCGATCAACTCCGGCTGATTCGAGTAGTGGGCGGCGAAGTGGGCGTGCACTGAGGCGCAGAAGACGCAGCCGTTCGTCCTGGAGGTCGCCACCGCCACGAACTCGCGTTCGGCCCGAGGCAGGCCGGCGGTCGTGTTGTAGAAGATGTCCTTGTCCGCCAGCGTGCGCGCGCGCAGAACTTCGGGGTCGCGGACCAGCAGGCGGAAATAGTCAGACTCGGCTCTGGAGGCGTCCACCAATCCGCGCTGGTGGCGTTCGGTCAGTTCCTCTTTCGCCAAGGGCTCCAACCAAGGCAGCCAATCGAGGCGCTCGCGCGTGTAGCCCCTGGGCCTGGGCGCGGTGTGTTCCATAACCTCGGTCGGTTGGGCCGACTGGCCCGGCGCGGACCCGGCTGCGGCAGGCTTGCCGTCAGGGCCGGACAACCCGGCCGAAGGGAGCCGCGGCTCGCTGGCCGGGGCGCCGGCGTGCGGGGCCTGCAGTTCGCTGATCAGCCGCAACCCGTGGGCCACGCGCTGCTCGTAAGACAGAAAGGCGACCAACTGGGAGAGCGTGACGATCCCGTCGGCACTCCAGCCCGCTGCGCTCAGACGCCGAATCGCCTGCGAGTCGGCTTCTCTGGGTCGCAAGACCAGCAAGTGGGTGTGTTCCAGCGCCGCCGCCAGCCTCCGGCCCACTGCCTGGCTCAGCGTCTGGCTTGGCTGATAGCGCGGGCCCTCGGCATCCAACCGCGACAACTCGGCCTCGGCGTAACGTCCGTAGGGCCCTCGCGCCCAGGCCGACTTGGCCTCCTCGGCGATCACGGCCGCCGCCGGCTGATCGACGGCCGTCGCGCCGGCGGCGTAGTAGCGCGCCACCGCGTCTCCTGCGGTCAAGGCGGTGGCGAAGGAAGCCACCAGCCAGCGCTCACGGACCGGGAAGGCCGTGTCGTCGAGCGGCTCGAATAGAGCCTCGTGGCTGGCCCGGGTCTGCTCGCGGGTCTGGGGTCTGCGCTCGGCCGCCACCGCCGGCGCGATCCCGGCCCAAGCGGCCACCAAATCCGGAGTTCGCGTGATCACAGGCGTGGACATCACACCACTCCTTCCCAACGGAACGCGCCCAGAAGATGAGCGCCCAAAGCCGAGAGGCCATCGTTGTTTGCCATGGCCCAGAAACTTATCAGCTCCCTGCGCGGCTTTACCGAGAATCCCGCCTTGTAAGGATCGCAATTCGTGATTCACGCCGATCAAATGTAAATCCGCGTTTCCGGCCCAGCTCCAGTCAGCTCCGGCATGCCCTGCCGATCGCGACTGGCCGCCGCTGTTCCCTAAGTGGCTTTCGGTCGCCCTTCCCAGGGATGGCCTGATTTCTTGGCCGGCCGCATGATCATGTAAACATTGCAATTCGTGATTGTGTCTCATCGCGTGTAAAGAAGCCCGCCAATTCGAGCCGCACCGCTTCCACCACCGCCGGGGACACCGCCGGACCCACGATCAGCCGTACGCCCACATCCCCCGGCGGCGGCGGCGTGACCAGCTCCCTCCACCCCTTGGGCAGGGCGAGGCAAGGCATTAGGGCGGCGCCCAATCCCGCCTCGACCGCGGCCGCTTGCGCCGCCCCGGTCTCGACCTCGGCCCGGATCCGGACGTCAAGGCCGGCGAAGGCCAAGGAATGCAGGGTCAAGCCGCGCAGCGGGCAGGACTCTTCTTTGACGATCACGTCCACAGGCCCGCTGGCGGCCGCCTCGAACCGATGAGACGCCACCCAACGCAGGGGCAGGCGCCCAACCGCGATGGTGTTCGAATCCGTCGGCTCCCCCAGGACCAAGGCCAAGTCCACTATCCCCCGCCGAACCACTTCCCCGCAGTCGCCCGCGATTCTGGCCAGGCGAAACACCACTTCTTGGTCCGCCAGCGCATCGGTCAGCAGCCGGAGCAAATGCGCCAGGGCGCCGCCTGCGGCCGCCTCTGTCAGGCCGATCACCAAGGGCGCCTCGTGGTCTGTCCCGAACGAGGCGACGGCCTCGTCATGGACTCGTAGGATGCGGCCGGCCTCGACCAGCAAGCGTTGCCCCGCACCCGTCAACGCCACCGCCTTGGTGTCGCGCCGGAACAACTCATGTCCAACCGCCGTTTCGAGCTTGCGCACATGTCCGGACACCGCCGCCTGCGATAGGTTCAACACCTCCGCCGCCCGGGTGAATCCTCCCGCCTCCACCACCGCGAGAAAGGTCCGTAGCTGATTCAGGTCAAGGGTCGGGGCCATGCCGTCAAAGATATTTGGACGGGCGCGCGCCGCAGCCGTTTGTAAAGGCCTGTTTTTCGCGGTGGCCAGCTGACCTTTTAATCCACTTGAGGCCTGTTACTTCTGGTCAAACGACTTATAGTCATTGCGTCCGGCGCCCCGGGGAGGATTGCAGTTTCCCGAAATGTGAGACGCGGAGCGTGGCGATCTTGACGCGAGGGAGTCTGACGCTCTTACGCTGCTCTCCCAGTCGATATTTCCGAAAGCGAGGTGACGAAACATGCCGAAAGCCGAATCCAGCGTATTCGCCCGCTGGCGAGCGTCCGGCGCGCGCTTGATCCAGCGCCACCCGGTGGCGCGCTATTTGACGCTAAAAGTGGGCCGCGCCGTATTCGTCATTTGGGCGACTTTCACCGCCACTTTTGTGCTGCTTTACGTCTTCCCAGCCGACCCGGTGGACCTGTTGGTCGACCCGGCGGCGGTGGGGCAGGTCCGCGGTGAGCTGCGCGAGCAGTTGGCCGCCACCTACGGCTTCGACAAGCCTCCGCTGGAGCAGTACTTGGACCGCCTGGGCCACGCCCTGACCGGCGATTTCGGGAACTCTGTGACCTCCGGCAAGCCAGTCGGCCATGCCATCGCCGAGACCCTGCCCCACACCCTGGTGCTGGCCGCCTTGGCGCTTGGGGCCGCGTTGCTGATCGCTTTCGCCCTGGCTGTCGGCGCCACCGCCACACGGCGCCCCTGGCTGCGCAACTTCCTCACCTCGCTGCCCTCGGCGGCGGTTTCCATCCCCTCCTTCATGGTCGCCATCCTGCTGCTGCAGGTGTTCGCCTTCACCTTCGGCTGGTTCCCCGCCTTCGGCGACCAGGGATGGCGCACCATGGTCCTGCCAGTGGCGACCCTGGCCCTGCCGGTCTCCGGTCCCATAGCCCAGCTGCTGATCCGCAGTTTCGAGGCCGAACTGGGCGCCAGCTATATCGCCACCAGCCGCGCCAAAGGCGCCACGCGGACCCGTATCCTCACTGGCGACGTGTTCCGAAACGCGTCGCTGCCGGCCTTGACCATCGCGGGGATCGTCTTCGGGAACCTGATCGCCGGGTCTGTCATCACCGAGACGGTCTTCTCCCGCCAGGGGGTGGGCCGGTTGACCCAGACCGCCATCAGCTCGCTGGACGTGCCCTTGGTGCAAGGGGTGGTGGTGTTGGTGGCCGCCGCCTTCGCCGCCATCAACTTGGCCGTCGATCTGCTCTACCCGCTGCTCGACCCGCGCATCCGGGTTTCGCTGGCGCAGGGCTCGGCCCCGGCGGGGGCGAGCGCATGACCGTCATCGCGCCTCCTGCGGCGCCATCATTCGCCGCCGATGCCGTCCGTTCGGCCAGGCACACGCTGGGCGTGGTCCTGCGCCAACCAGCGCTGGTCCTGGCCTGGCTGATCGTCGCCATAGCCGTCGGCTGGGCGGTCGCGCCAGGGCTCTTCACATCCTTGAGTCCGTATGACGGCAACCCGGACGCTATCTTCACCCCGCCCACCTGGGAGCACCCCTTCGGAGCGGACCGGCTGGGACGGGACTTGTTCGCCCGTGCCGTCTATGGCGCCGGAACCACCTTGTCCGCCACGCTGGTGGCGGTCGCCATCGCCTTCATCTTCGGCACCATCATCGGATTGGCGGCCGGATACTTCGGGCGTTTCGCCGACACCGCGATTATGAGACTGGTCGATGTCTTGCTGGCAGTGCCCGGCCTCCTGCTGGCCATGGTGATGGTCTCGGTGCTGGGCTACTCCACTCGAAACGTCGCCATCGCGGTCGGGATCGCCTCAATCGCGGGATTCGCCCGGGTGATGCGCGCCGAGGTCATCGAAGTGATGGCGCAAGACTACATCCGCGCCGCCGACGCGCTCGGCGTCTCGCGCGCCCGCGCCGTCCTGCGTCACGTCCTGCCCAACTCTCTGAATTCGGTGATCGCCCTTGCCGCGCTCGAGGTGGGCTCGGCGATCTTGGCCGTCGCCTCCCTGGGTTTCCTAGGCTATGGCGCCCCGCCGCCAGAACCGGAGTGGGGCTTGCTGGTCGCTGAGGGCCGCGACTATCTGGGCACTTACCCGTGGATCGCCATCATGCCGGCCCTGTCTCTGGCAGCGGTGGTCATCTCGGCCCACCGGATCAGCGTTTCGCTGCGAAAGGAGCGCCGCTCATGAGCACATCGCCCATGGCCTTGGCGCCGCCGCCGGAGTTCCCCGCCACCGCGCCCGTTCGCTCGGCCGCACCCGCCCCGTCGCCCGCGCCGGAACCGTCGCCCCCGGCGGAACCGTCGCGGCCTGTGGCCGAGCGGACGCCCGCCGACCAGCCGGCGCCGCCGCTGCTGTCTGTCACAGACCTGAGCGTGGACTACCGCGTGCAGGGCGGATGGTTCCCGGCTGTGCGTGAGGCCAGTGTCGCAGTCGAAGCCGGAGAGTTCGTCGCCATAGTTGGCGAGTCCGGCTCCGGCAAGACCACCCTCATCCACGCGGCCCTGGGACTGGCGCCAGCCAACGCGCGGGTCAGGTCCGGCGCGATCCGGTTCTCCGGAGTTGACACCACCCGCTGGCGGGACGACCGGATGGCCCGCATTCGAGGCAACTATGTCGGTTTCATTCCCCAAGACCCCAACACCTCGCTCAACCCGACCAAGCGAATCGGCCGCCAGGTGGTTGAGGCCGTGGCCTTCAATGATCGCGCTCATCCAGGGGCGGCTGGGCGCCGCTCGGCCGCAATCGAAGCGCTCCTGGCCGCCGGCCTGACCGATCCCGAAAGGATCTTCGACCAGTACCCCCATGAGCTCTCGGGCGGCATGAAACAGCGGGCGCTGATCGCCATCGCGCTGGCCGGCAAGCCCAAACTGATCCTGGCCGACGAGCCCACCAGCGCCCTCGACGCGACGATCCAGAAGGTCATCCTGGACCATCTGGAGCATTTGCGTGAAACGCTCGGCATCGGGCTGGCGCTGGTCACCCACGATCTGGCGGTGGCCCTGGACCGCTCCGACCGCATCGTCGTGATGAAAGACGGCCAGGTGGTCGAAGAGGGCCGGCAGGCCGACATCTTGGAGCACGCCAAGCACGACTACACCCGCCAGCTCCTAGCCGCCACGCCCGCCCGCCATCCGGGCCGGCTCCTGCCCAGCGCCGATCAGGCTGGCCTCGGCCAGCGCCAAGACGTCCCGGCTGGCGCCGCGGTGATCGAACCGGCAACCCCTCAAGCCGCTGCCCCCGCGACAGCCCCTGCGATCGCGACAGCCCCTGCGATCGCGGCGGCCGCTGCCCCGGCGGTCGCCCCGGCCGCCGCCAAGGCCTCGCAGCCACCGGCCATCGCGGCCCGCGACTTGTTCAAGCACTACCCGCTGCGCGGCAAGGGCGGGGGCCAGGTGCGCGCCCTCGACGGGGTGGATCTAGTAGTGCCGGCGGGGACGGTGCACGCCATCGTCGGCGAATCCGGCGCCGGCAAATCGACCCTGGCCGCCGCCCTGGTCGGCTTCACGGCCCCTGACCGGGGCGCCATCGAGATCGAAGGCCGAGACATCACCCGGCTCAGCCGGCGCGAACTGCGCCAGGTGCGCCGCCACCTGCAATACGTCTTCCAGAACCCCAACACCTCGCTCGACCCGAGATTCACCGTCGAGCGCCTGGTGGCCGAGCCGCTACAGGCCTTCGGCCTGGTCAAGAGCCGCTCCGAATCGCGCGAACGGGTGCGCGCCTCGGTCCGGGCGGTGGCCCTCGACGACTCATATCTGCACCGGACGCCGGCGCAGCTCTCCGGCGGCCAACGCCAACGCGTCGCCATCGCTCGCGCCCTCGCGCTGCGACCCCGGGTGGTGGTGTTGGACGAGCCGGTCAGCGCGCTCGACGTCTCGGTCCAAGCCCAGATCCTCCAACTCCTGGTCGACCTGCAGGCCGAATTGGGCTTGACCTACGTCTTTGTGTCACACGACATAGGCGTCGTCAAGCTGATCGCCGACGAGATCACGGTCATGAAAGACGGCTTGGTGGTCGAATCGGGGCCGGCCGGCCAAGTCCTGAACCGACCCGCCCATCCCTACACCCGCCAGCTGTTGGAAGCAGTCCCCGGCCGCGATCTCACCCAAGCGCCCAGCCGCCAAACCACCACACCACCTAGCCACCACACGACCAGCCACCACACGACCTAGCCACCACACGACCAGCCACCAGGCCACCCAGCCGCCAGACCACCACACCGCCAAGCCGTCAGGCTGAAGAAAGGAATCCCCGATGACTGAGCCAACCAACGAACCCGCCAATTCCATCGAACAAGCCCGGCCCAAGCGGACCAAGCTCTGGGTCGCCCTGGCGCTAGTGCTGGTTCTAGCGGCTGGCGGCGGCGTCTACTGGGCCCTGCGCCCTTCCGCTGACGAAGACAAGACGGCATCGGACAAAGTCGAAGGCGCTTCCGGACCCGTGACCGGCGGCACTTTCAAGTTCGGGGTGTTCATGAGTCACTCCACGCCGGACCCGCAAGCTGGCGGCGGCTACACCGACGCGATCATCGGCAACAACGTCACCGACAAGCTCACCTGGCAGGATCCCGACAGCGGCGAGATCACGCCCTGGCTGGCGGAGTCGTGGGAGTTCAACGAGGACATCACCGAGTACACATTCAAGCTGCGCCAAGACGTCACCTTCTCCGACGGCACGCCGTTCAACGCCGAGGTGGTCAAGGCGAACTTCGATCAGTATGTCCTGGGCGACCCGGCCTTGGACATCGATCCCAACGGCGCCCCCTACTTCCCCGGTTACCTGGGGACCGAGGTGGTTGACGAGTTCACCGTCAAGGTCAGCTTCGACCGGCCCTCCGCCGGCTTCCTGCAGGGTTCCAGCTTCACCGCCAACTACCAGCCGGGCTTCTTGGCGCTGGCCACTCTGGCCAAATCGGCTGAGGAACGCACCGACCCCAAGAATGTGATCGGCACCGGGCCGTTCGTCTACGAAGAATGGATCGAAAACGTCCGCACGGTGGTCGTCAAACGGCCCGATTACAACTGGGCCCCGCCAGCCTTGGAACGGCAAGGCGCGGCCTACCTGGACAAGATCGTCTTCAACATACTGCCCGAAGGCTCAGTCAGGACCGGCGCGCTGCGCTCGGGCGAGGTCGACGCCATCTTGGACGTCACCACCACCGACGAGGGCCCGCTCGCCGCCGACGGCTTCGAGATAGTGGCCCGCCAGGCCTCTGGCTCCACCTACTACCTCAATCTGTTCCCCGGCGCCTTCCCGACTGACGACATAAACGTCCGCCGGGCCATCCAACTCGGTTGGAACCGTGAGAGCCTGCGCAAGACCGCTCTGTCCGATTCTTACACCGACGGCACCTCCGCCGTTGGCGACACTGTCAACGGCTGGGTCGACTACTCCGGCGACGGCCCCCTGCGCTACGACCCAGAAGAGGCCAAGCGCCTGCTCGAAGAATCAGGCTGGGAAGAAGGACCGGACGGCATTCGGGTCAAGGACGGTCAGCGACTCGAAATCAAGCACTTCGGCGTCCAGAACGTGGTCCCGGTCAAAGCCGCCCTCGAGTCGATCCAACTCGACTTGGCCGATATCGGCATTGACTTCCAGATCAACGTCTTGGCCGGACCGGACTTCTCAGCCGCGATGCAGAAGGGGGCCAGCGAGTACAACGCCCTCTCCCTCAACCGCTCTCGCAACGACATCGCCGTGCTCAACACCCTCTATAACCCGACCATCGACAACGGCGCCTACATCGACCAGGGCTTCGAGGGCCACGACGACTTGGTGGCGTCTTTGTCCAAGCTCGAGCAGACTCTCGACCCGGCCGAGCGGACCAAGTACGCCAAAGCGGCGCAAGACCTTCTGATCGAAGAATATGCGCTGGTGGTGGCCCTGTTCAATCCCTCCCAGGTGATTGCCCAGGCGCCCTATGTCCACGACATCTTGTTCGACGCCCAGGCTCGAAACCACTTCCGGAACACCTGGCTCGAAACACGTTAGGCAACCGGACGGCATCGGCGGTCTGGACGCCTCCGGCGAGGGTCCAAGCCCTCGCCGGACGATCCGGTTCCGCTATAGAAGGTCCGGCCCCCGACGGAGGTCATCCCCGCCAGGGGCTCGGCTGGGGGCCGGACCGCCAAACCCAATAAACAAGGCAAGCACCAACAGCAAAGCAAGGAGAACTGTATCCCTATGGCAACTGACGCCGCGAAAACCGCATCCACCAAGAAGAAGGCTGGCGCCGGCTTCCCTCCACCACTGAGGGCGAAGCCCGGTCTGCGGGACTTCCTGGCCCACAAACGCTACGACGGCCTCCAACTGGCCGAACAGCGCGAAGCGGACCCGCCGACCAAGCCCCATGTGCTCAAAGCGCACACCGTCGCCGAGGGCCGCAGCGGCGTCAGGCGGATCCGGATCAGGAACCATCAGATCCTCTCCGACACCGGCCCGGACTACGCCGGCTACAACTTGGGGCCGGGATCGCCCGAGATCGTGCTGGGGGCGCTGTCGTCCTGCATCACCCACATCACCGAGATCGTGGCCTCGAACCGGCGCGTCCCCCTGGACTACCTCCGGGTGGACGTGCGCGGCCAGCAGGACTTCCGTCGCGGCAGCCCCGGATTCGAGGACGTGCCGCCCGAACCGCACCAGATCCGCTTTGTCGTCACGGTGGAATCGCCCGCCGACCAAAGCACGATCGACGCGCTGTTCGCCGAGGTCCAGGAGATCTGTCCGATCCTGAACCTGTTCCGCAAACCGCAGACGGTGGTCGGCGAGGTCATTTTGAACGGTGAGCGGCCGGACGAGCACATACCCCGTGAAATAGCTGTCTGACGCCGTCAGGCGCTCAACGAAGTCGCCAACCCAACGCCGGGTGAAGACCGGCGTCCAACCGAAAGGAAACCAACCATCATGGCTTTGTCGCCTCACTCCTACAACCTCATAGACAAGGACGAGGGCTCGTTCCTCGCCCGTCCCTCCGGCACCCAGTTGCCACCCGACACCTCGCCGTTCGGCCATGAACTGCGGATCGGCCTGATCACGCACTTCGATCAACATGACGACCCGACCACGCTCTACGCCGACAACGTCCGTTTGGCCCAGGGCCTTGAAGAACTGGGCTACGACTCGATTTGGATCGCCGTGCGCCACTTCCACGCCGGCTGGGCCGGAGCGCCTTCGGTCTATTCGGTCCTGCCCGCCTTCGCCCAGGCCACCAGCAAGCTGACCCTGGCCACGGCGGTGGTGCCGATCAACGCGGACGACCCAGTGCGGGCGGCCGAGGATCTGGCCACCATTGACGCCCTGTCCGGCGGCCGGCTGCTGATCGGCCTGGGCAAAGGCGTCCCTTCAGACTCCTACAAGGTCTTCACCTCCTGGCGCGAGGATCGGGAGGCGGTCTACCTCAGGGATGTCGAAAAGCTCCACTGGGCCCTGGCCGGAGGCACGGTTCAGGGTGGCACCGGCCATCTCTGGCCGGCCGATCCGTCGCTGTCCGGGCGCATCCTCCATGGCACCTCGACCATCGCCAACGTGATCGAGGCCGCCGAGCGCGGCGACGGCGTGCTCTTGGAACGGTTCGGCGGCGGTGACGAACGCAGCGTCCAAGGGCGCGAGCGCTTCCGCCAGCGTCAGGTCGAGACACTGCGTCTCTACTTGCGACGCTACCGCGAGCGCTGGGGCCAGAGCCGGACTCCGTTGACCGCGATCTCCCGAACCGCCTTCCCGGGCACGCTGGAAGAGGCGGCCAAGGCCACCGAGCATTGGAACCGCGCCGACATCGACCTCGGCCGCCTGGATGGGAACCTCACCCAGGAGGAGAAGTTCCTGGCCGACAACTTCGCTTGGGGGACCCCCGGACAGCTAGTCGACGATCTCCTCGCCGATCCCAGTCTGTACTTATCGGACGAGGTTGTGCTGGGATTGCACCCCGCCCGCCTGACCGTCGAGGAGACCCTGGCCAAGGCCGAGATCCTGATCCAGCAGGTGGCGCCGCGCCTGCGCAGCGCTTGGCATGAGCGCCGCCCGGCCGCCTTGGCGCAGGCCTATGCCGGCTCCGAGGACCTCCTGACCGACAAGCCGCGCCGCGATCCCGTCCCCGTCTCGGTCTGATCCCCTGGGGGCGGGGGGGCCCGCCCCCCCCCACAGTTAACCCCCCCCCGGGGCCCCCCCCCCCCCCCCCCCC
>JAISXH010000060.1 GCA_031270825.1 Bifidobacteriaceae bacterium
GGCGGCCGCGGCGGAGGTGGCGGCGTTCATGGCGGCCGCCCGGGCCGCCGCGGGCGGGGGCGGGCGCGCCCTGGACCTGGTCGAGGAGGCGGCCAGGAAGTCCGCCCGGGAGTTGGGGCGGGTGATGGTCGAGGGCGCCGCGAACCTCGTCGCGGCCGGCGCGCCCGCCCCGGGGGCTTGCGGCTGCGGCGCGCCCGCGCGCGTCCATTCGGTCAGGGCGAGGACGGTCTCCACGATGCTCGGCCCGGTCACGGTGGGCCGCGCCTACTACTATTGCCGGTCCTGCGGCGCGTCGCGGGTCCCGGCCGACGAAGCGTTGGGGACGGCCGGGCGGACCATGTCGGCCCAAGCGGAGCGGGCCGTGGCCGCGGCCGGGCGCGAGATGCCGTTCGCGCGCGCCTCGGACATGGTCGCCGAGATCTCCGGCGCCCGGGTCGCCTCGCCCAGCACCACCGCCCGGACGGCCCGGCGGGCCGGGCGGCGCGCCCGCGCCCTGGCCGCCGCCCGCGCCGGCCGCCCGCCCGAACGCCGGCGATGGGACGACGCCACCACCGCGTACGTCCTCACCGACGGGTTATGTCCAGCTGGACATAAGCCGTCTGATGTGGAGTGGTTTGGTATGTGAAGCTGGGCCCGGCGCAGGGGTGGTGGCCAGCGCCGGGGGCGGCGCCCAGCTTCACATAATCGCTTGTCATCTCAGGTTCGTGAGCCAGTCGAGCAGGTCGGCGCGGTCCTGGTGGGTGTAGCGCGTCTCGCCGACGATCGCCGTCGTGGCTTGGTCGATGGCTTTGCGTTTCAACTCGGGGTTGGTTTTCGCGTAGATCTCGGTGGTGGTGACGCTTTGGTGGCCGAGCAGGTCCCTGATGTAGATCAGGTTGACTCCGGCTTCGAGGAGATGAGACGCCTTGGAATGCCTGAGCATGTGAGGCGTGATTTTCGCCGGGACGGATTCGGGGTGGTCTTGGTGGGCCGCGGCGGTGTGCCGCGCCAGGATGTACGCGATGCCGGCGCGGGTGATCGGCTCGCCTCTGCGGTTGGCGAACAGGCGCGTGTCGCCTGGGGCGCCCGCGAGTCGCGCCAGGTGGGCGGACATGATGCTGACGACTTGTTTGGTGATCGGCACGGCCCGGGTCTTGGATCCCTTCCCCGTCAGGGTCACGGTCGCTGGTCCGGCCAGGCGGATGTCGCAGACCCGCAGGTCGGCGAGTTCTTGGACGCGGGCGGCCGTGTCGTAGAGCAACGCCAGCATCGCCAGGTCCCTGGCGGACGCGGCCCGGGCTTGTCCAAGGAGCGCCTTGACGGCGGCGGTCGACACGTAGGCCATCGCGGGCCGGGCCGTCTTGGCCGTGGGCAGCGCCAGGACCGGCCGGGCCGTGGCGATGTGTTCCGGGGCGCGCGTCTGGACGAACCCGAGGAACGATTTGACGGCGGCGAGCCGGGTGTTGCGGGTGGCGGCCGTGTTGCCGCGTCGGGCGGCGAGCCATTCCAGGAATCCGGTGACCGACTCGGCGCTCAGGTCGGCGACCTCCACCTGGTCTGGGGTCTTGTTCAGCGCTTGGGCGGCGTAGCGGAGGAACAGGACGAACGCGTCGCGGTAGGCCGCGACGGTGTTCGGGCTCGATCCTTTGACGTCGGGCAGGTGGACGAGCAGGAAATGGCGCAGCAGTCCGCTGAATGACGTGTCCATGGTCAGACCGCCTCGGGGAACACGTCTTGGTAGACCGGTTCCATGGTCTGCGCGACGTGGTCCCAGGCCGGGGTGGTCAGCCGCAGGTAGTACTCGGTCGAGGTGATGTCGTGGTGCCCGAGGTAGGTGGCCAGCAGCGGCAGCGAGCAATACACGTCGACGCCTTCGGCGTCCATCTTCCGCAGCGCCGCCAGCGCGTGAGAGTGACGGAAATCATGGACCCTGGGGGTCCCGCCGCCGGGTTTGGCCACCCCGGCGCGCCTCATCAGGGCCTTGACGTGTTTGAGGACCCCTCCCCGGCCCCGTCGGCCCCCCGTGCTGCCGGGGTAGAAGAACGCGGCGGGGTCCTGGGCCGCCAGCCCCATCGCTTCGGCGTACGAGCGGGCGTGGGCGGTCAGCGACTCCGACATCGGCACCAGGCGGGTCCGGTTGTGCTTGGCGCGTCTGATGGTCAAGACTCCCTCGCCCAGGTCGACGTCGGCGAGCCGCAGGCCGAGCGCCTCCGACAGGCGCAGCCCGCAGCACCACAGCATCCGCAGCAGCATCGGGTAGACGAGCGTCGCGGCCGCGGACAGGCGGCGGGTGGGGCGTTCCTCGGCGCGCGCGATGATCCGCGCCATCTCGTCCTCGGTGATGATGTAGGGGATGAACCGGGGCTCGGCTTCGGTCCCGGCCGGCGGCACATGGCAGGGGTGGCCGCGCGAGTCGAGGAACAACGCGAATTGGCGGACCATCGAGATCCTCCGGTTCCTGGTCGCGACGGCCTCGCCCGGGCGCGGCGAGCAGAAGTCTTCGACCATCCCCTTGCTCAGCACCTCTGGAACGGGCTCGTAGCCGTCCAGGAAGCGGCTCAGCTGGCCGACCAGTTCGGCGGTGGCGCCCGTGTAGGCGTACCCCACGGCGCGTTTGTGGTCGACGAACTCGTCGAACAGGGCCGTTCGCGCGCCGCCGGGCGCGGCCCCGGGGGCGCCGCTCATGCCGGGACCTCCAGACTCAAACGACGCAGCTGGGCCACGTCGAACCGGAGGTAGCGCATCGTCGTCTCCGGGCTCGCGTGCCCCAGCACGCCGGAGATCACCGGGTAGGGGACCCCGGCGGACAGCATGCCGACCGCCGCCGAGTGGCGCATCGAGTGCAGACCCCTGTGCTTCCCGGCGGTCTCGACGCCCGCGGCGTCGAAACACGCCCGGATCACATAGTGGAAAGAGTTCCCCGCGCCGTAGGCGGTGAACGGCGCGCGCGGCAGGACGAACACCTCCGGCGCGCCGCTGGCGGGCCGCTCGTTGGCGAGGTAGTCCAACAACGCGAATTTCGCCTCGTCGACCAGCGGCAGACTCACCGCGGCGCCGGTCTTGCGCTGCGTGAACGAGACACGCCCAAGCCGCCAGTCGATCTGGTCGAGCCTGAGCGAGCGGATGTCGCCGGCCCGCATCCCGAGCAGCGCCGCCAGCAACACCACCGCCCGGTCGCGCAACGGGCTGCGCCGCCCGCGGCCGGCGACGGCCACCAGCCGCGCGACCTCCTCACCGGTGTACACGGACGGCAGCACCGCGTCCTTGTCGACCAAGATGACCGGGAACAGCCCGGCCAGAGCCCGATCGGCGCCCCACCGGTCGACCAGGTAGCCGAGCTGCTCACGCAGGGCGAACATGATCCCGGCGCGCGTCGAAGGGGCCACCCCCGCCAACGACGACAGGTAGCGGTAGACGCCGCCGACCGTCAACGAGCGCACGTCCCTGACGCCGTCGCCGGCCAGGAAACACAAGAACTTCTTCAGTCTGATCAGCTTCGCCTCAGCGGTGCGAGGCTTGATCGGCTCGCAGGCCAGCAGGCCGGCGTAGGCGGCGTGGACGTCCACGAAGCAGTCGGGCAACTCGATCCGCTCGAGATGATAGGCGCCGGGGAACGAGCCCCGCTCGGCGAGGTCGACCATCCGCAACACCGCCGTGCGGCACAGGCGCGCCGACCCTGGCAACACCACCTCGTCAAGGCGCCGGTCACGCAAGTAGTCCGCGACCAGCCGCCGATCAACCGTGCTGGCGCCGACCTGCGCGCAATACTCCTCGAACCGCCGCAAACAGCGCCGGTGCGCCGCGACCGAAGACCGCGAATACCCGCGGTCTTCCAACAACTGGACCAACCGGTCCGCCAACGTGTGGACATCTGTGTCCATCGGGGTCACCTCCTCAGGTGTCGAAACCCCAAGCCAACCCGCCGGAGCACATTATGTAAAGCTGGGCGCCGCCCCCCACGCAGGCCGCCACCCCTGCGCCGGGCCCAGCTTCACATACCAAACCACTCCACATCAGACGGGACGGGCGCCCCGATGGTCCCGTCCGAGACCGCCGGGCGGAAAGGCAGGCAACCAGACGGGACGAGCCTGACCCGCGAGGTCAAAGTCGGGCGCCTGTTCACCCAGACCGGCTTCGACGAGGACGGCGGCCCGATCCTCGACCGGGGCTCCACCAGCTACATCGCCCATTTCGACACCTCCGAGCAGTTCGCCGCGAAACTCGCCGCCGAAGCCCTCGCCCGCGACTTCCACCACGCGCCGCGACTGGCCGTCCTGGCGGACGGGGCCCGCTGGATATGGAACCTGGCCGACAAACTCTGGCCCGACGCGATCCAGATCGTCGACTACTACCACGCGTCCAAACACGTCAACGACCTCGCCGACCTGCTCAAACCCGCCTGCCCGGACCCGGCCGCCGTCAGACAGACCCTCAAAGGCCACCTCGCCGCCGGG
>JAISXH010000044.1 GCA_031270825.1 Bifidobacteriaceae bacterium
TCGCCGACCACGGAGGCGTCGTGGAGCGGGGTCCCCTTCTGCTGGAGATCGACCTCGACGACCTTCTTGGCGTTGTCCCAGCAGCCCCCGGCGTTGGCCATGAAGACGGCCTGGAAGAGCCCGAAGAAGGCGATGGACAAAAGGTACGAGATGAAAAAGCTCACCGCCTCGACCCCCCGGACCGGGCTTGAGAGGAAGGCGAAGGCCAGGGCGAACGAGAAGACGGCGATGAAAATATTGAACATGCCCTTCTGGGCGTAGACCGTGCAGATCTTGACGACCTCCTTGGAGTTCTCCACGGCCGCGCTCCGGGAGGCGTTGGGGTCGAGATCGATATGGTCCTTGATGTAGGCGACGGCCCGGTAGGCCCCGGTGGAGACGGCCTGGGTGGAGGCCCCGGTGAACCAGTAGATGACCGCCCCGCCGCACAGAAAGCCCAGGATGGTGTAGGGGTTGAGGAAGTTGAGGATGGCCTCGGGGCTGACCCCCAAGGCGTTCTGGATGACCAGGATGGTCGAGAAGATCATGATGGTCGAGCCCACGACCGCCGTCCCGATGAGCACCGGCTTGGCCGTGGCCTTGAAGGTGTTGCCGGCCCCGTCGTTGCTCTCGAGGTAGAAATGGGCCTTCTCGAAATCGGGCTTGGTCCCGAAGTCCTTCTCGAGGATCCCCTCGATGCCCTCGATCTCCTCGATGAGGCTGAGCTCGTAGATGGACTGGGCGTTGTCGGTGACCGGGCCGTAACTGTCAACGGCGATGGTGACCGGGCCCATGCTCAGAAAGCCGAAGGCCACCAGGCCGAAGGCGAAGACCGGCGGGTACTGCATGATGCCAGCGAGCCCCACGGTGCTGAAGAGGTAGGCCACGAACATCAGGAGGCAAAAGACCATGCCCATCCAGAAGGCGCTGAAGTTTCCGGCGATGAAGCCCGCCAGGATGTTCAGGGAGGCGCCGCCCTCCTTGGAGGCCTCGACGGTCTCCCGGACGTGCCCGCTCTTGCCGCTGGTGAAGACCTTGGTGAACTCGGGGATCAGGGCCGCGCCCAGGGTGCCGCAGCTGATGATGGCGGCGAGCACGTACCAGAGCTTGTGGCCGTGGTCGGGGTCGACCTGGGAGAAGGCCGTGTGGGGGCCCAGGAGCACGTAGCTCGCGGCGAAGGTCATGATGATGGAGAGGATGGACCCGAACCAGACCAGCGAGGTCAGCGGGGCCTCGAAGTCGAAGTCCTCGGAGGCGCCGTAGCGGGCCGCGCTGAAGGCCTTGTTGGCGTAGAAGGCCACCAGCGAGGTGATGAGCATGAGGATCCTCATCACGAAGATCCAGGTCAAAAGATTGGTCTTCAGGGTCAGCTGGGCGGTCTCCCCGGCCGTCTGGCCCACGGCCAGGCAGATGAAGGTGACCAGGGCCACGCCCGTGACGCCGTAGGTCTCGAAGCCGTCGGCGGTGGGGCCGACGCTGTCGCCGGCGTTGTCGCCGGTGCAGTCCGCGATGACGCCTGGGTTGCGGGGATCGTCCTCTTTGATCTTGAAGACGATCTTCATCAGATCGGAGCCGATGTCGGCGATCTTCGTGAAAATGCCCCCGGCGATGCGCAGCGCTGAGGCCCCTAGCGACTCGCCGATGGCGAAGCCGATGAAGCACGAGCCGGCCACGTCTGAGGGCAGGAACAGCAGGATGACCAGCATCAACAGCAGCTCAAGCGAAATCAGCACCATTCCGATGGACATGCCTGAACGCATCGGGATGGCGTGGACGGGCCAGGGTTGGCCCTTGAGGGAGGCGTGGGCGGTGCGCGAGTTGGCGAAAGTGTTGACACGGATGCCGAACCAGGCCACTGAGAACGATCCGGCCATGCCGATCAGCGAAAACGCGATGATGATAGCGACGCGGCCCCAACTGAAGCTGACCGCGAATTTGTAGTAGACGACGATCACCGTGGCGATGAAGGCCCACAGGATGAGCAGGAATTGCCCTTGCTTCAGCAGGTAGGTCTTGCAGGTGGCGAAGATCAGCTCGGAGACGCGCTTCATTGCCGGATGCACCGGCAGAGACTTCAATTTGATGTAGGTCCAGCCCCCGAAAGCGAGTCCCAGCACGCATACCGCCAGGGCTATGAACAGCACGGAGGGTCCGGTCAGCCAGTCGCCGAACTTGACGGTGCTAAGGTCTGGCAGCTTCAGGTTGGCTTCGCCGCCGTGCGGCTGGTCGTCAGCCAAAAGCTGCGTGAAATACATGGTCGACCTCCGGACTGGGACAGCGTGTGGAGGGGCAGGTGCCTGTGCCGTCGGATGGCCTTGGGCCAGCGGCCCCTCGCCTCGTTGGCGCCGGCGCCCGAAACCCCAACGGTAGAGCGTAGACGGGCGTCGTTGAGCTGAGGAAGCCAATCGTCCCAGGCGTCGGCCGGGGTTTGGCTCAGTTTCTAAGGACGTTGCCCGATGCCGTCCGCTCGGTTTGTCTACCCGCCCGGTTTGCCCGCCCCGCCCGGTTTGTCCGCTGGGTTGGTCCGCTCGGCCCGGCCGCCCGATGCCTTCCGCCCGGTTTGTCTACCCGCCCGGTTTGCCCGCCCAGGCCGGGGGTCGCCTGGTGAGACAGCGCCGCCCGGCTGTGTGCGGGGCTGGCGCCTCCGCCAGTGTGGGTGGTCATTGACCTGACCAACCGCCCAAGCGAAGGGGGAGCT
The DNA here is from genome assembly GCA_031270825.1 of Bifidobacteriaceae bacterium. GTDB lineage: Bacteria > Actinomycetota > Actinomycetes > Actinomycetales > WQXJ01 > JAIRTF01. Next base: position 2,678 of record JAISXH010000044.1, read on the forward strand.
GAGAATGTCCATGCTGGTAGGGGCCTTGTTGCCAATTGTGGTCGCCCTCGGTTTGGGCTTCCTGGCCGGCGCGAGGCATGATTTCGACGCCCCCCAGGCCGCCATCTTGAACCGCATGGTGATGCTCTACGCGCTGCCGCTGTCCTTGTTCGCGGGCGTGATGGCCGCTCCGCGCAAGGTGCTCTTCGCCAATCTGTCGATGTTCGCCTGGATCGCGGGGGTGATGACAGGTGGCCTGGTGGTGGTTTACCTGGTCTCGCGTCTGGTGGCCCGGCGTCCGGCGCCTGTGGCCGCGTTGCAGGCGCTGGCCATCGGCGCGCCGGCGGTGCCGTTTGTCGGCTCGAGCGTCTTGCCGGACTTGTTCCCCGCCGACGCCGCCTTGGCGATCGCCATCGGTTCGTTGGTTGTGAATATCGTCCAGGTCCCGCTGGTGATGCTGGTGCTGACCCGGTCGACGGCGCCTGGCCGGCGGACGCCGGCGCGGCCCAAGGCCGTCTCGGTCAGAGGCGGAGGAAATCAGACCACCGGCAACAAGGCGGCCGGGAAAATGGCCGTGTCGGCGCCGCCCGGCGCGGGGGCAACCGGCGCGGGCCAGGGCGCTGCCGGGGCGCGGGCCCCCGCCTCGGCCGGTCGCTCGCCCATGGCCCAGTTGGGCTTGAGCCTGCGCCAGACTCTGGTGGAACCGGTGGTGTGGGCGCCGTTGGCGGCGTTTGTGCTGGTCGCGTTGGGTATTGGCTTGCCGAAGATGCTCCATGGCGCATTGATGCTCTTGGGGCAGGCCACCGGCGGCGTGGCCCTGTTCGCCTCCGGCGCGACGCTGTTCGCCCAGAAGGTGTCGCTATCTCCCACAGTCTGGCTCAATGTGGCTTCCCGCAACCTCGTGATTCCGGCCGTGGCCTGGGGATTGATGTCCTTGAGCGGGCTCGGCGGATCGACCACGTCGCTGGCGGTGGTCACGCTGGCGATTCCCAGCGCTTCCATCGCGACCATCCTGGCGATCCGGTTCAACGTGGCGACCCGAGAGATGGCGTCCACGCTGTTCCTGTCGACCATCGCGTCCATTGCCACGATGGGCCTGTTCCTGTTCCTGACCCACGCCTGACCCCCGCCTGACCCTGTCTGCCCCACAGTGGTCCACGACTGGCCCGGATCGAGGGGCCCCCACCGTACGAGGAGCCGGTGCCGATCAAGCTCTGATCCGAGTCGGGTTCCCCCCGGGCCTTCAAGACTCGGCAAGCCCCCGGCGGGAAGTTAATGGGACGATCTCGACCGGGGCGCCGTCGGCTAGGCGCAGGACGGAGAAGTGGCGGCGGTCGAGGGTGGCGATACGCCTGGTCTTGTGGGTGTCAGCCAGGACCACGTTGAGGGCGTCGGTCAGGCCGACGGGGAAGTCCGCGTATTGCTCGACCAGGTCGGTGGCGGCGTCGAGTTGTTCGGCCGTGACGGGGGCGAGGGTCCAGGCGGGACCGGCCAGGGCGCGGAGCACCTGGGCCTCGGCCTGCGCCCCGACGCGCGTGGCCACCAGGTAGTCCAACTCGGCCAGCACGCAGGGCGACACCACCAGCGGCTCCCGCGCACCGGTGAGCAGCGCCGAGACGGCCTCATGCTGGGGCTCTCCGGTGTGGAAGAACGCCATCAGGGCGCTGGTGTCCACAATCATCGGGCGCCGAAGCCTTCCAGCCAGTCGTCGCTGTCCCAGTCGATCGGCGCCCACTCGCCGGTGATGATGCCACCGCGCGGGACTGGCGTTTCGGCTCCGCCGACCGCGGCGGCGATGGCCTGGCGGACCACATCCGCTTCCGATGTCTCACGCCGCTTCGCCTCGCGCTCGAGCGCGCGCTTGAGGTCCTCCGGCAAGTAGAGCGTGGTCTTAATCACACCATATATGGTACCACACGCCAGCCGCGTTCGGCGCCGCGCACCGACCGTCCTCAGTCAGCCATCAACGCCATGTCGACGCCCGGGTGGCCGAACGACACGGGGACGCCGGCGCGATGTGTCAGGACCTGGCGGACCGTGACGGCGGCGAGGGTCCAGGCGGGACCGGCCGGGGCGGGCACCATCTGGGCGCAGCCGTCTACCGGGCCAGGGTGGGTTCGGCCAGCGGGTCCGGCGCCAGGCCTCGGCTGTGGCGGGGCGTGGGCGGCCGCAGGGAGCCGACCAGGCGGGCGGCCCACCGCGGCGGGCGGAACAGGGCGGGCGTCATGACGATGGGCACGACGGGCAGCATCATCATGTAACCGACGGAGACCGTGGTCATGGTCAGGCCGTGCGCCTGCGCCAGGGACCATCCGCCGGAAGTCACCAGCGCCGCCGCCGCGAACACCAGCGACTTGTTCTGGCGGTAATAGCCGCTGAGGATCCGCAGACCGTCCCCGAAATAGCGGTAACTGTCCACGTCGGTCGCCGCGAAACCGCGCGGCGTGCGGCGGAACCCGTCGGCGAAGAACTTGGCGAAACCCTTGGCCACGGAATAGGTGTGACCCAGGAACACCGGGCCGATAGCCACGAACGACACGGCCGTCCTGAGATCGAGCCGGCCGCGGCGCAGTTCGTTGGTCAAGATGTTGAGCGACGGGATGACCGCGAAGATGAGGAAATTGGCGAAGAAGCCGCCCCAGAGCATTTCCGAGTTGCCCAACGCGATGATGACCAGCGCGGTGGGGATCGCCACTGCGGAGTTCATGAAAGAGAAGAAATAGGTCACCATGTCATACAGGTCGGCGATCCGCGCCCGGGGATAAGTTCTGACCAGGTGCCGGAACTCGCGGTTGAAGACGCCCGCGCGCAACCAGCGGTTGGGCGTGTTGAACATGATCTCCAACAGGCCGAAGGCGTAACGGTACTGTTTCGAGGTCTCCACGGTGAACGTCTCCGAGACGTACTCTCCGAAATCCAAGCCAGTGAAGGCCAGGTACTTGCCGTGGTAGCCCAACCGGTAGGCGTCCATCGACTTCGCGTAATCCTCCGACACCCGATCCTCTGGCCACCAGCCGGTCTCTTTCAGGAAACTGCGGCGCAAGAAGGCGTTGTGCCCCACCAGAGGCACCATGAACCCCTGCAAAGATTTGGCCGGCAGGCCGTTGGCGAAAAGGTTGACGGTGAAGGCGCCCATGATGCGGGCGAAGAAGTTCGTGTCGGCGTTGGTCGGTTTCGTTTGATGCTGCGTGTAGACCAGTTTCGGGTCGGTGGTGAATTCCGGCACCGTGGCCGCGATCACCCCAGATGCCAGTTGGGAGTCCTTGTCCAGCAGCAGGATCAGGTCATGGGTGGTGACGTCCCCCTCGGCGTAGCCGCCCGCGAACTCACCCGCCAACAGTTCCTGCAGTCCCCGTCCCACCGGTTCCGTCCGTCCCGCCAGAACACCCGGTGCAAGGCACGGGGTGTTCTGGGCCGTCTCTGGGGCCGGGGGGACGGCGGCCAGCGCTTCGCCCAGGCGCAGCGTGTAGTTCATGTTCCCGGCCTTCTTGAACAGCCCGCGCCGCCCCTCCCAGGGCCGGGCGACGAAGCCGATCCCGTTGGCCCGATAGAACCGGATGCGCTCAGCTGCCTGCCGCTCGGCATCGTCCTGCGGCCGGGAGGCCAGAACCCGCTCGATTCCCCCGTCGGCGAAGTCTGGCAGCAGCCGGGCCAGCCCGTCATCCGACACCACCAGGTTGGCCGCCTGGCCGGTGCGGGCCGAATAGTCGCGGATCGCGGCCAGCGCTTGGCGGAACGTCTCGAACAGCACCTGGTTGTCCTCGGTGTAGACCGGGACTGAGATCGTCACGGGCAACGTCGCGCCCGCCGCCCAGTCGCCGACCAACGGAGTCGACGCGTAATAGCGGTGGTTGACCAGCTTGCGCCGGGTGATGATGCGCGAGACTCCGGGGCGTGCCGCCCACAGCAGGTTGGCGAAGTAGTTGATCGGGTAGATGAAGAACAGGCACGACGCGAGGACCGCGACGGGCGCGCCATCGTACACATGGAGCGACAGCAGCGACAGGTGCAGCCCCACGTTGAGGGCGGCGGCCAAGACGAAGGTCGAGGCACCAGCCCGGCTCTCACCCCACTCCCCGACCTCCTCCGATTGGGCGCGCTGGGGCCGGCCGGGGCCGGGACCCACGGCGCCGCCGGGGGCCGCAGCGGACGTGGGGCCGGAACCGACGGCACCGGACCTTGCGCCGCCCCCAGGCCGAGCCGAAGCGAGACCCTGTCCCCCGGCCCCGCCGGTGCTGGCAACGGCGCCGCAGCAGACGGCATCGGCGGCATCGGCGGTGTTGGCGTCCGGAAGGCTGGGCCGCCGCCAGCGGCGCGACCAGCGCTCGCCCAGCACGTCGTACCCGGCCAGCCCCAGCACGAACGAGACGAAGAGCGAGACGAAGGACACAGCACGGGCGTCCCAGACGAGGTGCGCCACCGCGTGCGTCAGGGCGGCCGACACGAGCACGAACAGGCCCAGCATGACCGCCTGCAGCGCCCCGTCATTGACGCGCCGGGTCGAGGCTTGGTGCGCGGTGACGAAGAACTGCCCGATCGGCTTGATCTGGCTGATCGCCGTCTTGACGGTCTTGTCCGAGGCGAACTCCGCCACCTGGTCGAACCCGATCCCGGAGAAATCGTTGGCGGCGGCCGCGGCGAGCCATGCTTTCTCTACGCTGACCGGCAGCCTCTCGTTGAGCACATGCTCCAGCAGGCCGCGCTGGTCGACCAATCCCATGTCCCAGGCGGCGCTCAACAGGCGTCGCATGATCGCGCCGGAGGACCGGAAGGCGGTGCAGCGGGAGGCCCCGTCGTAGAGCCGCGCCAGGCCCGAACGGCCGGCCGCGATCTGGCCCAGTTTGATCTTCATGTCGCCCTGGTGGCGGGGCGGCGCGTAGGAGTAGCGCGGGTCGATCGCGATCACGCCGTCGCGCGGCACCAGCTTGACGATCGCGTCCTCGCCGTTCTGGAGGATGGCGCAGTGCTCGTCATAGGAGCGCAACTCGAAACGGTCGTAGCCGTCGAGCAGTTGGGACACTTGGTCCACCACGTGACGGGCGGTGGCCTCGCAATAGGGCAGGGCGGTTTGGGCGATGGTCCCGAGGTATTCGCGGAATTGGACCTCGGCCTGCATCTGCGCCCCGAACGCCACCAGCAGGGCGAACTCCTCCGTGCTATCGGAAGTGTGGGGTGGGGTTGGAGCTATTCGCCGCGTCACGTCCGCAATAACGCAATGGCTACCTCGTCATATTCCACTAGCAGGAATTATGCGGAACCCAGGACTCAGGCACGGTGGACATGGCGTTCGTCGGGCGTGGCGTGATCTCGCCGAGGTGGGAGGTGTTGAGCCGGAGCTGGTCGAGATCCAACGCCAGACCCGTGCCCTGGTGGCTGAGGCCGAGGCGTTGGTCGAGGAGGCGGGCTTCTCCTGGTAGTCGCCTGTCTCCCGTGATCCCTGCCGCAGGCCTCGACTGCGTGGCCCGCCAGGGGCTGAGCCCGTCACACGCCGCCGGCGAGCGTGGATGAAAGGCTCGAATACGAAGGCTGGTACACTCCTGCGGAGTGTAATCGGGCATGACTGCACGGCTCCAATCGACATGTCCGAGGAGGCATCATGAAGATCAAGAGGATCCTGGCGGGATTCATTTGCGGCGCGGCTCTCACCTTAGGGCTGGCCGTCCCGGCAGAGGCGAGTTACTACAGCTGCTATGTCAGCGGTTGGTGGGGCGCCTGGAAGCAGGCTGACTTCGCGGGTTCACCCATGTACTGCGAAAACGGCAACATCAACGCTTATGTGAAGAGCGCCGACAATCAAACGTCGTCGATCTCGAACAGAAGGGGGTATTACGTGGACTTCTACGACCAGGCGAATTACGGGGGCGAGAAGCTGTACATGCCGGCCAATTTCTCGCACAACGATCTCAAGAAGCAGAACTTCAACGACAAGATCAGCAGCACCAGGCTGCGGTGATTGGCGTGCCCGCCTTCCTGGCTGCGTCACCGGAAGGTCCGGTGTCGGCAAGGTCTCCCGTCGGCGCGTGCCGTGCGGTCGCACGTTCCACGCGCCTCGGGTGTTTGGCCGGGTGCCTGGCCGGGCTCGGTGTGCTTATCTTAGGCTGCGACGCGAACAGCGCTAGCACCTCGGCCGAGGCGACGGTCGAATTCGATTATGAGACGATGCAGATCCGGTTGCCGTTGGACCAATACGGCATGGTCCCGACCGACGAGCGGCTGTTCGGGGCGGCCAGGCTGATCGAGTACCGGGACTGCATGGCGGGCGAAGGCGTGGACCCGGCGTGGCTCGAGTCGGATGAGTCGATCAGGGACATTCTGACGAGTGTGGATGGGCTGATGCCGGACTGGCGGTTCGGGTTCTGGAACGCCGGTTACGTGGCCGAGCACGGCATTGACGGGCCCCCGCCGCACGAGGACGCGGTGGTCGAGCCGGTATCAGCCGAGCACGACGCGGCCTTGAGGGACCCCCAGTCGCCTTACAACCTGGCTTGGGCGAAGTGCGCGGATTCGGGGGCGGTCGCTTTCGTGTTTGTTGGGCGCGGCGTGGTGTCAGCAAAATGGGAAGTCTTCGCCCAGGGGTTCCGCGAGAGCTACGACAAGGCCCGAGACGACAAACGGTGGGAAAGCGCTCACCGGGAGTGGGAAGAATGCGTGGCTGCCAAGGGCTACCCGTCGCCGGAATGGCTCACGTCGCTAGTGCCCGAGGGCGTGCCTGAGGAAGTGGAGGCGAAGTCGTTCGTCGATGACGCCCAATGCGCTGATGATTTGGCGACGGCCAAGAAGCTGGCGCAGGTGGAGGCCGGGTACCAGATGGAGTACATAGCCGAACACGAGGCGGAGCTGGTCGAGATCCAACGCCAGACCCGTGCCCTGGTGGCTGAGGCCGAGGCGTTGGTCGAGGAGGCGGGCTTCTCCTGGTAGGCCGTTCTGCGGCCCGGCCGCATCCGGGCGCGCGCGTCTTGGACCGGGGACGGGAAGGTGTCGAGGTGGGGAGGCGTTTGTCCAAGCGGGCGGTGCTGGGGGCCGTCGCCCTGGTGGTCTTGGGCGCGTGCGCCGGCGCCGCGGGCGTGTTGGCGGCAAGGTGGGCGGCGCCTGATCTCTCGCCGTTAGCGCAGGCGACGGTGCCGGCGGTGGTGTTCGCTGAGGTCTCCGAGCAGCCGTTGACCTCGCCGATTAGCCTTGTCGGCACTGTTCATCCGCCCCAGACCAAAGATGTGTTCGCGCCCGGCGCCGAGCCGTCCCAGGACGGCGACGGCGCCGCTTTGGCGGCGTATACGCAGGCCGGGCGATCAGTCTCGGCGGAAGAGCGGGCTTGGACGGTAGACGGCACTGCCGACCCCACGTCCGCCCCGGAGCCGAGCCGGCCAGCCGAGTTGGAAGCGCTACGACTGGTCGTGACCGTTCAGAGATCGGCGGTCGGCGAGCCGCTGGGCCCTGGCGATGTGGTGGCGGAGGTGTCTGGCAGGCCGGTTTTCGCCATCCCGCCAGGAATGCCGCTCTACCGCAATTTGACCCTTGGCGCGAACGGCGCCGATGTCAGCGCGTTGCAGGAGTTTCTGGCGCAGGCAGGGCATTTCGGGGGCCGGGTGGGGGGAGAGTTCAACTCGTTGACCCTGGCGGGGCTGCGGCAGCTTTACCGAGCCGCCGGATACGACTTGCCGTTGGCGGACGGCGTCAATCCCGGGTTTGTGTTGAGCGAGTTCGCGGAGGTCGCGGCGCAGGCGGCGCCTGTGGTTCAAGTCGCGCCCGTTGGCACGGCGCTGGACGGCGAGACTCCTCTGGTGCGCATTGTGACCGGGGCGCCCTGGGTCAGCGTCAGGGCGACAATCCTGGACGTCGAGGCGCTGCCCGTGGGCGCGGAAGTGACGGTCACCGCGGGCGAGGCGGAGCCGTTGGTGGCGACGGTCAGCACTGTGGGCGAGTACCAATCGGATGGCGCCCCGGGATATGACCTAACTGTCCCGCTGACGGTCGAATGGTTCGAGGCAGCCGGAGACGTCCAACGGGCCACGGTTGAGCCGGTCGGCGAAGTGCCGGTGGGACCGGCCGTCCCGCTGGCCGCGGTGCGTGAGGATGCGGTCGGCTTCTATGTGCTGGCGGCGGCCGGTGAGGCGGCCAGCGCGGACACATCATCGGGCACGTCGGGCCCGGCGGGGGCGGGTCACGGCCTGGAGCGAGTTGCGATAACGGTCACTGGACAGTCCGGCGGCTATGCCTTGATAGCGGCGGACGGGGAGCTTCCGGTGGGCCGCCGGATCGTGGTGTCGGGTGACAGCGCCGCCGCCGGATGACCCCGGCTCCGCGCCGTTTGACGCGGGGGGGCCGCTGATCCGTCTACGGGCCGTCGGCAAGCGAGTCGGACGCAAGCGCGAGGTCGCTGCGTTGCGGCACGTCGACCTGGACGTCTGGCCGGGTGAGTTCGTCGCGGTGACGGGGCCCTCCGGTTCCGGCAAGTCGACGCTGCTGGCCATCCTGGGGTTGTTGGACGCCCCGACGGAGGGCACGTACTGGTTCGACGGCACGGACGTGGCCGCGTTGAGCGAGCCCGAACGCAACCGGTTCCGGGGGCGCCAGCTCGGGTTCGTGTTTCAGAGCTCGTACCTGATCGGCGAGGACACAGCCGTGGTGAACACCGGTTTGGCGCTGCGAGTGCGGGGGGTGCGGGCCCGGGAGCGCGACCGGTTGGCCCGCGGGGCCTTGACCACGCTCGGCCTGGAGGACCGCGCCTCGACTCGCGCCAAGCGGCTGTCCGGCGGGGAGCGCCAACGGGTGGCATTGGCCCGCGCCCTGGTCGCGGAGCCCCGTCTGGTCTTGGCCGACGAGCCGACCGGGGCGTTGGACACCGGGTCCGCCGCCGGTTTGATCGCCCAGCTACGAGCGGCGGCCGACGCCGGCACCACCGTGGTGGTGGTGACTCACGACCCGGTCGTGGCGGCTGCGGCGGACCGGTCCGTGACGTTGACCGACGGGACCCTGACGGGGACCGCGCCGCCCGTGGCGTCATCGCCCGCGTCGCCCCGACCGCCGTCGGCGCCGACGTCTCGTTTGGCCTGTTGGACGGCCGAGGCGGCCGATGCCGCGCGTTGCGTCATCGACACGTCGGTGCGTTCGGTGCTGCTCCTGTTGGCGTACACCTTGGGGGTGGCCGCGCTGGTGGGAGCGTCCGGGTTGACGCAGTCCGCGTCCGGAGCGGTCGCGGCGCGGCTGCTCGATTCGGCCTCCAACGCCCTCTACGTCGGGAGGTCAAGCCCCCCGGAGGGCGGATCGGGAGGCTTCGGCGACCTGACGGGGGCCGCCGCCGTGATCGAGGGCCTGGACGGAGTGGAGGTGGCCGCGCCGTATCTGTCTTACGCGCCGGCCGATCTCGAGGTGCGACGCCTGGCGCCCAGCGCTGTCACCTGGCCCGCCGAGTTGCGCTCCGAGGCGGTTGTGTGCGACTCGCGTTACCCGGCGCGTCTGGGCGCCGAAGTGGCGGCCGGCGGCCCGTTGACCCTCCTCGACAACTCTTGGGGAGGGTTGCTGGCGGTGCTCGGGGCCCAGGCCGCCGAATCACTGGGTGTGGCCGACGCCGGGCCTGGAGTCACGGTGTGGGTCAACCAGCACGCGGTGCCGGTGGCCGCAGTCCTAGCGGGCAGCGGAGTCGAGGCCCTCGACAACGCCGTTCTGCTGTCGCCGCCGACGGCCGACCTGTTGGGGTCGCCGATCAGCGCGACCGTCCTCGTCGGCGCCGCGCCAGGCCGGGCAGAGGCCCTGCGTGATGCCATCCCCCTAACCCTGGCGCCCGCCAACCCGGGCGGGATCGAGGTGTCGGTGGCCTCTGACCTCGCCTCGCTGCAGGCCTCAGTGGCCTCGAGCCTGACCGGGTTGATGAACACCCTGGGCTGGGTGGTGTTGGCGTTGGCGGCCATGAGCGCGGCCACGTCGATGCTCCTGTCGATCCACCAACGCGCTCCGGAGATCGCCCTGCGCCGGGCGGTCGGCGCCAGCCGGCTGGCCATTTGGCGCGGGTTCATGGTCGAGGGCGCTTTGGTCGGTCTGGCGGGCGGTCTGATCGGGGCGTTGGCCGGCGTGGCCGGCACCATCTGGATGGCCCAGGCGCGGGGGTGGGCCCCGGCTGTCGGCCTGCGTCTGCCGTTGACCGCGGTCGCCCTGGGTCTGGCCACCGCCATACTGGCGGCCGCGCTGCCCGCTGTCCACGCCGCCCGCCGTGACCCAGCCGCCCTCCTGCGCGGCACCTGAGTCCGCCACCGGCCACACGGGCGCCCCTTCGCACGGCGCCTGTGGCGGCTCCGCGTCCCGGCCGCCCGCCGGACAGAATCCCAGGTGGCGAGACTTGGCGGCCGGGTCCAGCGGCGCCAACGCCCTTGTGGTGTCCTGAATTGGCGAGCAGACGGGCCGGGTGGGGGCGTGGAAGCTGTCCAGAACCGCCGCGTGGAGGCGCGCCAAAAGTTGAGTCATGCCGACTCAACTTTCTAACTTGAGTGTGGTACGCTCAACTCTGGCCCGGGGTCACACGATCCCAAATCCAACCGGAAACGACTAAGGAGGAAAATCATGACAGCCCATCCGTTCGATCCCTTCCGCGACATCGACCGCGTGTTTGGACAATTCAGCCGGGCGGCCGCGTCCGAATCTCGGGCCATGCCGATGGATCTGTACCGGCAGGGCGACACCTTCGTGGTGAAGGTGGACCTGCCCGGCGTCAACCCGAACACCATCGACATCGACGTTGACGACCGGACCCTGACCATCCGCGCCGAGCGGCCGCCAATCGAACTCGACGTCTCCCAGGACAACAACACCTGGCTGTCGCGTGAGCGGGCCAGCGGCACCTATGCCCGCCAGATCTCACTGGGCCCAGGGCTCGACCTGGCCAAGATCGACGCCAGCTATCGCGACGGCGTTCTGACGCTGACCATTCCGGTGGCCGAGGAGGCCAAGCCGCGCAAGATCGCCGTGCATACCGACCAGGTCATCGAATCCTGATCATCAGGCGTGAAGCCTGATGGCGCATGTGGCTCGTCTGGCGCATCCGCCGCGTCAGGAAGGCGGCGGATAGCCGCCGAGCCCGGGCCCGCTGGCGCCCGCCAGCCAAGGCGTCGCCTGCGGGCCCGTTTCGGGCGCTCGGAGCCAGGCGCGCCGCGAGGCTTCCGCGCGCCTGGCGCCTTCAGTCGAGGTAGACCACCGGTTTGATGAGGTCGGGCGCCTTGCTCTCCATCATGTTGAAGGCCTCTTCGACGGCGTCCAGGCCGTGCAGACGGTGGGAGATGATCTTGGTCGGGTCGATCCGCTGGTACTCGATCATGTTGATGAGCCGTTGGATGCGTTTGCCTCCGCCGGGGCAGAAGCTGCCGCGGATGTCTTTGTCGGCCATGCCCAGACCCCAGTCGAGCGGCGCGATGGCGATCTTGTCGTTGATGTCGAAGAAATTGACGTTGGAGATGACGCCGTTCGGCCGGGTCATGCGGATCGCCTCGGCGAAAGCCTGGGGGCCGCCTCCGGCCACGATCACTTTGTGGGCCCCCTTGCCGCGGGTCAATTCCATGACCTGTTCGTCTAAGGGCCCGTCTTTGTAGCTGATGATCGCGCTGGCGCCGTATTCGAACGCCACCTCGCGGGCTTTGGGGCGCGTTCCCACGCCGATTATCTGCGAAGCGCCGCGCAACGCCGAACCAGCGATCGCCATCAAACCGATTGGCCCGATGCCGATCACGACCACCTTCTCCCCGATCCCGACATCCGCCAGCTCGACGCCGTGGAATCCGGTCGACATCATGTCCACGGTCATCAACGCCGCCTCCGGGGCGACGCCCGCATGGATGTGGGCCAAGTTCGGATCGGCCTGGTTGACATGGAAATACTCGGCCATGACGCCGTCCTTTTCGCCGACGAACTTGAACGAGCCGAACGGGCCGCGGTCATGCGAGAAAGAACGGAAGTTCTGGACGCCGCGTGAAAGCCAGTTCGGTGTCACGCAAGGAACCGCCACCAGGTCGCCGGGCTTGAAGCGCCGCACGTACTGTCCGATCTCTTCGACAATCCCGACCGCCTCATGGCCAAGGATCAGATTCTCTTTCGGGCCGGAGCCGCCGTGGGCCACGTGGATGTCAGAAGAACACGGGGCAATGATGGTCGGGCGCACGATGGCGTCCAGCGGGCCGCACTTGGGACGGTCCTTTTCGAGCCAGCCGACGTGGTCGATCGAGTGCATGCCGAATCCGCGCACTGGAATCCTCCTGGTCTTGTCAAAAGGCCGGTTTGGGTCCCCGGCCAGGGCAATGCAAGAGCCTAGACCGGTCGCCCGGCGCGGCGGCGGGACTTGGCGTCCCGGTCCGGGTCTGGACAATCGAGCGGCGCCGGGCGTGCTCGCCGCAGTCCGGACGATTGAGCGGCGCCGGGCAGACGGCATCGGACAACCGGACGTTCCGGGCGGTGGCGGCGCGGACGTGCCTGGCGGTCCAGACAGGTGAGCGGCGCCGGGCGGACGGCATCGGACAACCGGACGTGGGGACCGAGGCGCGGGCGCCCCGGAGGGCTAAGCTTGTCCGGGGCTGGCGAGACAGCAATCAACAACTACTGGCGGAAGGTTTCAACGTGCCTAAGTACGTTTACAGCTTTGCTGAAGGCAACAAAGATCTGAAGGACTTGCTCGGCGGCAAGGGGGCCAACCTGGGCGAAATGACCGGGCTGGGGCTGCCGGTCCCACCGGGTTTCACAATCACGACCGAGGCCTGTCGTTTCTACATGCACCACGGCTTCAACCCGCCGGAATTGGCCGAACAGGTCACGGCCTCGATCGACGCGCTGGAGGCGGCCTTCGGGCGGGGGCTTGGCGGCGACAAGGAGCCGCTGCTGGTGTCGGTGCGTTCGGGGGCGAAATTCTCGATGCCAGGCATGATGGAGACGGTGCTCAACGTTGGCTTGAACGACCAATCCGTGCTCGGCCTGGCCGAGTTCGCCGGCGACGAGCGGTTCGCCTGGGACTCCTACCGGCGCCTCATCCAGATGTTCGGCAAGACCGTGCTGGGCATTGAAGGCGACCTCTTCGCCGACGCCCTGGAGGCCAAGAAGCACGAGGTCGGAGCCGGTTCAGACGTCGAATTGACGGCTCAGGATCTGAAGGACCTGGTGGCCAAGTTCAAGGCGATCGTGGCCGGGCAGACCGGCCAGGCGTTCCCGCAGGACCCTCGCGAGCAAGTCGACGCGGCCGTGGTGGCGGTGTTCAATTCCTGGAACACCGACCGCGCCAAGGTCTACCGGCGCCGCGAACGCATCTCCGACGAGCTCGGCACCGCTGTCAACGTCCAGTCGATGGTCTTCGGCAACCTGGGGCCGGATTCCGGCACCGGCGTGGCTTTCACCCGCGACCCGGCCACCGGCCATCCCGGCGCCTACGGCGACTATCTGCCGAACGCCCAGGGCGAAGACGTGGTGGCGGGCATTCGCAACACCCTGTCCCTGGACGATATGGCGAAGATCGATCACGCCTCCTACGACCAGTTGCGCCAGATCATGTCCACGCTGGAGAACCACTACCGCGACCTCTGCGACATCGAGTTCACGGTGGAGCGGGGCAAGCTTTGGATGCTCCAGACCCGAGTCGGCAAGCGAACCGCCGCGGCCGCCTTCAAGATCGCCATCCAATTGGTGGACGAAGGGCTCATCACCCTGGACACCGCCTTGGACAGGGTCACCGGAGACCAGCTCAACAACCTGATGTTCCCGCAGTTCGACCGGGCGGCGGCGAAGAAACTGTTGACCAAGGCCATGGCCGCCTCTCCGGGCGCGGCGGTTGGCCAGGCCGTGTTCGACTCAGCGGCGGCCGTCAAATGGGCGGCCGACGGACGCACCGTGATCCTGGTTCGTCGTGAGACCAACCCGGACGACTTGAGCGGCATGATCGCCTCGGCGGGCATTCTGACCGCGCGCGGCGGCAAGACCTCGCACGCCGCCGTGGTGGCTCGCGGCATGGGCACCACCTGCGTTGTCGGCGCGGACGCGATCGAGGTGGATCCGGTCGGTCGGCTCTTCAAAGTCGGCGACGTGACCGTGGTCGAAGGCGATGTGATCGCGATTGACGGTTCGACCGGCGAGGTTTTCCTGGGCGCGGTGCCAGTGGTGCCTTCGGCCGTCTTCCAGTACTTGGATGAGGGCTTGGACAAGGCTCTGGCCGCAACCGCTGAGCTTGGCGAGGGCGTCTCCCAGGAGAGCTCGAACGCGGCCGCGGAGCTGGTCATGGCGGTGCACCGAGTCTTGGGCCACGCCGATGCCGTGCGCCGGCTCAAGGTCAGGGCCAACGCCGACAACGGCGAGGACGCGGCGCGCGCCCGGCGCATGGGCGCACAGGGGATAGGCCTGTGCCGCACCGAGCACCAGTTCTTGGGCGACCGGCGCAAGTTGATCGAACGGTTGATTTTGGCGCACGATGCCGTCACCCGGACCGCCGCTCTAGAGGCACTCTTGCCGTTGCAGCGCCAGGACTTCGTGGAACTGTTCACAGTGATGGACGGATTGCACACCACCGTGCGTCTGATCGACCCGCCGCTGCATGAGTTCCTCCCCGACCTGACCCAGCTGTCGGTTTCGATCGCCCAGCGCGAGGCGCGCGGCGAAACCGTCTCCGAAGTGGAGCTGGAGTTGCTGACCGCGGTCGAGCGGTCCCATGAGGCCAATCCCATGCTGGGCCTGCGCGGCGTCCGTTTGGGTCTGACCGTGCCGGGGTTGTTCGCCTTGCAGGTGCGGGCGATCGCCGAGGCGACGGCGCAACTGATCCGTGAGGGCAAAGACCCCAAGCCGGAGATCATGGTGCCGTTGATCGGCTCCTATGTCGAACTGGACTTGGTGCGCGATGAGGCCGAGCGGATCATTCGCGAGGTCTCCGAGACCCAGGGCCAGGCCTTGTCGATTCCGGTCGGCTGCATGATCGAGCTGCCCAGGGCGGCCCTGACCGCCGACGAGATCGCGCGGGCGGCGGAGTTCTTCTCCTTCGGCACCAACGATCTGACCCAGACCACCTGGGGCTTCTCCCGTGACGACGTCGAAGGCTCGTTCTTCTCCCGTTACATGGAAGTGGGCGTCTTCCAAGTTTCGCCTTTCGAGACGATCGACGTGCGAGGCGTTGGCCAACTGGTCGAAAGCGGCGTCAAACTGGGCCGCCAGACCCGCCCGGAGATCGGTTTGGGCGTGTGCGGTGAGCACGGCGGCGATCCGGCTTCGATCCACTTCTTCAACCGGGTCGGTTTGGACTATGTCTCCTGCTCGCCGTTCCGAGTCCCGGTGGCCCGCCTGGAGGCGGGACGCGCCGCCGTCGCTGTCGAAGAGGGCGCCACCGGCACGGCCTGAGCGCTAGCCCCGACCGGCCCGGCCTTCGTTGGCGGCGCTTTGCGCCAATCAGCGGCGGGGCCCCCGGCCGGTCAGGGCGTGGCTATGGCGACAATCCAGTTGAACAGCCAGGGCAGTGGGGAGTCCGGGCCGATCACGAGCACCACCAGGGCCAGGACGAGGGCTGTCCACATCACGGCCCAGCCGGGCCGCCAGTAGAAGCGCATCAGCGAGCGGGATGCCAGGTGGCACAGCCAAGCGAGCAAAGCGACCACGGCCGGAATCCAGGGATTGGCGCCCAGCGACAGGGGGTCGAAGGGCAGGAAGGACTGGCCGGCCGCGGGGGCGAAGATCAGCGCGTGCGCGGGCTGGCAGGATGTGCCGCAGGAATCGAAGAACAGCCCGGAAGCAGCCGTGGCCAGGGCCGCGCCCACCGGGACCCAAACCCAGGCTCGGGCGACGGCCGCGCGGTGGAAAGCGGCCGCGATGCGACGTTCAACGGCCATCCGGCCCTCGTAGGCGTCCGGACCCTCGACTTGGCTGTTGGGCCGGCTGGCCGGATCAACGATCGGCAGGCCGCGGGTCAGCCGCCTCAGGCCCGAGGACACAATGGCGCCCGTGATCCAGGCGGTCGCGAAGACCAACGGCGCCGACCAGACTTCTGGCCGGCCAAGGTAGGGGGAGTTGAACCCGTGCAACCAGGCCATCGCCACCACGAACCCTCCGGCGGTGGCGGTCGCCGCCCGCAAGGGGCCGGCAGGGTTCTCGATCAGCCAGTCGACCAGTGTGACCAGCGCCACCCCGACGGCGGCGAAAGCCAAAGTGATCAGCGATTCTTTGCCCCCGCCGGCGGTGAACAGACCCCAGCGGGACAGTGCCCACCCGCCGAGCAGCGCGTATGCCAGCCCGACAGCCAGGCGCCAGCGCAGTTGTCCCAGCAACTGACGGCTGATGTGCCGCCGCCGCGCCGCGCTCATGGCCAGTTGGGCCGCCTCTGTCTCGGCCCGCTCGGTGGCCTCCTGAGCCTGACGCCGGGCCGCCTCCGCCTCCTTGGCCAGGGCGTTGTCTAAGGTCACCGCTTCGCATAGAACTGACACGGCGGCCAGCTGGCCCAACGAGGAGACCAGCTCGTCGCTCCTGAGCCGCGTCGCCGCGCCTGCTAGCCCCTCCAACCAGAGCGCTCCGGCCGTGTTGCGTTGCTCGATCCGGCGAACCAACTCGAGGCCAAGAGGTTCGGGCGGGGCGGAGCCCAGGGCGGTCAAGAAGAACTGCCCGATCAAGGCCTTTTCCCTGACCCCCACCAAGTCGGCGAGGGCGGCGTCTGGCGCCTTGTCCGCCACCTGGCGGGCCTGGCCGCGCCACCGTTCGAGGAGCAGATCGGCGGCGCCGAGCCGTTCGGCGGTGGTTTGGTCGCCTTGCCCTGATCCGGCCAGCGCCCGCAACACGCGCTCGTCGCGCACCCCCACCAGCCAGGCAGCCGCTTCCTCGAAGCGCGGCTGAGCGTTTTCGGCGGGCAGGTCGGGCCGCCAATTCGAGGCTTGGACGATGCCGTCCGCCAGGGTCTCGTCATCCAGCTTCCGACCCCGGAACTCGACGCTCGAAGCTGGGTCGAGGGCGGTCTGCAGGCGCACGAAGCGCGCCCCGGTGGAGCCTTCGAGTCGCATCTCCTGGAGCGCCCGGAAGCCGTCCGGCGTGGTGCTCAACCACTCCGTTAGGAGCGGGTCGATCCGTCCGGTCAGCAATGCTTCGGCGGCGGCCCAGTCCTGGCGCATCGCGGCGACCAGTTCGGTGGTGGAAGAAACCGGTCGTCCGTTGAACACGAAACGGATGGCGGGCGTGTTGGCGAATCCGGCGGGAAGGCCTGATCCGGCGGCGCCGATGCCGCCCGCCACCCCGGCCCCGGCTGCCTCGTCCCTCTGGGCGCCGCCCGGGGCGCCGAATGCGGCCGTGCCGCCGCCCCAGGCCGCGCCGCTCCAGGCCCCGGTCCCGGACCGGTCGACCGGCGGATCGCCGCCATTGAGCCAGGCGTCGACCTCGGCGTAGCCCCAACGCCGGTCGGGGTTGTAAGTGAGCAGGCCATCCACCAAGTCCCGCCAGCGGCCCGGCTCCAGCGCGTTGGTGGAGTAGAGGCCGCGCATGACGATCGGGCGCACCTGCACATCCGGCAGCAACTGACCGGACGGATCGGCCAACAGATGGCGGCTGGTCAGCAATTCGAAGAGCGTGGCGCCCAGCGCCCACCAATCGACCGGCGCCTTTAGGACGCCTTCGTGGACTTCCGGCGCCGCCCAAGCGAACGTCGCCCGGATGCTGGTGAACTGCGTGTTTTGGAACTGCTCGCGGGCCACTCCGAAGTCGGTCAAGACTAGGTCCGGAGGCGGCCCCGGCGCGCGGACCAGGACGTTCTGGGGTTTGAAGTCGCGATGGGTGATGCCGAGTCCATGGATGTGGTGCAAGGCCTCGGCCAGTTCGCGCACAATGTGCGGCATCTGCAGCAGCGGGACATGCCCGCCCAGACGTTCGCGTAAATCCGCGAGCGTGCCGCTGAGGCAGTATTCCTGCACTTCCCAAGGGACGCCTTGGCTCTCGCCGTGGTCCAGCAGCCGGACCACATGGGCCGGGTCGGCTTGGTAGAGCTTGGCCAGCACACCGCGGTCCAATTGGTCCGAATAGCGGTATAGCTTGACCACCACCGCTGTTCCGCTAGCCCGCTCGCGGCAGACCACCAGATCTGCTTGGCCAGCGGAGACGTTGAGGCTGCGAACGGGCTCGAAGCGGGCGTGCAGTTCTGGCGGCAGATTCGCCCGCAGCCAGGCAGGTCCGGGCGGGCTGCTCGGAGGCTGAGCGCTGACCGGCCCGAGCGGTCCTCGGCCCTCGAACACGGTTGGCGGCGGCGCGTGGCCAGCGGGTTGTGTTGGCGCCAGCGACTCGAACACCGTTGCCGCCGCCTCGCCCCGGCCGCCGTTGGCGTCTGCCGGAGCCGGCTGGGCGACCGTCGGTGCGGCCGGATAGGCCGGGCTGGCCAGCGGGGGTGGCGGATCGGGTGGCTGTGTGGTCATGGCGCCAAGCCGCTCGTGCCCGGAGCCGGGGTTGGGGCCGGAGCCGGAGCCGGGGTCAGACGCGGGGCCGGTGTCGGAGCCGCCAGCCGGACCTCGACCTCCACTGACCGCCCCAGGCGCAGACGGGCCGGCAGAGCCCGCGTCACCGGCGTCAGTCCCAGCCGGGCCCCGTCCAACCAGGTGCCGTTGGTCGAGCCGAGGTCTTGGATGATCGCGTTCGTGCCTCGGACCATGACCAGGGCGTGTCGACGTGATACCCCGTACAGCCCTGACAGCGCTTCGGCCAGCGGCGAAGCGGCCGGGTCGCGTCCCAGCACCAAGGTTTCACCGGCCGGCAGGTCGACCACTTGTCCCGCCACCGCCAACTGGGCGTTGGCGCCCGGGACGGTGTTGTCGGCGCCGCCAGCCAAGGGCGGCGCCAAGGCGCGGCCGCAGCAAGGGCAGTCGGTGGCGGAAGCGGGCAGGTCGGTCATACCGCACTCCGGGCACCAAGGCGGGCGGGCGGGCGCCGCGGGACTGGGCTGGGGAACGGCGGGGGGCCGGTCGGCATCGTCCCTGGGATCGGCGCGAGCGACAACGGGAGAACTGGCTGTGGCTCCATCCGAATCGAACTGAGCGGTCGCGGCGAAGGGGGTGCCGCAGCGCGGGCACATGACGGCGCTGGCTGGCATCGCCTGGCCGCAAACCGCGCACACGGCTGTCAGGGTTGTCACCGCGCCGGCCTCTTCGCGATCATGCCAAGACCACCTCGTGGCTGGCGTCCGCGCCGGTCACGATGTCCACCACGGTCAAGGCGCCGCTGGCCGGCGGCGCGCCGAAGATGGCCCGGGCCAACGGGTTGACCAGGACCGGTTCGAGCGCCAAGGCGATGCCGCGGCCGCCGGCCGACAAGTGCTCGGGCGCGGTCATGGCGGCGACGGCCTTGGCGCGGGCGTGGTCCGATATCCGGACCGGCAGGCCGCATTCGATGGCCACGCGAGTCAGCGCGTTGTCGATGAAGCGGTTGGCCAATTCGGCGGCTGTGCGCCCAGAAATCGGTCTGAAGACGACAATGTTGTCGCCGATCCGGCCCCGCAATTCGGGACGGCCGAGGCCGCCCTGGCTGTGCGGCAACCGGAAAAAGCGATCCATGGCGTCCGCCACCTGGGCCTCGTAAGCGGCCAGTTCCTCCTCGGAATCGGCTTCTGCCAACGCCAGCGAGCTGGCCTCGGCCGCGCCGACGTTGGAAGTGAAAATGACCATGGTCTCGGCAAACGACACCGTTTCGCCGGTGCCGCTGGTCAGACGGCCATCGGAGAGGATCTGGAGGAATTTGTCGAAGACCCGGGGATGGGCCTTTTCCATTTCATCGAACAGAACCACGGTGAAAGGACGCTTCTTGATCGCGTTGATGAGTTCGCCGCCGGCGCTGTGGCCAACGAAGCCCGGCGGCGCGCCGATCAGCCTGGTGTCGGAGCTCTCCTGGCTGAATTCGCTCATATCGAAGCGAATCATGGCCTGTTCGTCGCCGAAGACCAGTTCCGCGACCGCTTTGGCTAGTTCGGTCTTGCCCACCCCGGTGGGGCCGGCCAGCACCATGACGCCGCGCGGCGCCCCGCCCGGTCGGATCTGGTGCGCCGAGGTCAGCCCCAGGGCCGACCGCATGACCAGGTCCAAGGCCCGCTTCACGGCCCTGGTTTGGCCCTTGACCCGTCGCTCCAACGTGGCCTGGCCGTCCAGGACGCGCTCGCGCAGGGCCTGGCCCTGCCACGGATTCTCCGACACGCCGAGCCGATAGGTGCGCGCCGCTTCTTCGATGCCTTCGCCGATCCCGCCCGCCGTCCGCGCGAACTGGACGATCTGGACCATGCCCTTGAGCGTCAAGCCCTCGGTGGCGGCGACCAGGCGGTCGACCAGCTGCCGGATCCGGGCCCGGTCCGGTGTCGCCTCCGGCTGGGCGGACACAAGCGCCCGGGCGAGACGCGAACGGGTGTCCAAATCCGGCAGCGGGAGGGCGATTTGGCGAGCGGCCCCGGCCGCCATCCAGGGGGGCAGGTCGGAGGCCTTGTCGGCCAGCCAGAAAACAGGATGCTTCAGACTGGATGGTCTGAATCCGGGGTGGAAGAAGGTGTGGCTGGGCCGGTGGGAGTGGTTGGCGGCCTGCAGCGAGGCCAGCATGGCACGTTGGAGGTCGCCGGTCGGTTTGGCCGAATCGGCGTTTTGAGAGGTGTAGTCCAGCACCAGCGCCAGGCGGGCGTCTCGGTCGGATCGCGGCTGGCGGGCGCTGGTCAGCCAATGGCAGACGCGGTCCAGGTGCGCGTAGTCGGCGCAGTCGAGCGCGTCGGGCGCGGCTCCGAATTCGGCCGCGAACTGTTCCGAGATCTGTTCCGGCGTCAGCCGGGACCCGAGCCCGGTCAGGCGCAGTCCGTCCAGCGGGTCATACACCAAGATCCCGTCGAAGCCGTTGGCTTCCAGCATCCGCCCGATCGCGGACAAGGTGTCCGTCACCGGACCGTCTCGCGAATCCAGCAGGTGGATGTCGCGGATCGATCCGTGCACCACGAATAGGGCCGTGGCGCTGAGTCCGGCGTGGATCGAGCGCAACCACAGCGGCGTGGTCCGCGCCTGTCCGCTCAGCCAGCTCGGGTTCTCGCCCGGCGGCTGGTCCAGGCGGGTCGCCTCGTCCGTCTCAGACATCGCCCGTCTCCAGTGTTTGTTCGTCGTCTTCCCGCTGGCCCGATGCCGTCCTCCCGCTTTCCCGCCTCCGGCCGGATTCGGCCGGCGCGCTCTCCCGCGTCTTGCCCGATGCCGTCCGTTCCCTCTGGCTCATTCGTCCCGCCGCCTTCGGGCGGGCGCCAGCGCCGGCGGCCAAGCCGATTTCGACCTCGCCGGGGAGGCGGGCGAAGCTCAACTCGGCTTTGACGCCGCGCGCGTCCAAGGCTTCCGCCAGCCCGAGCACGTCTGGGCAAGTGATGTCCTCGGCCTCGCGGCTGGTTTCTGGTCGAGACGGTCCCAGGGCGGTGACCCGGCTGAACAGTTTTCCCCGGTCAGTCACCTGCAAATGCAGCGCATGGCCGGGCAGGTCGGCGCGGTGGGCGAGCAAGACATGCCGTGTCTCCGGCGCCACCGGCATCTGGCCGACCAGGCTTGTGGTTTGGGCTGCGCCTTCGAATGCCGCAGTCGGGTCGAGTGCCGCGTCCGGGCCGATAGTCGCAGCGGGGTCGAATGTGGCAGCCGGGCCGAGCGGTCGGGCCAGGCTAGCCGGCGCCGGGCCGGTGGCCGCGGCCCGATCGGCCGCAACCGGCTGGACCGCGGTCGGCTGGACGTCAACGGTGTAGCCCAGGTCGGCCAGCGCTTCTTGCACGCAGGCGGTGGCGTAATCGGCGTCGGCCCGCCGGCGATCCTGATCGAGCAGTTCATCGGCCTGGCGGCGGACGGCTTCGAGCGCGGCCGCTGTCTGGGCCTGGGCGGCAGTCCGGCGCAACTCATCGGCCTCAGGGCCGGCCAGGTGCGCGATCCGCAATGTTTGGCGGTCCGCCTCATCGCGTAGCGCCCTCAAGTGCGCCGCAGCCTTGAGCTGATCGGCGACGGCGGCCTCGAAGACCAACAGTTGGGCTTCGGCGCCGCCGGCCGCCGCCAGTTCGGCCGCCCGCTGGCCCAGCGCCTCGAATGCGGCCTGATCCTCGAGGCGGCTGGCGAGTCCGAGGGCCCGGTTGATGCGCTCGGCCACCGCCGCGTTCAGGCCGAACACGGGTTGGCCGAGGGCGCCGCGCACCTGCTCCTGGCCGCCGTCGTTCGGGCCGAGCGCGGGCTGCCGGACAGCATCGCGGGGGGGGTCGTGCGTGCCAGCGGTCGGGGAGAGCGTGGGTTGGCGGCCGGCAGCATGCGCCGCGTCGGGGGCGCCGGCGTTCGGAACGAACGTGGGTTGCCGGACAGCATCGCGGGTGTGGTGCTGCGCGTCGGCGTTCGGGGTGAGCGTGGGTTGGCGGCCGGCATGGTGCGCCTGGTCCTGGGCGCCAGCGCTGGCGGCCGGCGCCTTGCCGAGCCCCCAGGCAAGGGCTGTTCCGGGCGCGATTGCGCTGGTGGCCGGGTTCAAAGCGAAAGCCAAGCGGCGGCGCGAGCGCTGATCTTGGGCTAGGGCCTCGGCTTGTTGATTGGCGGCGGCGAGGGCGGTTTCCCAAGCCTGGAAGTCTTCGATGGATTCGCCGCGGGGCTCCGGCGGGATTGTGAACGCGGGCGTCCCGTTGAGGACCGCCAATTGGCCGAGCAGCCGGTCCCGCAGCGCCAGTGAGCGCGCGCGTGTCCGCATGAACTCGCGGCGGGCCAGTTCGGAGGCGGACAGCACGATCAGGTGGTATCCCTTGGGGCCGCTCATCGGCGCTGCCTCCTGTGGTCGGCGGGGTGTGCTTGGCTGACACGGCAACGTCGCGGGCTGTTAGGCCGACGACGGCCGCGAAGTCGCTGCTGGAAGGCTAGCACCAGGCACAAACAGCCTCTAAGCAAAGGGACGGTGATTGTGCTTAGTCAGCACAATCACCGTCCCCTTGCTTAGTTTGCTGGTCTGGTCTGGGCCGGAGGGAACACGTTGAAGGCGGGCCACGACTCCAAGCGACAGGTCGGCGCCACGCTAGAAGGATCCTCTAGCGAGCTTCAGGATCTCTCCTTGGAGTATTCGTTGAAATTGTCCGAAGGGATGACCCACGGCGTCATTCGAATCGCCAGTGATCGGCGGTGCCCCCGGCGCCGGGGCCGGAGTAGAGGGAAGAACCGGTCAACTGGGAGCGGTCCACCGGCTCAGACCAGTGCGCCAACACCTCTTCGGGTGGCCGCAGTTTGTAGTCAGGAGCAGAGAAGCCGATTGCGGGCAGATAGTCGCCGCTGGGACCGGGACCCCAGCCGAGGAAGTAGCGCTCGGCATCGTCCGTGAAGCCCTGCTGGAACAGATCGCGGGCGTAATCCCACAAATGCGGGTAGTCCCAAATCTGCTTAGTCCGCGCCTCGCCGAAAAGCGTCGCCAAAGCTGGGCGGTATGAGCGCTCGAAGCTAGAGAGTGTCTGGAACAGGCGCACATCCGAATCGGTCAGCCGCGTCCCGAACAGGTAGCGGCGCGAGGCCAGGCGGAAGTTCAGATCGCCCAGCCGCGCGTAATAGACGTCGAAGGCCGCCCGGGCCGCGTTCTGGTCGCGAGCGAAGATGACCTTGTAGGCGCCATTGTTGACGTCGTCGAATATCTGCTGGTTGAGCAGGTCGATCGCTCCCCGCAAGTCCTCGGGATAGAGGTCCGGCGCGCCAGGCCGGTGATGCGCCGCCCAAGCCACTTCCCAGTCGTGGGGGAGCACGTGGTAGTCGTTGGAGACCACTTTGCCGGTCTGGCCGTCGATCACCGTGGGCGAAGTGCCCCGCCCGAGGAAGCCCGGATCGGTCCGCCGGTAGAACTCGTTCAGGTGGTCGATGCCGAACCGCTCGCGGATGTCGTTGTCGGCCGTGGAGATGACCCATCCGTCCTTGTCTTTCCCGGTCAGGTGGTAGAACGGCACTGCTTCCTGAAGGCCTAGCAGCCTGAGGACGATGTTCTGGCGCCGCGCCCAGCCGCAGCCCAGCGACCCGAGGATGAAGTAGCGTCCGGGCTCGACCGGCGCCTGTCCTGGCAGGTCGCCGAACCGCTGGCTGAACCAGTTGCGTTGCCGCAGGAAGGTGCCGTCATCGGTGTGCTCGGGGGTCTTTTGGCGTGCGAGCGGCTCCACGAAGGGCCGGTTTTGGAGGTTTTGCTCTAGGTCAGAAGTGATTGTCATGTCGGCCTCCTGGGGGTCGATGCCGTCGGGATGGTTTTGGTTCTTGGGTTTGGCTTCGCTTGTTGGCTGGGCTTAGGGCTTTCTGCTGTCATCCGGGCCGGGACGCCCAAGCCAAGGCCAGGTTTCAGGTCAGTCGCCGCCTGAGGTCGCGGGGATCTGGCGGCGTTCCCCGCCTGAAGTCACGCCCGGATTCCCTACCGTGGTCGCAGCGATGCTCGGGAGATGGCGCCTGTCAGGCAGCGCCCGCGCGAACCACGCGACAAGGGCGCGTTCGCGCGCTCGGCATTCGTCCAGTTCCGCAGGTCATCGGTGCATCGTGGCAGGCGCCCGGACAGTGGTCAAGAAGTGTAAAGGCGGCTCGGCGCCGCTTACGGGCGCATCGTCTCAGGGCCACGGTCGCCGGCCCGGCCGAAGCAGCCTTTGCCTTCCGCGTTTCCGCTGGTCAGCGCTCCGCTGCCCGGCGTCAACACGGTCGGAGCGTGGTTGTTCACCACGCTCCTTGACGTCCAGTGGCGCTAATCACGCGAGGATATTGGCAGCGGCCGGTCGGGGGGTCAATAACTGTGAAGGGGCTGTTCGGCTACCTAGCGCGGCGCTGGCGGAAGAGGCGCTGAAGTGGTGTGTAGATTCGGTGAATAGAATCGAACAGGCGTAGTCAATAAAGGGTCTAGTGCTGTAGACTTTATGTGTGTCCGCAGAGCGCAACCGAGACAGATCCGGCGATTTCGCCGACCGGTCCGTCAGCGGCGCCGAGGCGGAGTTTTGGGCGGTGCCGGGAGTCGACCGGCCAGCCGGGCCGGGTGGGTTCACCCCGGGCAGCCGCACGGTTGGGTCGTTCGAGCCGGTTTCGACCGCCTTGGTGGAGGGATGCGCCGAACTGGTCGCCGGGTCGACGGATGTGGGGGAGTTGGCAGCGGTGGCCGGTTTGGCGATGTCGCGGATGGCCGAGGTGTTGCCGTCCGCGCTGGCGGCGGAGGCGGGGGTCTTGGATCAGATCGTCGGCCTGCTGAAGGTTCAGAACATGGTGGCGGCCGCGCTCGGCCAGGTGGTCGGATTCGCCGACCGCGCGCAAGTCTGCGAACAGGCGACCAGGACCAGGCTGACCACCTGGCTGATGGTCAAGGGCTTGCTGACTTCCCGGCAGGCTTCTGGTCTGGTGTTGTCGGCCAAGGACGTTGGCGGGTTCGCCCTGGTGCGCGCCGCCGGTATGGCTGGGGCGATCAACCAGGCGCAAACAGGCGCGATCACAGACGTGCTGAGGCACCTGCCGGGCGTGCTGGACCAGTCTCAGCTCGACGCGGCCGAACTCGAACTTGTCCGGCGGGCCGACCAGTGCGCGGCTGACGGGTTGGCCAGGTCGGCTGAAGCAGTGTTGGAGAAGGTCGCCCCGGAGTTGGCCCAGCAAATCGAGGAAGACAAGGCGGCTCGGCAGCTGGAGCGGGCGAACCGCAAGCGCGGCCTGACTATCACTTCCCACAGCGACGGGGTGGCGACCATCTCGGGGCTGCTCCCCGTGGCGGAAGGAGAGCTGCTGCGGATGGTGGTCGACCAAGTGGCCGAGAAGCGCCGCCGCGAGCTGGCTGACGCGCCTGGCGCAGTGGTGGCCACCAGGGCGGCGGCCAGGGCGGACGCCCTAGTGGAGATCGCCCGTCACGCCCAGGGCTGCGCCAAAGCCGCGCATTTGGGCGGGTCGGGCGCGAAGCTGGTGATCACGATCGCCGCCGCCGATCTGGCCGCGGGCGACACCGCCCAGGGGCGGTTGGTGGCGACCGGCGGACGCCTGGCCGTCCCCGACTTCGCTGTGCTGGCCTGCGACGCTGATGTGATGCGGGTTGTGATGGGCGCGAAAGGCGAGATCCTCGACATCGGGAGGGCCACCCGGGCCGTGCCTAAAGGCATGCGGGCCGCGTTGAATGTGCGCGATGCCGGCTGCTCGTTTCCCGGATGCGGCCGCCCTGTCGAAGTCTGCCACGCTCACCACATCAAGCCCTGGCACGCGGGCGGGAAGACATCGATGTCGAACCTGTGCCTGCTGTGCCCAACCCATCACCGGATGGTCGAGCCACCCAAAGGACGCCCGCCCGACTGGGTGGTCAAGCCTAGAGCCGACGGCCGGGTGGAGTTCATCCCGCCAAAATGGATCGACCCCGGCCAAAAGCCGATGGCTCACCACCGCTACCAGCATTGACCAGCCGAACCCGCCTGGGCGCGGACCCAGGCAGGCCGTCAGAGGCAGGCCGTCAGCGGCCACGCGCTGACATGGTCACGCGAAGGTCCACCGCTCGTAGGAGCCGCCGCCGCCGGGGCCGGAATAGTACGGCGAACCGGTCAGGTGTTCGCGACCGTGTGGCTCTTGCCAAGCCGCCAACGCTTCGGCGCCCGATGGCAGATTGGCTCTTTCGGCCGGCGCCGGGCCGCGGTCTTGGTATTCGCCCGAGGGCCCCGGAAGGAGCCCCAGGAAATACTGCTCGCGTTCGTCCGCGAAACCCTGTTGGAACAGGTCGCGCGCGTAAGCCCACAGGTTCGGGAAATCGGCCAGCTTGACCGTTTGGTCTTCGCCGAACAGTTTCACGATGCCGACGCGGTAGCCCCGGTCGTAGCTGGAGAGGGTTTGGAACAGCCGGACATCCGAATCGGTGATGTTCGGACCGAAAAGGTAGCGCCGCGAGTTCAGGCGGAACTCGTAATCGGCCAGCCGTCCCTCGAAGACCGCCTTGGCGGCCTTGGCCGCAGCCGGATTGGTCGCGAAGATCTGCTTGTAGGCGCCGTTGTTGATGTCGTCAAAGATCTGCTGGTTGAGCAGGTCGATCTCCTGGCGCAGCGGCTCCGGGTAGAGATCCGGCGCGTCCGGCCGGTGGTAGGGCGCCCAAGCCGTCTCCCATTCGTAGCTGAGCAGGTGGTAGTTGTTCGTGACGACCAAACCCGTCTTGGTGTCGATCACCGTGGGCGAGGTGCCCCGGCCTTTGAAGTCCGGGTCGGTGCGCTGGTAGAAATCATTCAGGCGAATGGTGCCGAAGTCTTCGCGCAGCGTGTTGCCGTGTTCTGCGATCAGCCAGCCGTCATCGTCGCGGCCGGTCAGCAATGCGAACGGCACCACTTCGGTCAGACCCAGCAGTCGCAGCACGATCTGCTGGCGGCGGTTCCACCCGCATCCGGGGTTACCGGCCAGGACGTAACGGCCGGGCTCGACCGGGAACTGCGAATCGGGTCCGCCGAAGTGGGCGGTGAACCAGTTCCGTTGACGCCTGAAGGCGCCGTCCTCGGTTTGCTCAGTGGTGGTCTCAGGGAACTTGGACGGATCCACCTTCAGGGGTTTGCCCTTCAGGTCCTGCTCTAGATCGGCGGTCAGTGTGGCCATGATGGCGCTCTCCTCAGTTGAGTGTCGGTGGTTGGGTTGTTCGGTCAGATTGATGTGGTCAATTGGTCCGCGGACCGGCCCGCGCGTCCGTCTGTCGGTCTTGGCGGTGCGGCGAGGGCGGCCGCCGCCTGGAACTTGTCTTCGGCTTGATGGAGTTGCAGACGGGGAAAGTCCCTCAGGTCCGCCCGATAGGCGTCGAAGATGGCCGCCAGGGCGGATTCAGCCGAGCCCGCCTGGTTGCCGGACAGGAAACGGCGTCCTTTGAGGCGGGCATTGAGCCAGTCGATTCTGGCCCAGAACAATCGCCAAATGGCCAGCGCGGCGCCCGGTTCTGGTTGGTCCAACAACCGCTCCAGCGAGCCGAGCAGATCCGCTTCCAAGGTCTCCAGCAGAGTGGGCGCCTGGCCCACGGGGCCGCCGCCAACGCCACTGACGCTGGTCGACCGGGCAGATTGAACCGAGGGCAAACCGCTCGGTTTGACGCCATCGGGCCGGCCTGCCTGGGCGGACGCCTCAGGTGGAGCTTCGGCGCTGGTCGCCTGGTCGAGTTCGGCCGCAGGCCGATTGCCGGTGGGCCGACTGGCGTCTTCGCGCCGCCGGAGTTGGTGGACGCGCTCGGCCGCCCGCTCCCAGCGGGCGCGGGCCCCCGCGACGTCTGGCCCCGGCCAGTCGGCCGGATAGTCCAGGACGGGCACGGACGGATCGCGCGCCGGGAGGGGCCGATGCAGGTCCTTAGGCGGGCGCAGCCACTCGGAACGAGGGTCCGCCAGGGCCTCTGTCGGCGGCAACGGGCCGAACGGTTCGGCGTAGACCCCATCGCGATCCGGGGCCAGGCCGATATCTCGCAACTCGGATTCAGTCAGCGCCGCCAGGCCCAAGACCAACCGGGCTTGGTGCCACAGGCGCGGCCAATCGGCCACCACCCCGAAGGCCGGGAATCCGGCGCGCCAGCTCAAGTCGTAGGAGGCCAGAAGGCTGAACAGGTAAATGTCGGCGCGGTTTGGTCGCTCCTGGCCCAAGAAAGGACCGTCTTGCGCTAGTTGGAGATTCAAGTGGTCCAAGCGGGCGAAGAACACCCGTGCGGCGGCCGCGCCCGCATCCGCGTCCAGGGACCACAACGCGGTCACGGCCCCATTGCCGAGATCCGCCAAGAGTCGCCCGATCTGCCTATCTTCCGCCGATGCCGTCGAACGCTCGCCGTTTTCGGTGGCGCTTGGTCCGGCCTCGCCAGGGCGTCGGATCTGTTTGGGAGGAGCCAAGACGCCTTCGGCCGTCAGACGGGAGATGATGCGCTCGGCCCGAGCCACGGCATCGGCGGGCGGGTTTTCGGGAATGAAGGCCCCGGACGCGTCGACGGCGCCGGGGGGACGCGCGGGCCAGAGCGCCCGGTCGGGTTCGCGCCAGAAAGGCGGATGGCTGGCCGGTCCGGGGCGTCGATCCACGCGGATGACCTCGGATTCCGGCAACGGATCGGGGACGTGGTAGGTGAAGGTCGCCAGACGCTCGTCGTAAGCCGAGACGAAAGCGGTTTCGCGTTCCGGGCGACGGCTGAAGCCGTGGGCGTAGTAGAGCCGGTGAGCGGCGGACATCTGTGGGCTGGAGTTGATCTGGATGACGCGGAAGCCGTAGGCGCGGGCGAGCGCGATGGCGTGGTTGGTCAGCGCCGCGCCCAGACCCAGGCCACGTCCGGCCGGGCCCACTGCCAGCACCGAAAAGGTGAAGTGCTCTGGCGTCCAGAATTCCACCCGGGGGGTGAGCACAATCCCGAGCAGGCTGTCCGTTTGGTCGACCGCCAACCAGATGTGCCAGGTCTCGGCCCGCTGACCCAGCCGCCTCAGGCCTTGCTCATATCCCTCGGACACCCAGCAACCGGTGGTGAAGGCTGCGACCAGGAGATCCTCGGCCGGGGCGTATTCGTCGGGACGGGCTTCGCGGATGGTCTGGCCGCCGGGCAGGTGCACCGCCCGCGCCCAAGCGGGCAAAGTGTCTCGGGTCTGTGCGGGCGGGTGGGCGACTGGTGACTGGGCGACTGGTCGATAGGCGACGGCGCTGCGGGCGACTGCCGGCCGGGCGGCCGCAGGCGGCGACGCCGCCCTTGAGATCGCCTCGGCGCCGGACGGCGCCACGGCGGAGGCAGACCGGTCGGGCGGCGCTCCGGCAGGGGCCGTGGGGCTGGGCGAGGAGTGGATGGGGGATGCGTTAGAGGCCAAGGTCGGTTGATTCATGGCTTTTCGGCTTTCTCTTGGCTGACCTCGGGCGGGAACCGCCCGGGCGTATTCAAGAAACAGGGGGAATCTGCGGACTAGCGAGGGCAGCGCGCCAGTTGGCGGCGCCGCCAGGAGCGCATTCGCGCGCTCGACATTCGCTTCGCCCGGTTGGCCACCTGAAGATGTTCACAGGGCCGAGCGGCCGGGTCAACAAATGTAAAGGACTCCCCCGCGCCGCCGTTCCAACCGGTGGCATGGGCGCGCCAGTCGGCGCCGGAACCCTGGCTTCTGGCTCTTGAGCAGGTCGATCAGCAAATGTAAAGGAACTACGGGCCGCAGCCGGGCGGCTGGCGGCCGAGCCGTGTAGGGTGTCCCCGTGAGCGAAACGCGGTCTATGGGCCCGGGCGCGCGAATGCGCGGGCGAATGCCTTCCCGCGCGCCGCAGTCCTAGACCGCAGGTGATTGCAAGCAGAGGTTCTCCGCAAAGGCGCGCGTGCCAATCCCGCTAAACCAGTTTCGCAAAGGACCTTTGACATGCACCTTTCCACCCGATGTATTCACGGTTTTGGACCCGCGCCGGATTCGACCGGCGCCATTTCGACCCCTATCTACCAGACCGCCACCTTCGCCCATCCCGCAGTCGGCCAGTCGACCGGTTTCGACTACACCCGCACCGCCAATCCCACCCGATCAGCTCTTGAGTCGACAATGGCGTCGCTCGAATCCGGCGCCGCGGCTTTCGGCTTCGCTTCTGGGATGGCCGCGATCTCAACCGTGGCGGAGCTTTTCGCGCCCGGCGACCATGTCGTGGTCAGCGCCGACGTCTATGGCGGCACGCACCGCCTGTTCGCCGACGTGTCCGCGAAGAACGGGATCAGCTTCACCCGCGCGGGCACCGACCGACAGATCGCGGCCGGGGTCACTGCGCGCACCAAGGCGGTCTTCATCGAGACGCCGACCAATCCGATGATGCAGGTGGTCGACATCGTGGCGGCGGCCCAGGCCGCCCATGCGGCCGGAGCGCTGCTGATCGTGGACAACACTTTCTTGACGCCCTACTTCCAGCGGCCGCTTGAGTTGGGAGCGGACATCGTGGTCCACTCCGCGACCAAGTATCTGGCCGGCCACAACGACACGTTGGCCGGCGTCGTGGTGGTGCGCGATGCCGACCTCGGCGAACGCATTCGCGCCTTACGTTGCACTTTGGGCGGGACTTTGGCGCCATTCGACTCCTGGCTGGTGCAACGAGGCGTCAAGACCTTGGCGGTCCGCCTCGAGCGCCAAAGCGCCAATGCCGCGATTCTGGCCGCCTGGCTGCGCGACCATCCGGCGGTGCGAGAGGTCTACTATCCGGGCCTGCCGGATCATCCTGGTTTCGCGGTCAGCCAGCGCCAGGCCAGCGGACACGGCGCCATGATCTCCTTCAGGGTGGCGAACCAGGCCCACGCCCACCGGGTCCTCGCGAGCGTCAAGATCATCCAATTCGCTGAATCGCTGGGCGGAACGGAATCGCTGATGACCTACCCGTTGACGCAGACGCATGCCGAAGTGCCGGAATCACAGCGCCTCGAATTGGGGTTGGATGAGACCTTGCTGCGCTTGTCCGTGGGCTTGGAGGACGTTCGCGACCTGGTGGCAGACCTGGATCAGGCGCTGGGCGAAGGCGTTGAGGCCAGTTCCCCGGCGCGGCGACACGGCCTGCGGCCGGCTCGGCCCTCGGCAGAGGCTAACGTGGTTCGGGCGGCCAGACCTGTCCTGGCGCAAACGGGACCAATTCAGGGGGAAAGTGGGAGACGGCATCGTGCGACGGTCGGTCTTCGATGAGGTGATAAACCGAAGCGGGACCGGCGCGCTGATGCTGGCGCGGGAACGCTATGGCGTGCCGGCGGATGCGCTGCCGCTGTGGGTCGCGGACATGGCTTTCAGAACGCCCCCGACGGTCACGGAGGCGCTGGCGGAACGGGTGCGCCACGGCATTTTCGGCTATTCGCTGCCGACCCCGGCCTACTACGACGCGCTGGCTGGCTGGTTCGAGCGCCGGCACGCCTGGGAACTTGATCCGCGCACAGCCGTCTTGACCCGTGGCGTGGTGCATGGGCTGTACTTGACGTTGGAGGCGTTGACGGCGCCGGGAGCGGGCGTGATCATCCAGCCGCCGGTGTACCCGCCCTTCTTTGAGGTGGTGCGTGACACCGGCCGGCGCGTGCTGGCGAACCCGCTGGTGGAGGATGCGGGCCGGTATGTGATCGACTTCGACCATTTTGAGGCCTTGGCCCGGGACGCCTCGGCGTTCATTTTGTGCTCGCCGCACAACCCGGTCGGCCGGGTCTGGACGCGCTCCGAATTGTCGCGACTGGCCGAGATTTGTCTGCGTCACGATGTCTGGATCATTTCTGACGAGGTGCATCAGGACTTCGTCTATCCCGGGGGCCGGCATGTCGTGACCGCCACCTTGGACCCGGCCGTGGCGGCCCGAACGGTGACTTGCACGGCGCCGTCGAAGACGTTCAATCTGGCCGGTTTGCAGTTGGCGAATCTTCTGGTGTCTGATCCCGCCGCTCGCGCCCGGTTGACGGCCACCTATGGCGCGCAGGGGCTCAGCCAGCAGCCCGTCGTGGGTTTGCTGGCTTGTCAGGCCGCCTATGGCGGCGGGGCGGACGCTTGGGTCGACGAGTTGGTGGCCTACCTGGCCGGGAACCTGGCGTTGATTGAGGCTGGCGTGGCCGATTTGCCCGGGCTGCGTTTCACGCGCCCGGAGGGGACCTACTTGGCTTGGCTGGATTTGCGCGGCTTGGATCTGGAGCCGGCCCCCTTGCGCCGCCTGGTGTTGGAAGGCGCGCGTTTGTGGCTGTCGGATGGCCCCACCTTCGGCGCTGAGGGCGCCGGCTTCCAACGGCTCAACGCGGCCGTGCCGCGTTCGGTTATTGAGTCCGCTTTGGAGCGCCTGGCCGCCGCCGTCCCCTAGGAGCGTGGTGAATAACCACGCTCCGCGCGTGTTGACGCAGGGCAGCGGGATGCTGACCAGCGGAAACGCGGCAGTAAGTGCTGCCTCGGCCCTAGGAAGCCGGTTTATTCACCGGCTTGCTAGGGTCGCGCCGCGCCCCAAGAGTCGGTCAGTGGCTCGCGCTGGCCGGCCTCAGGAGTGGAGGAAGTCACCCACCACTGGGCCGAGCTGGGCGAACTCGATCAGGAAGCCGTCATGGCCGTAATCCGAGTGGACCAGGTGGACGTCGCCGGCGCCGGGAATCAGGTCCGCCAGTTCGCCAGACTCGCGCGGCAGGTAGAGCCGGTCCGAGTCGACCGCCACCACCAGGGCTCGGGCGCTGATCGAAGCCAGCGCGGCAGCCACCCCGCCGCGATCCCGTCCCACATCATGGGAGCACAGCGCCTCAGTCAAGACGATGTAGGAGTTGGCGTCGAAGCGCAGGGCCAATTTGGCGGCGTGGTGCTCCAGGTAAGACGCGACGGCGTAACGGCCGCCGCCGCCCAGCGGCTCCTCGCCCGCCTGCGCCTCGGCGCCGAAGCGGCCCTCGAGTTCGACCGCCGAACGGTAGGTGGTGTGGGCGATCTGCCGGGCGATTCCCAAGCCCACATGGGGCCCTTGGCCGTCTGGCTGGCCGTAGTAGTCGCCACCTAGAAAGTAGGGGTCGTTGCGGATGGCGCACAACTGCGCGTGCGCCCAGGCGATCTGGTCGGCGGTGGACTTGGCCGTGGTCGCGACCGGTGCGATTCGGGCCACCCGATCAGGCGCCATCACGGCCCATTCGAGCACCCGCATTCCTCCCATCGACCCCCCGATCACGAGGGCGAATTGGCGGATGCCCAGAAAATCGGCCAAGGCCAGCTCCGCCCGAACCTGGTCGCGGACGGTGATGTACGCGAAGCTCGAGCCGTAGCGGCGTGGCCGGACGGCATCGGGCACGCTGGTGGAAACCTCCCCGGAACCCGGCGCGACGGGCTGACCTGGGGTTACGGTCCCACCTGGCGTAACGGGCCGGCCTGGCGCGACGGGCTGACCTGGCCGGCCCGAAGGCTCCGGCCCGGCCAGCCAACTGGGCTCTGACAACGAGGCCGGCCCGGTGGTGCCCTGACACCCCCCCAGGACGTTCGGGGCCAGGACGAAATATTCGTCGGTGTCGACGGGGGCGCCCGGCCCGATCAGATCGGTCCACCAACCGGCGGTCGGATGGCCCGGCCCGGCCGGTCCGCGAATATGCGAATCGCCGGTCAGGGCGTGCAGGACCAACACGGCGTTGTCGCCGGCGGCGTTGAGCTTGCCCCAGGTCTCGTAGGCGATCGTGACGTCGACGAGCCCACCGCGTTCGGGTCGGAAGGGGCCCACCCGGTGGAACTGGCGATGGCCCACCGGGTCCGATTCGAGCCATGCTCCCGTGGCGGGCACCAACTGGCCCGGCTCGGGGGCGCGGCCCTCGAAACCGGGTCCAGGGCCCATGCCCGCCACGGTCATGGTCACGGCGCCGCGGGGGAGGTCGAACTGGTGTCAGCGGCCACGGCCTGATGGGCGGCGGCGAAGCCCAACTCCAAATCGGCCAGGATGTCGTCGATTCCCTCTAAGCCGACGGCCAGGCGGACCAGGCCGGGGGTGACTGCCGAAAGGGCTTGTTCTTCGGGGCTGAGCTGCGAATGCGTGGTCGAGGCGGGATGGATGACCAATGAGCGCACGTCGCCGATGTTGGCGACATTCGAGTGCAGCTTCAGGGCCGAGACGAAAGCCTGTCCAGCTTCGGCGCCGCCGTCGATCTCGAAGGCGAGGACCGCTCCGGGGCCGAGCGGCGCGTACTTCTGGGCCAGCTCGTGGTACGGGCTCGACTCGAGGCCGGCGTAATGGACGGTCAGCACGTCATCGCGGGCTTCGAGCCACTTGGCGACCTGCCGGGCGTTGGCGATGTGGCGTTCGATCCGCAGCGATAGGGTCTCGATCCCCTGCGCCAGCAGGAAGGCGTTGAAGGGCGAGATGGCCGGCCCGATGTCGCGCAGCAACTGCGCCCGGACCTTCAGGATGTAGGACAGGTTGACGCCGAAGACGCCATTCGGGCCGAAGACATCGCCGAAGACCAGGCCGTTGTAGGCCGGATCGGGGGTGGTGAAGCCAGGGAACTTGCCGGCGGCGGCGTAGTCGAAACGGCCGGCGTCGACAATCGCGCCGCCAATCGAGTTGCCGTGCCCTCCGAGGTACTTGGTGGCGGAATGGATGACCACGTCGGCGCCCCATTCGATGGGCCTGATCAAGTAGGGCGTGGCGACCGTGTTGTCGACCAACAGCGGCAGGCCGGCGTCATGGGCGACACCAGCCACTCCGGCGATGTCGAGGATGTCGGTCTTCGGGTTGGGGATGGTTTCGCCGAAGAGCAACTTGGTGTTGGGCTGGATGGCCCGGCGCCACTCGTCAAGGTCGGCTGGGTCGTCCACAAAAGTGACCGTGATGCCGAAGCGCGGCAGGGTGTTGTTGAACAGCGAGTAGGTGCCGCCGTAAAGCGAGGCGGCGGAGACTATGTGATCGCCGGCGCCGGCGATGTTGAGGATCGCAAGGGTGGTGGCGCTGGCGCCCGAAGCGGTCAGCAGCCCGCCGACCCCGCCTTCCAGTTCGGCGATCCGATTCTCGACCACCTCTTGGGTGGGGTTGGTCAAGCGGGTGTAGATGGGTCCGAGTTCTTGCAGCGCGAACCGCGCCGCGGCGGTCTTGGCGGAAGGGAAGACGTAGGACG
This sequence comes from Bifidobacteriaceae bacterium, assembly GCA_031270825.1. Taxonomy (GTDB): domain Bacteria; phylum Actinomycetota; class Actinomycetes; order Actinomycetales; family WQXJ01; genus JAIRTF01. Next base: position 38,096 of record JAISXH010000044.1, read on the forward strand.
TGGTTTGGAAGATCGGCAGCGCGCGAGCGCCGGTGCCGGGGTCTGGTTGCTGCCCCGCGTGGATCTGTTTGGTTTCGAAGGACCATTGCTGGCTCATGGGTGTTCTCCTGTCTTGGCCTGGTTGCCGGTCGCTGGCGGCTGGCGCCCGGGCCTTGAAGTGCGTGGTTGTTTCGGATTGAGCTTGGGTTGAAGGACCGCGCACGGCCGGGAGAGTAATGGGCGCATCACAACTGCAATCAGTGGTTCAGTGGATGGGCGCCCGGCGCCGAGTCAAGGCAGGTCGAACGTGCGCTGAGACTTCAGCGACACATTCGACGGGTTTGCATGCCGGCCAGAATAGGCCGGTGGCCAACCTTTGGAAAGTCCTTCTCACATAGTGAGACCGTAGTCTTTCGCTCTGGGCAAACACTGGGCCGGCCCCAAGGTCCCCGGCTTGTTTGTAGGACAATTGCAGGGCAGTTGGACAGGCCGCATCCGGTCTGTTTGGGAGACCTGGGCCGGCGTGGGTCCGGCGCAGGTCCGGCGCTAAAGGAGATACAGCGAATGGCTAAGTTGCAGGTGGGCGACAGGGCCCCCGATTTCACCCTTGACACCGACCGCGGCGAACCGCTGAGCCTGAAGGCCCTGGCCGGCAAGAAGGTCATTCTCTACGTCTATCCGGCGGCGTTCACGCCCGGATGCTCCCTTGAGGCACAGGATTTCCGGGACGCCTTTAGCTCCTTTGAGCAGGCCGGATACACGGTGATGGGGCTCTCTCCGGACACGGTGGAAAAGAACGCCGAGTTCGCCCAGAAGATGACTTTGCCGTTCGTCCTGCTCTCCGACCCTGACCATGCGGTCATGGAGGCCTACGGCGCTTGGGGCGAAAAGGAGTCCTTTGGGCGCAAGACCGTCGGGGTCATCCGGTCGACTTTCGTGATCGGAGCTGACGGCCGCATCGAGTTGGCCGAATACCGCGTCAAGGCGGCGGGCCACGTCGAGCGCCTGGCCCACGCCCTGGGCGTCGAACTCGAAGGGTTCTAGCCCCAGCGCACCAGGCGGCCCTTCCCGGCGCACGATGCCGCCCGCTCGCCTTAAGTCCTTTGGCCGCCGGGCTCCTTTCGGGGACCTTGGTCGTCGCCCTGCCCGGCTCACGATGCCGCCTCGGCGCACGATGCCGCCCGCTCGCCTTAAGTCCTTGGGCCGCCGGGCCCCTTTCGGGCACCTCAGTCATGGCCGCGGCGGCCATCTGTCCATGACGCGGACTGTGGGCATTGTTGGCGCTGTGGTTTATGTGGCTAATGAGGTAAGATCGCTTGATTGGCTGCTTCCCACCCATGCGTTCCGGACCGTCGGCGGGCCGGAGCGCAGTTAGGACCATTGATGAGTCACCGCCTCCGAGCGCGTAAGCGGGGTTGGCTGCTTGCCGCCGCCCTGGTGGCGGTCCTGGTCGCGGCCGCTCCGGCCTCGGCCGATCCCACCCCGGCGCCGTCTTCAGACGCGGCGGTCGAGGAAGCCAAACGCCAAGAGGCGCTGGCCGCGGCTTCAGTGGCGGAAATCGAAGCTATGCTGGCGGACCTGCGGGGCGAGACCGAACGCGCCGAGGAGGAGGCGGCTCTGGCCGCCGAGGCGTACAACCAAGCCCAGGAAGAACTCGGCCAGGCGAATCTGGCCGTGGAGGAAGCCAGCGCCGACGCCGAAGAATCGCAGGCCGCCTTGACCCAGGCCAGGGGAGCCTTGGCCCGAGTCGCTCTGATGAACGCCCAATCCGGTTCGGACATCGCGGCCCTGGAACCATTGCTGAATTCGGGCGGCATCGAAGAGGCGGCCTCCAAGAGCGCGATGCTCTTTGTGGTCGGTTCGGCGGCTGATCGAGCGGCGTCGAAGTTCGCCGCCGCCAAACAGGCGGCCGACCAAGCGGGGGTGAGGTCGGCCAGGGCGGTCGAGTTGCAAACCGAGAAGTCGGCGGCGGCCCGACAAAAGGCGGGCGCCGCCCAGCAGGCCACGGAAGCCGCTCAGCGCGCGGAAGCCGATGCCGAAGTCCGCCATCAAGAAATGCTGCAGGTTCTGGCGCAGAAGAAGAACACCACTGTCGCCGCTGAGGCAGCCGCCGAGAAACGCCAGCTAGAAGAGGCGAACGAGGCCGCACGCCGGGAGGCCGAACGGGCGAGCCAGGCTCAGCGGCCGTCAAACGGCGCTTCTCAGGGCTCGACTGGATCGGGGGGCGGCGCTACGACGACCCCGGCAACCGGGGGCGACTCAGGAGGCGGCGGGGGCTCAACTCCGACGTCGCCGTCTGAGGGCGGTTCCGGCGGCGGGACCACACCGCCGCCTACCACCCCAAGCGATGGCGCCGAGGCCGGGCTGGCGGCCCTGGCTTGGGCGCGCGCCCAAATCGGCAAGCCCTATCAATGGGGCGGCAACGGTCCGAACTCATTCGACTGCTCCGGCCTGACCCAGCAGGCCTGGAAGAACGGCGGCGGGAAGTCCATTCCCAGAGTCGCGGCGGATCAGTACGCATTGGCGCAGAAGATCCCCTACGAGTCGATGCGCCCCGGCGACCTCATCTTCTGGCAGCGCGGCGGCGCGCCGATACACCATGTGGCCATGTACGCAGGCAACGGCATGATGGTCGAGGCCATGCAAACGGGGACCAACATCCACGAGATCCCCATCCGCTGGGCCAACACCGTCCAGTACGCCGGCCGCTACTGACGCCAGGCCCACCTGGTCTGGGGCCGAAGCAGCGTTTGCCTTCCGCGTTTCCGCTTGTCAGCGTTCCGCTGCCCTGCGTCACCACGCTCCTAGGCCCAACGGTCCCCTTGCCGGCAGTCAGCGTGCGGAATCAACACAATCACCGTCCCCTCGCGGAGTGGGGCGGTTAGTAGGACCCGGTGGCTTTGGCGTCTTCTAGGCGTTGGATCGAGGCGATGATCTCGGCTTCGGCGCCGGCGCGGTCGGTCCAGTGCGATCCTTCGACCGACTTGCCTGGCTCCAGGTCCTTGTAGATCTCGAAGAAGTGCTGGACCTCGAGGCGGTGGAACTCGGACACGTCGTCGATGTCGAGCCGCCAGGACGAGCGGGTGTCGTGGGCGGGCACGCAGAGCACCTTGTCGTCGCCGCCGGCCTCATCGCGCATGCGGAACATGCCCAGCGCCCGGCAGCGGATGAGGCAGCCGGGGAACGTCGGCTCGTCCAGCAGCACCAGCGCGTCCAGCGGGTCGCCGTCCTCACCCAGCGTGCCCTCGACGTAGCCGTAGTCATCCGGGTAGCGGGTGGCGGTGAACAGCATCCGATCCAGCCGGATGCGGCCGGTGTGGTGGTCCAACTCGTACTTGTTGCGGGAACCTTTGGGGATTTCGATGGTGACGTCGAATTCGAGGGGGTGCTCCCCGGTCGCGTCGGAATGCTCGGTCCGTAGGGCTGGCTGGTAGCTGGGCTTTGACATTAAGATGAGGCCTCACGGTTGGAAGATCGGATGGTTTTCTTTGTCTAGTCTGGCCTATGTGAACGGGCGCCGGAAACCGCTGCCGGCCGGTCGGCAGCGGCGGCGGGCTATCGCAGTCGCGTTGGCGACGCTGATCGCCACTGGCGGACTGGCCGGGCCCGGGCAAGTCGGCGACATCCCGGTCTTCGCCTCCGCGCCTTTCGCTTCCGCCCAGGCAGCCCAGTCCAGCCCCGCCGGTCTGTCCGGCTCGAATAGCTGGACGGCCCCAGCGGCCCAGCCGGCCCTCGCCGCCCCCAACCGGGTCACGCCTGTGGCCGAATTGCTTGACCCGGCCGCGCCGCTGCCCGCCCCAGGCGCTATTCGGGGACTGGCCGGCAAGCACCTTGGCGCCGAGCAAGTGGGAACGGCCAGCGTGTCAGTGCGCGACTTGGAGTCGGGGGAGGAGCTGTTCTCGGCCAGCCCCAACCAGGCGCTGCCGCCGGCCTCGACGATGAAGCTCCTGACGGCCACTGCCGCCATGGAGGTCCTGGGGCCCGATGCCACCCTCACCACCGCCGCCGTCCTGACAGTGACCGGCGCCCGGTCGGGAATAGTCACCTTGGTGGCAGGAGGCGACACCACTTTGTCGCCCGCTGGCGCCCGCACCGGTGAACCCGTGTCTCGCGCCGGCCTGGGTGATCTGGCTTGGGAAGCGGCCGTGGAACTGCGCCGCCGGGGGGTCGAAAAGGTACAGGTGCGCCTTGACGACACGATCTTCAGCGGGCCGGCCGTCTACCCGGACTGGGAGTGGTCCCTGGGCACGACTTGGGGAGCGCCGACCACGCCGCTGGCGATCATGGGGGGACGGGCCGGACCCGTTTTCGACGCCTCCACTTACCTGGCCGATCCGGCCCTGGCCGCCGCCGATCACTTCCGCGGGCTTCTGGCCAGCGCCGGTCGCGACGCCAGCCTGGCCCTGCCGCTCTTGGCTGTGACGGGAACGGTCGCGCGGGCGGCGACGCCCGCCCAAAGCGAACCATTGGCCCAGATCGAATCGGCGCCTGTCCGCGAGCTGGTGGCGTACATGCTGCGGCATTCGAACAACAATCTGGCCGAGTCGCTCGGGCGCATGACAGCGTTGGCGTTGGGCCGGCCCGGCAGTTTCGAAGGCTGTTCCGCCGCCGTCAGTAAGACTCTGGCCGGCCTCAACCTGGTCGTGGCCTCCCTGAGAATGGATGATTGTTCCGGTCTCAGCCACGGCTCAACTGTTTCGGCGGCCACTTTGACCAGTGTGCTGGCCTTGAGCGGCGACTCGGACGCCAGCGAACTGGGGCTGATCGCGCGGAATCTGCCCACGGCGGCGCTGCAGGGCACCTTGACCGAACGGTTCCAGGGGACCCTCGCAGCCGGCAACCTGCGCGCCAAGACCGGGACTTTGACCGGCGTGACCGCCTTGGCGGGGACAGTCCAAACCGCTGGCGGACGCGAACTGGTCTTCGCCGTCATCGCCAATCCCGGAGACGCCATCTGGACCGATTCCGCCCGGCAGTCGATCGACCGGTTCGTCGCCGGCCTGGCGGCGCTGGCGTAGATTCCCGCCGCGCAGCGGACGGCTTCAGGGACCGGATCGCCATCACCCCGCCGGCGCTGGCGCCATGGCGGCCGGACACCGTCCGGCTCGCAGACCTCCTGGGTGGGGACGGCTCCCGGCGTCCAGAGTCTGGGGTGTGGGGGTCCTCGGGCCTCTAAGGTTGACGGTGTGACCACAGGCATCAATTCGGCGCTGGCCGCGCGTGTCGGCACTTTGACGGTCCGGCCGGGCCCGGAGGCCAGCTTCGCCGAAGGCGTCCACCTGGTGGCTGATCTGCGCAATCAGATCGGCAAAGCCTTCGGCTACGTGGCTGAGATCACAGGTTTGGCCGAGGCGGCCCAAGTCGGGGCGACCGCCGAGACGGTCGTGGTGGATCGGCCCGGACTGGTCCGCTCGCTGATCCGAGCGGCCGAGTCGCTGACCGCGCCGATCTGGACCGAGGAGGAGCTGTCCTGGGCGGCCCGCCAGACCGCCAGCGCCCAGCTCGGCGCCATCGCCGGCGTGATGGCCTACCGCGTTCTGGGCCACTATGACCCCTTCTTCACCGCGCGCTCCGGCAGTGCCGGCCGCATTGTCCTGTGCGCTCCCAATGTCTTGCGCTTCGAGCGCGAATTGGCGGCCGACCCGCGTGATTTCCATCTCTGGGTGGCCCTGCATGAAGTCACCCATGCCGTGCAGTTCGCGGCGGCGCCCTGGCTGGTGGACTGGCTGCGGAACCGCCTCGACGCTTTGATGGAGGCCGATCCTGGCCCGGGCGGCCCCGGCCAACTGCTGGCCGCCGCCAAGAAGCTGCCGGAATTGTTCGCCGACGGAGTCTCTCCCGATGTCCCCGCCCGCATCTTGTCGCCGGAACAGTCGCGTCTGGTGGCCGAGTTGACAGCCGCCATGTCGCTGTTGGAGGGCCACGCCGACGTCATCATGGATGCTGTCGGACCGAAAGTGGTCAAAACGGTGGAGCAGTTGCGGCCCAAGTTCGAGGCCCGACGGGTGGCTCGCGGGCGCTTCGAGCGAGCGCTGAGACGCTTGGCCGGGCTCGAAGCCAAGTCGGCGCAGTACCTCCAAGGGGCCGCTTTTGTCCGAGCGGGACTGGCCACCTTGGGGCATGAAGGTTTCAACGCCGTCTTCGCGTCTCCGAGCGCGCTTCCGACCGCGGCCGAGATGGATTACCCGGCCGCTTGGACCCGTCGTGTCGGCCAAGCCGGCGGTGGCTAGGCTCGACCCGGCAGTCGCCGCCGGCCGCCTGGCGGTGCGGTCGTTGTTGCGCCAGGCGTCTCAATCGCCACCGCGGCGTCAGCCGCCCACTAACGATCCGTCCGCCGCCGTCCAGCCGCCGCCATCCGAGTCCGGCCGGCTCGGGCCGCCTGGCGGCGCCTTGTCCGATGCCGTCCGGCTGGGTGAACAGCCGCCAGCCGGGGTGGCGGACGGGCCCGCCGCAGGCCCGCCCGGCGCCGTCCGGACGCCACTGACGTTGGTGGCGTGTTCGGGCGGGACGGATTCGTTGGCGCTGGCGGCGGTCACAGCCTTCGAGGCGCCCCGCCAAAGCTGGCGGGCGGGCGCGGTGATCGTGGACCACGGCCTGCTGCCGGATTCGCCAGCCGTCGCCGCCGCGGCGGCAGAGCAATGCCGGTCCCTCGGCTTGGACCCGGTGGAGGTGATCGCGGTCGAAGTCGACCGCCAAGCGGGTCAAGGAATCGAGGCCGCGGCCCGCGAGGCGCGCTACCGCGCGCTCGAAGCCGAGGCCCACCGCCACGGCGCCGCCTTGGTGCTGCTGGCTCACACCCTCGACGATCAAGCCGAGACTGTCCTGTTGGCAATGGCCCGGGGATCTGGCGCCAGGGCGCTGGCCGGCATGGCCCCGCGCCGAGGCGTCTTCGCGCGGCCATTCTTGGAACTGACCCGGGTCCAGACCGAGGCCATTGTCGCCAGCGCCGGTCTGGAACCCTGGCAGGATCCCACCAATCAGCCCGGCGGTCCCTACGAATCCACCCGTAGCCAGGTCAGGGCGAAGCTGATGCCGGCGGCCAAGAGCGCGCTCGGTCCTGGGTTCGACCGCGCTCTGGCCAGAACCGCCGCGCGAATCCGCGAAGATCAGGAGTGCCTTGACGCCCAAGGCGCGGACCTCCTGGCGCAGGCGGTGGCAACGGCCGGCGGGGCGGCATCGGACCCGGCGGATCGGGTGACACTGGCGGTGAGCGCTCTGGCCGGCGCCCACCCGGCCGTCCGTCGCCGGGCCCTGCGCCAAGCCGCGCTGGCCGCTGGCGCGGCGGCGGGCGCCCTCAACACCGCCCAGATCGAAGCCGTTGACCGTTTGCTGGCGGACTGGCGCGGCCAGGGGCCTGTCAACTTGGCCGGCCGGGTCATGGTCCGGCGCAAGTGTGGCAAGCTGGAGTTTCGCGCATTTCCAACCACACAACTCCCCGAAGGAGGCCGAGGTGGACGCCCACGACATGGGGACGGACCTTGAGAGGGTGCTGCTGACGAGCGAGCAGATCGACCAGCGCCTGGACGCTATGGCGGCCGAGATCGACTCTGACTACGCCGGTCGCGAATTGCTGCTGGTCGGCGTGCTGAAGGGGGCGGTGATGGCGATGGCGGACCTGTCGCGCAAACTCCACTCCAAGGTGACCATGGACTGGATGGCTGTGTCGTCCTATGGTTCGGGCACAAAGTCCTCGGGCGTGGTGCGGATTCTGAAAGACCTCGACACCGATATCCACGGTCGGGACGTCCTCATAGTGGAGGACATCGTCGACTCGGGGCTGACTCTATCCTGGTTGTTGGCCAATTTGCGGTCTCGCGGGGCCAGGTCGGTGGAAGTGGCGGCCATGCTGCGCAAACCCGATGCGGCCAAGGTCGAAGTGCCGGTGCGATACGTCGGTTTCGACATTCCGAACGAGTTTGTGGTGGGCTATGGACTGGACTTCGCCGAACACCACCGGAATCTGCCGTTCGTCGGCACCCTGGCGCCGCAGGCGTACCAGTGACGTCCGCGGTCCGTCGGTCCGCGAATACAGCCCAATTTCAGACAAGCAATAAGAAAGCGAATACGTGGCAAAAGCACCAACCAAGAGGTCGTTCTTCCGGGGGCCCGTGGTCTGGCTCCTGTTGGGGCTGGTGGCGATCTGGCTGCTGCTAGGCTCGCTCTTCCGCGGCGGGCCGCAGGAGATCGACACCTCCCTGGGTATCCAACTGCTGGCCGACAAGCAGGTCAAGGCGGCCAAGATCGTCGACGGGGAGCAGCGGGTCGATCTGACCCTGACGAAGGAATACAAGGACAAGGGCACTTTGGTGCGGTTCTTCTACGTGGAGCCGCAAGGCCCGGACGTGGTCCAGGCGATAAAGGACGCGGACCCGAAAGAAGGGTTCAACTCCGAGGTGCCGACCCAGTCCTGGTGGGGCTCGCTGCTGATGACGCTGGTCCCGATGGCTCTGATCCTGGGCGTTTTCTGGTGGCTGATGTCGCAGATGCAGGGCGGCGGCCGGGGTGGCCCGCTCAGCTTCGGCAAATCGAAAGCCAAGCTGGTCTCGAAGGAATCGCCGAAAGTCACCTTCGCCGACGTGGCCGGCGTGGATGAGGCAGTCGAAGAGTTGGAGGAGATCAAAGAGTTCTTGGCCGAACCGGCCAAGTTCCAAGCGGTCGGCGCGAAGATTCCCCGCGGCGTCCTCCTCTACGGGCCGCCTGGCACCGGCAAGACCCTGCTGGCCAGGGCTGTGGCCGGGGAAGCGGGCGTGCCGTTCTATTCGATCTCGGGCTCCGATTTCGTGGAAATGTTCGTCGGCGTGGGCGCCTCGCGTGTGCGCGACCTGTTTGAACAGGCTAAAGCCAACGCCCCGGCGATCATCTTCGTCGATGAGATCGACGCCGTGGGGCGCCATCGCGGGGCCGGGCTGGGCGGCGGCCACGACGAACGCGAACAGACTCTCAACCAGTTGCTGGTGGAAATGGACGGCTTCGACGCCACCACCAACGTGATTCTGATCGCGGCCACGAACCGGCCCGACATCCTGGACCCGGCGCTGATGCGTCCGGGGCGTTTCGACCGCCAGATCACGGTCGGCGCGCCGGATCAGCCGGGCCGCTTGGCCATCTTGAAGGTCCACGCCAAGGGCAAGCCGATGGCGGAGGGCGTCGACTTGGCCCAGGTGGCCAAACGCACCCCCGGTTTCACGGGCGCCGATTTGGCCAATGTGTTGAACGAGGCGGCCTTGCTGACCGCCCGTGAGGACGTCAAGCAGATCACCGACCACGCTTTGGACGAGGCGATCGACCGGGTGGTGGCCGGCCCGCAGCGGGTCTCCATGATCATGACCGAAGAGGAGAAGAAGAACACCGCCTACCACGAGGGCGGCCACGCCGTGGTGGCGGCCGCACTGCGCAACACCGACCCGGTCACCAAGGTGACGATCCTGCCGCGCGGCCGTGCCCTGGGCTACACCATGGTCATGCCGACCCGCGACAAGCATTCGGTCACTCGCAACGAATTGCTGGACCAGTTGGCCTATGCCATGGGCGGTCGGGTGGCAGAGGAACTGGTTTTCCACGACCCCACCTCCGGCGCCTCGAATGACATCGAAAAGGCGACCGCGACCGCTCGCAAGATGGTTATGGAATACGGCATGAGTTCCGCTCTGGGCTCGGTCCGTTACGGCCAGGCCGAGGGCGAGGTTTTCCTGGGCCGTGACTACGGCCATCAGCGCGACTATTCGGAGGCTGTCGCCGCCGAGATCGACGCGCAGGTCAGGGGGTTGATTGAGAACGCCCACACGGAGGCTTGGGAGATTCTGCGGGCCAATCGCGACGTCCTGGACGCCCTGGTGCTGCAACTGCTGGACAAAGAGACGCTGAACGAGACCCAGCTGGCGGTCGTCTTCCGGGGCATTGTCAAACAGCCCGTCCGCCCGGTTTGGCTCAGTTCGACCGAACGCCCGGTTTCCGCCCGCCCACCAGTTGGCATGCCGACCAGCGCCAGCATCCCAGGCGACGATGCCGTCCGGTCGCCTGACGCTGACCAGGCAGCCGCCAGCCCGCCGGACGGACCCGGGGCGGAGGCCGACGCTTCCGCCCAGCCGCCGGCCGCGGGCGACGGGACCGACCCGGCCGACGGGCCATTGCGAGGACCCGCCGATGGCTGAGCGCCCGGCCGAGTCAGATCGACATAGGGCTGAGCGCCCGGCTGACCGGCCGGCCGACGCCCAGGGGGGGGGATTGACCGGGCAGACAGCCGAACCCTCGGTTGATCAGCCGGACCCACCGGCGGGGCGATCCTCGGAACTCCCGGCTGTGCCGCCTGGGTTCGATCGCGAACGGGTCGCGGCGGCGGTGCGGGAATTCTTGTACGGCATCGGCGAAGACCCGGACCGTCCCGGCCTGGTCGACACACCCGCGCGAGTGGCCAAAGCGGCGGCCGAGGTCTTTTCCGGCCTGCGCCGCGATCCGCGCGAACTCCTGGCCGCCCGTTTCGACCTGGGGCATCAGGAACTGGTCCTGGTCAAAGACGTGGCCGTGTACTCGATGTGCGAACACCATCTGCTGCCCTTCCACGGCCTGGCCCATGTCGGCTACATCCCGGCGGCTGACGGCCACCTCACGGGCCTGTCCAAACTGGCCCGCCTGGTTGACTGCTATGCCCGGCGCCCGCAGGTCCAAGAGCGTCTGACCAGCGAGATCGCCGACGCGCTGATGGAGGCGTTGGACGCCCGCGGGGTGATTGTGGTCCTCGAGGCCGAGCATCTGTGCATGACCATGCGGGGAGTGCGCGCGGCCGGTTCGAAGACCGTCACCTCGGCGGTGCGGGGGGTCCTGCGATCAGGCCCGACCCGCGCTGAGGCGATGTCCCTGATAGTCCATGGGGGCGCCTGAAGTGGCCCCGCCCGCTCCAGCCGTGTCGCGGGGGACTGGCGCACGAGTTTCAGGTGGCGGGACGGTCAATGCCGACGTGCCCTCGACCGCACCGGTTCAGGGCCGCCCGCGCCCATCTGTCCCGGGCCGCCGGGCGCGTCCGGCGCCCCTGCCCGCGGCACTTGAGCGGCTGGAGCGAACGGCGGTGATGGGCATCTGCAACGTCACGCCGGACTCGTTCTCAGACGGCGGCCGTTATCTGCGGTTGGCCGCCGCCCTGGATCATTGCGACCAAATGCTGGCCGAGGGCGCTGACCTGATCGACGTGGGCGGCGAATCGACCCGGCCGGGAGCGGCGCGGGTCCCGCTGGACCAAGAGCTGCGCCGGGTAGTCCCGGTGGTCCGGGAGTTGGCCGAGCGCGGTGTGGCGGTGTCGGTGGACACCATGCGGGCCCGGGTGGCCGCCGCCGCCGCCGAGGCCGGCGCCGCCATCATCAATGACGTGTCGGGCGGGCGGGCCGACCCGGCCATGCTCGGCGTCATGGCCGAATCCGGGCTGCCGGTGGTGCTGATGCACTGGCGGGGTCATTCCGAGAGCATGGATGGGCTGGACCGCTACCGCGATGTGGTGGCCGAGGTGGCGGCGGAACTGCGCCAGCGGGTCGAAGCGGCGCTGGCGGCTGGGATCCGGCCGGACGGCATCGTGCTCGATCCGGGTCTGGGTTTCGCCAAAACGGGGGCGTCGAACTGGCCCTTGCTGGCCGGGCTGGACCAACTGCGCGCACTCGGGTTCCCGCTGTTGATCGGCGCTTCGCGCAAACGCTTCCTCGACCCCGTCTGCGGTCCGGACCCGGCCGCCCAGGCCGCCGGAGCAGCTGGTCGGGACGCCGCCACGGCCGCCGTGACGGCTCTGGTGGCCGGAGCCGGGGTCTGGTCTGTGCGGGTCCACGCGGTTGGCGCCAACGCCGCCGCCGTGCGAGTGGCCGCGCGCCTGAACGCCGCCAGCGGGTCCGGCCAGCCTCCGGTGGCAGGCCCGGCGACGTTCGCTGAGAGGGTGAAGGTACCCGGTTGGGCTTCTCCTAAAGACGGGACGGGGGCATGATGGGCTAATGGACTGGGTGTTGGGATCGACGGGCGAGGCGCTGGACGTCATTGAATTGACCGGCATAACCGCCTTTGGCCACCACGGCGCGCTGCCCGAAGAAAGGCGTAACGGCCAGATTTTTCGCGCCGATTTGCGGCTGCATGTGGACTTCAAAACGGCGGCCGAAACCGACGATCTGAGCGACGCGGTCGACTACTCAGAGGTGGCGCGCCTGGTCGCCGGGATTCTGGCCGGCAAGCCATACAACCTGTTGGAGACTGTGGCAGCGCAAATCGCCGAAACCGTCCTGAGGGATGGACGGATCGACCTTGTCGAGGTCGCCGTCCACAAACCGCAGGCGTTCCTGGGAGTTGAGGCCGGCGACGTCTCGGTTCGGCTCCGCCGGGGGAAACACATTTGGCGCGAATCGGTTTTCGTGTCCCCTGATTCGTCCATCTTCGACGCGGTCGGGGAGGCCGAACGCCGCGAGGTCTTGGCCGAGCAGATGGACGCGGCCTTGGATCGGGTGGCGGCGGCAGAGCTGGTTGGGCCGCCGCTGGCGGCGTCGCCGGGAGCTGAGGTCGCGGGACCGGCGGCTGGCGCCGCGCCAGGCCGCGATGAGGCTGCGGTCAATGGCGTGGGCGCGGCCGAACCGGGTTCTGCCCAGGCCGGCCAGATCGCCGGCGAAGGCGAGCCGGTTGCGGCCAGCGCGGCGCTGACAGTGGCGCCGAAAGACGCCGCCCCGGAAGGCGGCCAGGGCGCTCGCGCGTCTTCCCGCTCGCGCCGCCGCCGGCGCCCCGGTCCGGCCTGGGGGCCGGTCGCGTCGGTCGACCAGATCCCAGCCGAACCGGCCGACGCCATCATCGCCTTGGGCGCCAACCTGGGCGAGGCGCTGGCGACGCTGCGAGCAGCTTTGAATAATCTGCGCGAAGAGCCCGGAATCGACGTGGTGACGGTCTCGCCGCTGGCGCGCACCGCGCCCGTCGGCTATGAGGATCAACCTGACTTCTTCAACGCTGTGGCGCATGTGCGCACCACGTTGTCGCCCCGCGCGCTGCTGCACACGCTGCAAGGCATCGAGGAGAAACATGGTCGCCAGCGGACCGTCCCCGGTGGTCCGCGCACTCTTGACTTGGATCTGATCGCCTATGACACCTTGCTGGCCGACGAAGAAGAACTGACTTTGCCCCACCCGCGCGCTCACGGGCGGGCGTTTGTGTTGGTGCCGTGGTCCTTGATGGCGCCAGGCGCGTTCCTGCCGGGGCTCGGTGGCGGTCCGGTCGAAGACCTCGCCCGCTTCGCCTCCGACCGGGGCCGGATTCGCTGGCTGGCGCCTGATTGGGACCGTCCGGCCCGAGCCCAGGGGGCCGATGCCGCGGCGCCGTCCGCTGCCGAGCCGGGAGCGGGCGCCGGCGGCGCCGGGGCGCCCGGGCCACCCGCGCCGCCTGCGCCGTCGCAACCCTGGGAGCGGGGGCCGGGGAGCTTCGAGGGGGTGGGCATCGACCGGAGCGCCGCTCGCGTCGACAGCGAGGCCCCGTTGGCGCCCGCCTGGGCGCCGGTGCCATCTCAGCCGATCGCTTTAGGGCTGGCGCCTGGGGCCGAGCCGCTCGGTTCGTCGCCGCCAGATGACGCCGCCTCGGCGCAGTACGCGCAGGCGGGACCGGGGATGCCGGGCTTCTTCACGGCCGCGCGCTTGGGGCGCAGCGCCTTCAGGGGGCTTGGCAGCGCCGACCTGGCCGAACTGGACCCGCCCCTGGTGCCAGTGCCCTATCAACTGACACCCCAGGGACCGCCCGGCGTCCAAATCGAAGCCCAGTTCCAGCCGACTATGTTCGCCGTCGCAGGCGCACCGCCGATGCCGTCGCGGCGGCCGCGAGTCGCCGGCCCGGCGCCAGAACCCTCTTTGGACGCGAGGCCGCCGGGTTCGCTGCCCGCCGGTGGCGCCGACCAGGCAGGTGTCTTGATGGAGCCGGGGCCGCTGGCCTATGCCGGCGCCCCCGATCTGCCGGCGGGCGCGCCTTACGACATCCCGGCGGCGCCGCTCGCGTCCGGTGGGACTGAGGCGCCGCCCACGGCGGAGCCATTGCCTGGGCAGTCGGTTTACTGGGTGACTCCAGGCCCGGCGCCGGCGCCGGCAGAGGTATGAGCCTTACCCGGGTCAGAACCATGCTGGTGATCGCGGTGGTCGCTGCGGCCGTTGGCGCCGTCGCTGTCGACCTCGCGACTGACCGGCTGTGGCGGCACGTCGACGTGCCTTGGACGGTGCCGGCCGTGCTGGCGGCAGCGGCCGGAGCCATCCTGGCGGCGGCCTGGCCGGTCCGGCAATACGTCAGAGGCAAACGCCGCGTGATCGACCCGTTGCGCGCCGCCAATATCCTGACCTTGGCCAAGGCCTGCGCCTTGGGTGGCGCGGCGCTGGCGGGTCTGTACCTGGGGATCGCCCTGATCGCGGCCGCCCAGCTGCATTCGCCCGCGTCCTGGCTGCGATTGTGGCAGGACCTGGCGGCGTTCGGCGCCGCCGCCGGCCTGGCGGCGGCCGGCCGCGTGGCCGAATGGTTCTGCCAGCTGCCCCCGACCGATGCCGCGGCCGAGCCATCGCCCCTGGGCCAACCAGACTCAACCCCGGCCTGAAGCCGCCACCCAGCTGCATTCGCCCGCGTTCCCACGCAAGGGGACGGCTAGCTGCTCGGGGCCGTCGACGCTGGCGACGCGGTTGTCAATGACGGCTCTAACGTGGATCGGACCTCTGGCGGGCTTGGGCAGTGACATGGGCTACCCGTGGCCGGGCGCGGGCTCTGATTGAATGGTCTGATGGTGGATGACGCGCTGCCCGCGGGCGTGGTCGGGTTCGGCCGGGTCGGGGCGGCGCTGGCCGGGGCGCTGGCCGCGGTCGATCACCCCGTTGCGGCGGTGGCGGCCCGCTCCCAGGCCAGTCGCGACCGGGCGGACATCGCCTTGCCGGGTGTGCCGGTGACGACGGCCGTCGAAGTGGCGAAGCGGGCGGGTTTGGTGTTCTTGACCGTGCCGGACTCCCAAATCGCCCCTCTGGCCGAGGACCTGGCGGAGCACTGGCGGCCGGGCCAGCTGGTGGTCCACGCCGCCGGCGCCATGGGCTTGGAAGTGCTTGAGCCGGTCGTCCGGGCGGGGGGGATCGCTTTGGCGCTGCACCCGGTCATGACCTTCACCGGCACCTCGCTCGACATCGCGCGTCTGCAGGGAGCGCCCTTCGCGGTCGAAGCAGCACCGGGCCTGACGCCGTTGGCGGAGGCCTTGGCCATTGAACTGGGCGGTCGGCCTTTCCGTCTTCCGGCCGGGGCGCGCCCGGCCTACCACGCCGCTCTCAGCCACGCCGCCAACCATCTGGTCACACTGCTGAGCCAGGCTCTTGACATCCTCGAAGAGGCTGGCATCAGCGCCCCGGAGACATTGATCGGCCCGTTGACCCAGGCCGCTCTCGACGGCGCCCTAAGCCGCCGACTCGGCGCTTTGACCGGCCCAGCCAGCCGGGGCGACGCCAGGACGCTGCGGACGCACGTCGAGGCCTTGGAAGATTATGCGGCCCGTCGCGGGGCCTTGGTCGGCCCCGAATTGGCGCTCGACGCGGCCGGCGCGGGGGCGCTCGACGCGGTCGCCAGTTACCGGCAGTTGGCCGCCGCCACTTTACGGGCGGCCCAGCGGGCCGGGCGGATTGATTCTGCCCAGGCGGCCGCCGGCCTGGAATCCTTGGCGCCGCAAGCACCGCCAGCGCCGCCAGCGCCGCCAGGAGCTCAGAGCCGTGACAACTGAGCCGGGGGGGGCCGCCGGTCCGGCCGGGCCGGAGCCTGCCGCGCCAGAGCCCACCTCACCCGCGCCCGCGTCACCGCCCGCCCGCCCGGCGCTGGCCCGCGGCCTGTCCGAGCTGCGGCGGCTCCTTCGACCAGGCCCGCGGGTCGTGGTCATGACCATGGGCGCGCTCCACCAGGGCCATCTCGACCTGGTCCGGGCCGCGGGCCGGCGCCGCCAAGAGACAGGCGGCCAAGTGATCGTGACGATCTTCGTCAACCCGTTGCAGTTCGGCCCGGCCGAGGACTTCGACGCCTACCCCCGCAACCTGCCGGCGGATTTGGACGCGCTCGCCGGTCAAGGGGTCGATGCCGTCTATGCGCCTTCCGTACGTGATATGTATCCGGATGGCCGGCTTTGGGCGACCATTGATCCCGGACCTCTCGGCCAGGTTTTCGAGGGCGCGATCAGGCCTGGGCATTTCGCCGGAGTGGCCACCGTGGTCCACAAACTGGCCGCCCGAACTGGGGCCACGGCGGCTGTCTTCGGGCAAAAGGACGCTCAACAGTTGGCTGTGGTGCGTCGCGTGGCGGCCGATCTTGATTTGGGCTGGCGGATCATCGCCGTGCCGACGCGCCGCGAGGCGGATGGCTTGGCGATGTCCAGCCGCAATCGCTACTTGACACCTTCCGAGCGGGAGCTGGGGTTGGCCTTGCCGCACGGCATCGTCGCTGGTCGCAACGCGGCTGAGCGCGGCGGGAGCGCGAACGACGTGCGCACTGCGGCGCTGATGGCCTTGGCGGAATGCTTGCCCAGGGGATCGGCGGCGGCCCGGTCCGCACAGGCGGCCAGGCCACGGGGCGCTGGCGGGCGCGGGCTGGAACTGAGTTTCCCCGATTATTTGGAGCTGGTCGACCCGGCGACTTTCGAGCCGGTCGACGACGCCTGGACCGGGACCGCCCTGTTGATCGGCGCCCTCAAGGTGGGCCGCACCCGGCTGATCGACAACGCCGAGGTAGCCTTGGGGGCGTGAATTCAGCCGCTACCCCCTCTTCAGCGACTGCGCCCGGAGCCTCGAGCCCCGAAGGGTCCAACCGCGCGGCGCCGGCGCCGGCGCCGTCGGAGCAGTCCCAGGTGCGCCGGGACAAGCGCGCCGCCATACTCGAGCGTGGCGCCGAGGCCTATCCGGCGACTGTGCCCGTCACCGCGACGATCGCCCAGATTAGGGAAGAATTCGGCCATTTGCAGGCGGGCGATGAGACCGCGGTGGAGGTGGGCGTGGCCGGACGGGTGGTGTTCATCCGCAATACCGGCAAATTGTGTTTCGCCACCTTGCAGGACGGCCCCGGCAATCGCCTCCAGGCCATGGTTTCGCTGGCCGAGGTCGGCCAAGAGTCGCTTGATCGTTTCAAAGCCGAAGTCGATCTAGGCGACCACCTGTTTGTGCGCGGACGGGTGATCGCCTCCAAGCGCGGAGAGTTGAGCGTGCTCGCAGATCAGTGGATGATCGCCTCCAAGGCGCTTAGGCCATTGCCGGTGCTGCATTCAGAATTGTCGGACGAGTCGCGGGTGCGGGACCGGCCGGCGGATCTGATTGTGCGTCCGGCGGCGCGGGAGATCGCCCGTCGCCGCGTGGCCCTGGTGCGCTCTATCCGGCGGACCCTGGAGGAGCGCGGTTTCAGCGAAATTGAGACCCCGATTCTGCAGACTTTGCACGGCGGCGCCGCCGCCCGGCCCTTCGCCACACGCATGAACGCCTTTGGGATCGACCTGTATATGCGGATCGCGCCGGAGCTGTTCTTGAAGAGGGCGGTGGTTGGCGGCATCGACAAGGTTTTCGAGATCGGCCGCCTCTTCCGCAACGAAGGCGTCGACTCATCGCACGCCCCCGAGTTCACCTCGGTGGAGGCCTACGAGGCGTACGGCGATTACAACACCATCGCAGACTTGACCCAGCAGCTCGTTGTGAATGCGGCCGTGGCCATTGCCGGGTCGCCCACGGTCACCCTGGCGGACGGCCAGACCTACGACCTCGGCGGCACTTGGCGGCGCATCGGACTTTACGATTCTTTGAGCCTGGAGCTGGGCGAGGAAATCACTCCTGAGACCTCCGTCGGCCACCTGCGACGGATCGCCGACGCGAAGGATATCGGTTATGACCCGGCCAGGGCCGGGCACGGCAAGCTGGTTGAGGAACTGTTTGAGGACCTGGTCTCAGGCGCCCTCCACGAGCCCACTTTCGTGATGGACTTTCCGGTCGAGACCTCGCCTCTAACCCGCGACCACCGGTCCAGGCCGGGAGTCGTCGAGAAATGGGATCTCTATATCAGGGGATTCGAACTGGCCACGGGCTATTCCGAGCTGGTCGATCCGGTGATCCAGCGCCAGCGGCTCGAAGCCCAGGCCGCCGCCGTGGCGGCGGGAGACTTGGAGGCCATGGCGCTGGATGAGGACTTCCTCGCCGCTTTGGAGTACGGCATGCCTCCGTCTGGCGGGATGGGCATGGGCGTCGACCGGCTTCTAATGGCCCTAACCGGTTTGGGCATTCGGGAAACAATTTTGTTCCCGTTGGTGAGGCCGCAATCGTGAGGCCGTAGAATCGGTACGGCTGGGCGGTGCCCGGAGCTGTGCCGCGAGACGGCCGCCGCCGGCCCGATCATGGCATGGTCGGGGCCCGCGACCAGAGTCCAAGGGGCGGTCCTAGTCCCTAAGGTGGTTTAAGGGCCGGAGAATCGGGGCTATGCTTTTCTGGTCATCACCGCCAAACGGCGACAACAGTCGCCCGCCCAGTTTCCAAGGATAGGAGATCCGAAAAATGGCACAACGTGTGCAAGTTCTCTTGGTCGACGACATCGACGGTTCCGAGGCGACCGAAACGGTCACATTCGGACTCGACGGAGTGACTTATGAGATTGATTTGAGCGGCCCGCACGCCGACGAGCTTCGGCAGGGCCTGGCGAAATGGCTTGAATCCGCTCGCCGCCTGCCCGCCCGCGGGGCCAGGTCAGGGCGTTCGACTGGCCGCGCGACCGCTCGCCCGCGTCGCGCGGCTGCCAACACTGATATTGCGAAGATCCGCGCCTGGGCGCGGGAACAGGGTCTGGAAGTCTCCGACCGCGGCCGCATTCCAGCGCCGATCCGGGACGCCTATTACGGCGCCAACCGGGAGGCCTGACCGCCCATGACCTACAAGCTCGTGTTGCTCCGCCACGGCGAAAGCGAATGGAACGCCAAGAACCTTTTCACCGGCTGGGTCGATGTGCCGTTGTCGGAGAAGGGTCGGGCTGAGGCCATTCGCGGCGGCGAACTGTTGACCGGCGCAGGGGTGCTGCCAGATATCTTGCACACCTCTTTGTTGCGCCGCGCCATTGTGACCGCCGACCTGGCTCTCGACGCGGCTGACCGGCTGTGGATTCCTGTGAAGAGGTCCTGGCGGCTGAATGAGCGCCATTACGGGGCTCTTCAAGGCAAGAACAAGACCCAAATCAGGGACGAATACGGCGAAGAGCAGTTCATGGTCTGGCGGCGTTCATATGACACGCCGCCGCCGGAGATCGAGCTGGGATCGCAGTATTCGCAGGACGGCGACCCTCGGTACGCCCAGGCCCCGTTGGTGCGGACGGAAGCTCTCAAGGACGTGCTCGCCCGGGCGCTGCCGTACTGGCAGGAGGCGATCGTGCCGGACCTGGTGGCCGGCAAGACGGTTCTGGTGGCCGCTCACGGCAACTCGCTGCGGGCGTTGGTCAAGCACTTGGACGGGATTTCGGACGCCGCCATCGCGGGGCTGAACATACCCACGGGCATTCCCCTGGTCTACGAACTAGACCAGGATCTCAAACCGGTGAAAGCCGGAGGCACTTATCTGGACCCTAAGGCTGCCCAGGCCGCCATCGCGGCGGTCGCCAACCAAGGCAAAGCCTGAACTTCAGATTGGTCTTCTGGCCTGGGATTATGCCCCTCTCGTCGGCTCTGCGGGGAGGCCGGCGTGCTAAACTTGACTGCCGCGAGAGGGGATAAGACCAAGATTATGGCATTTGCAGTTGGAGAGACCGTGGTTTATCCGCACCACGGCGCCGCACTCATCGAGGAGATCAGCACCCGCACCATCAGGGGAGAGGAGAAGCTGTACCTCAAACTTCGAGTGACTCAGGGAGACTTGACGATCGAGGTTCCAGCCGACAACGTCGAGCTGGTCGGGGTGCGGGACGTGGTTGGGCGCGACGGCCTGGAGCGAGTTTTCGAAGTGCTTCAGGCCGATGTCGCAGAAGAGCCGACCAACTGGTCACGGCGTTACAAGGCGAACATCGAGAAGATCGCCTCGGGCGACGTGATCAAGGTCTCGGAGGTGGTGCGTGACCTGTCCCGCCGTGACTCCGACCGAGGGCTCAGCGCCGGCGAGAAGCGGATGCTGGCCCGCGCCCGGCAAATCTTGGTCTCGGAATTGGCGTTGGCAGAGAGCATCGACGAGGCGTCGGCCGAAGCCCGCCTGGACGAGATCCTGGCGGCTGCCATCGAGGGCGGCCTCGAGACCGCCGTCGACCCGGACTAGCGCCGACCGGCGCGGATTAGCGCGGAAGGCGCCAAAGGCAGTGGTTCTCCGGATCGGACAGGGTTTCGACGCCCACCGTTTCGCTGAGGACTCGCCGGCCCCACTGCGCCTGGCGCTGCTGGAATGGCCTGGCGAGCCGGCTCTGGAAGGCCACTCGGATGGCGATGTGGCGGTCCACGCGCTGGTAGACGCGTTGGCGGCGGCGGCCGGGCTGGGCGACATCGGACGGCTCTTCGGCGCCGACCGTCCCGAATACGCCGGGGCGTCCTCGGCGGTGTTCCTCGAAGAGACTGTCTCACTGGTGCGCCAAGCTGGTTTCGTGATCGAGAACGCGACTATCCAGGTGATCGGAAACCATCCCCGGCTGGCGTCCCGGGGGGATGAGGCGGCGCACGGCATCGGGCGAATTGTGGGAGCGCCCGTGAGCGTGACGGCCACCTCGACCGACACAATGGGCTTCACCGGGCGCGGCGAAGGGCTGGCGGCGCTGGCTATTTGCCTGCTGAGGCGGGGCGCTGATCCGGCCTTAGAGCGCCAAGCCCAGTAATCTGAACCCCATGAGCCTTTCGCTGCATGATTCCGCCGTTGGCGCCGTCCGGCCCTTTGAGCCCCTCACTGCCGGCTATGTCGGCATCTATCAATGCGGCGCGACGGTCCAGGACGCGCCCCACATTGGACACTTGCGCCCGGCGGTGGTGTTCGACATCCTGAGGCTCTGGCTGGAGCGAGCGGGCAACCAGGTGCGGTTCATTCGCAATGTCACAGACATTGACGACAAGATCTTGAACAAAGCCGCCGCCGCCGGCGAACCGTGGTGGGCCTGGGCAGGGCACTGGGAGCGGGCCTTCACGGCCGCCTATGACGCGCTGGGCGTGCGCGCCCCAACTTACGAGCCCAGGGCGACTGGCGTGGTGCCGGACATGATCGCCTTCATCGACCGGTTGATCACCCGGGGACATGCTTACACCGGGCGTCCCGGCAACGTCTACTTCGACGTCCGCTCCTACCCCGACTACGGGTCGTTGACCCATCAGCGGCTGGAAGATCTGGTCTCAAGCGATGACGAGCCTGAGGCGGATGATAAGACAGACCCGCACGATTTCGCATTGTGGAAGGCCGTCAAGGCGACTGAGCCGGCCGATGCGTCCTGGGACACGCCCTGGGGCCGGGGCCGTCCCGGCTGGCACTTGGAGTGCTCAACCATGTCGCTGCGCTATCTGGGCGAGACTTTCGACATCCACGGCGGCGGCATTGATCTGCGTTTCCCCCACCATGAGAACGAGCAGGCCCAGTCCCGCGCCGCCGGTTACGGCTTCGCCCGCTACTGGGTCCACAACGCCTTCATCACTCAGGCCGGAACCAAGATGTCGAAGTCGCTGGGCAACACTCTGTTGGCCTCCGAACTGCTGAAACAGGCTGAGCCGATTGTCATACGCTACGTGCTGACGGCCGCGCATTACCGCTCCACCCTGGAGTTCTCCGATTCCACCCTGGCCGAGGCCGCCGCCGCTTACGAGCGGATTATCGGGTTCATCCGGCGCGCCGGAGAACGGGTCGGATCGGGCCAGTCGGTCGCAGAGGTGGCGCTGCCTGGCCCCTTCGTCGACGCGATGAATGACGACTTGGGGACCGCCATCGCCTTGGCCCAGGTCCACGAGGCGGTCCGGCGCGGCAACACCGCCCTGTCGGATTACCAGGACGAGGAGGCCTTGGCGGCGTTGCTAGATGTCAGGGCCATGCTGGCGGCGCTGGGAATGGACCCGTTGGCCGAGCCCTGGATCAATTCCTCGGACTCTTCGGCGAAGGCCGATTCGGCCTTGGCCGCCCTGGTGGAGAGCCAGTTGGAGGCCCGTTCGGCCGCTCGCGCCGGGCGCGACTTCGCAGCTGCGGACGCGATCCGGGACCGCCTGGCGGCCGCCGGGATCCAGGTCGAAGACTCTCCCGCCGGTCCGCGTTGGGAGCTGGCCTCCGGGAGTTGACGCCCGGAGTTCCGCAAGACTGGGCCCGTCGGGCCGGCGCAGGGCCGTCGGCGCAGCTAGCCTGGCTCTATGTTGCGTGATCTGCCGCTCGCTGACCTGCGGTCCTACCAGTCCGCTGGGCCCGAGCCCGGCGACTTCGACGCCTTTTGGGAAGTGGCTCTGCACGAGTCCCGAGCCGTTGGCGCGCGCCCGGTCCTTCAGCGCCTGGAGTTGGGGTCCCAAGGTGTGGAAATCTACGACCTGACCTTCTCCGGTTTCAGCGGCGAGCCGGTGAAAGGCTGGTTGCGGGTGCCTGCGGCGGGTCCGGGACGCGGCCCGGGACGGGGTTCGGATTCGGATTCGAGTCTCGGGGCGCCCGATGCCGTCCGCCCACCGGCCTGCATCGTCCAGTTCGGTGGTTATGGCGGCGGGCGTGGCTGGCCGCTTGAGGACCTGCATTGGCCGGCGCTCGGGTTCGCTCAATTGCGGATGGACACGCGGGGACAGGGGGCCACTTGGGCGCCCGGCGACACCGCCGACCCGCACGGATCCGGGCCGATGACCCCGGGTTTCATGACCAAAGGGGTGATGGCGCCGGAGACCTACTACTACGCCCGCCTGTTCACCGACGCCGCCCGGGCGGTCGACGCCGCCAGCGAGCTAGAGGTGGTTGACGCCACCCGCCTGGGCGTGTTCGGTCATTCGCAAGGAGGCGGTTGCGCCCTGGCGGCCGCCGCGCTGGCGCCTGACTTGGTCCGGGCCGCCGCGGTGCTGAGCCCGTTCATGGTGGACATCATGCGCGGGGTGGATGCCACCGATCAGGCGCCGTATCAAGAGATAGCCACCTACCTGGCGGCGCGTCCGGCCGATGAGTCTTCGGTCCGTCGCACCTTGTCCTATGTCGACGGCGTCAATTTCGCTCGCCGCTGCCGGGCGCCGGCCCACTTCGCTGTTGGCTTGGCGGATGACATCACCCCGGCCTCGACCGTGTTTGGCGCCTACAACGCCTACGCGGGCCGCAAAGACATCCAGGTCTGGCCGTTCGCCGGCCACGAAGGCGGCGCCAGCGAGGACTTGGTCCAGTCGGCCGAATTCTTCCGCCAGCATCTGAGCTGACGGCCCGTCGCCGCCACCCTCACCAGCGGCGGTCGGCAGGCCGGTGGTCATCCCGGCGCCTCCCGATCCCCCGGCCTGCCGGTGGCGGCGGTTCTGACTGGGACGGTCCGGGTATTCGTGAGCGGCGACCCCGACCCGTCCACTTGGTCCGCGCCAGGGGCGGGCCAAGTAGGCTTGGTGCCCATGCCTGGGAACTCGAAGCGGAAGGGGGCCGTGCGCAAGCCCGGCTCGAAGAAGGGACCGCTGGTCGGTTCGGGCGGGCGCGGACGCAAGGCCTTGAAGGGCCGGGGCCCCACTCCGAAGGCCGTTGACCGGCCCTATCACCCCGCCGCCAAACGCAAAGCCGCCCAGGAGCAGGCCGCCCAGTCGCGCCCGCGATCGGCGGCCAAGGCCAGCTCAGGCGCCAAGGCGGGCACAGCCGCCAGAACCGCCAAAGGAGCCGGCGATTATGTGGCCGGTCGCAACGCCGTCCTCGAAGCCCTGCGCGGCGGAGTCCCGGCGGTTCGCCTGGAGATCGCCACCGGGATCGATTCCGATGACCGCGTCCGCGAAGCGATGAAGCTGGCCGCCGACGCGGCAGTGCCGGTGGGGCAGGCTTCGAAGTTGGAGCTGGATCAAAGGACGGGAGGGGCGAACCATCAGGGTGTGGCGCTCAAGGCCGCCCCCTATGAGTACAAGACGCCGGCCGACCTGTTGCGTCTGGCCGAGGACGCCGCCCAAACGCCCTTGATCGTGGCTCTGGATCAGGTCACCGATCCGCACAACCTGGGCGCGGTCCTGCGCTCGGCCGCCGCCTTCGGCGCCCATGGTGTGGTGATCCCCACTCGCCGCTCCGCCCAGATGGGGCCGACGGCTTGGAAGGTGTCGGCCGGAGCGGCCGCGCGGGTGCCCGTGGCGAAAGCTCCCAATCTGAACAGAGCCCTCCAGGAGTACAAACAGGCCGGTTTGTTCGTGGTCGGGTTAGATGCCGAAGGGGCCGCCGATGCCGCCGACCTCGATTTGGCCGCGGGTCCGGTTGTGTTGGTGGTGGGCTCGGAGGGCAAGGGACTCGCGCGCCTGACCAGACAGACCTGCGACCTGACCGTCTCCATACCGATGGACGGCGCGACAGAGTCATTGAACGCGGCGGTGGCGGCCGGCATCGTGCTCTACGAAGTGGCGAAACAACGCCGCTCGCCCAACCAGCGCAACTTCAGGCCGTGACCGAGCGGCCGGGCTGGTCTGCTTGATCCGGGCGGGGCTTTCAGATCAGGACATCGGCACGTCGTCGATGGCGGGCAGTTGGATGGTGTCGGCCAAGATGAGCTCGGATTCGTCGCGGCGGTGCGCCAAGACGTTGTCGATGTAGCTGGCCACCGCTTCATCAAGGGGCACATAGCGGGACTCGCGCTGCGACATGAACCAGCGGTGCTCCAGGATCTCGTGGTAGATCTGCGGCAGCTCGAGCTTGCCGCGCAATTCGCGCGGAACCGCGCGCACGGCCGGCTCGAAAACATGGGTCAGCCAATCGTGGGCCACGAAGTCTTCGTCGGCATCGGTCTGATCCGAGTGAACGCGGTAGGTGTCAAGGTCGTTGAGCAGGCGGCGGGCCTGATTCTCTTGCACGTCTAGCCCAGTCAAACGGAAGAGACGGCGCGAATGGTGGCCGGCGTCCACCACCTGCGGGCGGATATGCAGGGAGGTGCCGTCCGGGTCGGAGGCCATTGACATCTCGGCGACGTCGAAGCCGAGGTCGTTCAGCCGGTTGATGCGGTCCTGGAGGCGCCAGCGCGCGTCGGTGGAGATAGTCTCTTCCTCGGTCAGGGCGAGCCAGAGCTGATCGTAACGTTCGACCAAGAAGTCGCCGATCGCTATCGGGTCGAGTTCGTCCTCCAACATCTCGCCGGCCTCCAGGTCCATCAACTCGCCAATCACATTGGTGCGGGCCAAGTCGATGTCATAGGCCCGCTGGCCGTCGGTGAGCTGTTCGTAGAGGGCGCCGGTCTCGGCGTCGACCAGGTAGGCGGAGAATTCCTTGGCGTCCCGACGAAACAAGGTGTTGGACAAAGACACGTCTCCCCAATAGAAGCCGAGCAGGTGCAATCGCACTATCAGCAGGGCCAGAGCGTCCAGCAGACGGGTCGCCATGTCGGGGCGCAGTCGGTAGGAGAACAATGCCCGGTACGGCAGTGAGAACTGCAGGTGCTGGGTCAATAGGGCGGCGTCAAGCGGATCGCCCGCAGCCGTTCGCCGCCCGCCCACCACCGCGACCGGGGCCACCGACGGAACGTCCAGGCTGGCCAACTCTTTCAGCAGGCCGTATTCGCGGGCGGCGGCGTAGGAAGCGATTTCTTTGACCGCCAGCACTCTTCCCGACAGCTTGACGAACCGGACGACGTGGCGGGAGATGCCGCGCGGCAGGGCCAGCACCACGTCATCGGGCCACTCTTCTAGCGGTAGCTGCCAGGGCAGGTCGAACAGGGCCGAATCCGGGGTGACGGCCGTGATTGTCAGGGCTTGAGCCATGCCTGTGTGCTCCCATCTGCCTGGCGACGGCGAAACGAAGGGCTCAATTGCTCATGGTAGGGGAAGGTCGGGGGCGGGCGTCGACCGCAGTGGGCGGCTGGGCTGGTGCTGGAAGGCGACTGGACGGCATCGGGCGCCGGAAATGCGCCGGTGTCTGTGACCGGTCGAAGTCTGTGACTGGCCGAAGTCTGTGACTAGCGAAGGTCGAGAACCGCCGGACCGCCGTCTCGAAGCGCGCCTGACGACGCACTCCCGGACGGCGGTCCGGGGTACTGCTCGCCTCTTCGGCGAGCTGGCCGAATGCCTACCGACTCACTTCATTCGGGCAGGCGCTCGCCGGTGGCCGAGGAGAAATTGTGTTGCTCGCCCGCCCGGATGGCGAAATAAACCGTCTCGCCCTTGCGTGGCACGGATCGAGGGTCGACCCGGGCGATCAGCGATCCGCCGGTGAGTGTGGTGGTCTCCGGGTCGGAACCCTTCAGCGAGCCGTAGGCGTAGGCGTCCGAGCCGAGTTCTTCGACGATGTCGATCTCGACGGGGATGGCGCCGGGCGTCTCGGCGGTGGCGGGTTCCAGGTTCTCCGGCCTGAAACCGACCGTCAGTTGGCCCTCGTCCGCGGGGGTGATCGCGGCCAAGACCTCGCGGCTGAGCGGCACTAGCGCCTCGCCGATGGCGACCGCGTCGCCCCTGATCGGGAAGGTGCCGATGTTCATGGCCGGAGAGCCGATGAAGGTGGCCACGAAAGCGTTCGACGGCTTGTCGTAGAGCACCAATGGCGAACCGACCTGCTGAAGCAGCCCGTCCTTGAGGACCGCGATGCGGTCGCCCATGGTCAGGGCCTCAGTTTGGTCGTGGGTGACGTAGACGGTGGTGACCCCGAGCCGGCGCTGCAGCGAGGCGATCTGGGTGCGGGTTGACACGCGGAGCTTGGCGTCCAGGTTGGACAGCGGCTCGTCCATCAGGAACACGCGCGGTTGACGGACAATGGCGCGGCCCATGGCCACGCGCTGGCGCTGGCCGCCAGACAGGGCCTTCGGCTTGCGGGCCAAGTATTCCTGCAAATCCAGGATCTTGGCGGCTTCTTCGACGCGCTCGCGAATCTGGGCTTTTGGCATGCCCGCGATCTTCAGCGCGAAGCCCATGTTGTCCGCGACGGTCATGTGCGGGTAGAGGGCGTAATTCTGGAACACCATGGCGATGTCGCGATCTTTCGGCTGGACGTCGGTGACGTCACGGTCGCCGATCAGGATGCGGCCGTCGTTGACTTCTTCGAGTCCGGCCAGCATGCGCAGCGATGTCGACTTGCCGCAGCCGGATGGTCCGACTAGGACCAGGAACTCGCCGTCTTCGATGTGAAGGTCGAGGTGGTCGACTGCGGGCTTGGTACTCCCAGGGTAGATACGGGTGGCCCCGTCAAAGGTCACAGTTGCCATTGCAATACTTCCCTTCACCGGCAGGTACGTGCCGGACGATCCGTTGTGAAAGGCGCCGCCCGAACCTTGCCTAGCCCGGTTGGCACATGCTCATTCGTTGAACACGCCTCCTATAGTGCCACATCGAATTGCCCAAAACGTGTGCGTTCAGTCCGTCTCGCGCCTTGGACCAGCCAAAACGCGGGATTGGGGTAGCAATACCCACCTAAACGGAGGCCGGGTTTCGTTTTCAGCGGACTTAGTCGGGGGCGTGTGGTAAGGCGAAAAGCCGGTGGACGATGCCGTCCGGCCGGGTTCGCGGGATCGCCTTGGCGTCTGCCCGCGGCTCCCTTAGAGGCCCAGCCGGATGGGGCCCTTCGACGCGACAATGGTTTCATGGCACCCGGAGCGTTCCCGAATGAGACCCCAGCTTCGTCTGATCATCTGTCCGGGCATCCGCCGGAGCATCCGGCCGCGCTTGTCTTGGCCGGCTCGGGAGATGCGGCCGCCGGCGATCCGGGTCCAATGGAGAGCGCGCCGGCCAGCGGACGCCAGTTCCTGATCGAGGCCGGCCCTTACCGGGCCGCCGTCGCTTCGGTGGGGGCCTCGCTGCGGGAATTGCGTCACCAGGGCCGTCACTTAGTCGTGCCTTACGCGGCTGACGAAATCAGGCCGCTGTATCGCGGAGCGGTGTTGGCGCCATGGCCGAACAGGGTGATCGACGGCCGCTACCGGCTGGCGTCCGGGCAGACCGGTCCGGCCGGTGATCGCGTGGAGCAGCTCGCGCTCAGCGAACCAGGCCGCGGCCATGCCCTGCACGGCTTGGCCGGATGGCTCGACTTCACAGTGGTCGAGCGCCGCTCGGACATGGTTTCGCTGTCGCAGGTGATCGAGCCGCAGGCGGGCTACCCATTTCGGATCGCCCTGCGGGTGACCTACCGGCTCGACGCCGCCGCCGGATTGGCTTGGGAGGTCGCCGCCCAGAACATTGGACCAGGGCGCTTCGGCGCGGCGCCCTATGGGGCAGGGCCCCATCCCTACCTGGTGGCCGGGCCGTCGCCTTTGGATGAGTGGCGTCTGACCTTGCCGGCCCGCAGTTTCATCGCCGTCGAGGGCGATCGGATGTTGCCGGCCGGTCTGCGCGATGTGGCCGGGGGCGAGTTCGACTTCACTTCGGGAAGTCGTCTGGGCCCGGTCCGAATCGACCACGCCTTCGGCAATGTGCTCTGGGACGGCGCCCACCGGGCCACGGCCCTCCTCGAAGACCCATCCGGCCTTGGCGTGGCCCTGACCTGGGACCAGGCCTCCCCCTGGGTCCAGGTCCACACCGCCGACCGACCGGAACCAGAATTCAACCGCCTGGGCCTGGCGCTCGAACCGATGACCTGCCCCCCCGACGCCTTCAACACCGGCGCCGACCTGATCTGCCTGCCCCCCGGCGCCTCCCACACCGTCTCCTGGCGAATCCGCGCCCAATCAGCAGGGGGACGGTGATTGTGCTGATTCCGCAAGGGGACGGTGATTGTGTTGATTCCGCAGGGGGACGGTGATTGTGCTGAGGGGCGCGAGCGCCTAACGGGCCTCGGGCGTTCGCGGACCGCCGGATTCGAGGGCGGTGGCCAGATCGGCCAAGAAATCGGCCACGGCCGCCGGATCAGGGAGGCGCAGTTCGGCGGTAGTCGGGCCAGGGCCGACCTTTAGGCCGAGGTCGGGCGGGTGGATGGTTCTCAGGGCGAGCTCGTCGGTGGTGTCGTCGCCGGCGAAAACCATACGGTCGGCATCGGCGGCCCTCCTTAGACGGGCCAAGGCGGAGGCCTTGCCGACCGGCAAGACCGACACTTCGACCACCATCTTGCCCGGCATCAGGTGGCCGCCCAGGGCCTTGCCGAGCTTGGCCGCCTGCGCTTCCAGCTCGCGGGCCCGCGCGCGGTCGGTCATCGGGCGGGTGTGGAAGACGGCGGCGAAAGGCTTGGCTTCGACCCAGGCCCCGGCTCCGGCGGCGGTGGCGGCCAATTCTTGCAGGGCCTTGGATATCTGGCCCAGGCGTTGGGCCCGCGCCGGGGAGATAACCAGCGGCTCGAGCACGGCCAGACCACCGGATAGGCGACCCCGTTCCGCCCCATGCGACCCGATCAGGATCGTGGACTCAGGCGGACGCGCCAACTGCGCCAGATCGGCCGCCGGCCGCCCCGACACCAGGGCCAACTGGACGCGGTCGATCCGGGACAGGCGTTCCAAGGCGGCGCTGGCTGCCGGCACCGGGCGCGACTTGGTCGGGTCCTCAACCAGGGGCGCCAGCGTCCCGTCGAAATCAAGCGCCACCAACAGCCTCCGAGCCACTGCCAGGCGGCCGATAGCCTGGGCCCAAATCGGCCCTCCTGGTGTGCGGCCATCACCCGGCGCACCACCACCAGCCGCCATCGAATCGTCCGGAGCCCCCCCGTCAACCGCCGTCCCGCCGGCGCCCGCCGTCCCTGCGACATCCGCCGTCCCGCCAACACCCGCCGTCCCGCCGGCGCCCGCCTTCCCGCCGGCGCCCGCCTTCCCGCCGGCCGCCGCCCCCTTGTGCTCCTGGGTCACCGCGCCGCCAGCGTGCCGAGGAAGGACGACGCCCAGCTGGAGACATCGTTCTCCAAAACCCGCCGCCGCAGGGCCTGCATCCGGCGGCGCTGTTCCCGGGGGCTCATGGCGACAGCGCGCAGGATCGCGTTCTTGAGTCCGTCGATGTCATGCGGGTTGACCAGCAGCGCCTGGCGCAATTCGTCTGCCGCGCCGGTGAATTCTGACAACACCAAAGCTCCACGGCCGTCGACCCGCGAGGCGACATACTCCTTGGCGACCAGGTTCATGCCGTCGCGCAGCGCGGTCACCAACATCACGTCGGCGGCCAGATACAGGGCGGCCATCTCGTCTGGGTCCTGGTTCTGGTGCAGATAGTGGATGGCGGGCGAGCCCAGCGACCCGAAATCGCCGGCGATTCGCCCAACCGTTGTCTCGACATCGTCCCGAAGGGCCTGGTAGGCGCTGACGTTGTCGCGCGACGGACTGGCCACCTGCACCATCACCACGCCAGGCACCTTCAGGCGGCCGCCCCGGAGCAACTCCTCATAGGCTTTCAGCCGGTGCGCGATCCCCTTGGTGTAGTCGAGCCGGTCGACGCCGAACAAGATGGCGTCCGGGTTTCCCAGCTCAGAGCGGATCTCGCGGGCTCGCGCCTGGACTAGCGGCTGGCGGGCACGGGCGTCGACCGCCGTCGAATCGATCGAAATGGGGAAGGCCGAGGACATGACATCCCGGACGCCGCCGTCGCTCTCCCGCACCAGGATGTGATGTCCTCGCGTGGTCAGGCCGGTCACCCGCCGGACGCAGGAGCGGAAGTTGCCCGCATCCTGGGCCCTCTGAAAGCCGATCAGGTCCGCCCCGAGCAGGCCCATCAGGATTTCGCGCCGCCAGGGCAACTGCGCGAACAGCGCTTCGGGCGGGAAGGGGATGTGGTTGAAGAACCCGACTTTGACGTCCGGACGCAGTTGCTTGATCATCGACGGGACCAGTTGCAATTGGTAGTCCTGGACCCAGACGGTGCCGCCTTCACTCACCGCCGCCGCCGCCTTTTCGGCGAACTTGCCGTTGACGGCCCGGTAGGCCTCATGCCACTCGCGGTGGTATTCCGGCTGCGTGATGACGTCGTGATAGAGCGGCCACAGGGTCGCGTTGGAGAATCCCTCGTAGTACTCGGCGATTTCTGTGGCGCTGAGGGCGACGGGGATGGACCAGATGCCATCCAGCCGGATCGGATCGAAGCTGAAGTCGGGGGTGCCCGGCCAGCCAACCCATGCGCCGCTGCGCTCGGAGAGGACGGGTTGCAGAGCGGTGACCAGTCCCCCGGGCGAGCGGCCGTAGGTTATCTGACCGTCTGCGGCCCGAGAAACGTCGATGGGGAGACGATTAGACACCACGACCAGATCGGACAGTGTGGCGGTCATTAAGTCTCTCCTAGCCATGTCAGCGGCAACTGGACGGTAATGATAGTGCAAAGGTCCTGGACGCGCCTGCGCCGCCGGCCTGGCTCGGCCCCCGTGGGCGCCCGGTGGAGCGCTTGGTTTTGTCGCACGATGCCGTCTGGCCGCCTCCCGCCTCCCGACCCGTCCGCAGACATCGCCTCGCCAGCCGAAATCCCGCCGTTCCACGCCGGTGCGGGCAGCGGCCTCGCGATACGTTCTAACCCTTGGTCCACCGATCCTCGCCCGCGGCCCCGCCCCGGGCTGGCCTGCGGGCCGTCCCTGACCAGCTCAACCGGCCTCCGGCCGGTGATCGCCGGCCGGGAAGGCCGCAGCACCTGCCTGGTGCCGCCGGCTACGGCGATTATCGGCGGATCGAGGCTAAGGTGTCTTGAAACGGTTGAGAACGGAAGGTAGCCCACATGTATGACGAAGAATCCCCAGTTCGCCACTCGGTGGACCCGACCCCCCAATCGAGAACTTGGCTGTGGGCGTCCATCTTGGCGGTGGTGATGATCGTGGTGGCGGCGCTGCTGTATATCTTTGTCGTCCGGGAAAAGGCGACCAAGGCCGTTCCGCCGCCGGCGACTATAACTATCACTCGCACAGCCTCGCCGCCCACGCCCAAGGCGCAGCCATCGCCGCGCGAATCCGGCACCGCCTTCTATGACTCCATCCCGTCCGTGCTGGGCGCCTACGTGTTGACGGCGACGGCCGAGAACCCTGACTGGGAGGCTTTGGGGGCCTTCGACTCCTACGTTCTGACTTACACGGACGGCGATCAGGAAGCGACTCTGCGGGCTGGCCAGTGGCGGACCGAAGAGGCCGCGACTGAGGCTTTCGATTCCCTGGGCGGCCCCGCCGCCTGGCCCGGCGCGAGTTTCGACCCGGCCGCGACGCAATGCCCGCCGGCGCCGGAGCCGGATGTCCAGGCCTTGTGGGCCAACCAGACCGCCGTCTTCCAAATCGACGTCGCTAACGGGGGCGCGGGCGAGTTGTTCTGCCTCATGCCGATGTAGTTCGCGATTGGCCTGGCCCCCCGCAGCACCGCAGCCCGGCAGCCCGGCGTTGCGATGGCTTCGGAACCACGTCAGGCGCGGGCCCTCGGCCGGCGGGAGTGTCTTGGTTTCGGTCTGGAGACCGGTCAGGGCCGGGCGGCGAATCGATCCAACAGGGTGGTGTTGCCGGAGACTATGAGCAGGTCCTGGCGCGAGACGCGGGTGTCGTCGGTGGCGTATTCGAACTCTTGACCAGGGGACTTGACGCCGATCACGGTGACGCCGTACTTCTTGAGGACCTGCGATTGGCCCAGGGTGAAGCCGATCATTTCCTTGGGCGGATGCATCTTGACGATGGTGAAGCCGTCTTCGAACTCGATGTAATCGAGTAGGCGACCGGAAACCAGGTGGGCGACCCGCTCACCCGCGTCGGCCTCTGGCAAGATGACCTGGCTGGCGCCGATCCGGCGCAGGATGCGCGCGTGCTCGGACGAGGTGGCCTTGGCCCAGACTTCACTTAGGCCCAAGTCGACCAGGTTGGATGTGATCAGGACCGAGGCTTCCAGGGCGGTGCCCACGCCGACCACGGCGATGGGGAAGTCACGCGCGCCAAGTTGTTCCAGGGCCTCTGGGTCAGTGCAGTCGGCTTCGACTAGGGGCAGGCGCCCCGACCAGCGCCGGATCACCTCGGGGTCCTTTTCGACCGCCAGAACCTCGCGGCCCAGGCGGTCTACGGTCAGGGCGAGGCGGGAGCCGAACCGGCCCATGCCGATCACGAGCACGGCGCCATCGGTGGGAAGGGGAGCGTCCGATCCGTCCGATGATCGTTTGTGGTCCATTGGTCAATTCCTTTCCATCTGTCCAATCCGCGCGGTCTGCTCAGTTGGCCTGGGCGCGGTCAATCCCGATTCGCGTTAGCCGACGATCGGCCGCTCCTCCGGCAGCCGGATGACCCGGCGGCGGTTCGTCATGGCCACCGAGGTGGCGATTGTCATGGTGCCAAGTCGGCCGGTCAACATCAAGGCGGCCAGGGTCAGTTTGCCGATCGGCGGCAGCGTCGCCGACAGGCCGGTGGACAGCCCGCAGGTGGCGAAGGCCGAAATGCACTCGAACAGGATTCGAGTCAGCGGCGCCTCGCAGACCAGTGAGAGGATCAAAGCGCCGGTGAAGACGAACATCACTGAGGCGACCGCCACAGTCACCGCCACCCGCAGAATCGAAGGTTCGATGCGCCGCCCGAAGGCCTCCATGTCCCGGTCGCCGCGGGCTTCGGCCCTGATGGCGAGGAGCATCACTGCCAAAGTGGTGACCTTGATGCCTCCGGCGGTGGAGGCGGAGCCTCCCCCGACAAACATCAGGGCGTCCTGCAGCAGCGTGGTGGCGGGGTCCTGGGCCGTCACGGCAAAGGTGGAGAATCCGCCGGAGCGCGTGTTGACGCTTGCGAACAGCGCGCCCAGCAGCGTCGCGCTGGTGGATTCGGGCCCCAGCGTGTTCGGGTTGTTCCACTCGATGGCGGCGAAGGCCGCCCAGGCGATGGCCAGCAGCGCCAGACAGAAGCTGATGGTCAGCTTCGAGTGCAGGCTCAGGGCCGAAGGGTGGCGCCAGTGCCTGGTCAGGTCGAGGATCACCGGGAAGCCGAGCGAGCCGACCAACACCGCCGTCATGATCGGGGCCAAAACCCACCAATCGGACGCGAAAGCGTCCAGTCCTTGGACGGTCGGCACGAAGCCGGCGTTGTTGAACGCCGAGACGCCATAGAACAGGCCGTGCCACAGCGCCTGCCCCAGGGGCTCTCCGGCCATTGCGAAGCGTGGCGTCAAGATGGCCATGAGCAGCAGTTCGACTACGACCGAAATGATGGCCACGGCCCGTACCAGGACGCCGACTTCGCCCAGACGGGAAGTGCCGGTTTCCGATGCCGTCAACAGTTTTGAGCGCAGCCCCAACCGTCGGTAGGCCGCGAAGGACAGCATCGATCCCAGCGTCATCACGCCCAGTCCGCCCACCTGCATGCCGGCCACGATCACCGCTTGGCCGAAGCCGGACCAGTATTCGGCCGTGGGAACAGTGGTCAGGCCGGTGACGCAGACGGCGGATGTGGCGGTGAAGACGGCGTCGACCAGGTTGGGCGAATAGGGCCCGGCGCGAGCGGTCGGGAGGCAGAGTAGAGCGGCCACCACCAGGATCACGAGCATGAAGGTGGCGACCGCCAAACGGGCGGGCGGGGTGTGGGCCAGGCGCTCGCCGAATGAGCGCGGCGCCCCGGCGCCGCCTGTCCTGGCTTCCCGCATGGGTTCACACTACTAACAACGGTCACTACAGTGGTCATTGGCAACAGCACTCACTTCAGAAAGTTCAGTTATGGACTCCCAGCCGTCCTTCTTGACCGTGTCGGAGGTCGCCCAGACCTTGCGCGTCTCCGACATGACCATCTATCGCCTGATCGCCAATGGCGATCTGCGCGCGCTCAAAGTGGGGCGGTCATACCGCATTCCGGCGGCGGCGATGGCCGAATGGCTGGGGGACGCCGCTGACTGGGAGGCCGGTCCAGCGGCCAAGCGCGCCTGATTGAGTCCCGGCCCCATCAGGGTCCTGGCGCCCCGATGTTCGCGCCGGGGCGGCGGCGCGCGATAAGATGCAACGCCTGGGCATCAGCTCCCGAAGCGGAATCCCAGGCCAAAACTGTGTTTGCCGGCTGTGTTTGCGATGGTCAACGTTCTGGAGACCGCCGTCAACCGGGACGGTGGCCGTTGGCCGCCGCCGGAAGCGGGCAGGTTCACAAGCCATAGATCACGCACCAACAGAACTGTGAGGACCGTATGGGGTCGGTAATCAAGAAGCGCCGCAAGCGGATGGCGAAGAAGAAGCACCGCAAACTGCTGCGCAAGACCCGGCATCAGCGGCGCAACAAGAAGTAGCCGCAACGCCGGCGGCGCCCCGCCGGCCGCGGCGTCTTGGCGGCCGCGCGGCCTTCCCCTGAGCGGCGCCGTGGTCGTCCGGATCGAAGTAGGCGCTGAGGGCGCCGTCGCGCCCAGCATCTGAGCGCCTGCCTGCTCAGGGCGCGAGATCGCCGGTCAGCGCTGAGCGGCGGACCCGTGCAGGCCGTAAGTTGGGTGGCCCGAAACCGTATCGGCACCCGACTAGCAACGGAGGAATCTCTCATGACGCATACCGCCCCTACCCGCGACTCGCGCACTTGGGCCGACCTGACCCCTGGAACCTGGCTGGTCGACCAACGTAACTCCGCCGCCCACTTCGAGGTCTCGCACGCGCTGGTCTCCAAGATCCGCGGTGTCATCCCCATCTCTGGCGGGACCATCGAGGTGGGCCCAGACCTGGCCACTTCGAGCGTCAACCTGGGCTTCGAGCCGGCCGGCGTCACGACTGGTCTGGGCGACCGCGACGACTTGCTGCGTGGCCCCAACTTCTTCGACGTGGTGTCCTATCCGGTCTGGAGTTTCGAGTCCACGAGCATTTCACGGGATGACCACGATTTGGTCGTCACGGGCGAACTGACCATTCACGGCCAAAGCCGATCCCAGGGCTTCAACGTCCAGTTCACCGGCGTGGACGAATCCCAATCCGGCGTCCCGGTGGCGGGATTCACCGCCTCCGGCCAGTTCGATCGCCGCGATTTCGGCCTGGACTGGACTGCCGGGCAGGCCGGCAGTCACATCCGCACCGGCCACAAAGTCGAAGTGACCGTGTATGTGGTGGCCAGCGCGGCCGGATCGAACTGGATCGACGAAACGGTGGTGGACGTGGTCGCCGCCGTCTAGCGTCTAGCGGCGCGAGTTCTTCTTGGCGGGGCGGCGCGTGAAGCCGCGCACCAGCCGTTGGGCCACGATCCACGCCGCCCAGACCGCCCCCACGCGCGATGCCGCCCGCAGGGAGCGCCGCACCGCCCGGCGCTTGTCGCGGAACTCGCGCACCGGCCAGCGGTGCTCGCGGCAGTAGCGGCGCAGACGCCGGTCGGGATTGATGCCGCAGGGATGGCCCACGGCCGACAAGATCGGAATGTCGTTGGCGGAGTCGCCGTAGGCGTAGGACGCGGCCAGGTCGATCCCGCGCAGGCTGGCCAACTCGAGCGCCGCCGTCGCCTTGGCCGGGCCGTGTAACAAGCCGCCCACCAGCTGTCCGGTGAAGTACCCGTCGACTGCTTCGGCCTGCGTGCCCAGTCCGCCCGTGGCGCCGACCCGCGCCGCCACCAACTCGACCACCGCCGTTGGCGAAGCCGAGATCAGCCAGACCTCGTGGCCCCGGGCCAGATGCTGGTCGACCAGGTCTTTCGCCCCCGGGAAGATCCTTCCCACCAAGACCTGGTCCCAGACCTGTTCGGCCACGGCCACCATCTGGGCGACCGGCTGTCCCTTGATCGCGTCCAGCGAGCGGGTGCGAGTCGTGGAAACGCCGCCGCTCGATTCGCCAAACAACTCATAACGCAGGTTCAACCAGGAAAACCGGGCGATGTCCCGGGCCGACACCAACCGGCGGCGAAACAGGCCGACCCCAAGGTGGAAGACGCTGGCGCCGCGCAAGATCGTGTTGTCGACATCGAACAGGGCAGCCACACGGCCCGGGGCGGCAGGCTCGCCCGAGGGCCGGGCTGGTGGCTTCGAGCCGAGCGATTCGGTCACTGAAACTAGTATTGCGGCGCCTGGCGCGCTGGCCAAACGGGCCGGTCACAGGTCCAAACGCAAACGGGGGTGGCGGCGGGGGCCGGCGAGGCGGCATCGTGCGTCAATTGGACCTGGGTTGGAGGGTCAACCAAACTAGAAGGATGGCCCGGCCGCGAACCACGATCCACCTTGTCCGCCACGGCGAAGTCGACAACCCCGAGGCTGTGCTCTACGAGCGGCTGCCCGGGTACCACTTGTCTGACCTGGGCCGGGCGATGGCGGCCCGAGTCGCAGAACACTTCGCCGAAGACTCCGGGCGGCCGGTGGACCGACTGGTGGCCAGCCCGCTGGAGCGAGCCCAAGAGACCGCGGCGCCCATCGCCCAGGCGCTTGGACTGGAGGTGACCAGTGAACCGCGCGTCATCGAAGCGGCTTCGAAGCTGGCGGGCAAGCGTGTCGACTTTCCCAATCTGGTCAAGACGGGACGCCCGTCTTGGCTGATCAACCCGCTGAAGCCGTCCTGGGGCGAGCCCTTCGCGGACATCGCCGACCGGATGGACGCGGCCTTGGCCGATTTGCGGGCCCAGATTCCAGGCGGCCGGGCGATCGTGGTCTCGCACCAGTCGCCGATTTGGCGCGCGCGCCGACGGGCCGAGGGCCGGTCGTTGTGGCCGCTGCCGCGCGGGCGTGCCTGCTCGCTGGCCTCGATCACCACGCTGGTCTACGAGGGCGACCGGGTCAGCGCCGTCGGCTATTACGAACCCGCCGCCGACCTGTTGCCCGAGGAACTGCGCTGAGTGGTCGCGAGCGGCGTCCTCAGGGCTTGGTCGGCTCCGTTCCGGCGGACTCGTCGCCGGGCTTGTCCTTGCGTCTGCGCTCGCGGCGGGCCTGCTCCTCGGCCAGTCGGCGCAGATAATCGAGGTTGTCGTCGGGCGCCATCGGACCGTTTCGGCGGGGCGAGCGCCGGGGCAACATGCCCGGAGGCGCGGCCGGCCGGCGTCTGGGTTTGGCGATCTTCGACGCCGCCAGCCAGGCCAGCGGGCCGAAATAGGGGATCAGGATGATCAACAGGATCCACATCACCTTGGGCATTGAGAAGCGCTCGACATCGTCGTCGCCGGCGCAGTCGGCAATGGCGTAGACCATCAGCAGCAACGGGAGACCATAAAACAGCAGGATCCTCGGCACGAAGACCAAGCCTACCGATCGATCCCGAACAACGGGGCCGGGCTTGGTCAAAAGACCCCTAAGTCGGCCAGAGCCAAGCCCATCAGGATGGCGTAGCCCAACTCCACCCGGCCGGTTTGGGTCAACAGTCGCACTAAGTCCTCGGCGCCCAGTTTGGTGCCGACCGCGCTGGCCAGGCGTGCCACCGGGATCGCCATCAACAGGACCACCAGCACGCGCGGGCGACCGATGGCGCAGAGCGCGCCCACCAGCAGCGCCAGCCACAGCTCCCAGGCGTACAGGGCGCCAGCCCGTCCCGGTCCCAGCTTGGCCGCCAACGTCAGCTTGCCGGCGGCGCGGTCGGAGCCGATGTCGCGCAGGTTGTTGGCCATCAGGATGGCCGATGCCAGCAGTCCCACTCCGACCGAAGCCAACCCCGCCCGCCAGGTGATGCCCAGATGCTGGGTGTAAGCGGTGCCGAGCACCGCCACCGGGCCGAAAAAGACGAACACGCCGACCTCCCCCAGGCCGGCATAGCCGTAGGGATGTTTGCCGCCGGTGTAGAACCAGGCCGCCGCGATCGCCGCCGCGCCCACGGCTAATAGCCACCACTGGCCGGTCAGCCAGGTCAAAATCCCGCCCGTGACGGCGGCCACGCCGAAGGCTCCGAAAGCGGCCGCCTTGACCGTTCCCGGTTTGGCGGCGCCGGATTCGACCAACCGCGCCGGGCCGAGCCGCCGGCGGTCCGAACCGCGCACGCCGTCGGAATAGTCGTTGGCGAAGTTGACGCCGATCTGCAACGCCACCGCCACCGCCAGCGCTAGGGCGGCGCGGTTCCACAGGGGCGGCGATTCGGGTCGCCAAACCGAGCCGATCCCGATCAGGACTGGAGAAATAGCTGCTGGAAGAGTCTTTGGCCGCAACCCTGCGAGCCATTGCGATGGGCTTGCCACACGGTCACCCTAGTCGTTCCAGGCGCCCCAAGGCCTCAAGCTGGGCCGCCAGAGCGGCGCCCCCGCGGCGATCAGGCTTGCCGACGCTCGCTGTCGGCAGTGCCGCGACCAGGGCTGCCCGCCGAGGCGCGTGGGCCGGGCCGAGTTCCCGTTTGACCGCCTGACGCAACTGTCGCAGGCTTGGCGGCCGGGCGGCGTCGGGCACCACCAAAGCCGTCACCTCCTCACCCCAGGCTGGTTCGGCCAGCCCCACCACCAGCGCGTCTTGAACGCCGGGCAGGCCGCGCAGGACCTCTTCGACCCGTTCCGGACTGACGGTGTGGCCGCCGCTGGTGATGGCGTGGTCTGACCGCCCAAGCACCGCCAAACGTCCATCCGCCGTCCAAACGCCCAGGTCAGAGCTGGCAAACCAGCGCCGCCCGTGACGTTCGAAGAAGCCGGCCGCGCCGCCGGGATAAGCGGCGCCGGTGGGCGCCCCTGAGCTGCCGACGCCGCCCGGCGCGTCCGTTCGGCCTGGGACGTAGCCGAGCGCCAGCATCGGGCCGGCCAGCTCAATCCGCCCGTTGGCCGCCACCGCCACCTCGACGCCGTCAAGGGGCTCGCCGTCATAAACGCATCCCCCGCAGGTCTCGGCCGCGCCGTAGGTCTGCACAATCACCGCCCCGGCCGCCTCGGCCCGTCGCCTCAGACCTGGTTCCAGCGCCGCGCCGCCCACCAGCACGGCCGCGAAGCGCGTCAAGCCGCCGATGCCGTCTGGTTCCGCCCCAGCCAGCCGTCTCAGCTGGGTGGGCACCAGCGATGTGTAGCAGGGGCCGGCGGGCAGGGCGGCCGCGGCCGCCGCAAACGATTCGGCGCTGAACGACCCTGGCCCCATGGCCGTCAGGCCCGCCCCGGCGAGCACCGCCCTGACGACCACGTTCACGCCGGCGATGTGGTCTGTCGGCAGGGTGAGAAGCCAGTGGCCGGCGCCGCCGAGGCGATGCGCGCTGGCCGCGGCCGAGGCGCGGACGGCCTGGGCGCCAAGGGCCACCAGCTTTGGCCGCCCGGTCGATCCGGAGGTGGGCGCCGCCAGAGCCGTGCCCGGGGGCAGCGCCGCCCGAGCGGCCGGGTCCGTCTGACGGCCGACAACCACGGCCGGGCCACCGTTCAGCGCTTGCTCGAGGGACCGGGTCAGCTCTTCCAACGGCATGGGCGTTAACCCTACGGGGGCCAACCGGACGCCAGGCCAACCGGACGCCAGGCCAAAGCTGGCCGCGAAACTCTGCCACACCGACAGGCTTGGCCGGCCAGCGCGGATGGCTGTGCTTACAGTGGAGGCGGATCAAAGCGATGGATTTGAGGAGAACTTAATGCTTGCCATTCTTCCCCGTTCGTTGACGCGGCCGCGCGGCATCGCGGTGTTCGCAGTCGCCGTTTTGGGCGCGGGCGCGCTTGTGGCGTGCGGCGGGGCATCCGCCGACCCTCCCGGCGGCGCCACCGAGACGGTCCTGGGTTCTTCTAAGGAGGCGCCACCTCAGGTGCCCGCATCTTGGCCGCTGACCGGCCTACCGGGCGACGTGGTCGAGCGTCCGGCGCTGGCGGTCAAGGTGGAGAACGTGCGGGCGGCTCGGCCGCAGTCGGGTCTGGAGCAGGCGGACGTGGTTTGGGAGGAAATGGTCGAGGGAGGGGAGTCGCGATTCATCGCGGTGTTCAACTCCCAGGCGCCGGACGTGATCGGCCCGGTGCGCTCGGCCCGGCCGATGGACGGTCCCATCTTGGGCGCAACGGGTGGATTGCTGGCCTGTTCGGGCGGCCAGCAGCGGTTTCTGCAGCAGGCCAGGAACGCCGGACTGCAGGTCCTGACCGAGGATTCGGGCGGCGCCGGGTTCTATCGCTCGACCGAGCGGTCCGCCCCCCACAACGTCTACCTCAATCCAGCCGACGCTTGGAGCCGGGCCGATGACGACCACCGCGGGCTGCCGGTCTCCGAGCTGGTCTTCGCCGATTCCGCCGGAGCCGCCAGCGCCGCCCGCGACGGCCGGCCCGCCGCGGCCCTGGCGGTGACCATCTCCGCCGCGGCGAAGCCGAGCTGGACCTGGGATGAGGGCGCCAAGAGCTTCTGGCGCTCTGAACGCGACGTTCCCTCCGAGTCAGCCGCCGGCGTTCGCCTGGCCGCCCAGAACGTGATCGCGCTGGCGGTGCGAATTGAAATGGCCGGCGGCGCCGACGCCGCCGGGAGCCCGATCCCCGACACCCAGATTGTCGGTTCGGGCTCTGGCGTGGTCTTGGCCGGCGGCAAAGCGCTGGACATCGAGTGGTCCAAGGCTTCCGAACGCGATCCGTTGACCCTGAGAACGGCGGATGGCGCCGAGGTCAAGCTGGCGCCCGGCGTCACCTGGATCGAACTGGTGCCCGCCGCAGACGGCGATTGGGTGGTCAGCTGAGCTGAGGCGACAGCCCCTGGCGGGCGGGACGCGGGCTTGTCCGCGAGCCCGGTTACGGCGTCTTCAGCCTCCTGGCCTCTCCGTGCCCAACGATGGGCTTGTCCGTGAGCCCGCTGGCGGCATCGTCACAGGATCTGTTTGCGGAACTGATCCCAGCGCGGTGGGCGGCGCTCCAAGAAGGCGTCGCGGCCTTCGGCGCCTTCGGCGCTACCATATGCCAGGCGGGTCGCCTCTTGAGCGAACATTTGTTGGCCAGCCAAGCCATCGTCTTCTAGATTGAAGGCGAACTTGAGCACTCGGACGGCCTGGGGCGACTGTTCCGAAATCCGTTGCGCCCAGGCGATGCCGATGGCCTCAACCGAGTCGTGGTCGACCGCCAAGTTGATGGCGCCCCAGGCTTCGGCCTGCTCGGCGGTGTAGGTCTCGGCCAGGAAGAAGATCTGCCGCGCCCGTTTCTGACCCACCTGTCGGGCTAGCAACGCGGAGCCGTAGCCCGCGTCGAACGACCCGACGGTCGCGTCCGTTTGCTTGAAGAGGCCGTGTTGGCGGCAGGCGATGGTTAGATCGGCGACCACATGCAACGAGTGCCCGCCACCCGCCGCCCAGCCGTCGACCAGGGCTATCACCACTTTTGGCATAGTCCTGATGAGGTGTTGCGCCTCCAAGACATGCAGCCGTCCGGTGCCCGGCCCGGTTCGGCCGCCCGTCTGCGGGCCTTCTTCGTCCGGTCCCGCGCCCGAGGCCGCCCGCGGAACCCCGTCGGTGCGCCCGTATTCGTAGCCGCTGGCGCCGCGGAAGCGTTGGTCGCCGCCTGAACAGAAGGCGTAGCCGCCATCTTTGGGGCTGGGCCCGTTGCCGGCCAGCAGCACGGTCACCACGTCGGGGGAATCGGCCGCGTGGCGCAGGGCCGCGATCAACTCGTCGACGGTGCGCGGACTGAAGGCGTTGCGGACCTCCGGGCGGTTGAAGGCGATCCTGACCCAGGGTTGGTCGACCTCGCTGCCGTCTTGGCGCTGGACCCCGCGGTGATAGGTGATATCGGCCTGGCCCTCGAAGCCGGGCACGTCTCGCCACAGCTCGGGATTGAACCCGTCGGATCTCAGGACCGGCAATTCAGTCATGGCTACGAGCCTAACCCGAAAGCCGCCGTCCGCGCAGGTCAGAGCATCGCATTCGACCTTGTCCGCGCCCACGCCCGCCCCTGTCCCGGCACTGGAACATCCCGGACCAGCCCCAGCCGTGTGGCCGTGACCCCTAAAGTTGAATGCGTGCCCACCGTCTTCGACATCGCGCTGACCACGCGCTTTCGCGGGGTCACCCGCCGCCGCGGGATGGTCTGGCGGGGCCGGACGGCCTGGGCGGAGTTCAGCCCCTTCGAGGACTATTCCCCTGAAGAATGCGTTCCTTGGTGGCGCGCGGCCCGCGAAGCGGCCGACCAGGGTTTCCCGCCGCCGCTGCGTCAAACGGTTCCGGTCAACGCCAT
Organism: Bifidobacteriaceae bacterium; assembly: GCA_031270825.1. Lineage (GTDB taxonomy): Bacteria > Actinomycetota > Actinomycetes > Actinomycetales > WQXJ01 > JAIRTF01. The sequence goes on from JAISXH010000044.1 coordinate 80,959, forward strand.
CGTGCCGGCGGTTGGCCCCGAGCAGGCGGCGTCGCTGATCGCCGCCGCGGGTGGTTGCCGGGTGGCCAAAGTCAAAGTGGCGGAACCGGGCCAGACGGCGGCCCAGGAAATCGACCGGGTGGCGGCGGTTCGCGATGCCCTGGGAGAAGGCGGCAAGATCAGAATCGACGCCAATGGCGCGTGGGATCCGGACACCGCCGCCAGCCGAATCGCGCAGTTGGACAAGGCCGCCGGCGGCCTCGAATACGTTGAGCAGCCGTGCGCAACCGTGGCCGAGCTGGCCCGCGTCCGCCGCCGCGCGCAGGTGCCCATAGCCGCCGACGAATCGATTCGGCGCGCCGCCGATCCTTTCCTAGTCAAGCAACACCAAGCGGCTGACCTGGTGGTTTTGAAGGCACAGCCGTTGGGCGGAGTCCGCGCCTGCCTGGAACTGGCGGAGCGATTGGAGCTTCCGGTGGTGGTCTCCTCGGCCGTTGAAACCTCGGTCGGGCTGACCATGGGCGTGGCCCTGGCGGCCGCCCTGCCCCGCCTCGACTTCGCTTGCGGCCTGGGCACCGGGCAGTTGTTGAGCGCCGATCTGGTCTTGGACCGCCTATTGGCGTCCGATGCCGTTTTGCCAGTGCGCCCCGCCATCCCCGACCCAGCCCTGCTGGCCGCCCACAGCGCCGATCCGGCCGAGCGGCGCCGCTGGCTCGAGCGCCTGGACATGGTCAGGCGCCTGGCGGACGCGCAGGGGCCGCGGCGATGAGCGCCATGCCGATTTCAACCGAGTTGGGGCCAGCCCCCGATCTGGGCGAAGGTCGACCGGTCAAGGAACACGCGGTCGGGGTCCGGGGATCAGGGGCGCGGCGATGAGCGCGGCCGTTGAATCGGCCCGGTCGTTGCTGGCCGGGGCTGTGGCCGGGGGACTGAGAAGGATTGTCTTCGCGCCCGGTTCGCGCAGCGCGCCGCTGGTCTACGCCGCGATCGAGGCCGCCGGCCGGGGCGAGGTCGAAGTGGTGGTCCGGACCGACGAACGGGTGGCCGGATTCACCGCCCTGGGCATGGCGGCCGCCAGCGGCGAGGCCGCCGCGGTGGTCACGACCTCTGGCACGGCGGTGGCGAATCTGCACCCGGCGGTGATGGAGGCGGCCGGGGCGCGGTGGCCGCTGCTGGCCATCACCGCCGATCGGCCGGCCGAGTCGCACGGCGTGGGCGCCAACCAAACCGCCGATCAGCGCGGAGTTTTCGGCCCCGCCCCGGTCTGGGGCCGGACGCTGGCGGCGCAGGCCTCCCCGGACGAGATCAAACGGGCTGGCCGCCAAGCGGTCGCCGCCGCCCTGGGCCGGCGTTCGGGGATCGGTGGTCCGGCCCACGTCAACATCCAGTTCCGCGAACCGCTCACTCCCGGCACTAACTGGAGCCCTCCGATCGAGCGGACGCCGCCTGGTCGGGTGGCGCTTGACCAAGAGCCGCCGCCGGCGGGGGACGCCGCCCAGGAACTGCTGCCAGTCGAATTGGAACAGGGTCCGCGCACCGTTGTGGTCGCCGGGTTCGGCGCCGGCCCGGCCGCTCGGCGCTTGGCGGAGGCGGCCGGTTGGCCCCTGCTGGCCGAACCGGCGTCGGGATCGTGGGGCGGCCCCAACGCCATCACGGCCGGGCGTTTGGTTGCGCGACTGCTGGCAGACGGCATCGAACGTCTGGTGGTTTACGGCCGTCCCGTTATCAGCCGGTCGATCACAGACCTGGTTCAGGACCCGCGCCTGGAGACGGTCATAGTGCACCCAGGCGGTGGTCCTTGGTTCGATCTGGGCCGGCGGGCGGGTCGGATCGCCGCCCGGGTGACCACCCCTCGGCCACCCGGGCCTAAGGATCGGGCCTGGTTGGAGGATTGGCGCCGGGCTGGTCGAACCGTCTGGCAAGAACTGCGAGCCGTCCCCTGGCCGAACGGCCCGGCGGTCGCCGCCGTGGTGGCGCGAGCGGGTCGGGGACCGCTGGTGGTCGGCGCCTCGAGCGCCATCCGGGACCTTGATCTGACGCGGCCGCCTGAGCGAACACGTGCGCTGCTAGCCATGCGGGGGCTGGCCGGAATCGACGGAACGGTCAGTTTCGCCGGCGGTGTCGGGGCGGCGCTGGCCGGGGCGGCCCAACGCGCCGAATCTGGTCCGCCGGCGCTGGTCGCGCCGCTGGCCCGGGACGGACTCCTGGCAGAAGAAGTCAGCCCTGCGGCTGAAGGAGGGCCGGCCGGGACCGCCGTGACGGTCCTACTCGGGGACTTGACCTTGGCGCATGATTCGGGCGGCCTGGCCATCCCCGTCCATGAGCCCCGTCCGGACCTCAGGATTGTGGTCCTCGAGGACGCCGGCGGCGCCATCTTCGAGAACCTGGAAGTGGCCGCGCCCCACCTCGATCAGGCTTTTGAGCGCTTCTTCGCCGCGCCGGTGCGGTTGGACCTGGCCGAGTTGGCGGCCGCCCATGGGGCGGCCTTTACCCGCGCCCGCACTGCGAGCCAATTGGCCGCCGCCCTGAGCCAACCGGTCAGCGGTATTAGCCTGGTCGGCGTGCCGTTAGATCGGTCGCACCGGCGCGGTTTTGAGCGCCGGATCTTGGAGCTTTCGAGAAATGCCCTGGGACCTCCCAGGAAGTTGCCAGCAATCCGGGAGGATTCATCCAGGATGACGCGGTTTGATTGACGGTGACGTTGAAAGGATAGAGACAATGAGCGATGAGCCCCGCCCAGTTCCAGGCGGCGACACCAACGATGATCCGCGATGGCCAGGCGCCGAGGCGCCGCGGTCTCCTGAGGCGGCTGGTTCCGTGCCGCCGGGCCCGGCCAACCCGGCCAACCCAGGCAACCCGGCCAACCCAGCCGATCAGCCCTGGCAGTCGCGCGGTCCAGCCCAACCCGACGCCTCTGCCGCGGGAGGATCAGCGGCCGGCGGTCTTTATGGCGCCTCGGCTGAGGAGCCCGCTCCGGGGCCTCCCGTCCCGGTGTTTCCGCCGGTGTTCCCACCGGTGAGGCCCAGCCGGCCACCAGCTCCAGCGGCCGCAGACCCGCCCTCGGCGCCGCAGTCGGGTCCGCAGTCGGCGCCCCCGCCCCAGCCAACGCCTCAGCACGGGCAGTCGCCCGTCTATCTCTGGCAAAGTGGTCCCCAACAGTCTTCGCCGCTGAGTTCGCCGCCACCACAGCCGCCGCCCTCAACCCCATATCAGCGGCCCGGCCAGCACACCGCGTCGTCTGACCGCGAGCCGGCGCCGGAGGAGCCCGGGTTCAGCGAGTCCCGCGCCTGGCAGGCCGCCGCCCAGCCCGGTCCGGGGCCGGTCTCGGCCTCGCCGAGACCGCCGCTGCCGTCCCGGGCGGCGTCGCCCTACCAGGCGCCGAGCTATTCGCTGGGCACCGGGCCGGTCCCAACGGTCGCCACGCCCCCCGAACCCCCTGTTTCTGTTGGCGGCCCACCCCGGCTGGACCAACCGGATGACGATGGCGACCGGTCGCGCAAGACCGTCACCCGTGCTGGCGCCTGGGCTATTTCCTTGGTGGTGGCCATCGTCGTGGCGGCGGCGGCCAGCGGCGCGACCTATGTGTTGGTCGACCGCGAGGCGGGCGGAACCGTCATCAACAATCCACCGGTCAACACCACCACCGGTTCGCCAGTCGAAGGGCTGACCTCGGGCAAGAACGTGCCGGAGATCCCGCCAGACGCCTATGACGGCGAATCGCCGCAATGGAACGTGGTGGCCGCGCAGGTCCAGCCGACCGTGGTGGCGCTGCGAGTCTCGACCGGCGATTATTCTGAGGGCACGCTTGGTTCGGGCGTCATCATCAACTCTGAGAAGGGCTATGTGGTGACCAACAACCACGTCGTGGACGGGTCTGAGACCATCGATGTGGTGCTGTCGGATGGGCGTATTCTCTCCGCCCACGTCCTGGGGACCGATCCGACCACGGATCTCGCGGTTGTGGAGTTGGACAGCCCGCCAGCCGATCTGGTGGAGGCCGAGTTGGGGAACTCGGACGAGGTCGTGGTCGGCGAGCCGGTGATGGCTGTCGGCAACCCGCTCGGTTTGGACAACACCGTCACCACCGGAATCATCTCGGCGCTGAATCGGCCGGTGCGGACCGGAACGACCAGCGCTGGCAGCGATGCCGATGTGGTGGTCACGAACGCCATCCAAGTCGACGCCGCCGTCAACCCGGGCAACTCCGGCGGCCCGCTGTTCGATTCGAAAGGCCGGGTGATCGGCATCAACAGCTCGATCGCCACCCTCGGCGGCGGCTATGGCGGCGAGACCAGCGGCAACATCGGCTTGGCTTTCGCCATACCGGTCAACCAGCTCAAGATCGTGGCCGGCCAGCTAATCGAGAACGGTGTGGCCGCCCATCCCTTCCTGGGCGTCACCAGCCAGGACGCGACCGCCGAGGTCGACGGCGTGCTCCGGGCGGGCGCCGAACTGGAATCAGTTGACCGCAACACCCCGGCGGCGCAGGCCGGCTTGGGCCGGGGGGACGTGATCGTGGCCGTCAACGGCAACCCGATCACCGGCGCGACTTCGCTGACCGCCTGGATTCGTTCGTTCCAGCCTGGCGACAAGGTGGTGTTGACGGTGGTTCAGGACGGCGCGGCGAAGGAGTTCGAGGTCACGCTGGCCACACGTCAAGAATCCGCCTAGCCCGCCCTCGACCTTGATTGACCGGTCTGGACGCTCCTAGCGGGACAGCCCCAGCGCCTGGCGCATGGGCGCCAGTTTGGCCTCGGTTTCGGCCAACTCGGCCTCAGGGTCGGAGGCGGCCACAATGCCGCCGCCGGCCCACAGCCGGGCCGCGCGGCGGTCTGGGCTGAGCTGGGCGCAGCGCAGGGCAATGCCCCATTCGCCGTCGCCGTTGGCGTCGATCCAGCCGACCGGCCCGCTATAGCGGCCCCGGTCTTGGCCTTCCAAGCGCCCGATGACGTCCGCCGCCGCCGCCGCCGGGGTGCCGCACACAGCCGCGCTGGGATGCAGCGCCGCCGCCAAGGCGAGGACTCCGGGCGTGCGCCCGGACGGCGTCCGCTTGAGTTCGCCCACCACGTCGGTGGCCAGGTGCATGACGTTGGGCAGATGCAGCACCGAAGGAACTTCCGGGACGGCCAATTCTTCGACGAACGGCTCCAGCGCGGCCACCACCGAGGCGACCGCGAACTCGTGTTCCTCAAGGTCTTTCGAGGACCGGGCGAGGGCGGCGGCGCGGGCCAGATTGGCGTGGTCGGAGCCGCTGCGCTGAATCGTGCCGGCCAACACCCGCGAGGTGACCAAACCGCGGCTGGAACGGATCAGCAACTCTGGCGTGGCGCCGATCAGGCCGTCCACGGCGAATGTCCAGGTGTCGCGGTAGCGGTGGGCCAGGAAGTCGAGCACCGGCCGGGAATCGATCCCGCCCGCGGCGGCGCGGGCCACCACCGACCGGGCCAAGACCACTTTGTCGATCGCGCCGGCCGCTATCAGCGCCATGGCGCGGCCAACCACCTCCGGCCAGTCGGCGGCGCTGACGGGACCGGGCGCCTCGGCTAAGCGGGGAAGCGGGGCTGGTGGCACGGCATCGTCCACGGCGTCGCTGGCCGGGGACCCGCCGGCCGTGGCGGTGGTGATCCACTGGCGTCCCCGGTGCCTGGCCATGAGCAGGCGCGGCACCACCAAGACCGAGGGCGCGGACGAGGAGTCGGCGAAAGCGAACGACCCGAACGCCCGCGGCCCCACGGCGGGCTGCTCGGCCGGCCCTGCGAAGGCGGCGCGGTTCAACACCGCTCGCCACCAGGCCTCGGCCGCATGGAAACGGTCCGGACCGGCGGTCTCGAAGCGCGCGGCCTCACCCAAACCGACAAAACCTTCGCCTCGCCGCAGCCAAACCAGCGGATCGGGGCCGAGCGGAGCCGCCAGCAAGTCGTCTGGCGCCGTGGCCGGCCGGGTCGCGAAAGTGATGTCGGGAAGCATCGCCGGATCAGCCTAGCAAACCGGGAACAAACCGGTTTCCTAGGCCGAAGCAGCGCTTGCCTTCCGCGTTTCCGCTGGTCAGCGTTCCGCTGCCCTGCGTCAACACGGTCGGAGCGTGGTTGTTCACCACGCTCCTAACGCTTCGATAGTTAGGAATCGGGACCGGTGACCGCTTTACATGTCGCGTTGGCATGCGATCATGAGGGGCGTGACAGCAGCCGATCTCGCCAAGGAGCCACGCTCTGTCGCCTCCATGTTTGACGCGGTGGCGCCGAATTACGATTTCGCCGATGCCGTTATGACCTTGGGTTTGGTCAACTGGTGGCGGCGTCAAACGCTGGCCGAGGTCGACCCCCGGCCGGGCGAACGGATACTCGACCTGGCGGCGGGCACCTGCTCGTCTTCAGTCGCGCTGGCGAAACGAGGCGCCCGCGTGGTCGCCTGCGACTTCTCCGAGGGCATGCTCCGGCAAGGCCGGCGTCGCTTGGGCGTGTGGTCCTACCAGGTCGGGCTGATCGGGGGCGATGCCACCGGTCTGCCCTTCGCCGACGGCGTCTTCGACAAGGTCACGATCTCCTTCGGCCTGCGTAACGTGCAAGACGTGCCCCAGGCCCTGGCAGAATTGCGCCGGGTCGCCAAGCCCGGCGGCGCGCTGGTCGTGTGCGAGTTCTCGCGGCCGGTTTGGCGCCCCTACCGGGCGCTCTACCGCTGGTATCTGACGTATGTGATGCCGGTCGTGGCCAAGGTGGTGGCCACCAACTCGCCCGCCTACCGGTACCTGGCCGAATCGATCTGGGCTTGGGCGGATCAGGCCGAATTGGAGCGCCAGCTCGAACTGGCGGGCTGGACCCGAGCTTCTCACCGCAACGTGATGGGCGGAATCGTCGCGCTGCACACGGCCACCGCCAATTGAGCGCGGGAAACCAATAATAAAACGACATTACTGTTCCGTAATTGCTTTAGGGCTCCCAGATTGATGCTGGGAGGGACAGTCGGCCAGCTTATGTAGAATCTGTGTGTTCCAGGTCAAGCGAGTGTTCAAGCGAGAGGCGGCCCGTGCACCCGATGTCAGGTGGCGATTCGAATGTGATCGTCGTTGGCGCCGGACCCGCCGGAGCCACGGTCGCCGCCCACCTCGCCAACGCCGGCGTCGACACCTTGGTGCTGGAGAAGTCGGCCTTCCCCCGCGCCAAGGCCTGCGGGGACGGCCTGACGCCGCGTGCGGTCAGGGAACTGATCTACTTGGGACTGCCTTTCGCCGAAGCGGACGGCTGGATGCGCAACCGCGGTCTGCGGGTCTTCGGCGGCGGCCACGAACTTGAACTGCCTTGGCCGGCGCTGGCGTCCTTCCCGGACTTCGGGCTGACCCTGCCGCGCGAGGAGCTCGACTTCAAATTGGCCCGTCACGCCGTGCGGGCCGGCGCCCAGCTGGTGGAGAACGTGACTGTGACAGGACCGCTGCTGGACGACGCAAGCGGGCGAGTGATCGGCGTCGCCGCCGCCACGCCGGAGGGGTTGCGTGAGTTCCGGGCTCCGCTGGTGGTGGCCGCAGATGGCGTCTCGGCCCGGCTGGCGACGGCCGTCGGCCGTCTCAAGAAGACCAACCGCCCAGTCGGGGTGGCCGTTCGCGCCCGTTTGCGTTTGCGCCGTCCGCCGACCCGTCCGGGCCAGTTGGAGTGGATGGAGTCGCATCTGGAACTGTGGGACGGCCCGCGCCAGGAGGGCAAACTGATGCCCGGCTACGGCTGGGTCTTCCCGGAGGCGGGCGGCTTGGTCAACGTCGGCGTGGGTTCGGTCGCCTCGAGGGCCCAGAGCTCCAAGGTCAACTACCGCCGCCTGCTCAGCAAGTGGTTGGACTCCCTGGGCCCGCTGTGGGGTTTCACCGAGGAGGACGTTGTCGACCAGCCGCGTTCGGCCGCCTTGCCGATGGCTTTCAACCGCGGGCCGTTGTACGCGCGCGGTTTGGTCTTGGTGGGCGATGCCGGCGGAATGGTTTCGCCCTTCGACGGCGAGGGGATCGCTTATGCCATGCAATCGGGCCGGATCGCCGCCGGGGCGATCGCGCAAGGGCTGGCGCGCCCGCCCGGGGCAGGCCGCGAGGCGGCGCTCAGGACATACCCTGAATTGATGAAAGAATTGCTCGGAGGGTATTTCTCTTTGGGTAGGGTTTTTGTGAAGCTGATCGAGCATCCATCCGTCATGCGGGTGTGCACGCGGTATGGATTGCCGCGTCCAACGTTGATGAAACTGGTCATGAAGCTTCTCAGCGACCTTTATGAACCGCGTGGGGGTGACTGGATGGACAGAACCATCGCCACGCTTGCTCGAATGGCGCCAGCGGCATGAGCGGCGGCTGGCCACACGTAGGTGGAGGTTTGAAGTGACGAACCCGTTTGTGCCCATCTTGGCGATGCTCGCGGTGGCGGTCGTGATGGGCTTCGGCGGCCTGGCGGCCAGCTGGGTGATCGGTCCGCACCGGTATAACAAGGCCAAGCTGGAGGAGTATGAATGCGGCGTCCAGCCCAGCCCGCATCCGCGCCAGGGCGGCCGCTTCCCGGTCCGCTTCTACCTGGTGGCGATGACTTTCATCGTCTTCGACATCGAGGTCGTGTTCTTGTATCCCTGGGCTGCCAACTTCGACGCCTTGGGGTTGGGGGCGACCATCGCCATGATGGCCTTCCTGGCTCTGATCACCGTGCCGCTGATCTACGAATGGCGCCGCGGCGGCCTCGATTGGGACGGAGGCGAGTCAGAGGATGGCTGACGGAATTGAAGGTCGCGCGCCTGAGGGCTTCGCGCTGACAACCCTCGCCAAGGTCGTGAACCACCTCCGGGCCGGTTCGCTGTGGCCGGTCACCATGGGTCTGGCCTGCTGTTCGATCGAAATGATGGCGGTCGGCACCTCCCGTTTCGACATCTCCCGCTTCGGCATGGAGGTGTTCCGAGCCTCGCCCCGCCAAGCCGACCTGATGCTGGTCAACGGACGCATGTCGCACAAGATGGCGCCGATCGTGCGTCGGGTCTACGACCAAATGGCGGACCCCAAGTGGGTCATCTCGATGGGATCTTGCGCCTCGTCCGGCGGCATCTTCAACAACTACGCGATCGTCCAGGGAGTGGACCACGTCGTGCCGGTGGACGTGTACATCCCGGGCTGCCCGCCCCGCCCCGAAATGCTGATCCACGCCATCATCGAGCTGTACAGCCAGATCGAGTCGGAAGGCCTCGGCGTGGACCGGGTCAAAGCCGCCCGCGCCGCCGAGGACGCGGCCATGAACGCGGCGCCGGTCGGCGCTCTGAGGGGGTTGTTGGTATGAGCGCGCCAACCGACCACAATGCCGGCCAAGACGCCGGCCCCCGCCCGAGCCAGGAGTTGACGCCAGGCCCCCAGTCCGGCGGCCCTGAGGTCACCGAGGTCCGCCACGGCGCCTTCGGGGTGCACGGCAGCGGTGACACCTCCGGGTTTGGCGGGCTGACCCGTTTGGCGCAGATCCCCGGTTCCAGCGGGCGTCCCTACGGCGGTTGGCACGATGCCGTGGTTGACGCTTTGGTCGAAGATCTGGCCGGCGAAGGCCTCACCGAGGCGATCGAGAAGGTCGTTGTCGACCGCGAGGAGCTGACCTTGTTCATCCGCCGCCAAGACCTGGTCGCCGTGGCCCGGTTCTTGCGCGATGACCAGGACCTGCGCTTCGAGTTGTCATTGGGGGTGAACGGCGTCCACTATCCGCAGGACCGGGGCCGCGAGTTGCACGCCGTCTACCACCTGATGTCCGTCACCCACGATCGGCGGATCATCCGCCTCGAGGTGACCGCGCCGGACGAGGATCCCCACATTCCCAGCTTGTTCGACTTGTACCCGACCCAGGACTGGCATGAGCGCGAGACCTACGACATGTTCGGGATCGTCTTCGACGGCCATCCTGACTTGACCCGCATCTTGATGCCGACCGACTGGATTGGTCATCCCCAACGCAAGGATTATCCGCTTGGCGGAGTCGATGTGCAGTTCAAAGGCGCCTCGACGCCGCCGCCGGATCAAAGGAGGAGCTACTCATGACCAGCCTTGACGAGGCGACGGAAGAGTTCGTCGCCTTTGGCGGCGACTGGGATGAGATCGCCCAGGAACTCGCTCGCCGCAAGGAGGAGCGCGTGGTCGTCAACATGGGCCCGCAGCATCCCTCGACCCATGGCGTGTTGCGCCTGGTGTTGGAGCTGGACGGCGAAACGGTGCGGGAGACTCGTGTGGCGCTCGGCTTCCTGCACACCGGAATCGAAAAGACGATGGAGTACCGGACCTGGGCGCAGGGCTCGGCCCTGGCCACCCGGATGGACTACGTCGCCTCGATCATGAACGAGGCGGCCTACTGCTTCGCGGTCGAAAAGCTGGCCGGCATCACCGATCGGATTCCGCCGCGGGCCCAGGTCATCCGGGTCTTGATGATGGAACTGGCGCGGGTGTCATCGCATCTGGTCTGCCTCGGTTCGGCCGGCAACGAGTTGGGCGGCACCACGCTGATGACCATCGCTTTCCGCGAGCGCGAGCAGGTCCTGCGCTTCTTCGAGATGGTCACCGGACAGCGCATGAACAACGCCTACTTCCGTCCCGGCGGCGTTTCCCAAGACCTCCCGCCGGAGGCGTTGGGCTGGCTGAAGGGGGTCTACCGGTCCATGGTTCGCGGCATGGACGATTTCGACAACATGGTCATGGTCAACCCGATCTGGAAGGCCCGCACGCTTGGGATCGGCGTCCTCAACTTGTCCGCCTGCATGGCGCTCGGCATCACCGGGCCCATGGTCCGGGCCGCGGGGCTGCCTTTGGACCTGCGCAAGGACAAGCCCTACTGCGGCTATGAGAACTACGATTTCGAGATCTGCACCACTGACACGGCCGATGTTTACGGCCGCTACCTGGTTCGGTCGAATGAGATGCGCGAGTCGATGAAGATCATCGCCCAGTGCGTCGACAAGCTTGAGGCCATGGGCGAAGGCCCAGTCATGATCGAAGACCCGGCGATCGCCTGGCCGGCCAAGCTGGAGATCGGCCCGGACGGACAAGGCCAGTCCCACGAGCACGTCAAGGAGATCATGGCGACTTCGATGGAGTCTTTGATCCACCACTTCAAGCTGGTGACCGAGGGCTTCCGGGTCCCGGCCGGCCAGGCTTTCCACGCCATCGAGCACGCCAAGGGCGTCTACGGCGTCCACGTCGTCTCTGACGGCGGCACCCGCCCGTACCGGGTGCATATGCGCGAACCCTCATACAACAACCTCCAGTCGATGTCAGCGTTGTGCGACGGCGGCACCATCTCCGATGTGGTGGTCTGCTTGGCCTCGATCGACCCGGTGATGGGAGGAGTGGACCGATGACCTACGCGCCGGAAACGTTGACGGCTCTGCGGGCCGATGCCGACCAGGTGGTCGCGCGCTACCCCTCGCCCCGCAGCGCCCTGCTGCCATTGCTGCACCTATGCCAGTCGGTGGACGGCTACATCTCGCCGGACGCGATCGCCTTTTGCGCCGACCGGCTGGAGTTGACCGCCGCCGAGGTCAGCGCCGTGGCCACTTTCTACAGTCAGTTCAAGCGGCAGCCGAACGGCCAGTACACCCTGGGCGTCTGCATCACCTCGCTGTGCGGCCTGTTGGGAGGGGACGCGATTTTCGCGAAGCTGAGCGAGTACCTGGCGGTCGGGAACGATCAGACCACCGCAGACGGGATGTTCACGCTCGAGCGCGTCGAATGCAACGCCGCCTGCGACTACGCGCCGGTGCTGATGATCAACTGGGAGTTCTTCGACAACCAGACGCCGGCCAGCGCGGTCGGGCTGGTTGAGGACCTGCGGGCGGGCAAATCGGTCCGTCCAACCCGCGGCCCCGACAAATTGGGGACCTTCAAAGAGATCTCGCGGGTCTTAGCCGGCTTCGAGGACGGCCACGCCAACGAGGGCCCGGCTGCCGGCGCCCCGTCTCTGGCGGGCCTGGAGCTGGCCGCCCGTGAGGGCTGGTCCGCTCCGGGCCCGATTGGGGACGGGTCTGATTCCAGTCATCCCCAAGAAGCGGGAGACCCCAAATGAGCACTCTTGCCCCTCTGTTGACTTCGCGATGGGGAGATCCTCAGTCCTGGACCTTGGCGGCCTACCGCGAAGCCGGCGGCTACCAGGCCCTGGCGAAGGCCTTTGAGATGGAGCCGGCGGCGGTCTTGAACGCTGTCAAGGACTCCGGCCTACGCGGTCGCGGCGGCGCTGGCTTCCCCACCGGCGTCAAGTGGTCCTTCCTGCCGCCCCCGGACGGCGGCCCGCGCTACCTGGTCGTCAACGCCGACGAATCCGAGCCCGGCACCTGCAAGGACATCCCCCTGATGATGGCCGATCCGCACTCGCTGATCGAAGGCGTGATCATCACCTCCTATGCGATCGGCTGCCACCACGCTTTCATCTACCTGCGCGGCGAGGTGGTCCACGTCTACCGGCGCCTCCTCCACGCCGTCAGCGAAGCCCGGGCGGCGGGATTGTTGGGCGATGGGGTGATGGGCACCGATTTCAAGCTGGAGTTGACCGTCCACGCCGGCGCCGGCGCTTATATCTGCGGCGAAGAGACCGCGCTGCTCGATTCGCTGGAGGGCCGGCGCGGCCAGCCCCGCCTGAAGCCGCCGTTCCCGGCGGTGGCGGGCCTGTACGCGCGTCCCACCGTGGTCAACAACGTCGAGTCCATCGCCTCGGTGCCCTGGATCGTGGCCAACGGCGCCGACTGGTGGAAGTCGATGGGCACGGAGAAGTCCACCGGGGTGGCCATTTACTCCCTGTCCGGGCACGTCAAGCGGCCCGGCCAGTATGAGGCCCCGCTCGGTATCACGATGCGGCGGCTGCTGGAGTTGGCCGGCGGCATCCGCGATGGCCACGAGCTCAAGTTCTGGATGCCCGGCGGCTCTTCCACGCCCATGTTCACTGCGGAACAACTCGATGTGCCCCTCGATTACGACTCGGTGGCAGCCGCCGGGTCGATGCTTGGCACCAGGGCGCTGCAATGCTTCGACGACACTGTCTGCGTGGTCAGAGCGGTCAGCCGCTGGATGGACTTCTACGCCCACGAGTCCTGCGGTAAGTGCACGCCCTGCCGCGAGGGCACCTTCTGGCTGCGCGCGGTGCTGCGCCGAATCGAAGCCGGCCAAGGCAAGATGGACGATCTGCAGATCCTGGAGGACATCCCGGGCTCCATTGTCGGCCGGGCCTTCTGCCCGCTGGGCGACGGCGCCCCGTCTTCGCTGACGTCTTCGCTGAAGTTCTTCCGCGATGAGTATGTCCAGCACATCGACCAAGGCCGGTGTCCTTACGACCACACGGCTTCCTACCTGTTTGAGGCGGTGGCGGCATGAGCGCCGAAGATTTGGTCACCTGCAGCATCGACGGGATAGAGATCGCCGTCCCCAAGAACACTTTGATCATCCGCGCGGCCGAGGAGGCGGGCGTGATGATCCCGCGCTTCTGCGACCACCCGCTGCTGGCACCGGTGGCGGCCTGCCGCCAATGCCTGGTCGACGTCGCCTCGCCGGCCGGTCCGGAGGGCAAGCTGCGGGCTTTCCCCAAGCCCCAACCGGCCTGTGCCATGACGGTCACGCCGGGCATGGTGGTGAACACGCAGTTGACCTCGGCGGCGGCCAAGACCGCCCAGGAACAGGTCGCCGAACTGATCTTGATCAACCACCCGCTGGACTGCCCGATCTGCGACAAAGGCGGCGAGTGCCCGCTGCAGAACCAGGCCATGTCGACCGGTCGGTCGGTGTCGCGCTTCACCGAGAAGAAGAACACTTTCCCCAAGCCGTTGGCGTTGACCGCGCAGATCTTGTTGGACCGCGAACGCTGCGTGCTCTGCCAGCGCTGCACCCGCTTCGCCGCCCAGATTCCCGGCGACCCTTTCATCGCTTTGCAACGCCGTGGCGTCAACCAGCAGATCGGCCGTTTTGACGCCAGCGTCCTGGGAGTGGCGGCGGTGGCAGACGAAGCCGCCGATGAGGCCGAAGGCGATGTGCTGGCCGTCGATGGAACCCCGTTCGCGGGTTACTTCGCCGGCAACATCATCCAGATCTGCCCGGTCGGCGCTTTGACTTCCGCCGAATACCGCTTCCGGGCCCGCCCGTTCGATCTGGTCAGCACGGCCACTGTGGCCGAACATGATTCGACTTGCTCGGCCATTCGGGTCGACTACCGGCGCGGCCAGGTCTTGCGTCGCCTGGCTGGCGACGATCCAGAGCTGAACCAGGAGTGGATCACCGACAAGGACCGTTTCGGCTTCCATTGGCAGACCGCGCCGGATCGGCTGCGACGCCCGCTGGTGCGCCGGGGCGATGATCTGGTCGAGGTGTCTTGGCCGGAAGGCCTGGCCGCCGCCGCCGAAGTCCTCGGCTCGGCCAAGCGGGCGGCGGTGCTGCCCGGTGGTCGCTTGACCCTCGAGGACGCCCACGCCTACGCGGTGTTCGCCCGCGCGGTCCTCAAGACCGATTCGATCGATTTCCGGGCTCGGCCTTCCAGCCCGGAAGAGGCTCAGTTCCTGGCCCACTTCGCGGCTGGGGCGGGCACGGGAGTCAGTTTGAATGAACTGGCCGCGGCGCCGGCCGTCCTCCTGGTCGGCTTTGAGGCCGAGGACGAGGGCGGCATCGTCTACCTGCGTCTGCGCGAGGCTGGGACTACGGTTTACGCTCTGGCCCCATTCGCCTCGCGTGGGCTGGCGCGCCTTGGCGGCACATTGCTGCCGACGTTGCCCGGCGCGGAGGCGTCGGCTTTGGCGAAGTTGTCCGATGCCGCCGGGCCAGTTCCGGAGCCGGGCGCGTCCGCTAAGGGCCCGACTTCCGCCGATGCCGTTCAAACGCTCACAGCCAGCGCCGCGGCCGCGCTCGCCGGCGGAGTGATCGTGCTCGGCGAACGTCTGGCGACCTCGCCGGGCGCCTATAGCGCCGCTGTGGCGGCCGCCGAGCGGTTGGGCGCCAAATTGGTCTGGATTCCCAGGCGGGCGGGCGAACGGGCCGCGCTCGAGGCCGGCCTGCTGCCCGGCTTGGCGCCGGGCGGGCGTGCTCTGGGCGACTTGACCGAGGCTGAGACGACCATGATCTTCGGCGGACCGCTTGACCTGGAGCCGGGGCTGGACCTGCCCGGCATCGTCGCGGCCGTCCGGGCCGGCGAGATCGACACCGTCCTGGTCGGGGGTCTGGAATTGGTCGACCTGCCGGTTCCGCCGGCGGCGGCCACAGCCCTCAAGGGCGCCAAAGTGGTGGCTTTGCAGGTTCGCGGAGAGGGCATCTCGCCCTGGGCGGATGTCGTGCTGCCGGTAGCGCCGCCGCAGGAGAAAGCCGGGACTTTCATCAACTGGGAGGGCCGTTTGCGGCCATTCCCGCAGGTGCTGACCTCGACCGCGCTCTCAGACGGGAAGGTGCTGCAGGCTTTGGCCGCCAAACTCGGCTTCACCTTGGGGATCGGCGAACTGGCCACAGTCCATCAGGTGCTGGATCGGCTCGGCCCTGCCGGGCGGCGGCAGCCGGCTCCGGCGGTCGCGCCGCCGGAGGCGCCCGCGCTGGGCGCCGGCGAAGCGCTGTTGTCGACCTGGCACCAACTGGTGGACGATGCCGCCGGACTGGATGGCGAACCGAGGTTGGCGGCATCGGCGCCGGCCCCCAAAGCCCGTTTGAACGCGGCGACCGCCCAGGGGGTCGGCGCGCGAGCGGGCGACGACCTGCAAGTGTCCACCGCCGCCGGCGCCGTGACCCTGCCGGTCGTGATCGACGATCTGCCTAACGGCGTGGTCCACCTGCCGACCAAGTCGCCCGGCAGCTGGGTGCGGGTGGCTTTGAACGCGGCCAACGGCGACGTGGTCCGAATAGCCGCCAGCTCGGGAGCGAAGGAGGCCCAGCCATGACAAGCCAAGTTCTCGCGGCCGAATCAGCCGAAGTGGTGGCGGACTTCAGCCAGGACAACGGTTGGATCGTGGCCCTCAAGGCGGTCCTGATTCTGATCTGCGCGCTGGTCTCGGTCATCATCGCGATTTGGTTCGAGCGCAAGGTGATCGCCCGTCTCCAGCAGCGGGTGGGACCGAATGTGCGCGGACCGATGGGCTTGTTCCAACTGGTCTATGACGCCATGAAGCTGTTCTTGAAAGAGGACATGAACGTCTCGCGGGCAGACAAGTTGACCTACATAGTCGCGCCTGGCCTGTCGGTGGCGGCCTCGTTGATGGTGTTCGCGGTCATCCCGATCGGCGGCCAGGTCACCATTCCCTGGACCGACATCTCGACGCCGTTGCAGTTGACAGACTTCCCGGTGGCGGTGCTCTACATACTGGCGGTCACCGCTGTCGGCGTCTACGGCATCGTGCTGGGCGGCTGGTCGTCGCGGTCGACCTATTCGCTGCTCGGCTCGGTGCGCTCGACCGCCCAAATCATCTCCTACGAACTGGTCATGGGCATGAGCCTGGTGACGGTGTTCATCATGTCCGGGTCGATGTCGACCTCGACCATCGTGAACGCCCAAGGCAAGCTTTGGTACGGGATCATGCTGGCGCCGAGCCTTTTCCTCTACATCATCTCGATGATCGGCGAGACCAACCGGCTCCCGTTCGACTTGCCGGAGGCCGAGGGCGAACTGGTGGCCGGCTACATGACCGAGTATTCGTCGATGAAGTTCGCCTGGTTCTTCCTGGCCGAATACATCAATATGTTGAACGTCTCGGCCGTCTGCACCACCCTCTTCCTGGGCGGCTGGCGGGCGCCCTGGCCGCTGAGCGCGATCGGCGACGGCGTTCTGAACACCGGCTACTGGACCATTTTGTGGTTCCTGGCCAAGACCTGGCTGCTGATGTTCGTCTTCGTGTGGGTGCGCGGCACGGTCGTTCGTCTGCGCTACGACCAGTTCATGCGCTTCGGCTGGAAGGGTCTGCTGCCCGTCGCCCTGGCCTGGATCGTGATCCTGACCTGCGTGCGGGCCATCGACCGGTTCACCAGCTACCACTTCAACGCTTGGGCGGTGCCGATCCTGTCCTGGGCGGTGGTCGTGTTCATCATCATTTGGTATTGGCCGGTGCCGGACGCGCCCGCGGCCGAACCGGCGGAGCCGGTCGAGGTCGACGCCTTCGCGGACGGTTTCCCCGCCCCGCCGCTACCGGGCCAAGTCCTGGCGCCATCGCCCCGGTCCGCCCGTCTGGCGGTGGCCGTGACAGAGGAGTTCGACCCGGTGGAGGTTGTTGAGATCGTCAGGGAGGAGAACTCATGAGTTCGAGAAGCCTGAGGCGGCTTGACCCCGCCCGCAAACAGAAGGGCTTTATCGCCTCCGGGGTGGCGCCGTGGGCCGGTTTCGGGGTGACTCTGCGAACCTTCTTCGCCAAGCCGGTCACGGAGCAGTATCCCTTCAAAGGCAAGTATCCGCCGCCGTTTCCCCGCTATCACGGACGCCACCAGCTCAATCGCTACCCTGACGGACTCGAGAAGTGCGTCGGCTGCGAACTGTGCGCCTGGGCCTGCCCTGCCGACGCGATTTTCGTCGAGGCGGGCGCCAACACCGCCGAGGAGCAGTATTCGGCCGGCGAACGCTACGGCCGGGTCTACCAGATCAACTATCTGCGTTGCATCTTCTGCGGCATGTGCATCGAGGCCTGCCCCACCCGCGCGCTGACTATGACGACGTTCTATGAGCTGGCCGCGCCGAACCGCGAGGACATGATCTACACCAAGGACGAGCTGCTGGCCCCTCTCGCCGACGGCATGTTGGCGGCCCCACACCCCATGGCCGAAGGTTTGAGCGACGACGACTACTACTCGGGCGCGGTGACCGGTCCGACTGGCGACCAGGTCGAATGGGTGCGCGACCACCGGCCGGATGACCCCTCTCTGGCGGCGGCGCGGCCCCACGCCACGGGGCTGAAAGGAGGTCCGGCATGAACGCCGATTTGGCGATGAGCACGGCCGAACAGTTCCTGTTCTGGATCGTCGGCCCGATTGTGGTGCTGGGAGCTTCGGCTCTGTTGTTCTCCAAGCGCGCGGTCCTGACCGCCTGCTCGGTGATGGTCACCATGGTCGGTTTGGCGTTCTTGTATGTCGGACTGGGTTCGCCGTTCTTGGGCGTGGTCCAGGTGGTGGTCTACACCGGCGCGATCATGATGCTGTTCGTTTTTGTGCTGATGCTGGTGGGCGTCGACGTCTCAGATTCGTTCATTGAGACGATTCGCGGGCAACGCTGGATCGGCGGCGTCTTGGGACTGGGGCTGTTGGTGGTGCTGGCCGGAGCGGTGTTGCGTTCCACTTTCACTGCCCAGGCCGGTCTGGACAGTCCGCGCGTCGCCTCGGGCCTCGGCAACGTCGCCGGTGTGGCCGAGTTGCTGTTCTCCGATTTCGCCTTCACCCTCGAGATCACCGGCTGCCTGCTGATCGTGGCGGCCATGGGCGCGGTGATCTTGACGCACCGCGTCAAGCTGACCAAACCGGTCACCCAGCCGCAGATGATGGCCCTCAAGACCAAGCGCGGCCTGCGCCTGACGCCGCCGCCCGCGCCTGGCAATTATGCCCGCCACAACGCCGCCGATGTGCCCGCGATCGACGCCGAAGGGAAGATCATCGAAGACTCTGTGCCCAGTTCGCTGAGAATGCGAGGGCAGGTGCACACCCTGCGCGGTCTGTCCCAAGACCTGCTGGCGGACCAATTGCCGCCGGTCCGTCGCCCGGACGCGGCCGAGCTCGAGCCGGTCGAGCCCGTCCCGATCGAGCCCGTCGGGGAGCCGGGCGTCGAATCGGGCGGCGAACCTAGTGGCGAATCGGAGGTGAAGCCATGAGCGTTATGGCCTACCTGATCCTGGCTTCGGTCCTGTTCACGATCGGGGCTGTCACCGTCCTGGTGCGGCGCAATTCGATCGTGGTGTTCATGGGGGTCGAACTGATGCTGAACGCCGCCAACTTGGCGTTCCTGGCCTTCTCCCGCATGTGGGGGGATTTCGCCGGCCAGTTGGCCGCCTTCTTCGTCATGGTCGTCGCCGCCGCCGAGGTGGTTGTCGGCCTGGCCATAATCGTGGCCCTGTTCCGCACCCGGCGCACAGTCAGCGTTGACGACGAGAATCTGTTGAGGCACTGACAATGATCGAGAATCTGGTTCTTTCCTCCGCCGACGCCGTGCCCGCGGTTTCCACGGCCGCCCAGTGGAGTTGGCTGGTGGTGGCCATACCACTGGCGAGCGCGGGCCTGTTGCTAGTGCTGGGCTCAGTGGCCGACAAATGGGGGCACCTAGTGGGCGTGGCGGCATCGGCGGCTGCCTTCGTGGTCGGTCTTTGGACGTTCATCGACTTGCTGTCCCGGCCGGTGGTGGAACGGGCGCAGGACGTCGCCGTGTTCGATTGGATTTCCGGTCCCCTAGACCTCGACGTGGGGTTGCGCGTTGACCAACTGTCGCTGGCGTTTGTGCTGCTAGTGACCTTCGTGGGCACCCTCATCCACATCTACTCGGTCGCCTATATGGCCCACGATCCGGACCGCCGGCGCTTCTTCGCCTACCTGAATCTGTTCGTGGCGGCGATGTTGTTGCTGGTGATGGCGGACTCCTATGTGGTGCTGTTCATCGGCTGGGAGGGCGTCGGCTTGGCCTCCTACTTGCTGATCGGTTTCTGGAACCAGCGCGAGGAATACGCCGTCGCGGCGAAGAAGGCTTTCATCGCCAATCGCGTCGGCGATGTCGGCATGCTCATCGCCATGATGATCATGTTCTCCGAACTGGGCAGCCTGAGGATGGACGAGGTCTTGGGCGCAGCGGAATCCATGTCCGCGACCACGGCGACCTTGATCGGCCTGGCCCTGCTGCTGGCGGCCTGCGGCAAATCGGCGCAGTTCCCGCTCCAATCCTGGCTGGGGGACGCGATGGCCGGCCCCACGCCGGTGTCGGCCCTGATCCATGCCGCCACCATGGTGACGGCGGGCGTCTACCTGGTGGTCCGGTCGGGACCGATCTTCGAGCAGGCGCCCGGGGCGCGCCTGGCGGTGTTGATAGTCGGCGCGATCACACTGCTTTACGGGGCCATCGTGGGCTGCGCCAAGGACGACATGAAGAAGGCCCTGGCCGCCTCCACCATGTCGCAGATCGGCTACATGATGCTGGCTGCGGGCCTGGGCCCGGTCGGCGCCGTCTTCGCGATCATGCACCTGCTCACCCACGGCTTCTTCAAAGCCGGACTGTTCCTGGGCGCCGGGTCGGTCATGCACGCTATGGCAGACCAGGTCGATATGCGTCGGTTCGGCGCCCTCGACAAAGTCATGAAAGTCACTTGGCTGACGTTCATGATGGGCTGGCTGGCCATTTTGGGCGTGCCGCCGTTTGCGGGGTTCTTCTCCAAGGACAAGATCATCGAGCAGGCTTTCGTGGCCCCAGCTGGACAGCTCTGGCAGGGCTGGGTGTTCGGCCTGGTGGCTCTGCTGGGCGCCGGCATCACCGCTTTCTACATGTCCCGGCTCTTCTTCCTGGTCTTCTACGGCAAGGCCCGCTGGACGGACGGACAGCACCCGCATGAGAGCCCCGCGCTGATGACTGTGCCGATGATGATCCTGGCGCTCGGCTCGGTGTTCCTGGGTTTGGTCTTGACGATGATCAAGTTCGACGACTATCTGGCCCCGGCGCTGGTCGAAGGCCATCACGGCGAGCCCGTGGTGAACGCCTATGTGATCATGGGGACGACCTTGGCGCTGGTGGTGGTCGGGGCCTGGATCGCCTGGGTCAAGTTCGGCTCCGCCAAAGCGAACGTGCCGGTCTTGCCGCCGGCCGCGGACGGCCTGGTCCGGGCGGCGCGAGCGGACCTATATCAGGACACCGTCAACAACGCGCTGCTCGTCCGGCCGGGCCAGGCGCTGGTGCGCGTGGCCACACAGACCGATGACCAAGTGGTGGACGGCGCCGTGCGCGGTCTGGCCTGGTTGCTTCAAGGCGTGGGCGCCCTGGTCGCCCGCGTCCAAAACGGATACGCCCGTTCCTATGCGGCGACCATGTTGGCGGGCGTGATCCTCCTGGTGGCGATCGTCCTGGCCGGCAGGATGTGAGGGGTGGAATGACCATGCAGAGTTTCCCTTGGCTCACGGTGTTGATCGCCGCGCCCAGCGTTGGGGCGTTGGTGGTCTGGCTGGGCGGTGGCGCCGTCAGGCGCTATGCCCGCCACATCGCCTTGGCCTGGTCGCTGCTGGTGGCGGCGGTCGCGATCGTCATGGCGGTTGGTTTCGACAGCGCCCTGGGCGGGATCCAGTTCGCCGAGCAGGTTTCGTGGATCCCGGCTTTCGGCGTCTCCTACGCCGTCGGCGTCAATGGCGTTGGACTGCTGCTGATCCTGATGTCGGTGTTGTTGGTGCCGGTGGTGCTTCTGGCAGCCTGGCGGGAGGAATCCTCGCCCGCGAAGCAAGCCCATTACGCGGCGCTGGTCCTGTTCTTGGAGACGTTCATGATCGCGGTCTTCGCGGCTCGCGACGTGTTCTTCTTCTACCTCCTGTTCGAGGCCATGCTGATTCCCGTCTACTTCCTGATCGGATCGTTCGGGGGCGCGGGCGCCAAGAAGGCGGCCCTGAAGTTCCTGCTCTATTCGTTGGCCGGCGGCCTGGTCATGCTGGCCGGAGTGATCGCGGTGTGGACCGAGGGCCCCGGCGGCACCGAGGGCTTCATGGTCGATTCGTTGGTCGGCGCCGACTGGGGTTCGGCCCAGGCGGAGCGCCTGATCTTCCTTTCGTTCTTTGTGGCTTTCGCTGTCAAGGCGCCGATGTTCCCGGTTCACACTTGGCTGCCCGATGCCGCCCAGGCCGCCAAGCCCGGGACTTCCGTTCTGTTGGTCGGCGTCTTAGACAAGGTCGGCACTTTCGGCATGGTGGCTTTGTGCCTGCCGTTGTTCCCGGAGGCGTCGCGATGGGCGGCGCCTGTGGTTGTGGTGCTGGCGGTGGTCTCCATTTTCTGGGGAGCGTTCCTGGCGCTGGGCCAGTCCGACATCTTGCGCATGATCGCCTACACCTCGGTTTCCCACTTCGGCTTCATAGTGCTGGGGATATTCGCGTTCACGCAGACCTCAGAACTCGGGTCGGCTTTCTACATGTTCAACCATGGGTTGTCGACTGGCGCGCTGTTCTTGCTGGCCGGCTTCCTGATCGCGCGGCGCGGCACCCAGGACATGACTTTGATGGGGCCTGGCCTCCAGCGCACCACGCCGTTGTTGGCCGGCACCTTCTTGGTGGTCGGCCTGGCGGTGGTGGCCCTGCCCGGCCTGTCGACCTTCGTGTCCGAGTTCATGGTCTTGGTCGGCGCCTACGAGCGTCTGCCCGCCGCCGCCGTCGTTTCAGCCTTGGGCGTGATCCTGGCGGCTCTGTACGTCTTGATCGCCTACCAGAAGATCTTCACCGGGCCACCCCGGGAAGACCTGGCCAAGACCCCGGATCTGGGCGCCCGCGAGTTGTGGGTGGTGGGGCCGCTGATCGCCATCATGCTGGTGCTCGGCTTCATCCCCCGGCCGGCCACGGACCTGTTGCGGGAATCGGCTGTTGAGACCGTGCAGTTGGTCCAGGCGGATAGCGGGTCGGCCGATGACGCCTTAGCGGGCGTCGAAGAGGAAGGAGCCCAGCCATGAGCCCGGTGTCGACTGCTCCAGACATCGTCATCGACTGGACGACTCTAAGCCCGGTGATCATCGTCTTGGGCGCGGCGGTCGCCTCGACCCTGATCGAGGCCGTGGGCGCGCGCAAGGCCCGCTCCGGCGTGGCGGTGCAGCCGCCCTACCTCCGGGTGGTCCAAGCCGGAGTGGCGCTGCTGGCGGTCGCCGCGGCCGGCCTGATGGCATTGCGTCTGGCCCTTCAATCCGAAGACTCGATCGGTCTGAACGGCGACGGCGCCGTCGTGGTCGACCCGATGACGCTTTACTTGCAACTGGCCATCGCCGCTTGCGCCCTGATCGGCCTGCTGGTGATAGCGGATCGCACCGTCCAAGGCGAGGACGCTTTCGCTCCCCAGGCGGCGGCGGTGCCCGGTTCGGAATACGAACACAAGGCCCGTCGACGCGGGATGACCCAGAGCGATGTCTTCCCGTTGGTGCTGTTCGCCACCGGCGGCATGATGCTGTTCCCGGCGGCGGCGGACTTGATCACCATGTTCGTGGCTCTCGAGCTGCTGTCGCTGCCGCTGTATCTGCTCGCGGGCATGGCACGGCATCGGCGGCTGCTGTCGCAGGAGGCCTCCCTGAAGTACTTCCTGCTGGGAGCGTTCGGATCGGCCTTCTTCCTGTTCGGCGCGGCCTGGGTGTACGGCGCCACCGGGACGCTGGAACTGACGGGCATCGCGGCGGCCGTCGCGACCCCGACGGGACTGGACCGGATCCTCGTGGTCGGCATGGTGCTGATCCTGGTCGGCCTGTTCTTCAAAGTCGGCGCGGCGCCATTCCACTCTTGGACGCCGGATGTGTACCAGGGCGCGCCCACGGCCATCACCGGCTTCATGGCGGCCTGCACCAAGATCGCGGCCTTCGGAGCGTTGCTGCGGGTGATCTACTCCGTGGCCCCCGCCCTGAACTGGGATCTGGAACCGATCCTGTGGACGGTGGCGATCCTGACCATGGTGGTCGGCACCGTGGTCGGCCTGGTCCAAAAGGACGTCAAGCGGATGCTGGCCTATTCGGCCATCGCCCATGCAGGCTTCATCATGACCGGCGTGGCGGCCTGGAGCGCCGACGGCCTGACCGGTTCGCTGTTCTATCTGTTCACCTACGGCGTCGCGACTGTGGGCGGGTTCGGTGTGATCGCGCTGATCAGGGAGGTCGACCAGGAGGGTCATATGCGCGGCGAGGCGACCGGGCTGGACCAGTGGCGGGGGCTGGGCAGGCGCTCGCCAGTGCTGGCGGGAGTCTTCGCGGTCTTCCTGTTGTCCTTTGCCGGCATTCCGCTGACTTCCGGGTTCGTGGCCAAGTTCGCGGTCTTCGCGGCGGCGTTCGGCGCCGGCGGCTGGTTCTTGGCGGTTGTCGGCCTGGCCTGTTCGGCGGCGGCGGCTTTCTTCTACGCCCGGGTCATTGTGGCGATGTTCTTCAGCTCGCCGCCGGAGGAGCCCTCAGTGGCGGTCTCGGGCGTCGGCATCGGCGTGCGCACCCTTGGTCTGACACAGCTCGCGGTGGCCGTGTCGCTGGCGTTCACTGTGGTGGTTGGCGTGGTTCCGGGGTGGTTCTTGAACTTCACCCGAGGCCTCGCCCAACTGCTCTGGTGAGGGCTGGCGCCGACTGCCATAGGATAGGGCGCTATGGCTTTTTCGCGACCGGTTGTGGCTTTCGCCGATAAGTCGCTCGAGGCCGCCGTCAGCGCGGGTTTGGACGCTGTCGAGGCGCGGCTGGGCGCGGTGGTGGACTCGCCAGATCAACTGGTGGCAGATGCCTCCGCCCACCTATTGCGTTCGGGTGGCAAACGGCTGCGACCGCTGCTGGTCCTGTTGGCGTCGAACCTGGGAGACGGCATCGACGACCGGGTTGTGGACGCGGCGGTGGTGGTGGAGCTGACCCATCTCGCTTCGCTCTACCACGACGACGTCATGGACGCTGCTCCCTTGAGGCGCGGGGCGCCTGCGGCGCATGAGGTTTTCGGACCGTCGGTGGCCATCCTGACCGGCGATCTGCTGTTCGCGAAGGCCTCTCAGATCGTGGCGGGGCTGGGACCGGAGCTGGTTCGCCTGCAGGCAGAGACCTTCGAACGGCTGTGTCTGGGCCAGATCCATGAGACCGTCGGCCCTGGGGCCCAGGATGATCCGGTGGCCTTCCATCTGCAGGTCTTGGCCGACAAGACGGGCGCCCTGATCGCGACCTCGGCCCGGTTCGGGGCGTTGTTGGGGGGCTGTGCCCCGGAGGTGGTGGAGGCCGTGGTCGGCTACGGAGAGGCAGTCGGCGTGGCCTTCCAGTTGGCCGACGACATCATCGATTTGACCTCGCCATCGGCTGTGACCGGGAAGACTCCGGGCACCGACCTGCGCGAAGGCGTGCCGACCATGCCGCAGCTCCTGGTCGAGGCGGCGGCCCGGCGCGACCTGGCCGAAGGCGTGGCGCACAGCCCGGATGTGGCTCTGGCCGCCGCCATCGGCGGCGACCTCAGCGGTGACGCGGCTCTGGCGGCGGTGGTCGAGCAGTTGCGCGCCAGCCCGGCCCTGGACGAAGCCCGCCGCATCGCCACGACCTGGGCCAACCGCGCGGCCTCAGAACTGGCCGCCCTGCCGCCCGGCCCTGTGCGCCAAGCCTTCGAGCACATCTCCGCCCTCTTCGTCTCGCGCCTCTCCTAACTGATTAGCCCCGTCCCCCGCGCCGACCCCCCAAGCCCGCCTCCGGTCTTAGTTAGCCGCCTGCGCCAGGCGGGCGATCGGTTAGCGGGCCGTCCAGCCTCCGTCCACCGGCAGGGTCACACCTGTGATCAGGCCCGCGCCGGGGCTGGCCAGGAACAGGGCGGCGGCGGCCACGTCGGCGGTCGTGCCGAAACGGCCGACGGGGATGTCAGCCAGAATCTGGGCGGCGAAGGCCGGATCGTCCAGCCGTTCGGCGGTGCCCGGCGTGCGAATGAAGGTCGGCGCCAGCGTGTTGACGGTCACCCCGCAGGCGGCCCATTCCAGGGCGAGCACCTTGGTCAGCATCGCCACCCCGCCCTTGGAGGCGCTGTAGACGGCGTGGCGCGGGATGCCCACTATGCCGGCTTGGGAGCCGATGTTGACGACCCTCCCGTATCCGCGAGACACCATCGGCCGCGCCATGGCTTGGGTGGTGAAGAACAGGCCTCGGAGGTTCACGTCCATGATGGTGTCCCAGTCGTCCTCGGTGACATCGAGGGCGTCGTGGTTGAACCCCAGACCGGCGTTGTTGACCAGGATGTCGATCCGGCCGCAGCGCTCCACCACCGCCTGGGCGGCCTGACGCGCCGATTCCGCCCTGCTGACGTCGAGTTCGAGAGCGAACGCTTGGCCCCCGTCGGCTTCGATCTGGCGCGCCAGTTCGGCGACGTCGGGCGTTCGGCGCGCCCCCACCGCCACGACGGCGCCGGCTTTGGCGAACGCTAGGGCCAGGTCGTGCCCCAGACCCCGCGAGGCGCCGGTGACCACAGCCACCTGTCCGCCGATGCCGTCTGGCCCGGTTCCCTCCCCGGTCGCGTTTGCCCCGACCTTGGTCATGGCAGCGTTCGGCCGGGCGTGTGTTCCCGCAGCCAGCGCAGCGACACGGTCACCACATCCACCGGGTCAGCGCCGGGTTCGGCCTCGTCCAGCTCGACGAACCACCATTCGAAGTCGGCCCCGGCTTCGAGCACCGGCGCCTGCTCCAAGCTCCCTTCGCCGAGGGCCGTCTGCGCCTGTTCGGGAACGCCGTCGCCATCTTTGACGTGCATGAATACGGCTCGTCGCCCCAGTGAGCGAATCAGCGCCGCCGGGTCTTGGCCGGCGGCCCAGGCCCAGTAGGCGTCGATTTCGAAGACGATCTCAGGGCTGACCAACTCGACCAGGCGGGGGTAGCCGGCGCCTTCGGCCGCTCCGGACCAGTCCCACCAGTGGTTGTGGTAGCCAATCCGCAGGCCGAGTTGGCTGGCCTGTGCGGCCAGGGCGTTCAGTTCTTCGGCGAATTCGGCCACCCCGTCGGGCGTTGCCAGGGCGTCCTGGCCGAAGCCCTCGAGTTCCTGGGGACAACTGATTATGGCCACAGCGGCGCCGAGCGCCGCCAATTCCTCGGCTAGAGCCGCCAGGCCTGGCGCCCGGGGCATTCGCACATGGGTGGATGGAACGGCGAGCCCAAGCCGCTTCAGTTCTCGGCCCAGAACGGTGGCGCGTTCCCGGCGCTGGTCGCCGGTGAGTTCCGGATTGCCGATGCCGAACGGTTCCACTCCCTCAAAGCCGGCGGCGGCGATCTGCTCCAGGGTTCGGTCCGGGTCGGCGCCCAGCGCGTCGCGCACCGACCACAGTTGCAGCCCCAATCTCGGTGTCATGGCGTGGTCCTCAACTGGTCGGGTATTCGACGTAAGCGAAACGGGTCGAGTCAGGCGCCCAGCTGTTGACGTTGATGGTCCCTTGACCGCCAAAGAGGTCGATTCGGGCGCGTTCGTCGGAGCCGTCGGGGCCGCAGATGGCCAATTGGACCGGGCGGTCCGCCGGATGGCTGCGCACCCCCGGTTCGTAGCTCAGGTAGACCATGGTCCGGCCGTCGGGGGACAGGTGCGGGAACCAATCCACTCTGGGTGAGTGGATCAGGCGCTCCACGCCGGCGCCGTCCGGGCGCATCCGGAAGATCTGCGAGTGTCCCGGCTCGGTCGATTCGCGCTCGGCGTTGAAATAGAGCCATTCGCCGTCGGGACTGTATTCGGAGCCATCGTGGGGTTTGTCGGAGTCGGTTAACTGGGTGGTGACGCCCGTGGTCCAGTCATAGGCGTAGATGTTGTAGACCGCTCCGTCCGCTCGGGCGACGCCGCCGATGTGGGCCAGGGTGGAGCCGTCCGGCGAGACGCCGTGGAGGTAGCGGGCCGAGAGCTGGTCAGATTCGTCGGTCACCCGGACGGCCTCGCCGCCGGCCAGAGGAGCGCGCAGAATGTGGCCGGTCGGATTGTCGGAGATGAAGATGTGCTCGCCGTCCGGGTCGAGCACGTGGTCGTTGTTGGCGTCATGCGAGCCGGAAATCGAGATATGCAGCGGCTCGCCGCCGTCCCAGGCGACCTTGAACAGCTCGCCGTCGCAATTGACGATCAGCCAGCGGCCGTCGGCGGTCCAGTTGGGCGCCTCGAACAACCGCGAGGCGGTCTCAAAGACCACGGCGTCCTCGCCGGTGGTCACGTTGTACACATGCAGTTGGCAGGTCTGCCCTGGCGCCAAGGCGCGCCACGGCGACGGTTGAGCGTTCATTGGTTCTCTCTGTGGGTTCGGTTCGGGTTCCATCGGCTGTCTTTGGTTCTCTTCGGCTCGGGCGCCGCCCGGGGAAAGGGAGTCGCGATCACTTGATCGCCCCGGCGGCCATACCGCGCTCGAAGTGACGCTGCAACGAGATGTAAGCGATTATCTCGGGCAGGGCGGCCAGGGTGGCGCCGGCGAGGATCTTGGGCTGGTCGTCGGTGTAGCGGGTCTTGAACGACATCGGCAACTGGGTCACCACCTGGTCGGCCTCGCCGTTGCCGAGCAGGACGATCGGCAACAGATAGGCGTTCCAGGAGTTGACCAGGACCAGCACAATGATCGCCACGCCCATCGGCTTGGCCAGTGGAAGGAGCACATTCCAGAACTGCCGCAGCGTCCCGGCGCCGTCGATTCGGGCGGCTTCGAACAGGCTGTCCGGAATGCCGTCCACGTAGGAACGGGTCAGCAGCGTGGTGAAGGGGATTTGCAGAGCCGCGATCGGGATGATCACCGCCCAAACCGTCCCGGCCGAGTTCGTCTTCGAGGCGAGCATCACCAGCGGTGTCAGCAGCACCACCTCCGGCATGGTCAAAGCGCCCATCATGAGCCAGAAGTACAGCTCCTTGGAGCGGATGCGCAGTTTCGAGAATCCGAAAGACGACATCATCGTCAGCACATAGACGATCGCAATGGTCGCCAGCGAAATCACGATGGAGTTGCGGAAGTAGGCCCAGAAGCCGGGAAGCTGGATCGCCGCCGTGTAGTTGCCTATTCCGCGGCCCTGCAGCGAGCCGGACACCATGGTGTACAGGGGCACTACGAACGGCACCACCAACAGCGCGCATAATACGGTCATGGCAAGCCTCGAAGCTCGCGAGCGGAGTTCAAACACCTGCGGTCACCTTCTTCCCCCGACGTTCACGTGTGGCTACGGACAAGATGATGGACACTCCCAAGGCCAGGATCAGCAGCAGCATAGACATTGTCGCGGCATAACCATAATGGCTGGATGTGCCGAATAATTCCGAATAAATGTACGTGCCCAGAAACTCGGACGAATGGGCCGGGCCGCCGGCTGTGACCAGGTAAGGGAAGTCGAACAGTTTGAGCGCTGTGATGGCATTGAGGATCGCCAGCGAGATGATTGTCGGCCTGAGACTGGGCACGACGATGGAAATCAGAATGCGCACGCCGCCGGCGCCGTCGATCCGGGCGGCCTCTAGAACCTCCGGGTCGATCTGGCCCATCGCGGCGTAAAACAGGATGAACGCCATGCCGATCGAACTCCAGACCTGCACGGCGATGATCACCAGAAGCGATGTCGAGGGCTGGATCCAGTTGGGCGTGACGTTGCCCATGCCCAGGTTCTCCAGCAACCAGGCCGCCGGCGCGGTCCAGGATCGGTTGCCCTGCCGGTCCACGGATATCATCCCGAGGTGCTGCAGTATCCAGTTGATCGGGCCGTCGACCGCGAACACCCGGCGGTGGACCGGCGACATGATCGCCGGGGCGATCACCACCGGCACAAAGATCAGGACCTTGAAGACAACCCCGAAGTAGACCCGTGAATGCAGGATCGCCGCGAAGACGATCCCCATGGCCGACTGGACCACGAATGCGACCACAAAGAAGATCGCCGTGTGCTTGAGGCATTCCCAGAACAACGGCGTGCCGAAGGCTTTGACATAGGAGTCGAAGCCCTCGAAGGTCTCGGGTCGTGGCGGCCGCCAGTTCCACGGCAAGAACGACACATAGCCCGTGTAGCCAATGCAAAAGTAGATCAGGCCGACGGAGAGCACCACTCCGGGCAGGATCCAACCGATTCCAGGC
>JAISXH010000063.1 GCA_031270825.1 Bifidobacteriaceae bacterium
CGACCACCACATCCGCGCCCCCCAACTCAGACCAATCCACCCGCGACCAAGCCTTCACCCGCACCGTCACCTGACTCGAAGACATAGTCCCCGCCACCGGATACAACGACACATACGACGGATTCGACACCACCAACTCCCGCGAAACCGTGTCCTGATCACCCTCCGAATCAGTCACCGTCAACGACACCGTCACCGGCCCCAAAGCCGAATACGTCCACCGCGGATCGGCCACCGACGAATCAACCACCCCATCGCCATCCAAATCCCACTCCCAAGCCACAATCGACCGACCCGAAGCGGCCTGCGACTCATCCGTGAACACCACCAACCCACCAGGCACCGCCGCCACCGGATCAAACCCGAACCCAGCCGTCGGCTCATCCCCCGTCGACCCCCCCAACACCACCGGGGTGATGACCACCCACAGCGCCGAAGCCGCATGTCCGGCCGGATCGCTCGCCACCGCCTGGACCGCCCTGATCCGGGCGGCCGGGTCGCCAACGACTTGGAAAGACTCGCCTGTGGCGGTTACCGCCGAGTCGGTCAGCCGCCAGGTGACTGCGACCGGGTCGCCGTCCGGATCGCTGGCGCCAGCGGTCAGGGTGACGCTGTCGCCCTCGTCGACTTGGATGATCGTGGCAGGCGCCGGAGTGGGCGCCAACACCGGCTTGGCGCCCGGTTTGGCCGCCACATCGACCACCGCGTAACCCACTGCGGAGCCGGCCGGCCCGGTCGCCCGGACCTGCACCGAACGGCTGCCGGCCCAGGCCGGGACAATCGAAGCCTGGGCGCCGGTCGCGTCGTCGAAATCGCCGTCGGCGTCCAGATCCCAAGCGAAACTGGTGGCGCCAGGAGCCGCGACGCTCACCGTGATGGTGCTTCCGACCACACCCGAGGCCGGGGCCGTGACCACAGGCTCGGGATAGATGGTGACGCTCTGAGTGGCCAACGACTGCTGCAAGCCGTCCGCCAGAGTGTCCATGGCGGCCGCCAGGGACCGCATCGAGGCCGCCGTTGCCGGCGCCGTGGCGTTGCCGTCGGCGATCGTCGCCCCGAAAGTGGTCGACTGGCCGCTCAGGTCGATCGCCAAGAACTCGGCCAGGGACTGGCTTTGGGCGGCGGCGTCAATGCCCACCCGCTCCAACAGTTGCCGCGTGGCGGAATCCAACCCAGAAGACCGCAGTGTGTCCTGCAACGCCTTGGTCTGGGCCCAACGGTCGGCCATGTCGATGCCGGCCGCGGTCTCGGCCGCACCGACCGCCGCGCCGGAGGCGACCTGCTGGTCGAGCGCGTCCGCCAACAACTCGGACAACGCGGCCGCCGAACGCGCTTGCGCCAGCGCCGCGGCGCCATCGTTCGCCTGCTGTGCCCCTTGATACTTCTCCAGGGCCTCCAACAACGCCTCGGCCAGCCTGTTCGACTGATCCATGTCCGTCAACCAGGAATACAGGGCGGCGTCGAAATCCGACTCTGGCGGATAGACGCCCATCGCCGAAGACGGCAAAGCCGTCGCATCGGTGAAATCAGATCGCGGTGGATCGGCCGCCAGACCTCGGAAGTGCAGGGCCTGGTCAGCCGGAGCGTCAACCGCCCCCTGCAACGTCCACAATCGGGTGATGCCCATGCGGTTCTCGACCACGCCGTACAGAGCTTCGAAGATGAGGTATTGGACGGCCTCGGGCCCGGTTGTCGCCGTGCCGGCCAAGGTGTAGGCGACCACTAGAGCCGTCATGGCCGCCGTGGCGCGAGTCCAGTGCTCCTGCAGCTCCGTGGCCTCTTGTTTCATGGCGGCGATATCGGCAGCGGGCAAACCCGGCACCGGAAGACTGGTGTCCACGGTGAAGGCGTTCCGCAGGATCGAATCCTCGCCGGCGTCGAATTGCCCATTCTGGCAGGAATCTTCGACCAGGTCGTAGGTGCCTGAAGGGATACTTCCGTCCGGACCGGTGATCCCGACCTGCTCGTATTCCACCGGCGAGCCGATCAACCCCGTGACGAACGTGTTCGGGGCGCCAGACACGTCGTTCAGGGCGCCGCCTGAGAAGCCGGCCGGCACCACGTAGATGTCTGAGGCGGTGAAAGTGAAGTCGCAGGCGCGGGTCAGGATCCCGTACTCGACGTAGATGATCTCGTTCGGGCCGTAGACCGGCTTGCTCATGTCGAACTGGCTGGCGTCGGCGCGGCTGGTCTGCGGAGCGATCAGCATGCTGGCCGCGACCACCGAGACAGCCCCCACGGCCGCCACCGCGAGGCGCCAGGCCCGCACCGGGCGCCGCCCACGTGATCCACGCGGCCCTAAGGAGCCCGCAGGCTCTTGCCCGCCCGTTCCAGCGCGGGTGGATTTCCCGGCTATGAGGCTTCTCAGCAGAGCCGCCGGAGCCGTCCGCCACAGCCGTGCCCGCCCTGCGGACCTGGACGAATGCGAAGAATTGGGGGAACTGGGGGACATAAACGACCAAGCAGTCATCGGTGTTCTGCCTTCGGGGGTTTAGGGGCATCCCGGCATTGGGTGAAAAGCTAGCCAGATCGGGGCACCATCAGCGGACGTTTTCCAAGGATTACGACTGTAGCATGAACAATCTTCCGGTCAAACTTTCCCTGATTCGGCCTAAGCGCGGCGCACGGCCGGGGCAAACGATTCGACCGCTCCTAAGGCCGCTAGCGCCTGGCGGAGCGCTCAGCGGGCGAGCGCCACCAGCGGGGGCACACGGACGGCGCGGATCGCCGGAGCGATTGCCGCCACGACTCCGGCCAGGGCTCCTGCCAGCACCATCACCCCCAGGTCGGCCCAGGGCAGGGCCAATTCGGTGATGCCTTGATCTCGCAAGGCCCGGGCCAGCCCGGCGCCGACGCCAAGGCCGATGGACGCCCCCAGGACGGCTCCTCCCAGCGCCAATAGCACCGATTCCAGAGCCACCGTGGCCGCGGTCAGGCCACGGCCCAGGCCGATCGCTCGCAACAGCCCCAATTCGCGCTGCCGCTCAATAACCGACAGCGCCAATGTGTTCACAATTCCCATCACAGCGATGACCACGGATAAAGCGAGCAAGCCATAGATCACCGCCAGGATCAACTCCACCATCCCGTTGGCCTCCGCTATCAACTCGGCGCGGTCTTGGACCGTCAGAATCATGAAAGGGGCGGCGGCGGCCGCGACATCGGCTCTGGTCGCAGTCGCGTCGGCGCCATCCCCGAACCGGACCAAGGCTTCAAAGGACCAGTCCGCCAGCGGTCCGACCACCTGCCCGAACACATCCGGTCCCACTATCAGCTGCTCGCCTCCCAAACCGCGCCCGTAGAGGCCCCCGATTTCCACCTCGACCTGGCCGGCATCGCCCACCAACACCAGTCGGCTGCCCACCGTCCAGCCGAAGTCCTTGGCCGCGCCTTCTTCCGCCAGCACCCGGCCCCCTTCGAACGGGGAACCGCTCGCGCCCGTGTCGACATCCAGGTCAAGGGTGTCGCCGATGGCCTCTCCCGGCACACTGCCCATGTAAACCGGCAGGCCAGACACAGTCGCGGCGCCGGCCGCCACCGGATCGACCCGTTCAACGCCGGCCACGTCCTCGATCGCGGCAACGGCCGCACCTGGAATCAACAAGCCGGCCGTGGACGCCGTCGAAACGAACAGGTCAGACCGCACCAACCGATCCAAGTCGGTGGCGGAAGACGCCTTCATCGAGTTGGCCACCACCGCCGACACGCTCATCAGCGCCAACCCAATCATCAGCGCGCTGGCCGTGGCCGCGTCCCGCCGGGGATTGCGCTGCAGGTTGCGCACGGCCAAACGGCCGATCGGCGGCGCCACGCGCCCGAACACCGCCCCGGCCGCGCGGGCGCCAGCGGAAGCCAGGAGCGGCCCGGCTACGATCGCGCCAACCACTATGGCCACGCCGCCCGCTCCCACCAACGCCGCCGGCGCCGCGTCGACCACCGCTCCGGCCCAGGTGGCGGCGACGCCCATGGCCAGAACGATCCCTCCGGCCCAGGCCCGCCCGCGCTTCAGCCGGCCGAATTCCGCCTCCACTTGGCGCAGCGCCTCGACTGGGGCGACCCGGCCAGCCCGCCTGGCCGGCACTGCCGCCGCCGCCATGGTCACCGCCACGCCCACCACCAACGCCAAGGCGACATCTGTCCAGCGAGTGACCGCATGGTCGCCTAGGTCCAGGCCCACGGCGCTGATTCCGCGCACCGCCAGGGTCGCCAATCCCTTGCCGGCCAGAATTCCCAATGCCGCCCCGACCGCGCCGATCACCGCGCCTTGGGCCGCCACCACCGCGAACACTTGCTTTCCCGACGCGCCCAGCGCGCGCAGCAGGGCGTAACGCGCGGTCTGCCGCCGCACCGTGATATTGAAGGTGTTGAAGATGATGAAACCGGCGACGAACAGCGCCACCACCGCGAACACCGTCAGCACGGCGCCGATCGCCCCGATCGCGGCCCGCAGGTCCGCCGTGTAGCCCTCGCGCAGTTCGTCGCCCGTCACCACCACGAACGGTCCCGCCTGGCCCTGGGCCCCACCAGAGTCAAAGCCGCCGATGCCGTCCGCCCCGTCACCGTTCGCGCTCCCGCTGGCGCCGGCGAGAGCCGCCGTCACGCGGTCGGCCAGCGCCGCTGGCCCGCCCGCGGCCGTCCCCGCCTCGTCAACTTCCGAGTAGATCGCCAACCGGGCCACTCCGCCCCCGGCCGCATACAGGTCCAGCGCCTGGTCGGCGGTGAAAAACGTGAGGGACGCGCCCAGGAACCCGGCGGCATCGGACTCCAAAATCCCCACAACGGTCACGTCCAACACCGCCTCGCCGGTGAAAACCGTGGTGGCGTCCCCGACGGCGAGGCCGCCACGCCGGGCGGTGTCCTCCATCACCGCGACCTCGCCGACGGCCGCGGGTCCGCGCCCGGCGGCCACCCGGACGGCCGATCCGCGCTCGTATGAGCCCCAGGACAGCCCCAGGCCCGGAGCGCCCGCGCCGACTCCGGCGATGGCCGTGCCGTCCGCGCCCGCCAACACCGCGCCGCCGCGGATGTCTGGGACCACGCGGTCAACGCCGTCCACCTGCTCGACCCGTTCGGCCAGCGACAAAGCGACGGTCTGCTCGACCGCGTCCCCCAACCAGTCCTGGGTCAGGACGGCCTGGCCGTCTTCGGCCGGAACCACATAGACGTCGGCGTCGAATTGGAACTCGATCAGATCTTGGAAGGCCCCGGCTATGCCTTCGCGCAGTTGCATGGTCCCGGATAAGAAGGCTATGCCCATCACGACCGCGGCCAGTGACATGGCATAGCGCCCGGCCTGGGCCGTCAGCTCTTTGAGCGCCACCCGCAGCACGTCAGGCCGCCAAGAAGGTCAGCACGTCTTCACGGGTTGGCTTCACCCGTTCGCCGGCAACGGCGCCATCGGCTAGGAACACCACCCTGTCGGCCCAGGCCGCCGCGCCCGGGTCATGCGTCACCATCACCACCGTCTGGCCCAGTTCGTCGACCGCTTGACGCAGAAAGCGCAGGATCTGTTGGGCCGCCGCCGAATCGAGGTTGCCGGTCGGCTCGTCCGCGAAGACCACCGCCGGGCGGGCGGCCAAGGCCCGCGCGCAGGCCACCCGCTGGCACTGGCCGCCGGAGAGCTGGGCCGGCCGGTGGCGCAGGCGGTCCCGCAGCCCCAGGGTGTCGACCAGGCGGTCCAACCACTCCAGGTCACGGGCCTTGCGGCCGATTTCGAGCGGCAGAGTGATGTTCTCCCAGGCCGTCAGCGTGGGCACCAAGTTGAATTCCTGAAAGACGAAGCCGAGCCGGTCACGTCTGAGCCCGGTCAACTCCCGAGCCGAGGCGCCGGCCAGCGCCACCCCCTCCAGCAGCACTTCGCCCGCGCTGGGCCGGTCCAGCGCCGCCATCACGTGCAGCAAGCTTGACTTGCCGGAGCCGGACGGCCCCATGATCGCGGTCAACTTGGCCCGTTCGATGTCCAAGTCGACCCCGCGCAGCGCGTGCACCGCCGCCTCCCCGGCACCGTAGACCTTGGTCAGCCCACGCGCCCGTACCGCCGGGTCCCGGCCCGCCACCAGCGACGATGCCGTGCCCGCCTTGTCTGCCGCCGGCAAGGCAGGCGGTCGTCGCGTCAGCGGCGTTTGTCCCGCCAGCGGGGGTTGTCGCGTCAGCGGCGGTTGTCGAGTGAGCGGCGGTGGCGGCGGGACGGGTGGCTGTGTGAACTGCGGCCGGCCGGTCTCGGCGGACATGGGGGACTCCTTCGGCTAGGCGAGGGTGTGGCGCCTCCCATCCTGTCGGCGCACCCCACCCTGAGCGCTACCGGGTATCACCCGGAAATCTGATCCGCCCGGACTCAGGGTCTTCCCCCATCCGAAGAGTCACAGCCCGGGGCGACGGCCGACACCAACCTTGCCAGCCAATCGCAGCTCGGCCACATCCATACTCACCGATCGCCTGCAGCTGGGGCCTCCGCGCCTGCCGGCGCCACAGCGGCAGTCGGTCGAAAGCGCCTTCCGCCTGATCGCATCCGAGTTCCCCGAACCCCACTTCCTCCAACCCCACCAGCAACGGGCACTACCGGCCGAGTTCGCCCGCGCCGGCGCCGCCGGCGTCCGAACGGTCAGTCTGTGAGACGGCGCCGCGCCGGCGCCAGACCTGAGCGACAAGAGCGCAAGATTGCAGTGTGACTTGGGTCATAGTGAGCTCCCCGACGGCCACCACGCCAGCCACGCCGGCCGCCGCCACAGCCGCAGCCGCGGCGGCCGCCAGCGGGTAAGCCCACGGCAAACTTGAGTCGCCCAGACTCAATGCCGCTTGACGCCAAGTCGGCAAGAGAGGAAACTTGAGCCTGGTTGACTCAACCGAGAGAGCCATCGGTGGCCGGCCGGGCCGCCAGCCCACCCTGGTCGGTTCGGCCGGTCACCCGTGGCTCTCGCGCGCAACCAACTCAACCGAACAGGCGAGGCAAAGAAGAACTAGAAGGGAAACCAAACATGGCACGAGCAGTCGGAATCGATCTGGGAACCACCAACTCCGTGGTGGCCACGCTCGAAGGTGGCGAACCCACCGTCATCACCAACGCTGAGGGACAGCGCACAACCCCATCCGTGGTGGCGTTCTCAAAGACCGGCGAGGTGCTGGTCGGCGAGGTCGCCAAGCGCCAGGCGGTCACCAACGTGGACCGCACCATCAGTTCGGTCAAACGCCACATGGGCACCGACTGGACCGTCGACATCGACGGCAAGAAATACACCGCCCAGGAAATCTCCGCCCGCATTCTGGGCAAACTGAAGACGGATGCCGAAGCCTATCTGGGTGAGACAGTGACCGATGCCGTCATCACCGTTCCGGCGTATTTCAACGACGCCCAGCGCCAGGCCACCAAAGAAGCTGGCGAGATCGCCGGCCTCAAGGTGCTCCGCATCATCAACGAGCCGACCGCGGCGGCCTTGGCCTACGGCCTCGACAAGTCCACCGAAGACGAGTTGATCCTGGTCTTCGACCTGGGCGGCGGCACCTTCGACGTGTCCCTGCTGGAGGTCGGCAAGGAAGAAGACGGCTTCTCCACCATCCAGGTCCGCGCCACCTCTGGCGACAACCAACTGGGCGGCGACGATTGGGACGCCCGCATTGTCGACTTCCTGGTCGGCGAGGTCAAGAAGTCCTCCGGGGTCGATTTGTCCAAGGACAAAGTGGCCATGCAGCGCCTCAAGGAAGCCGCTGAGCAGGCCAAGAAGGAGCTTTCCACGGCCACGGCGACCACTATCTCGATGCAGTACCTGTCGATGAACGAGAACGGCCCCATCCACTTGGACACCAAGCTGACGCGGGCCCAATTCGAAGACATGACCAAGGACTTGCTGGAGCGGACGCGCCCGCCCTTCGAGTCGGTGATCGCCGACGCCGGCATTTCGGTCTCTGAGATCTCCCACGTCATCCTGGTGGGCGGCTCGACCCGCATGCCGGCGGTGGCCCAAATGGTCAAGAACCTGACCGGCGGCAAGGACCCCAACAAGGGCGTCAACCCGGACGAAGTGGTCGCGATCGGGGCCGCTTTACAGGCCGGCGTGATCATGGGCGAACGCAAGGACGTCCTGCTGATCGATGTCACGCCGCTATCCCTGGGCATTGAGACCAAGGGCGGGATCATGACCAAGTTGATCGACCGGAACACGGCCATCCCGACCAAACGCAGCGAGATCTTCTCCACTGCCGAAGACAACCAGCCTTCGGTGCTGATCCAGGTCTACCAGGGCGAACGCGAATTCGCTCGCGACAACAAGGCGCTCGGCACTTTCGAGTTGACCGGCATTGCCCCGGCCCCTCGCGGCATCCCCCAGATCGAGGTGACCTTCGACATCGACGCGAACGGCATCGTCCACGTCTCGGCCAAGGATCGCGGCACCGGCAAAGAGCAGTCCATGACCATTTCCGGCGGCTCGGCTCTGCCCAAGGATGAGATCGACCGCATGGTCAAGGACGCCGAGGCGCACTCCCAGGACGACAAGAAGCGCCGCGCCGAAAGTGAACTGCGGAACACCGCCGAGCAGTTGGTTTACCAGACCGAGGCGCTCTTGACCGACACCGGCGACAAACTGCCGGAAGACCTCAAGACCGAGGTCAACGACAAGATCGCCGCCGTCCGGAAAGCGCTCGAGGGCGCCGACATCGAACCGGTCAAGCAGGCTCAGTCCGAACTCAGCGCCAGCGCGCAGAAGATCGGCCAGCTGGTTTACGCCCAGCAGTCCGCCGATGCCGCCGGGTCGGCTTCCGGCGCCGGTCCGGCTTCCAGCGCCGGCTCGTCGGCCAGCGCCGGCGCGGGCCCCGACGACGACATCGTCGACGCCGACGTGATCGACGAGGACCAGGTCTGATCATGAGTTCTGCGACCGGAAGCGACCGGGGCGGCCGTTCGGCCCGGGCCGCGGCCGCCCCGGCGGGCGGCGCGCGCCGCCGCCACCGGCCCGAGCCCTCGCCGCAGGGCGGCGAACAACCCCGCTCCAACTCCGGCGAAGACCACCGCCAGCACGCTGACCAGCGTAAACTCCACGCCCACGGCGCGGAGGCGGGCGGCCGGAAGGAAACTGCGGCCCGGCGCCGCGGTTTCCCGTCTTCGCCAGGCGGAGATAGCGCCCTCGACGATCTTGACCAGCGCCTCTACGACCTAGATGTCGACCTGGCGGTGGACCGCGATCTGGGCGTGGACCCAGACGATTTCACCGGCGAGGGCGGCCTCGAAACCAATTCGGCCGGCCGGCCGGTGATCCGCGACAACCGCAAAGTCGATCCAGTTTCGGGACGGCCTCGAACCGGCGCCAAAGCCGGCCCGGCGCCAAGTCCGGCTGCGAGCGGCGGCGGGCAAACGGCATCGGGCAAGGGGACCGATCCCCCGGCGGACGCGAGCCCTGGGCGCCCGAAGCCCGGGCTGGGCGAGGAGACGCCGGACACGGCCGAGGCGGCCGCGCGGGCGTTGGAGGACGAGGTCGTGGCGGCCGCCGAGCTGATCTCGACCCGGGAAGAGCTGGCGATCCGGACTGAGGACCTCCAACGCCTCAGCGCCGAATACGCCAACTACCGCAAACGGGTCGACCGCGACCGCTCCGTGGCCGGGGATCAAGCCCGGGCCGAAGTGCTGACAGCGCTGATCCCGGTTCTGGACGACATCGACGCGGCACGCACCGCCGGCGAACTCGAAGGGCCCTTCAAAGCAGTCGCCGAGAAGCTCGAAGCGGCGCTGGCCAAGTTCGGCCTGGAGCGCTACGGCGCCGAGGGCGACATCTTCGACCCAACCATCCACGAAGCCCTGCTGCACCAAACCGATCCGGCCGTCAAGGTCCCCACGATCTCGCTGGTGCTCCAGCCCGGCTACCGGATGGGCGAGAGGGTGCTGCGGGCCGCGCGCGTGGCCGTGGTCGATTCGGAGGGCTGATATGGCCGGTCAAGACTGGTTCGAGAAGGACTTCTACAAGACCCTCGGCGTGCCCAAGAACGCCGACGAACAGGCCATCAAGAAGGCCTACCGCAAACTGGCGCGGACCCTGCACCCAGACGCCAACCCCGGCGACGCCGCCGCCGAGGAGCGGTTCAAAGAGGTCTCCGAGGCCTACTCGGTGCTGTCTGATTCGGAGCAGCGCAAACAATACGACTCGGTGCAGGCCATGGCCGCCGGCGGGGCGCGGTTCTCGGCCGGTCCCGGCGGCGCGGCCGGCGGCGGCTTCGACGACATGTTCTCGGCCATGTTCGGCGGGGGCGGCCGGGGCGGCACGCGGGTGCGCTACTCGACCGGTTCGGGCGGGGAATTCAACCTCGAGGACATCTTGGGCTCCTTCGGCGGCGGCGGGTTCAACGGCGGCGGATTCGGCGGCTCGGGCGGCTTTGGCGCCCGCGGCCCCGGGCCGCTGGCCGGAG
Source organism: Bifidobacteriaceae bacterium (assembly GCA_031270825.1). Lineage (GTDB taxonomy): Bacteria > Actinomycetota > Actinomycetes > Actinomycetales > WQXJ01 > JAIRTF01. Next base: position 10,390 of record JAISXH010000063.1, read on the forward strand.
GCGATCTGCGCGCTTCGGTGACGCTTCCCTTCCGGGAGGCCGCCGCCGGGTCGACCCAGGTCTTGACCGTGGACGGCCAGTCGATGACCGTCCGGATTCCAGCCGGCGTCCGCAACGGCCAGAAGATCAAGCTGGCCGGACGGGGGCAGCCGTCACCGAACGGCGGACCGCCCGGCGACCTCATCATCACCGTGACCGTGCCGGTCCATCCGGTCTTCTCACTGGAGGGCAACAACCTGCGCTTGACAGTCCCAGTGACTTTCGCCGAGGCGGCCCTAGGCGCCCGAGTCGAAGTGCCGACCCTGGACGGCGCCACCGTCGCGCTCAAGGTGCCGGGCGGAACTCCGGCCGGCCGCACCCTGCGCGTCAAAGGCAAGGGCATCACCACCGCCAAGGGCACCGGCGACCTGCTGGTCACCATCGCCGTGGCGGTGCCGCAGAAAGTCTCCGGCAAAGCCAAGGAAGCCCTCGAGGAACTGCGCGAAGCCACCCGCGACCAGGACCCTCGCTCCGAACTGCGCCGGCAGGCCCTGCAATGACCCGGAGGCGGCCATGACGGCCATGCGAATCGGACTGCGTTACCAGGCCGCGGAGGCGCCGGCGCCATCGCGCCCAGAGGATGAGCCGGTCTACCCCATCGGGATGGCCGCCCATCTGGCCGCCATGCACCCCCAAACCCTGCGTCAATACGACCGGCTCGGTTTGGTGGTGCCAAGCCGCGCGGCCGGGCGCGGACGGCGTTACTCGGCCCACGACATCGCCAACCTGAGACAGATCCAGCGCCTGTCGACCCAGGAGGGCGTCAACCTGGCCGGCATAGCGCGCATCTTGGCCTTGGAAGAGGAGAACCGGGCCTTGCGCCGCCAGGTCGAGGAGCTGCGCGCCGCCGCCTACCCCGGCCAGCGCATTTTCGCGGTCGCCTCCTCCGGCGATGCCGTGCCCCTCGCCCGCGGCCAACGTCCCACCCGGGTGGCCCGGGATGGGGGGTCCCGGGCGGTCATCCTGTGGCGCCCTTGACCGCGCCGGGCGGCCGGCGGTCCCAAAGTGGCCGCAACCAGGACGTCCGCGTTGCGGCCAGACCTTGAGCGCAAGATAATGGCCGGATGCCCCTGAGCAGCTTGCCCGTGGTCGACGCCGTCGACCTGAGACGCCAAGTCGGCGCGCTGACCTTCGCCCGCGGCCAAGAGTATTTCCGGCGCGGCCTGGTGCTGGCCAAGTCGATCAGCTACGACGCGCTCGACCGCAAGCTCTACGGGCGGGTCCGGGGCACCCGCCCAACGCCCTATGAGTGCCGCATTTGGCTGGAGCAAGACGGGGACGGTTTCCTGGTCGAAGCCGACAGCGGCCTGTGCTCCTGCCCGGTGGGTTTCGACTGCAAGCACATCGTGGCATTGGTCCTGGCGGCCAACGCGACGGCGATGCAGAATCAGGGCCAGCGCTCCGGCGTGCCCAAATGGGAACTCCAGTTGCGCAAGCTGGCCGACGCGATCAGCGCGGCCGTCGTCCTGCCCAAGCTGGCCCCGGTGGCTTTGCAGTTGCGGGCCGCCGAATGGGGCACGAGCCATTGGGGCCGCCCGGCCATGGAAGTCAGGATCGCCCGGCCGGGCAAGAACAAGCGCTGGGTGGGGCACCCGGACCTGCGTTGGACCAGCGCCGCCTGGCATAGCGATTCCATCAGCCGCGCGCAGACGCGCTGGTTTCAGGACTTCTACCGACTCGCCAACGCCGGCTACGGATCGGCCACCTGGATGCAACTGGGCCTGGCCGATTCGGACGCCCTCTGGCCGCACCTGGCCCGGGCCGCCGAATTGGGGATCGAGCTGGTTGGCGACAGGCCAACCGACCTGGTCGAACTGGCCAGCTTGATCGAGCCGGCCATGGATCTGCGCCAAGATGACGCCGGCCTGCATCTCTTAGAGGTGGTGAGGATTGGCGGCCCGGGTGGCCAGACCCACGCCGGGGCCAAAGTGGCTGGCGTCGGGGCCACCGGCTACGCGGTCTTCCTCGAGCGTCCGGATGGCCGCCTAATTGTGCTGGGGCCTGGCGCCGGCTGCGGCCTGTTGGTCGGCGCCTCTTTCAGAAACGCTCTTCCGCTGGACATTCCCGCTGGTCAGACCGATGGTTTCTGGGCCGAGCTGTACCCCGCCCTGGCCAGCGCCCTGCCGGTGCTGTCGACTGACGGCTCGGTGGAGCTGCCGGAACTGCCCACGGCGGAGCTGGTTCTGCGGATCGCCACGCCCCAACCCACCAAGGCCGAACTGTCGTGGCGCTGGCGCTACGGCCAGGGCGCCGCGGCCCGCGAATACCCCACCGACTCGACCGACCGCCCGGGACCGCGCTGCGACCCCGCCGGCGAAGAGGCCATCCTGGCCGGCGTCGAGGCCGTCCGGTCCGCCAGCCGCGCTTTCGGCGACCCGCGTTCGGCCGCCGCCCAGGAGTTGTCCGATGCCGCTTTGGCCAGGTTCGCCACCACCGCCCTGCCCGCCTTGGGCCGCGTCGAGGGCCTGGTGATCGCGGGCGATCTGGACCACGTCAAAGCGCGCACCGAGGAGCCCGCGGTCAGGATCAAAGCCCAATCGGCGGGGGGCGCCGACTGGTTCGACTTGGGAGTGACGGTCCAGGTCGGCGATCTGGACCTGCCGTTCGCCGACATCTTCGAGGCGCTGGCGGCTGGCGATTCGCACGTCATGGCCGAGGACGGCTCGCTGGTCTCGCTGGACCACCCGGTCTTCCTCAGACTGGCCCGCCTGATCGAGGAGGCCGCCAAACTATCCGACCGGCCCGGCAAACTGCGGATCGGACGCTTCCAGGCCTCGCTTTGGCAGGACCTCGAGGAGACCGCCGGGGGGATCGAAGGCGCCGAACGCTGGCGGGCGTCCATGGCCGAGCTGCGCGGCCTGGCCGAGGCCACGCCATCCTCAGAGCCGCTGCCCGGCGGCGTGACCGCGCAATTGCGGCCCTATCAGAAGGTCGGCTACGACTGGCTGACGTTCATTTGGCGCCACAAGCTGGGCGGCATCTTGGCGGATGACATGGGCTTGGGCAAGACCGTGCAGACGCTGGCGATGATCGCCCGGGCGCGCCTGGAACAGCCGGCGGACACGCCTCCGTTCCTGGTGGTGGCGCCGTCTTCGGTGGTGCCGGGCTGGGTGGAGGAGGCGGCCCGCTTCACTCCCGAACTGGTGGTGCGAACCGCCGGCGAGACCCGTGCCCGCGCGGGCCAGCCTTTGGCCCAGTTGGCCCAGGGCGCCGACCTGATCGTCACCTCTTATGCGATCTTCCGCCTGGACAAAGAGGAATTCGCCGGCGTCGCTTGGCCGGGTCTGATCTTGGATGAGGCCCAGTTCGCCAAGAACTGGGCCACCAAGGTCAACCAGCAGGCCAGAGCATTGGGCACGGATTTCAAACTGGCCATCACCGGCACGCCGATGGAGAACTCGTTAGAGGAGTTCTGGGCCATCTTCGCGATCGTCGCGCCCGGGCTGCTGGGCTCGCGGCGCCAATTCAAAGAGCTTTACGCCGGACCGATCAGCGCTGGCGGCGATTCCGGGCAGGACGCCATGGGCCAGCTGCGGCGCCGAGCCAGGCCGCTGCTGCTGCGCCGAACCAAGGAGACCGTGGCTGGCGACCTGCCGGAACGCCAAGAGCAGGTGCTGCATGTGGAGCTGGCCGGACGGCATCGTGAACTGTATGACACCTATTTGCAGCGCGAACGTTCCCGGATGCTGGGGCTGCTCGAAGATTGGGAGACCAACCAGTTCGCGATTCTGCGCTCCTTGACCCTGCTGCGGCGGGCGGCCTTGGACGCCACCTTGGTGGACCCGAGCTTGCACGGCGTGCCGTCCTCGAAACTGGACGTGCTGATGGACCAGTTGGATCAGGTGATCGGCGCCGGCCACCGCGCTCTGGTGTTCTCGCAGTTCACCACCTACCTGGCGAAGGTGCGCCAGCGGCTGCGCGCGGTCGGGGTGGAACACGCCTACCTGGACGGGTCGACAACCCGCCGCGCGGACGTGATCAACAGCTTCAAACAGGGCACGGCGGCGGTCTTCCTGATCTCGCTGAAGGCGGGCGGGTTCGGGCTCAACCTGACCGAGGCCGATTACGTCTTCCTGCTCGACCCGTGGTGGAATCCGGCCACCGAGAACCAGGCCATCGACCGCACCCATCGGATCGGGCAGACCCGTCCGGTGATGGTCTCACGGCTGGTCTCCCAAGAAACGATCGAAGAGAAGGTCATGGCCTTGAAGGAGCGCAAGCAGGCGCTGTTCGACTCCCTGCTGGATCAAGACGGCGCCTTCGGCGCCGCGATGACCGCCGAAGACGTCCGCGCCCTGGTCGCCTGACCGCCCCGCCCGCCGCGTCCGGCAGAAGCCAGCAGCGGCTGGCGGCGCCGGGCAGCGGGCAGCCGGCAGCGGCTGGCGGCGGCCGGCGGCGGCGGCCCGCCTGATCTTTACGTTCGCCGCAGATCAGCGCGGCTTGGTCCTACGCTGGGGCGATGCTCAGACAAGAAGGACCGACATGAACACTCTGGCCGAACACGACACGCTGACGGCTGGGCTGGCGCCTTCCGCCAGCGAGGCGGCGCTCTTGGACCAACTGGCGGCGGCTCTGCCGCCGGAAGCGCTCAGCGCCAGACCCGAAGAGCTGAGCTTCCTAGCGACCGACGCGACCGGGCTCTTGGGCGAGCGTCCGCCAGTCGCCGCGGTCTTCCCCAGCACAGTGGAACAGGTTCAAACCGTCTTGGCGTTGGCGAACAACCTGGGCGTTCCGGTTGTCGCTCGCGGCGCCGGCACCGGTCTGGCCGGCGGGGCCGTGCCCAAAGCGGGCGGAATTGTGCTCTCGTTGGAGCGGTTGGACCAGATTATCGACATCAGCCCCCAAGACCATTCGATCCGGGTGCAGGCCGGCGTGATCACCGCCCAGGTCAGCGAGGCGGCCGCCCAGTTCGGGCTCTTCTACGCTCCTGATCCGGCCAGCGCCGACATCTCGTCGGTGGGCGGGAACATCGCCACCAACGCCGGCGGCTTCCACTGCGCCAAGTATGGCGTCACCCGCGATTCGGTGCTGTCGTTGAAAGTGGTCCTGGCCGACGGCGCCCTCCTCGACACCGGACCGGCCACCTTCAAGAACTCCGCCGGCCTGAGCCTGACCTCATTGTTCATCGGCTCCGAGGGAACCCTCGGCGTGATTGTCGAGGCCACCCTGCGCCTGCGGCCGGCCCCGGCCGAGACCGCCACTTTCGCGGCCTTTTTCCCGTCTCTGCGCTCCGGGATCGCGGCCGCCGCGGCGGTGGTCGCCAGCCCGGTGCAACCGGCCGTGCTGGAACTCTTGCGCCGGCCTGAGCAACTGACCGCGGACGCGGTCTACGGCGCCGCCGCGGCGGCGGCGGAAGTGCTGGTGCTAGGGCAGACCGATGGTGTCGGCGCCCACGCCGAAGCGGAGACGTTATACGAATTGCTGCGCCAGGCCGGCGGAACCGTTTTCGCGCTCGACGCCGCAGAGTCGGAACGGTTCTTCGACCTGCGCCGGGGCGGACGCAGGCGCGGCGAGGGCGTCAAGGACCGGGGCGGACGCGGCCCCCGTCCCGATCCGAGCCGATTCGGCGACGCCGACGTGGCGGTGCCCCCGTCCCGGCTGGTCGAGTTGATCGAAGCGTCCTCGCGGATCGCCGCCGAGCACGGGCTGTCCTACAACGCCACCGCCCACGCGGCCGATGGCAACGTGCACACCTTCTTCTTCGCCGACGGGCAATGGGTGGACGCCGCCGCCGCGACGGCTTTGAACCAGGCCCGAACCGAACTCTACGAGGTGGTCTGGCGCCTGGGCGGAACCATAACCGGCGAACACGGCATCGGCCTCAAATTGGCGGCTTACGCGGAGCAGCAACTCGGGTCGGTGGCCACTCGGGTGAACGCGGGAATCAAACAAGTCTTGGACCCCGTCGGCATCCTCAACCCCGGCAAGTGGATCTGACGCCGGAGCCCTCGAACCGCCCCGGTGGGGGCCTGGTGGGGTTGGCGCCGCACCGCCCGCGCGCTCAGCGGTCGGCTTCGGCGACCGCCTGGGCGAAGCGGTCCGCCGCGATCACAAGCTGTTCCGGCGAAGCGCTGGAATAGGAGAACCGGGCCCATTCGCGGTGGACCGAGCGCCCATCGGGATCGAAGCCGTCGCCGGGGGAGAAGGCCAGGCCGCGGGCTCGCGCCAGATCAAGCACCCGGGTCAAGTCGGCGCCCGGAACGCGCGCCCACAAGAACAATCCGCCGTCCGGGCGGCGGGCTTCGAACCTGTCCCCCAGTCTTTGTCTGAGGGCGTCGAACAAGACCGCCGCCCGTTCGGCGTAGACCGGGACGGCGCCCGCCACCACCCGCTCCACCAAGCCATCGGTCTGCGCCAAGTGCTCCACCGCGCGCTGTGTGACCAGGCCGGCATGCTGATCCTGGGCGAACCGGGTCCTGACAAAGGTGTCTCGCAGCCAGGATGGGGCGATCGCCCATCCCAGCCGCAATCCTGGCCCCAGGACCTTGGAGAACGTCCCGGCGCGCACAACGTGCTCGCTGTCGAGGTCGAAGTCCGGCGCCGGCTCGCCGCTGAAGCGCAGTTTGCCGTAGGGATTGTCGCTGACTATGACGAACCCGTGGCGTTCGGCCAATTCGACCAGCCGGGACCGCCTCTCGGCCGGGAGGGTGACAGTGGCGGGGTTGTGGAAGTCGGGGATGGTGTACAGCAGCTTGGGACGCGCCCCGGCCTTGAGCAGGCGCTCAAGCGCGTCGACATCCAAACCCGCGCTGTCCAGGGGCACGGATTCGACCCGGGCGCGGTAGTACCTGAACAACTGCAACGCCAGCGGGAAGGTGGGGTTCTCGACCACCACCAGGTCGCCCGGTTCGATCAGGGCCTCGACCGCGTAGGACACCGAATGCAGCGCCCCGTTGGTCACCACCACCCGCTCAAGATCGGTGCCCTGGTCCTGGGCGATCCAGGAGCGCAGTCCGTGGACGCCGAACGGCCCGTGGTACTGAATGGTCCGCGTACCGGCGTCGGGGCGGCCGAGCACCGCCGTAAAGGCGTCCGCGAGTTCGGCGATCGGCAGGAGGGCCGGGTCCGGCACGCCTCCGGTCAGGGCGATCCCCCCAGCGGCCAGCGGCACCCGCGAGACGGTGAAGCCGGCGCCAAGGACAGGGTTTGCGGCCCGGGCCGACAGTTGCGGGATCGCGCCGGGAATGACGCCACCGCCGCCGATGCCGTGCGCCCCGCCGCGTAGAGAACTAGCGCCGGCGGTGGCGGTTTCGGCAGCCGCCTGATTGGTTCCGGCAGTGGTCGTCTGGGTCATGTCAATGCCTTTCTCAAACCGTCGTTGCTAGGAAGCACCTATAGCCGCGTTTCCGCTGGTCAGCGTCCCGCTACCGTGCGTCGACAGGGTCGGAGCGTGGTTATTCGCCACGCTCGCTAGGGATTGGTCCCGGCGGCCGTCGCCGCTGCTGCTGGCTGGCGCGGCCGATGGCGCCGGCCAATCGGCTGGCGCGGGACGGCCGTCAGTCAAGTAGCCCGCCGCCCGCCGGCCGGGAATCGCGGCGGCGAGTTGCCGGCCGTAGTCGGTCCGCGGTTCGCGAACCACCTGCCGGGCGTCTCCCCGCTCCACCACCCGACCCTTCTCAAGCACCACCACGGTGTCGGAGAAGGCCGCGACCGCCGCCAGGTCATGCGAAACCAGCACGTAGGACAGGGTGAAGTCCCTTTGGAGCTGTTCCAGCAGTTCCAACACCTGATGTTGCACCGAGACGTCCAGAGCGGAGACCGGCTCATCCAGCAAGACCAGGCGCGGACGCAGCGCCAGCGCCCGGGCGATAGCCACTCGCTGACGCTGGCCGCCAGACAGCTCACGCGGACGGCGCGACCTGGTGGCATCTGGCAACCCCACGGCATCGAGCAACTCCCCCACCCGCTGGCGCCGGGCCTTGCGGTCTGAGGCCCGGTGGGCCACCAGCGGCTCGGCGATCACGCGCTCAATCGTGAACCTGGGGTCCAAGGAGGCGAACGGGTCCTGCTGGACAAGCTGGAAACCGGCTCGCGCCGCCCGCAGGCCGGACCGGGCCCCAGGGCCGATCTTGTGCCCCAAGACCTCGACCTCGCCCTCGTCGGCAGGGGTCAAGCCCATGGCGATGCGCAGCAAAGTGGACTTGCCGGAACCTGATTCGCCGACCACTCCGACAGTTTGGCCTTCGCGCACGGCCAAGGACACGTCATCGACGGCTTTGAAGGTGCCCGAACGGTCCGGCAGCCGGAACGACTTGTGCACCCGGTCCAAGCGCAGCACCTCCGGCGCGTCGGCCGGGACCTCGCGCCGGGCCGTTCCCTTGCCGCTGTAGTGCGTCAGTCCGGGATCGTGAGCCAGCAATTCGCGGGTGTACTGGGCGGCCGGGTGGGCGATGAGCGTGGCCGGCGCGCCCACTTCCACCAGCGACCCCTCTTTCATGACCACGATCTTGTCGGCGCGGTCCGCCGCCAAGGCCAGGTTGTGGGTGATCAGGAGCAGAGCGGTTCCGGATTCGCGCGCCACCTCCTGCAAGTGGTCCAGGATCTTGGCTTGAACCGTCACGTCGAGGGCGCTGGTCGGTTCGTCCGCCACAATGATCCGGGGGCGGCCGGCCAGGGCGATGGCGATCAGCACGCGCTGGCGCATGCCGCCCGAGAGCTCATGCGGATACTGCTTGAGACGTTTCTCCGGGGTGTCCAAGCCCGCCTTCGCCAAGGCGTCGATCGTCTCGGCCCTGACGTCCAGGGTCCGGGCGCCCGCCCGGCGGCGGACCGCTTCCGAGACCTGACGGCCCAAGGGCATGGTCGGGTTGAGGCCGGTGAGGGGATCCTGGGGCACATAGCCCACGAACCGTCCCCGGAAGCGCCGGTATTCGTTGGGCGTGGCGCGGGTCACGTCCTGGCCGGCCAGACTGAGCGAGCCGCCGTCAATGTGGCCGCCGGCCGGCAGGAAGCCGAGCAGGGCGTTGGCGAGGGTCGTCTTGCCGCATCCGGACTCCCCCACCAACGCGGTCAGTTGGCCGGATTCCACGGCTAGGTCCACGCCGTTCAGCACCTGATGTCTACGCTGGCCATGGCCGTAGGCCACGACCAAGGCGCGGGCCTCGACCAGCGGGCGCCCGGCGGTTTCCGAGAACGCGCCGACTCGGCTCTCGGTCATGCCCTGGCCTCCTCGATGGTCTTGGCCACATGGTTCAGACTCAACACCAGCAACCCCACCACCAGCCCAGGCGCCAAAGCCAGCCAAGGCGAGGTGATCATGAAATCGCGTCCGGACGAAACCAAGGAACCCCATTCCGGCGCCGGCGGCGCGGCGCCGTAACCGAGGAAACTGAGCGTGGAGACGGCCAAGATGGCGGCGCCGAACTCGAGCACGCCCATCACCAACACCGGCCCGGAGGCATTGGGCACGACGTGCGTCAAGATGACGCGCGGCCAGCGCGCCCCGGCCGCCACAGCGGCCTCGATATAGGGCAGCTGTTTGACCCGCAGCACCTCCGCCCGGGTGGTCCGGGCAAAGCTCGGCACCATGCCTATGCCCACCGCCAAGGCCACATTTCTGGTCCCATAACCGATGGCCGTCACCAGCGACATCGCCAGCAGCAGGCCGGGAATGGCCAGGAGGACGTCAACCGCCCGCATCAGGAGCGTGTCCGCCAAGCCAGCCGCGAAACCGGCCAGCACACCGATCGCCAAACCGACCAGGACGCTCAGCCCGACCGCGATGACCGCGCCCTCCAATGACAGCGAAGTGCCGTGAACCACCCTGGCGAACAGATCGCGGCCCAATTGGTCGGTGCCGAACCAGTGTTCTGCGGACGGCGGCAACAACTTGGCGTCCGGATCGGTGTCGAAGGGAGAGGACCGGGTTATCAGCGCTGGCGCCACCGCCGCCACCACCACTCCCAGCAGCATGGCCGCGGCCAGAATTGTGACCGCATGGCGCCCGGCGAAAGCCAGCGCCCGTAGCGTCCGGGCAGCTCTCGCCGGCTGGGCGGCAGACACCAGGGCCGGCGCCCTCGGGGCCGGCGGCACGCTCGACGCCGACTCCTCCAGCCCGGCCGGCGCCTCGACCTTGGATCGGTCGCTCGGTCGGTCCAGTTGAGCGGTGGTGGTCCCGCCGGCGGCGGCGATTTCCGCGCCGTCAACTCCACCCGCCGTCGCGGGAACAGAACCAACCTCCGGTCGCTCCACCACTCCGGTCGCCGTTTGCCCCGGGGAGACCACGCTCATCTTCGGCTCAACTCACTTTGATCCGGCGGTCCAGCACCGGGTAGATCAGGTCGACGATCAGGTTGACCGTGACGAAGGCGAACGCCGCCATCAGCACAATCCCCTGGACCAGGGGAAGATCCTGCACCTCGACGGCTTGTTGAGCCAGGCGGCCAACGCCCGCTCTGGAGAAGACGGTCTCGGCCACTATGGCGCCCGTGACCGTGCCCGCGACCATCATCCCCAGAATGGTCAAGGCTGGCAGTGAGGCGTTGCGCAGGGCATGACGCCAGAACACCTCGCCCCGGCCGAGGCCCTTGGCCCCGGCCGTGACGATGTACTGCTCCTGCAGCGTCTCAGACAGACTCCGGTTGAGGAGCTGAGCCAGAATCGCGGCCGGGCCGATCGCCATCATCAACCCCGGCAGGACAACGCTGGCGGGCGTTCGCGATCCGGTGGCGGGAAACAACTGCCAGTGGAAAGAGAACAACTGCACCAGCAACAGCCCGATCCAGAACGAAGGGAAGGCGACACCGAGCGCCGGCAGACGGGTCAGAGCCCGCCGGAGCAGCGGTGAACGCAGCCAGTTGGCCAGGAAGGCGATGGCGCAGCCGGCCACCAGGCCAACCGCCAACGCGAAGCCGGCCAGTTGCAGAGTCGGCGGCAGGTTCTCCACCAGCAGATCGGTCACCGGCCGGTTCTGGGAAATGGAATTGCCCAGATCCAACTGGATCGCCCGTCCGCAGAATTGCAGATAGCGTTGCCACAGGGGGAGATCCAGGCCGAACTCCGACCTCAAAGCGTCTAGATTCTCCTCAGTCAGGTTGACCGAGTCGCCGCCGGCGTTGTTGTACTTTGTCTCAATCGCGTCCGAAGGCAGGACTTCCAAGATCACGAAGGTGACCGTGAACGCCGCCCACAGCACCAGCAGCGCCTGGCCAACTCTGCTCAAGACAAACTTCAACCTCGGCTCCTCCCCTCGGGATGCCTGGCTTACTTAGACAGCCAGGCGTCGTTGGTCAGGGTCAGGTTCTCAGCTGTGATTTTCACGTCGTTGACCCGTTCAGCCAGGCCGAAAACCTGGATACGGGCATTCAGCGGGAACGCCACCACTTGATCGACCAACAACTCTTGGATCTCGGCGATTGTCTGCAGCCGTTGGGTCGGATCCACCTGGGTCAGCTGGAGCGCGAACAGTTCGCTCAGCTTCGCCGCCGTCTGCGGGTCCTGGCTCTTCTTGGCCGCAGACGAATCGGCTACCGTCGTGAGGTCGAAAATCTGACGCAAGATGTCGGCATCGGCCCTGGTGGAAGCGATATTCCCGATGTCGTAATCGCCAGCCTCCAACACGGCGGCCCCGTCCTGGGCGGTCAAAGGCACGATTTCGACTTCGATCCCGACATCTTTGAGCTGGTCCTGCACCAGGGCCGCGGTCGATTCGGAAGAGACATTGGTGAACACCAGCCAGCGAATGGTGAACCGCTTGCCCGCCTTGGCGTAATAGCCGTCGGCGTCGAGTTCCCAACCGTTGTCCTCGAGCAGTTGCTTGGCGCCTTCAGGGTCGTAGGCATACGCTTCGGACTGATCCACCCACCCGGGGGTGGTCTCAGCGACTATCCCTGTGGGCACCGGGTAACCCTCCCAGTATTCGGCCTTGGCGATGCCGCTGAAATCGATCCCTTTGACCAGGGCCTGGCGAGCGTACAGGTCACTCAGGACATGGCCGTCGGTGGTATTCGGGATCTGGGTCTCGGAGACTCCCGGCATTTCGCGACTGAGCGTGTGTCCGCCAGCAGCCTGAATCAGCCCCTGATTGTCTTCACTCAGCGCGGCCCTAGGCCAAGCGATGTCGAGTTGTCCCGATGTGACCGAGCCGACCTGCACGCTCGGCTCGGCGATGAAGGAGAAGTCGATTCCGTCCAGGTAAACCTCGCCCTGGTTTTCCGCCACCGACGTGGCCCAACCGTAGCCAGAACGCCTGTCGACGGAGGCGCTCTCATTCGGCGTGTACTCGTTGAGGGTGTACGGACCGGAACCGATGTAATCGCCGACGCACCTGTCCTCCGGCGCTTTGTCCCAAGAATCGGGAGACAGGATCGCCAGCGAGGCGTTCGTGGTGGCCTGCAAGAAAGCGGCGTTCGGAACAGAGAACCGCAGCACCACGGTCTGGGGATCAACCACCTCGGTTGACTCCAAACCGGTGATCAGCCGGCCCGCCCCGGTCGCCAAAGGCCCCAACTCCAGAATGCCGTCGAAGGTGGCCTTCACGGCGGCGGCGTCTAGAGCGCTGCCGTCCGAGAACGTCACGCCGCTCTTGAGCCGGAAGGTGTATTCCGTCGCCGTATCGTTGACCTCCCAGGACTCCGCCAGGTACGGAACGATTTCGAGCGTCTCGGGGTCCTGGTCCGTTAGCGTGTCGGCGATCTGGCGGATAATAATCCGATCCTCGATGAACCCAGTTTGGGGCGGGTCTATGCAGCCTGAGTCACTGGTGAACGCTATCGACAGACGTCCGCCCTTGACGGGACTGCCGTTCGGGGAAGAGGAGTTCCCTGGGTCGGACTTGTCCCCGGCGCAGGCCGAGGTTCCGATTAGCAACAGGGTGATGGTCGCCGCGGTGATCGCCGCGCGCGGAGAGAGTTTATGCATGATGCGCTTTCTGTGGTCAAACGGGGTAAATAAGGGGGAATGGGCCAAGTGCCCAGGCTGTCAAGCCTCAGGGTCGGCTATGTCGATCCAGCCCGGCGCTGGGCGGCTCGCCGGGGCCGGGATTATGGGGTTGCCACCAGCCGATCAGGCCGCCAAGGCCGCTGGCCCCAGTCGCGGTTCGGCGGTTAGTCTGCCAATCGGCTGGCGCCGCTACAGTGGGCCGCAATCGCTGCGGCCCCGGGCATTCGGAGACGCGCAGCCATGGTCTGGCGGGGCTGTTTCGGCACATGACGATGCAATCGGACGGCTGTCGGATTCGTCAAATCGCGCCGACTTTTGTAAATATCGACTCCGTCCGCCGGCCAGCGGTTCCCCGCCGCCGGGGCGGCAGATGAGGCGGCTAGGAGCGTGGTGAACAACCACGCTCCGACCGTGTTGACGCGGGGCAGCGGAACGCTGACCGGCGGAAACGCGGAAGGCAAAGGCTGCTTCGGCCTAGGAAACCGTTTGTTCGCCGGTTTCCTAGGCGGCTTGGCCGGCTCCCTGGCGAGCGGCGCGCTTCTTTCTGGCCGTCAGCAGCACAATCACGATCACGGCGACCACCACGATGGCGCCTGCGGCGGCGGCCAAGATGACCGCCTGCGAACCTAGACCTTCTTTGGCCGCGGCCACCGTGTCCAGCTTCACCACTTCGCCGAACTCAGGTTTGAACGTCACCTTGTTGCCGTCAATGGCGCCCGTGGAAGACTTGACCTTGCCCGGGAAAGTGAAAACGAATTCGATGTCCATTTGGTCGATCATCTCCGCGGTCTCAGGATCTTCGAGCATCTCCGCGGACACGCCAACGCCTTCCGAACTGAGGTCGAGCTGGCCGGAAAGGATGAACTCGTCTCCCTGGCGCACCAAGGTCAACGGATTGGCGTCCTCAGAGCCCTCGATCCCATTCACCGATTCCAGCGGCTGGGGCTCGTCGGCGGTGAAGGACCAGCCGGTGTGGCCGTCGGCGGCGTATTCCGCCAGAGTGACATCGCCGTCCCCGCCCAGCGACCCTTCGAGCTCCGTCTGGATCTCGGATTGCTCCAGGAACTCGTCCACGGAAACTCCCTGTTCCTGGGCCATTTCCTCAAGGAAGGAGTCGTCAAAGGCGACAACTCCCTTGGTCGACACCGTGTCGTCTGGGTTGACGCCGTATTCGACCTGCAGCCGCATGCAGCCGCTCATCACAACGGCCAGCGCCGCAGCCAGAAGGATCACCGGGGCCATTCGTCCCACTTTGGCATTCGCAGGGGTCATGCCGCCTATTGTCTCAGGTCAAGTCGCTCTGGCGCACCATGGCGGCGCTGGCGCGCCCCGCCCGCGAGCCACCGGCCACACGACCGGCCCGGGCCGGGCTCCGGACCAGACCGGTGCGGCGCCCCAAGAGCTATTCCTCTGCCGCTTCGGCGCCCGCAGCCCTTTCGGCCCCTTCGGCTCCGCCAGCTTCAGCCGCCGCCGGCCGCGCGGCCTGCGACCCCGATCCGGGGGCCGCCGGAAGCGGGCCGAACCCGCCGGCGGGACGTCCCAAACCGTCCTGGTCGGCATCGTGCGCGGCCTTCTTCCTACGCGACATGCGAACCGCGACCAGGATCGCGCCGGCCACCACGATCACCGCGCCGGCCAAGGCCAGCCACAAGACGGCCCTGGACCCAGAATCGTCCGGATCCTCGACCGGTGGGGCCGGCGGGATGGCGCTGGCCACAGCGTTGACCTCAAGAGGCTCGCCCCACTTGGGGGAGAAGGTGACCGTGTTGGCGTCGATCACCCCGGTGGCGGATTCGACCGGACCCGGAAAAGTGAAGACGAACTCGAAGTCGACCGTCTTCAAGGCCTCCTGCATTTCGGGTTCGTCGAATCCCCAAGCGGACAGGTCGCCTGGCATCCGCTCGACGTCGATCACCCCTGACAGCACGAACTCGTCGCCCTGGCGCTCAAGATTGAGAGCGCCTGCCTGGCCCAACTGTCCTGGAATGGTCACGCCGCCCAGGGGCGCCAGCTCGCTGCCCGTGATCACCCAGCCGGTGTATCCGTCTTCGTGGTAATCCTCGACCGTGCCCTGGCCGTCGAGTTTCTGGAACTGTTCTTCGACGCCGGACTGGGCCAAGAACTCCTCCACCGTCAAGCCTTGGTCTGCGGCCGCCTCTTCGAGAACGGAATCCTCATAGGCCATCAGGGTCGTGATCGCCACGGTGTCGTCGGGGTTGACCGTGAAAGCGAAGCGCAGTTTCATACAGCCGCTCAGCGCCGCCACCAAGGCGATCGCCAATGCCGCCGCGAACACGCGCCGCGTCGCGGCCGGCCGCGCGGACGGGAGCCAAGTCATGGATCCAATCCTGGCACGGGACCTGGCCTGGGGCTGACGGCCCGCCCAGCCGGAGTGCCGGGACCCGGCGCGGAACTGACCGCCCGTCCGACGCGATGCCGGTGAAGCCCGTGTCGTGACTTGACAAGCGGATCAGGGCCGGCGCGAACCCCCCATTCCCCGCCCGTCCCGACGCAATGCCGGTGAAGCCCGGGTCGTGACTTGACAAGCGGATCAGGGCCGGCGCGAACCCCCCATTCCCCGCCCAGCGCGTCAGCTAGGCGGGCTCGGGGCCGAACACACCCCTGAGTAACGGGCGGCCGCTTAGAGCCAGCCCGCGGCCGCGATCACGGCCGGCGCGAACGAGGCCTGGCCCCGGCCGGGATAGAAGCGGACAGTGCCGACCGAGGAGACCGAGATCAGATCGCCGACCAAGTCGCCGTTCATGGACGCGCCGGTGATGGGCCTGAAGGCGTTCCAGCCGGCGCCGATCTGCTGCGGGGCCCCGAACCCGTAGCCGGTCGAGGGGTACCAGAACAGCTTCCCGTCGCGGTTGACCGACATGATGTCCCCGATCCCGTCCCGGTTCATGTCCCCGGCGGCCAGCAACTGGAAGCTGCTCCAACCGCCGCCGATCTGGGTCCGGGCGCCGGAGTTCCTCCAACCGCCCTTGCCGTCGCCCTGGTACCTGAACAGCCTGCCCTGCCCGTCAACGACCAAGATGTCGGGCTTGCCGTCCTTGGTGATGTCGCCCACGGCGACAACCCGGCTGTAACCCTGCCAACCAGATGCGATCTGCTTGCGGGCCCCCCACCGGTTGGCGCTGTCGCGCGGGTAGAGCCAGACTTTCCCGGCGGTGTCCACGGCGATCACGTCGTTGAAGCCGTCGCCGTTCCAATCGCCGGGGGTGACGACTTTGAGGTTCTGCCAGCCCCAGCCGATCACACTGGTCAGGCTCAGGGCCAAAGTGGCCGGGTCCTGGGTGTACAGGCGCATGTCGCCGTTGGCGCAAACGCGCAGCACCTGGGCGTGCTGGGTGGCCCAAGTCCCGGTGGTGGAGGCGCCCTGGTGCGACCATAGCCGGGGCGTGATCATCGCCTGGGCGATCGAGCAGCCGTCAGCGACGGCCATGATCGTCAAGGTGTCAGATTGGTTGGTGGCCGTCCGATATCCCGATCTGGTCGCGGTCACCTTCACATAGAGCGATTTCCCGCCGTTCGCGGTGGTCGGGGTGAAGGAGCGCGCGGCCGCGTCCGTGCCCGACTTGGCGACCACGCCGCCCACGAACCATTCGTACTTGACCGTCCCCCCGGCGGGGTCCGTCGCCACGGCGGCCACGCTCAGGGGCTGGCCCACCTTGGCGGCGCCGGAGATGACCGGTTTCGCCACCGACATCGGCAGAGCGGTCACGGGCCCAACCGCGGCCGAGGTCACCGGGACGGATGTGAAGCCCGTCTTCGACGCTGTGACCTTGACGGAGATGGTCTGGCCGTAGTCCGCGTCAACCGGCGTGTAGGTCGACGAATTGGAGCCCACGGCGACGGTCCCGCCCCGAAGCCATTGGTAAGCGAGCGTCGCTCCAGCCGGGGTCACCCCGCTCACCTGGGCTGTCAAGGTCTGGCCCACCCGCGGCGTGCCGCTGATCGACACGGCCCCAACGGAAGCCTCCAGGGCGTTGATCATCTTGACGTCATACTGGAGCCGGCCGCCGCTGATGCCGCCGATTCCCGAGATGGTCACCCGGTAAGTGTCGACTTTCCCCGCTCCCGGCAGGGTGACAGCGCCGGTCGGGAACCGGAAGCCGAAAGCTCCTTGGTCGCCGTAACCGCGTCCCAGGCTGGACTGGGGGATCAGGCTCAGGCCGCTGACCGCCACGCCGTTCTTGGTCACGGCGACGGTGGCGCTGGCGAAACTGATCGCGGACGTGCCAGCCGCCACCGACCAGTCCATCTGCCGCGAGTCGTACTCGCTCTTGGTTAGCTGGTACGGGAAATAGCCTGCCGCAGGCCAGGCCACCGTTTGCGGGCTGGTCCACGAGGTGCCGTAGGTGTTGGTGAAGGAAGCGTCTTCGCTCGGATTCCAGGCGGAGACAGTGCAGCTGGTGCTGGTGCAGGTGCCGGAGCCGTTGCCCCACACCATCGCGTTGGCGTTGCTGGTGGAGCCGATTCCGATGGTTCTTTGGACCGGTGAGAGAACCCAGCGTCGGTGTCCTAGCGAATCGACCCCGACGTCGTTGACATAGGCGAAGATCGCCTTGGCCCCGGCCAAAATGCCGTCTCCGCCCGACCCAAGCGCGATGTTGGAGCGCGAGGCGAGGAAGGCGCCGTTGTTGGAGAAGCACCGCCAGCTGGTTGGCGGATAGTGCGTCAGTTGGCCGTTGGCCTGCATCATCAGGGCTGTCTTGCGGGCCGCGCTGGAGGCGTCCGCGTTTTCGGTCACGTCCGCCAGGCCAACCATCTGGCGAAGGTAGTTGACCGTCTGCAGGGTGGCCTGCTGGGCGGCCGAGCTGACGTTGCCGACGCTGCAACCGGCGGTCGATCCGGTCCAGCCCATCGCCACAGTGCGCAAGTTGAGGGCGTAGTTCTGGTAGGCCTGGGCAACGGCGACTTTGTTGTCGCGATCAATCGCCGTGGTCGTCACGCCCGCGGCGCCGGCCCGCGTTTGCCCGCTCTGGTCCTGTTCCGCGACCGCCGTGCCCAGGTCGATTTGGCCAGTGCCTTTGGACGATGCCGCCCCACCGGCTGTCCCCGCCGCCGCAGCCAGGGTTGTGCCCGTTCCGGCGGCTGTGGACGGGTCCGTCCCTTCAGCGGCGACCGGACTGGCTGGGAACGCGATCAACGCGAGTCCCATTACGAGACAAGCAATACGGCGGGTGATTGGAGGAGTCATTGCGGGCCCTTTGCTATTGCGGTAACTAAGAGGGATTCTGTCAGCTCACGGACGGCGGATTTCGCGCCGCCCGGCGCCGAACCCGCCCGATTCTACCGCCAACCGCCACCACGCAAGGGGACGGTGATTGTGTTGGTGGTTAGCCCCAGGCAAACCACGCAAGGGGACGGTGATTGTGTTGGTCGTTAGCCTCAGACGAACTACGCAAGGGGACGGTGATTGTGTTGGTCGTTAGCCTCAGACGAACCATCAGCCCAAACGCAGGCGGCCGAGCCGATGGCCCCGAGGAGTGCGACGGCCGCCACGGGGCGACCGCCCGGCCTCCGGAACCAAACTTGAGCGTAGTAGACTCAAGTTCTAGTAGTGGTCTTCAATTGGAACAAGAATCGGTCCCCTAGCCAGGGAGGCAATTATGGACGTCGAGAAACTCACCGCCAAGTCCAAGAACGCTCTGCAAGACGCCATCCAACAGGCAGCCGCCGCCGGCAACCCAACTGTGGAACCTCTGCACCTGCTCAACGCGCTCTGGCTTGACCGCGAGGGCTTGGCCCTACGCCTGGCCGAAGCGGCCAAGGCCGAAACCCAGGCGATCGGCGCCGAAACGCGGGTGGGGCTGACGAATCTCCCGACGGCATCGGGCACATCGACGGCCCAACCACAGGTCGGGCGGCAACTACTGACGGCGCTGGACCAAGCGCAGAAACTAGCCGACTCCGAAGGCGACTCGTACGTCTCGGCGGAAATCCTGCTGATCGCGTTGGCCGGGCTGGAAGGACAGACCGGCGAGATCCTGCGACGAAACGGCGCCACGCCGAAAGCCCTGACGGACGCGCTGCCGGAACTGAGAGGCGGACAGAAGGTCACCACGGCGAACCCAGAGGGAACGTTCGACGCGCTGGGGCAATACGGGCGCGACCTGACCGAGGCGGCGCGGGAAGGAAAGCTGGATCCGGTGATCGGCCGCGACCAAGAAATCCGGCGCGTGGTGCAGGTGCTGTCCAGGCGCACCAAGAACAACCCGGTGCTGATCGGAGAGCCCGGCGTGGGCAAGACCGCAGTCGTGGAAGGCCTGGCCCAACGGATCGTCAAGGGCGACGTGCCGGACGCGCTCAAAGGAAAGCAGCTGATCGCGCTCGACCTGGGCGCCATGGTGGCGGGCGCGAAATACCGCGGCGAGTTCGAAGAGCGGCTCAAGGCGGTGCTGGAGGAGATCAAGAATTCGGACGGCCAGGTCATCACCTTCATTGACGAACTGCACACCGTGGTGGGCGCAGGGGCGGCCGAAGGCTCCATGGACGCCGGCAACATGCTCAAGCCGATGCTGGCTCGGGGGGAACTGCGAATGGTGGGCGCCACCACGCTGGACGAATACCGCGAGCGGATCGAGAAAGACCCCGCCCTCGAGCGGCGATTCCAGCAGGTCTTTGTCGGCGAGCCGTCAGTCGAGGACACCATCGCCATATTGCGCGGGATCGCGCCGCGCTACGAGGCGCACCACCATGTCACCATTGCCGACTCGGCGTTGGTCGCGGCGGCCACCCTGTCCGATCGCTACATCACCGGCCGCCAACTCCCGGACAAGGCGATCGACCTGATGGACGAAGCCGCCTCGCGCTTGCGCATGGAGCTGACCTCCAACCCGGTCGAGATCGATCAATTGCAGCGCACTGTTTTCCGCTTGGAGATGGAGGAGCAATACCTCCTCGACACGGTCAAAGGCAAAGAGAAGAAACTGGACGAATCCTCGCAGGAGCGACTGGCGGGGCTGCGCGCGGACTTGGCCGACCGGCGCGAGGAACTCGACGCGCTGAAGGCGCGCTGGGAGATGGAGAAGTCCGACCGCAACAAAGTCGGCGACCTGCGCGCCCGCTTGGACGAACTGACCACCGCGGCCGAACAGGCCGAGAACCGCGGCGACTTGGCGGAGGCCTCCCGGCTCCGCTTCGGCGACATCCCGCCGGTTGAGGCCGCTTTGGCTCAGGCGGAGAAGACCGAGAACGCCGACGATGCCGTCGCGGCCGCCCACCCCGACGCCGGCGTTCCGCTGGTGCCCGACAAAGTGGGCCCGGACGAGGTGGCCGAAGTGGTCTCCTCCTGGACCGGCATCCCCGCCGGGCGCCTGTTGGAGGGCGAGACCGCCAAGCTGCTCAGAATGGAACAGGTCATAGGCGAGCGGCTGATCGGCCAGGGCAAGGCCGTGGCGGCGGTGTCCGATGCCGTCCGGCGGGCCCGCGCCGGCGTTTCCGACCCGGATCGGCCCACTGGGTCCTTCCTGTTCCTTGGCCCGACCGGCGTCGGCAAGACCGAGTTGGCCCGCGCGCTGGCTGACTTCCTCTTCGACGACGAGCGCGCCATGGTTCGCATCGACATGTCCGAGTACTCCGAAAAGCACTCCGTGGCGCGCCTGGTCGGCGCGCCCCCCGGCTACGTGGGCTACGAGGAGGGCGGCCAGTTGACTGAGGCGGTGCGCCGGCGTCCCTATTCGGTGGTGCTCCTGGACGAGGTCGAAAAGGCCCATCCCGAGGTCTTCGACATTCTGCTCCAGGTGCTGGACGACGGCCGGCTGACTGACGGCCAGGGCCGCACAGTCGATTTCCGCAATGTCATCCTGGTGCTGACATCCAACCTGGGTTCCCAATACCTGGTCGATTTGACCATGGCGCCGGAGGAACAGCGTGAGCACGTCATGGCCGCCGTGCGGGCCGCCTTCAAGCCGGAGTTCTTGAACCGGCTTGACGATGTGCTCATCTTCGACGCCCTGACGTTGGAGGAAATCGGACAGATTGTCGGCTTGCAGATAACGTCCTTGAACAAGCGGTTGTCTTCGCGGCGTCTGACCCTGGACGTCACCGCGTCAGCCAGGGAGTGGCTGGCCCTGGAGGGCTACGATCCAGCCTTCGGCGCCCGGCCGTTGCGGCGCCTGATCCAACGCGAGATTGGCGATCAGCTAGCCACGCAACTGCTGTCCGGCCAGGTCCGCGACGGCGACACGGTGCTGGTGGACCGCCCTCAGGCCTCCGCCGACGGCGCCAGCGCGCCCGGGCTGACCCTGACAGTCGAGGCGGACGGAGCGACGCCCTTCTAAGCCCGCCGACCGGGTCGCTCCCACCGCCCGGCGCAAAGCGATCTCAGGGGCGCGCTGGTGGATCGACAGCAGCATCGAAGTGGCCGCGCTCATGGCCGCCAGGGCCAGAACCACCCAGCCGAGGGTGTTCATCAAACCGGTCAAGTTCGTGGCCACCGAAGCTTGCAGGGAGGCCAGGTCGGAGGGCACGGACACATCCACCCCGCCAGGGTTGGCCGGGGCCAAGGCGAACGGGATCGCGTCGTGCAACGCCTCGGCCCGTCCGGGGATCGTCGCCACCACGACCCTCTCCCGGATCGGGACTGCCAGCAGTTCCGCCGCGGCCGGGGACAGCAGCAAAGCGTTGTCCAACGCCTCGCCGCCGCTGGGCGCCAGGATGCCGGTCACCGGGACGGGATGCTGGTTGACCCACAACAGCACGCCCTCACCCGCCTCAGCCACTCCCAGCAGTTCGGCGGTCTTGGCGCCCAACCGGGCCAGACGTGAGGCCGGCTGGGTCGCGAGGCGGGTGGCGGCGCTGGCCGGGGCGGCGGCGGAGCGGCGTCCACCAGCGTCCCGTCCGCCAACACAACCGCCCTGTCGGCGGCGGCCACCACCGGGTCGTGGGTGACGACAACCACAGTTGTCCCCAGGTCGGCCGCCGCGCGCAGTTGGGCTAGCAGAACCGCCGCCGATGCCGTGTCCAACGCCCCGGTCGGCTCGTCCGCCAACAGCAGGCGCGGCCCCGGAACCAGAGCCCTCGCCAACGCGACACGCTGTCGCTCTCCGCCGGACAACCGCTTCGCCCGCGTCTGGGCACGGTCGTCCAAGCCGACCGCAGTCAATGCCTGGCGCGCCAGACGGTCGCGGGCGCTGGCGGCCACGCCGCGCACCCGCAGCGCCAGCGCGGTGTTCAACTTGGCGGAGTCGTCGCCAATCAAGCAGGAGCTTTGGAAGACAAACCCGAGTTGGCGGCCCCGGAACCGGTTCCTGTCAGCCTCAGACAAGGCGCCGACAGGGGCGCCCTCGAACCAGTAGTCTCCAGCGGTGGGGGCGTCCAACAGCCCCAGGATGGCGAGCAACGTCGATTTGCCGGACCCCGAGGGCCCCGTCACCGCGACGAACTCGCCCGCCCAGATGTCCAGATCGACGTGCCGCAACGCGACAACCTCGGATTTGCGGCCCACCCGCTTGGCGACGCCCCGCAAACGGATCAACGGCTCCCCGGCGCCGGGCGTCGGGGCTAAGGCCGACGGCGTGGCGGGAACTGGCGGCGCGGCTGCGGCTGCGGCTGGCGGCGTGGCGGGAACTGGCGGTGCGGCTGGCGGCGTGGGGGCGCCCGGCGCCGTGGCGCCCAGCCAGTCAGGACCCGGCCGCGCCACTGCCCGAAACCACGATCCGGCGCCCGACCGGCAACACCTCATCGGGCGCGATCAGCGCATAGCCGCCGACCTGCCCGGTGATCGTGATCGGCACCCGCTCGAACGTCCCGTCTTCGACCCCGTCCGCACCGGCCGTCCGGGCGCGTTGGTCGGGCGCCGTCTCGCCACCCGTGCCGGCGGCCAGCACATAGGCGCCCTTCGCGTCCTCGCGCACCGCCGCCGCCGGCACGGCCGGGCCGACAGGTGTCACGCTCGTTGGTTTGATAGTCGCCTGCTGGGCGCCGTCCAAGGTCTCGAACCACTCTATTGACACCGGGATCGTGACCTCATAACCAGGTGTTCCGTCAGCTTGGTAGTCGCCCACCGTGCCGACGCTCGCGGACAAGACCTCGGCGCCCTCGGCCGTCACCGCTACCTCGGCGCCCTCCGGCAGCGCTTCGGCGTCCAGGATCGTCACCCGCGCGCTGACCCACGGCTCGCCGATGACCACCCGGATCAACGCCACGGCATCGTCCACCCGGGTGCCCTCTGCGGCGGCCTCGATCACCCGCACCGGCCCGGCCGCGACCTCGACAAACTCGTCCAAGACGAATCCCTCGTCGGTTCCGGCCGCCAACGGCAGATCGTAACCGGCGTCTTTGTACAGCGAACGCAACCCCGCAAGAGTGGACGAGTCGAACTCGCCGTTGACCTTCCCGGCGAAATGCCCGTCCTGTTCCCTAACTGTCAAGCTGTGGTGAGACGTCGTTGGCGTTGATGGTTTTGTCGTTGGGTGAGGAGTTGGGAGGAGTGGGTGTGAGCGCATCGGATGAGGGGG
>JAISXH010000050.1 GCA_031270825.1 Bifidobacteriaceae bacterium
AGGGCGCGTTGCCGGTGACCGGGGCTGGTTCGCCTGCGGGTCTGGTGGTGTTGGCGCTGGTGTTGGTGCTGGCGGGCGGGGCGGCGGCATCGTCCGCCAGGCGCCGCGCCGCACGGCCCCGGTGAGCCGGCACCGGTCGGGCCACCCGCCGCCTCGCCCGATGGCGTGAGCCCGCGACTCGCGCCGAAGCCAGGCGCGCGCGTGATGGCGCCGTGCCGACAACAGACTTGGGGCGGCGGCCGAGCCTCGGCCCCTCTTCTCCGAGGGGGTGCCGGCGGCAGGACCGACTCGCGGGATAGACCGTCCGCGCAAGCTGACGAGCGCAGAGATTCGCTGATGCTTGGGTCCCCCCGGCCCGCCGTGGGGACCCAAACGCACCTGCGTCTTACAAGGAGAGACGGAGGTGGTCGGCTATGGCCGGTCGGAACGTTGGGAGCAGGAATAGCAGGGACGATGCCGCGCGGGCGGCGAGTGTCCAGGATGGCGGTCCGCCGCAGGGAAATGCCCTAGTCGACGGAGCTATGGGCACGTTGACCCTGGGGGCCGGGGTCGGTCCGCGGGCGGTGGTGTATGTGCGGATCAGTGATGACCCGTCGGGTTTGGAGCGTGGTGTTGACCGTCAGGAGGCGGATTGCCGGGCTCTCGCCTCAGGCCTCGGCCTGGAGGTGGCGGCGGTGTTCCGGGAGAACGACACGTCGGCGTTCAAACAGCGCACGCTCACGTTGCCGTCGGGTGAGCGGGTCCGCAGGGTGGTGCGCCCGAGGTTCAGGGCGATGCTCGCCCTGTTGGCTGATGGCGGCGCGGGCTGCCCGTCAGCAGGCTTTGGAGGGGAGATGGCACGGCGGCGGTGCGCCGTTCGGATACAGCTTGGAGGGCGGCCGCCTGGTGGTGGTCCCGGACCGGGCGGTGTTGGCGCGGGAGGCGGCCCGCCGCCGCCGCGGGCCTGATCCGCGGCTGTTATCCCGCTGTCACGAAGGCTGCGATGTCCCGCCTGATCCCGTTGTTCTCGCCGTAGTCGCCGTCCAGGCACCCCAGGCAGAGGAGCATTTGCGGCGACCCGGATTGCTCGTCGAGTCGGAGGGCGGCCCAGTCCCAGGTCGACGCGTTGAAAGGTGTTAGCTGGTTGACTTGCAAGTCTCTGGTTGGTTGACTTGCAAGTCTCTGGTTGGTTGACTTGCAAGTCTCTGGTTGGTTGACTTGCAGGACTCTGGTTGGTTGACTTGCAGGACTCTGGTTGGTGGCGTCAGATCGATGGCGCTGGCAAAGGCGCAGACGGAAGGGGTGTTGCAATGCCGCGAGCATATATCGGCCGGGTGGCCGACGCGCAGCTTGGCGAACGGCTGGGCCGGGTCGGCGCGGTCCTGGTCGAAGGCGTCAAGGGCTGCGGCAAGACCGAGACCGCCCGGCGGGTGGCCGCCAGCGAGGTCGCGCTCGACTTGGACCTCGTGTCCCGCCAGACCGCGCAGATCGACCCGGCCCGCATCCTGGACGGCCCGGCGCCGCGCCTGATAGACGAGTGGCAAGTGGTGCCGGAGGTGTGGAACGCGGTGCGCCGGGCGGTCGATTCGCGGGCCGCCGACGGCCAGTTCATATTGACAGGCTCGGCCACCCCCAGCGACGATGCCGCCCGCCACAGCGGCGCGGGCCGTTTCAGCCGTCTTCGGATGAGGCCGTTGAGCTTGGCGGAATCGGGGCTTTCCTCGGCTGAGGTCTCTTTGGCGGGGGTGCTCGGCGGGGACCCGGTGGAGGCGGGTCGGTCCCGGCTCGGCCTGGGCGAGTTGATCGACGAGGTCTGCCACGGCGGCTGGCCGCGCGACCGGTCGCGGCCGGTGGCGCAGGCCGCGCGGAATGCCGCCGATCTTGTTGACGAGCTCGCCTTCGGGGACATCAAGACGGTCGGTGATATCCGCCGTGACCCGGTCAGAGTCCGCGCCCTGCTGCGGTCGCTGGCGCGCAACACGGCCACAGAAGCCGCAACGGCGACGTTGGCGGAGGACGCCGCAAGGGGGGGAGTTTCGCTGCGCCCAGAGACGGCCGCCGCTTACCTGGACGCCCTTGAGCGGCTGATGGTTTACGAGCCTCTGACGGCCTGGTCGCCCGTGTTGCGGGACAAGGCGAGGGTTCGGCGAAGGCCCAAACACCACCTGGTCGACCCGGCGTTGGCGTGCGCCCTGCTCAACGCGGGACCGGCCGAATTGGGCCGGGATCTGAAGACCTTCGGATTGCTGTTCGAGTCGCTCGCCGTCCGCGACCTTCGGGTTTACGCCGACGCCGCCTATGCGCGGGTGAAGCATTACCGGGACAACACCGGCCTTGAGGTCGACTTGGTGATCGACGCCGGCTATCGGCGGTGGGCGGCCTTCGAGGTCAAGCTGGCCGGTTCCAAACCGGCGACAGATCAGGCCGCGAAGAATCTGCTCCGGTTCGCCGCCAAGGTCGACACCCAAAGCGCGGGCGCGCCCGTTTGTCTCGGCGTCATCACCGCTCAAGGCCAGGCCTACACGCGGCCGGACGGCGTGGCCCTCATTCCCCTCGCCGCGCTCGGCCCCTGACCCCCAACCCACCTGTCCCAGCCCGCCGCCCCGCGACGCGATCCGGGCTGCCGGGCGGCAAGCCGTCCTCGAGCGCGTCCGGCGGCAGGTCGAGGCGATCCTCGCCGCCCTCGGCCGCAACACCGGCACCTACGTGTCCAACCGGCGCCTCCAAACCGACTCGGCGGCATTCGGGGCCAGCATCGACCCGAAAACGATCTCTGCCTACCTCGACGCGCTGACCCGGCTGTGGGTGTTGGACCCGCAGCCGGCCTGGGGCGGCCACCTGCGCTCGGCCGCACCCGCCCGCAAGGCCGCTAAACGCCACCTGGCGGACCCGTCGCTCGCCGCCGCCGCGATGGGCGCCGGCCCTGAGGACCTGCTGGCGGATCGCGCCGCCTTCGGCCAGGTCTTCGAGACCCTGGTGTTCCGCGACCTGAGCGTCTACGCGGGAGCCAACCCCTGGGACGTGCGGGCCTTCCAAGACGCCGAGGGCCGCGAGATCGATGCCGTGCTGGTGCGCGGGACGCAGTGGGCCGGAATCGAGGTCAAACTCTCGGGCGAGCCGGTCGCCCTCGACGCCGCCGCGCGCGCTTTGACCGCCGCGGCCGGCCGCATGACCAGCCGGCCAAAGTTCCTCGCCGTGGTCACCGCCACAGGCCCCACCTACACCCGCGCCGATGGCGTGCACGTCGTCCCAGCCACCCGCCTAGGCCCCTAAGCCACCGCCCGCGCCCGAAAAAGGTAGAGCCGGGCGGCAAGAGGCTGTCCGCCGACTAATGCCTCAAGCACCCGGACCAGCTCGGCGGCGACGGCGGGACCGTGCCGCCGCATGGCCAATTTCGCGTCTCGCTTGAACTGCGTCGACCTGACGATGCGCCGCTCACTCATCAAGATCCGCGATCATGTCCTGCACGGTTGCGAACGCGCCGCCGATGCCGCGCGTTCCGTTTCGCTGCCACGCTTCGACGGGCGCTGACCGCGCCCACCAGCCAAAACACCAACAACCCGGGCCGCCGGACCCCAGCCCCCTAGGTCCGCCGCGTTCCACGCCGCGGTCGCCGTGCTGGCGGCGCAAAGCCTCCCGGACATGTACCAGGCCGCCTGGGCAGAGGCCGCCAAAGACCAACCGGCCTGGGACGCGACCCTGAAGGACGGGCTGGCCGATGAGGCGTGGTGACGTCTGCCACGCCGACCTCGAACCCGCGCGCGGATCGGAGGCGAACAAGACCCGGCCGGTGGTGCTTGTCAGCAACGACGCGGCGAACGGCCGCGCCGCCGCCCTGGGCCGGGGCACAGTAACGGTGGTGCCGCTGACCTCGAGCGTCTCGGAGCTATTCCCCTTCCAGGTGCTCCTGCCCCGGGCGGCGACGGGACTGCCACGCGACTCCAAAGCCCAGGCCGAGCAGGTCCGCAGCGTCGACGTGTCGCGGTTGCACACCCAAGTCGGTCACATCGGCCCCGCCGACATCCAACGCCTCGACCGGGCGCTCCGGCTGCATTTGGGCCTGTGAAGCGACTGAGACCAAGACATTTGTGTCGATGAAGACCTTCACTTGGCCGGCCGGTCCCGGCACGGCGCAGAGCGGTCACGTAATCGGCGACGTCTTGCTCTGCGGCGAAACCGGCGCGCTCGGCCTCGCCGGCCATATCGCGTTGCAGCACCCGCATCGCACACAAAGCCGGAACAGGCGGGTAACCGCGGGCGGGGACGACGGCATCGGCCAATGTCTGCCTGCCGCCCCCGCCGGGTCGGCGGCCACGGCGGACGTGTGGGTTTGTGCAGCAATCTCGTGATGCAAGGACTTGATGCACTATTCTGGGGCGATGGCGCAAGCGATGGCAGATTCGGCGAGGGCGACAGCGAGCCTGAGGAGCGTGACGCGCGCGCGGGCCGGCGCCTACGCGGCTGACCGGGGCATCTCGCTGTCCCAGGCCCTCGGGGAGTTGGTCGAGTTGGGGCTGGACGCTGTTCGGGAGCCGCCCAAGCTGGTGCGCAACCCGGCCTCGGGCGCCTTGGCCATAGCCGCCGGCCGACGGGTCACCGTCGAGGAGGCGAAACGCTTGGCGGAAGACGATGACTGACACGCTGTACTTGCTCGATTCGAGCGTGGTGGTCGCTTTGGGCGTCGAAGGGCACGACAAATACCAGTTGGCGAATGAGTGGCTCGCCTCCCAGGAGCGGTTCGCCGTCTGTCCCATCGCCCAGGGCGCCCTGGCCAGGACTGTCATCCGCCTTGGCGGCGACTGGGGCTCCGTGGTCGCCATCCTTGAGGCCCTGGCCCAGACTGAGGGGTACAGCTTCTGGCCGGATTCGATGCCTTGCCAAAGCGTCGGCGGGGCTGGCATCAGGGGCCACCGCCAGGTCACGGACGCCTACTTGACGGCATTGGCCCGCGCCGGCGGCGCCAAGCTGGCGACCTTCGACGCGGCGTTGGCCGCCGCACACCCGGACGTGGCCGAACTCATCGGCTGAGGCGGTTTATCCGCAGGTGGCCGCGCCCCATGCGATGGACACCTAGCGCGTCGCCGCACGCGACCGCAGCCGCTTCGCGTTCCTGCGGTTCGAGGACGGCTCCGCCCCGAAGTTGCTCCTCGACCGCATGCCGCCGTACTGAGGCGCGGGTTAGCTCCACACGGGCGGCGGCGCGGTGCGCGTGTTCGGGGAAGACCCCTGGGAGAACCCCGGGGTCGCGGCCAGGGTGGCGTTCGTCTTCCCACGCGACAACCCCGACTCCTTCGCCAACGGGGCCAAGGCGCGCGACCTGCTCAAGATGGGCGCCTTGTTCCGGCCGAACTGGGACGCGGTCTTCGCCGAGCACCTGGTCGAGCGGTTCCAGGTGCCGTTGAAAAGGACCGCGGCGGGGATGAGCCGCGGGCAGGCGGCAGCCTTGCGCTGCGTGGTGGCGTTGGCATCCCGCGCGCCGCTGACCATCCTCGACGAGGCCTATCTGGGCATGGATGCCGTCTACCGCAGGCTGTTCGTCGAAGAGCTGCTGGCCGATTACCTGGCGCATCCGCGCACCGTCCTCTTCTCGACCCACCACATATCGGAGATGGAGCGGCTCTTCAGCGAGGTGGCCGTCATCGACCGGGGGCGGGTGCTACTGCACGATGACGCCGACGCGCTGCGCGGACGCGGCGCCACGTTAGAGGACCTGTTCATCGAAGCGACCCTGAAGGAGGGCGAGACCAGTGACCGCCGACAATCAAAGCAGCCGCCCGGCCGTGCCGGCCCCGGGCAAGGCGGGCGCGCCCGGCGTGGGGCAGGCGTTCGCCTACCACGCGGGGGTGATGGGCGTGGCGACCGCCTGGTTCGCGGCGATCCTCGCGGCCGTGCTGGCGTTGTTGTTCCTGCTTGGACTGGCCGCCAGCCGGTTCGCGTGGCTGGACCCGCGCCCAGAGCTCAGCGCGGACGCCATAGCCCCGCTGTTCGCAAACGCGAGCGGCTTCTACCTGGTGGTTATGGGCATCGTCATGCCGTTCTACCTGCCGCTGCTGTTGGACTTCGGGGTCACCAGGGGGCGCCACGCCCGCGCGCTGCTGCTCGCGGGGGTCTGCGCGGCGGCCGCGCTGGCCGTGCTTGACGCCCTTCTGGGAGCGCTGACCGGCGGCTTCCAGGCGCTGTCGGTCCCGGCGGCGTTCACCGGGGGGTGCGCGCTGTTCCTGGTGGGCTGGCTCGCCGTGCTCGGCTACCAGTTCAGACGGGTGCTTGGAGCGGTCGTCTCGACCGCCGCGGCCGCCGCGCTGCTGTTTCTCCTGCCGTTCGGCGGAAGCATCGGCCGCTTCCGGCAGGCCGCAGACGGGGAGGATGGCGTCTTCCTCGACGTGGCGTGGTCAGCCCCAGACGGGCCGATGCCGATCCTCTGGCTGGCGCTCGTGAGCGTCGCGTTGGCGGTCGTCATCGTGCCCCTGACCAGCCGCATCCCCGTCAAGGCGTAGCGCCGGGCCGGCACGCGGGCTGGCTGCGGGCCTTGTTCAGGTGATGCGCAGCGAGTTGGCCATGTGGGTGAAGCCGTCTCGGTTGAGCCTGTAGTAAGCCCATTTGCCGCGCTGCTCTCGGGTCGCGAGTTGGGCCTCCACGAGTCGCCTCATGTGGTGGGAGACGGTGGCCTGGGAAAGCCCGGCGATCTCGGTCAAATGGCACACGCACAGCTCGCCGTCCTCGCTGGCCGTGATGGCCTGGACCAGCCTCAGGCGCGTCGGATCGCCAAGGGCCTTGAAAGCGGCGGCCAGCGCCCTGTCTCCGGCGGGGGAGTCGCGGGCATCGGCTGCTCGGCTGGGTGTTGGCACGTCGCCATCGTGCCAGACAAATAGACACATGTCGATACGTCTGGTAGGTTCGCATCGATCACCGTCGATATGAACGGGAGGGGCCCCATGGTTGACGAGGGCTTGCGGGAAGAGGTTCGCCGGCGCTACGCCGACAAGGCGACCAAGGCCGGTGGCGGGCCGGGGGAAGAGCCGGGGAAGTTCGGGGAAAGCTTGTACGGCTCCGAGGACAGGGAGAGCCTAGCCGAAGGGCTGTTTGAGGCGAGCCTCGGCTGCGGGAACCCGACCGCCGTCGCCGAGCTGCGGGAAGGGGAGACCGTCCTCGACCTGGGTTCGGGGGCTGGGCTGGATGTGCTGCTGTCCGCGCGGAGGGTTGGCCCCGGCGGCTTCGCCTACGGCGTGGACATGACCGAGGAGATGCTGGAGGTCGCCCGCGCCAACCAGGCCAAGGCCGGGGCCGCCAATGTCGAGTTTCTCAAGGGCGCCATCGAGGCCTTGCCGTTGCCGGACGCCTCGGTTGACGTGGTGATCTCCAATTGCGTGATCAACTTGTCCACCGACAAACCGGCCGCCCTCCGCGAGATGTTCCGGGTCCTCAGGCCTGGGGGGAGGATCGGCGTGTCCGATGTCGTGGCAGAAGACCACGTCAGCGCGGCGGCGCGAGCCAGACGCGGTTCCCAGGTCGGGTGCGTGGCGGGGGCGCTGTCTAGGGCGGAATACCTCGAGGGGTTGGCCTCGGCGGGGTTCGCCGACGCCGAGGTTGTCTACACCCACAAAGTCGCCCCGGAAATGCACGCCGCCACCGTGAGAGCCGTCAAGCCCCGATCCGCCGGGTTCAGTCTGTAAGCGCTGCCCACGTGGGTCAGGCCGCGGCCCCGGGACGGGTCAGCGTGGCTGCTAGGACGTGCTTGCAGGGGCCGCGGGCGCCGTGGTGGCGGCCGTACCAGGGGCAGGTGCATGTGGCGTCGGCGAGAGTCGCGCCCAACGCGACCAAATAGGCGCCGCCCTGGCCGGCCACGGTGGCCTGAGTCGCGCTGGACCAGGTCACGGCCCCGCCGGCCGCGAGGGCCCGAGCGCCGTCGAGGCGCGGCGCCAAGGCGCCCAGCAGGGCCGGGTCGTAGGGGAGCTCACGGTGGTAATAGGCCTGGTCAGCCAGGTCGCAGCCAATCCTCCCGGCGGCGGCGAGAACGTTCAGCGCGCGCCTGG